>CAJTRL010000023.1 GCA_910578715.1 uncultured Lachnospiraceae bacterium | reverse complement strand
CTATCAACAAATCTTATATCAGTTTTTGAGTTTACACAAAACTTGAAACAGCCTCGTTTTTCTGCTAAATCAGCGATTCATACAGCTTCGTAATATCTTCCACGCTTGTCTCCTTCGGATTGCCCGGTCTGCACGCATCGTCGTATGCGGACTGTGCAAGGAAAGGAATGTCTTCCTTCTTCACGATTTCCTTTAAGTCGGCCGGAATCCCGACATCCTGTGATAATTTCTTTACCGCATCGATTGCTGCCTTTCTGTATTCTTCCTGAGACATGCCATCTACGCCTTCTACGCCCATTGCACGGGCAATTTCACGATATTTCTCTCCGGTTGCTTCCGCATTATACTCCATAACGGTAGGAAGGATAATCGCATTGGCAATGCCATGCGGCGTATCATATAACGCGCCGAGCGGATGCGCCATAGAATGAACGATGCCAAGCCCTACGTTGGAAAATCCCATGCCCGCTACATACTGGCCGAGCGCCATATCCGTTCTTCCTTCCGGCGTATTGTCCACCGCGCCCCGCAGAGAACGGGAGATAATTTCGATTGCTTTCAAATGGAACATATCGGACAATTCCCACGCCCCTACCGTAATATAGCCTTCAATCGCATGGGTCAGGGCATCCATTCCTGTCGCCGCCGTCAGGCCTTTGGGCATGGAGGACATCATATCAGGGTCAACAAAAGCAACGACCGGAATGTCTTTCGGGTCAACACAGACCATTTTACGGCTTTTCGCCGCATCGGTAATCACATAATTAATCGTTACTTCCGCCGCTGTTCCCGCAGTTGTCGGCACGGCAAAAATCGGTACGGATTTGTTTTTCGTCGGCGCAACGCCTTCCAGGCTCACCACATCGGCAAAATCCGGGTTATTGATAATGATACCGATTGCCTTCGCGGTATCCATGGAAGAACCTCCGCCGATTGCGACAAGATAATCCGCGCCGGATTTCTTATATGCCTCTACCCCCGTCTGAACGTTCTCAATGGTCGGGTTGGGCTTGATATTGGAATACATTTCGTAAGCAAGTCCCGCTTTATCCAGAACCTCCAGAACTTTTCCCGTCACGCCGAATTTCACCAAATCCGGGTCGGAACACACGAACGCTTTCGAGAATCCTCTGCCTTTTGCCTCCGTCGCGATTTCCTGAATTGCGCCCGCTCCGTGGTAGGAAGTTTCATTTAACACAAATCTGTTTGCCATGCTGCATCTCTCCTTTACTTTTTGATAGAACTATTATACACGAAAAAAGAATTGCGGTAAAGGAGAATGCAACGCCTCTTCTTACTTTGTCTCTGTATTTTCTATTTCTATACTCTTCACTTCCGACACCGTCTCTTCCCCCGGCATGACCGCTTCCTTTTTAACCGCCTTCACATAGTCGTCCGCAAAAGCCGAAGGCTCGGAAAGTTTCACGCTCATAAGCGTTTCGGTTTCTCCGATATGCGTCGTAATCATCAGCGTTTTGGAACCGTCGGCCTGGGTAATGATTTCCGTGTCGGTCTCCGATTCGCGTTCCGTGTCCTTCTTTTTTTGTTCCAGAGCCTTCTCTTCCCGTTCCACGTCTTTTTTCTCCGGTACCCGGCACAGATTTTTCCGCCAATATCCAAAAGGCGCATTGAAGTCCGTCGATACCGGACCGTTCTTTTCTTTTTCCGTCATAAAATCCCAGTACATCTGCATGCTGTACTGATAATAAGCGGCCAGCTTCTTCTGGCCCAGTGTATTCATATCCCGTATGGATTTCCGAAACATATCGATGAAATTGGCTCTGTCGTTCAGCCCCATATTGCCCAGGGAAGGGTCTTTCGGAAGTGAGGACAGGCCGCCGTCCTTATCGACGCCCAGATATGCTTCCAGCGCGTGCATTTCCACAACGGTAGCACAACGCGGATTGATGCTGTTAATATGGATTTTCTGCTCGAACTCTTTCCCGTGCTCATCGACGCCTTTGGCGATTACCGTCGGGTCTTCCTCCGTGGAGCTATCCGCGTATTTGATATAAAAAGAAAGCCCGGAGCCGTTTCCGCCCGAATACAGCATATCATCCGTTTTCATATACACTTTATACCCGCCCGGTCTGCCCCCGCAGACGGCGCCCATGCTCTGTGAAAACTGCTGTCCGTTACCCTGGTCCGCCGCCTTTTTCGGAAATGTCTTTTTTGCCCACATATCCGCCGTATACTGATTTGACGTAATTCCTCCGATTCCCATTGTGATAATATCCTTTCCCGATTACAATTCTGTCATTTATTTTCCTGTACTAATTTTCCTGTACTATTTCCCTATATTATTTTTCCGTGTTCTTCTCCCGCGCATTTCTCCATGCCTTGTTCCTTTGGATTTCAGCGTCTATCCACCGTTTTAGTTCATCCGCAACAAGAACCGTACCACGACCGGGCTCCCTGTTCTCCCCGTCTCCGAAACTTTCTTCTTTCTCTTCTTTCTTTTCCTCTGTGTGCCGTAAGGAATACTGTAAGGCATCCGGCTTCGCATAAACAGAAGATGCGCCCGGAATGCCCGCCGCTCCCAAATAACAGATGTTCAATACAACTCCCCCGCTTCCCATACTTTACCGGCTTCCATACTTTACTCACCGATACTTCACATTTCGATTCCTCACCTTCTGATATTTCACTGGTTCCTGATGCTGAACATGCGAAGCAGAATGTTGGCTTTGAAGGACGAATAAATCTGCATGGCCCGCGCGTCACAGTCCCAGGGGGACGGTTCCTCAACTTCCGGCGGCAGAGCCGCCAGCTCCGCATAATATTCCGAAACGGCCATCCGCCTTGAAAGCGCCTTTTTCTCGGCCAGCTCGTCATACAGCGCCAACAGCGCTTTTCGTTTCTTTCTTCTGCGCTCCCAGAGCGCATCCTGTGCCTTCTTACGGAACAGTCTTTCCCGTTCTTCCTCGCACCTGCAGGGCGGACGCCAGCTCTCTATCCGGCATTCCTCCCTCGTGGCCCCAAAACGGAAGATGACAAACTTTCCGCCGCACCCGTGCCCCCAGTGGCTGCATGCCTGAAAGTTCCTTCTCAGGCAGTCTAACACCCACGCCTCATATTCCGCATCGTTCTTCATCGCTTCCAGCCCTTCGTCGGAAATAAATACCGCCACATGGTCCTGCATATTCCACGGATTCACGGGTAGCGCCGAAATTTTTTCACACAAGTACAGCTTATATTCCGCCAGGGACATGGCCGCTCTGTCGGCTTCCGTTATCGTTCTCTGTCCCACAGGGTTCCCGGCTCCCGGCATCCATTCCTGTCCCACAGGACTTCCAGTTTCCGGCAGCGTTCTCTGTCCCACCGGACTTTCGGTTTCCGGCAGCGTTCTCTGTCCCACAGGGTTCCCGGCTCCCGGCACGCTTTCCATTTCGCCGCTCTTTTCCAGAAACTTATCCCGAAAACCGGCCGTACCGGAAGCCGCCAACTTGCCGTGGGCAGACGCATCCGGTGCTTTTGCCGGGTTCTGCGTTGTCTTTGCCCGGCTTTGCTCCGCTTTCACCGCTTCATAGCCGTTTTCTGTCATATAATTAAAATCCATACTGTTTCTGATAATTATCCCGCCCTTCCGCCCGTATCTCTGCCGATACCTATATCTCCGCGGATATCTGTATCTCTATGTGGATATCTGCATCTCTCTACTGATAATACGAATGGAAGAAAGGAAAAGTTTCAGAAAGGAAAAATTTTTGAACTGCAGACGAGCCCTAAATTGGGATAAATAAAAAACCGGAGCACATTGTCTCCGGCCTTTCACAATGATTCTAATTTCTCCCGATTTGATATGCCGAACGAAGCGTAAAATGCGCCGCATCGCCTTCCAGAATTTCCACGCGCTTTTCCCCGGCATTCATATCAAAATAGTTATCCGAAAGCCTGACGTCGCCTTCCACCGCCTGAATCTCCACACCTTTCGCATAAGCCGCCGCCGATATGAGCAGCGTATTTCCTTCTCTGCGCCAGGAAAGCTCCGGCGCACGGAATGCAAAATGCTTTGGCGTCGTAAACAGACAGAAATTCTCGGAAACGATTTCTCCTCTGACCGAAAAGGCGCAGTGCAGATAAATCTGCAGCTCGTCATACTCCGTAAAATCCACTTTTTCCATCCACAGGCCGTCTAACGGCTCCACCGTTATATCCTGTGTCCCGGATTCCAAAATCCGGCTGTCGGGCGCGCGCAGCTCCCACGTCACAGTCCCGGCCACCCGCTCCATCGTTTCATTGGCCACATGGAATCTCGCGGATTTTTCAATCGGTTCGGGCTGTGCGATACAATAGGGCCGCTCGCTCAGCTCTCCCGTCTCCTCACAGGAAATCATAAGCGGCGCAAAGGCTCTTTTTTCCGCATAGTGCAACGCTTTCCATCGACCATAGTAGTCAATACTTGCCCAGGACGCCACGGGCCATATGTCATTTAATTGCCACACGACAGTACCCATGCAGCGCCCTCTGTGTCTTCTGAAATGCTCGATTCCGTAGCGGATTGCATCCGCCTGTAAAAGCTGTGACGTATAAATCAGCTCGTCAACCCCCGACGGATAAAGATATGTTGCGGAAAGATAATCCAGAATCTTTCCGTTTGCCGCCTTGTTCCGCTGGTGCATCTCCATCACTCTGGAAAAAATATTCCGGTCCTCCGGCTCCGTAAAACTCTCCACCGTTTTCAGACAGGGAAAAGACTGGAAACCAAATTCCGACAGATAGCGGAAATAGAATTTCCGGTATTCCGTGAACGGTTTGCTGCCATGCCATACATCCCAGTAGTGGGCATCGCCCCGTCCTTCCTCCCAGGGATTGTCGTAATTGCCCCCGGAAGACGGTGAAGATGGCCAGTAAAAGGCCGCCGGGTCTTCTTCCTTCACAATCTTGGGAATAATATATTCAAAGAGTTTAATATAATCGCATTTCTGTTTTTCGGAAGGATGCCATGCGCCGTCCAGCGTCTGCGTCTCCATCTCATTGTTACCGCACCATAAACCGAGACAGGCATGGTGCCTGATTCTCCTGATATTATCGCGTATTTCCGCACGGATGTTTCTCTCGAAGGCTTCGTCCAGCTCATAAGAAGCACAGGCAAACATAAAGTCCTGCCATACGATGAGTCCCAGTTCATCACAGGCATCATAAAACCAGTCATCCGGGTAATAACCTCCGCCCCAGACCCTGATGCAGTTATGGTGGGCCGCCGCCGCATCCGTAAGCAGCTTCCGCGTCCGCTCCTTTGTCACTCTGCAAAGGAAATTATCCTCGGGAATATAGTCCGCCCCCATCGCAAAAATTTTGACGCCGTTCACTTCATGGGCAAAACATTCCCCCCATTCGTCGGAATCCGTGTTCACCGTCATCGTCCGTAGTCCGATTCTTCTGTTAAACCGGTCAAGAACCTGTCCGTTTTCATCTTCCAGAACGACTTCCGCCCGGTACAAAGGCTGTGCACCGTAACCGTTCGGCCACCATTTCTGCGGATTTGACACGGTAATCCGGTCCCAGGAGGCTTCTCTTTCAGGCGCTTTGGATGATTTTGCCATAAGCAGATGGCCTTCCGGGTCATACAACGCCGTTTTCAGGACAAGAGTCTCCGAATCCAGCTGCGTCCGATTCGCGAAAGTTTCTATCGTCACATCAAAAACGAGCGTTACCTGCTCCGTTTCGCTCCATTCTTGTGTTATGTAAACCTGTTCCAGGCGGGCTTTTCGGACCTCCAGAAGGGAAACTTCCCGGAAAATCCCGGCATCCGGCAATCTCGGCCCCCAGTCCCATCCGAACATGCAATGAGCCTTTCGCAGATGGGGAAACCCTTTCATACATTCGGACGCGCCACCTGTGTAGACCTTCTCGTTCTCCGCGGCAATATAATTCGTCGGCGAATACAAATTCACCCGCAGGCAGTTCTCCCCCGCCCTCGCTTCTTCCAGGATATCGAACTCCCAGACGCGGTGCATATTGTCGGTATGCCCGATATATATGTCGTTTAAATAAATATCTGACAACGTATCGATGCCGTCGAAACGAAGCAGAAGGCAGTCCGCCGTAAGCTGTTCCCCGGTCAGTGCAAAAGACGTCCGAAAACAAAAATCGTTATCCATCAGCTTCAGCGCTTCCAGCTCATTCATCCGGTAATACGGGTCGGGCATCAGCCCTTTCTTCAGCAGATTTCCATAAACGGAACCGGGAATTTCCACGTCCATCCAGTCCTCTGAAATGCCAAATACATTTTCCCCGGCAATCCGCATCTGCCAGTTATGCTCCAATACTGTTTTTTTCATGTCGATAACCATGTTCCTTTCTCAACCCTTGCAATTCGGTCAGTTACATACCTGCTTTCATTATAACGGCCAAGGGGGATTATGCAACCCCGGCATTTCAGTGTTTATTTTTTATTAAAATCCATCTCGAACGTTTTTATGGTATTGCCGCAAAGTCAAAAGCATCCGCAAACAATTCCAGTGCTTCGTCATTCACGTCGGAGACATCCGACAGGTCTCCAAGCCCGCTGACAACAACAATGGACTTTTCCCGTTCCGCAATAATCATTGGATTTAATTCCTCATGACATAGGAAAAATACATCCTCCCCGTTTTTCGTTGTATATTTCCGCACATTATATTTTGCCAAATCTCCCAAATGCAGGTAAGCGGCATTAAAGGTGCCTTTTACGGAACGGGAAAACTGATAGCCTACGTTATAAATTGTTTTCGTAACCTTTGAACCGGAAAGCATAAGGTTACCCTCAAAAAGAAATGACCCGTCATCGTACAGATAGCCTCTCAATAAATCATGCTTTACAATCTCAGAATCCTGACAAAACTTCCCGGTCCCGGCCTGACTGCATATTTCGTCGTAACTGACATCATACTGCATCCCGCTCAGTTTGACCAGCCCATATGTTGCACAGATTTCATCTACCTTATTTTTCATCTCGTCCGTATAGCAGGCATAATCTTCATATTCATCTTCCTGGTCCGGTTCGTTTTCTTCCTGTTCCATTACTTCCATGAGAATTGTATCATCCGGGTCATATCCGTCACGGAAATCCCACCACGCCATGCAGGCTTGAATTTCCGGGCTGTCCGCAAGCGGTTTTAGGAGCGGGTCAGTTTCCTGTTGTGCCGTTTCCGGTTTATTTTCAGAAGGTTTTTCCATTTCCTCCGGTTCTTCTGATACCACCTCCGCAGATTCTTTATTTTCTTTTGTCTCTTCCTGTTTTTGACACGCAGTTATTCCCATGCTCATGACCACTACGGTCAACAAAACTACCGCGACTTTATTCTTTTTCATATTTCTCTTTTCTCCTGTCTACTCAAAATTCTATAAACCGGCTGATTTTATTTTCCGTCATCTGACTCATAAACCCCGGCATATTCGCCGTCTGAAATCTCAAGATGCGCCGGAGCTCCCGGATAGTAAATAACGGTTGTTCCATCATCACAGGTATAAATCTTCCAGTCATTTTCTGTCTGAAAATCATTTGCCATAGCGTTGTACAGGGAAAGTCCGTCAACCGCAAATTGCAGAGCACCCTCATCATCAAAAAATACCTCCAGCCTGTGTCCGTTTTCATCGACATAGACGCTGCCTGACTTGTACCATGTATCATCCGCAGCATTGGCTTCCGGCGCGTCTTTAACCATGAGTATGTCTGCTGTCTGTGTTTCAGCCTCTGTGGATACGGATTCCTGTATCACAGGATTCTCCACCTTGTTTACCGAACCTTCCGTATCCTCCTGCCTCCCACATCCGCTGCATAAAAGCAGGACTGCAAAAAAAACAATGACCCATTCAGACTTTCTTCTTTTCATTTTCATCTTTTACCTCCTGATAAATTATGTTTTGCGCTAAACCGCAATACTTATTATCATCGCCTGAAATACAATTTCAACCCATTTTGCGTGAAACGACATTTTTTGCCCCATTTTGGACTATAACAAACCAAAAATGGCGGATAAATGTCTTTTTATGCAGATTTTCTATATTTTATTCTCTCTATGTTGTATACTATAAACCAAACAGGCCCCACCCCGGGAAACGATAAAAAAGAGGAGCAGACTTGCAATATGCGAATACTAATCTGCGATGACGATATCCTGATGTGTGAACAACTGCAAAAATATATTGAAAACTACTTTGAGAAAATCTGTGTGAAATGCCCTGAAATCGCCTGTTTTTCCGACGGAGAATCCCTGCTGGCAGACCGGGGTGAGAAAGATATCCTTTTTCTTGATATCGAAATGCCGGGAATCAGCGGCATCTATGTGGGAGCCGAATTAAAAAAATCCAATGAACAAATCATTATTTTTGTAATTACCTCATATTCCGAATATTTGGATGATGCCATGCGGTTCCATGTTTTCCGCTATTTGTCCAAGCCTGTAGACAAGCGCCGGTTTTTCCGCAATATGAAAGATGCCCTTGACCTGTATAATTCCATAACCTTCAAAATTCCCATTGAAACCAGACAGGGGATACATACGCTCCCGGCATCTTCAATCATTGCAATGGAAACGCAGGGAAGGAAAGTGATTGTCCACACTACCATGTGTGATTTTGAAGTTGTTCATAACATGCAGTACTATTTGGATTTACTGCCAAAAAACCGTTTTTTTCAGACACACCGCAGCTTTATTGTCAACTTTGAGCATATTACCGATTTTGACCACTCCCTTGTCCATATGGCAAGAGGTCAGTTCCATGCCTACCTGACCAGGCGGAAATATACTGCCTTTAAAGACGCTTATCTCCTTTATCTGGAAAGTACGAGGTAAATCTTTATGGAAAATATAATCTGTTTCTTTTTCAGCTTTTTAGTAGAAGCAATTATCATCCATCAGTATGCTTCGACTCTTTTTATTTCCAAACGGAAAACGCGGACGACACTTTCCGTGTTGTGCGCCTTTTACTTTCTGCTGTTTGCAGTCTCCATGTTCGCTTCCACATGGCTGAATATTGTTATGTATCTGTTTGTTAATTTTTCTTTTCTGATTACCCAGTATCAGTTAAAATGGCGGTCAGCCTTTTTTCATGCTGCCATATTGACGGCGGTCATGGCACTGTGCGAATTGGCCGTATACAGCATTGTCCAGCATTTTGTACCGCATTTCTTTACAGAGACGGCCCATTTTCATAGCAGGATTATTTTTGTCATTTTCAGCAAAATGATATATTTTACCATCGTTTATATTATCATGCATTTTTTGAAGGAAAGACCGAAAATCAGCGGACAGCACGAGCACGTTGTACTACTGCTTATTTTTATTCCGCTGGCTTCCTGTTTTATGATGTTTACCCTGCTGACGGTCAATGACATGTACGCGCTTTCTGACGGCATGACCGCTGCCATGACCCTGAATGCCGTTTTCCTACTGGCTGTAAATCTGATTGTTTTCGGTATGAATCTGTATAATCAAAAAAAGAATGCAGAGTTTACGGAAATGCAGCTGCTGCTTCAAAAAGAAGCAAACTCTGCCGAATACTATCAAATGCTGTTTTCCCAGAGCGAAAACCAGAACATTCTCATTCATGACATAAAAAAGCACCTTCAGTCCATCGATTTGTTAAATAAAGCCCATGAACATGATAAAATCGAATCTTACATCCGGCAGCTTATGCTTTCCTCTGATTTAAAAGAAAGCGCCCGGCTATGCAGCCATGAAATGCTGAATACGATTTTATGCCGCTACAAGCGGCAATGCGATAACAATCGGATTGTATTCCACGTAGATATACGGCATGGAATCATCGACTTCATTGCCGACAGCGATATTTCTTCCCTGTTTGGCAACCTTTTGGACAATGCTCTGGAAGCTGCCATTGGCATTCCGGAAGCATATATTGAAATAACTGTCATGAGAAAAATCAAAACTCCGTTTATTGTTATAACCGTTATTAACTCCAGCAGAAAAAATCCTTTTAAAGATTCTCCTAACGGCCTTATTTCCAGCAAATCGGACCAGCGCAGACATGGATTTGGTATCAAAAGCATCAAAAAAACCGTGAACAAATATCATGGTGATATCCAGATGTACTACCATGATGATACTCTTACCTTCCACACAATCATTACGTTAAAAATGCCGGAACCGTGCGCCTGAAACGCGTTTCCGGCATTTTCATTCTTGCAATCTGTCCGTTACAGCCCTATAATGAAAAAAAACAAATAGGAACAAAGGTTGAAAATTAAAATTTTCAACTATTGATTTGAGTGCCTGCTAAAGCAGACAGATGGGAGCAAACCATGAATACCCATAAAAAAAGTACGCCAAAACGAATTGCCGCACTTCTTTGTGTTGTCATTTTAGTTCTTCTATATGTTGTTACGCTCATCAGCGCCTTTCTCGATTTTCCGGGTGCAGACAGGCTGTTTGCCGCCTGTCTGGTCGCTACAATCGGGCTTCCGATTGTGCTCTGGCTCCTCATATGGTTCTATGGAATATGGAAAAAGCGGCGTGAGGAAGCGTTGAAGGAACTTGCGGGAGAAGAAGAGCGGTAAGGAAAACTTTACACCTTTTATATATTCTGTTATACTTTATTTATCAACGGATAACAAAATCATACAGAAAGCGGGTGATTGTGGATGAGTGAAAAAGAAATGCTTAAAATATCTATTGAAGAATTTTCAAGACTTCAGGGTTATATGTTATTATCCGACAAAGAAAGCGAATCCTATAAATCCATGAAAGTAAGGTATGTTGAATTGAAAGTCTTTTTAACTGCTTCTGGCATAAACCTTACAGAGCTTGACCGAGTCAAAGAATAAGTTGTCTCACAGTGAAATACCCCACGGCAGTCGCCAATTTCATGCAAACATAACTTTGGCCCGTTGCCCGCGGGAATAATCCGGCATATTTTACATTGGAAAAGTTAAAGGGAAAATCCATACATGGATTTTCCCTTATTCCTTTCATAGCCTCAGCATATTCCCTACCCCAGCCCGCACCTCCTGTAAGCCAGCGCAAAACATCCAAATGCCGCGGCAATATTCAGAAACAGGACCGCAATATTCTCAAATCCGGCCGAACGCTGCCCCAGACCGTTAATCAGAAGGCTGACCTGTTCCGAGTAGGTGACTTTTGCAATCCGACCTATGGTTTCGTTAAAATTAGACAGCATGGGCAGAAATGAAAAAAACAGCATGGCCGGAACGCCGATAGATGTAGCCATCATCTGATTTCTGCTCCATGTGCCGATGGCCGCCCCGATTAGGATGGATGCCGCCGTTCCCACGGCCATAATCAGCAGAAAAGCCAAAAACAGTTTCCCCTGATACTCTCCAGCCAGGCCGAAAACGCACGACCCAAGCATACAGGCGGCCCAGATACAGCTCCCCGTTCCGAGCAGATATTCGAAAGGCTTCACGTCGGACATCATCAGTATTTTCAGCGTACACATTTCCTTTTCTTCCGCCAGTACCGCCGCCATACTGACAAGCGGCGCCATTCCGACATACATGGCGGAAAACATTTTGACGAAAAAATGTTCCGGCATTCCCTCTATTTTCATAAAATATTCCATCACCACCGCCAGCATGGGAAACATAATAAACTGAATCAGAATTGTTTTATTCTTTAAAGTATCTTTTGCCTGTTTCCAAAAAACCGCTCCTGTATTTTTCATATCAATACCCTTGCCTTTCTCTCAACAAAGTTTTTTCCCGGTCAGCTCCATAAAGACCGTTTCCAGACTGGGCTCCGTGGAATGAATTGTCTCTACCATGCCCGATTCCAGATATTGCCGAATCATTTCCGCCGTTTCCTTATCGCCGCCGGCTTTTCTGTCATAAGGACATACCATCGTTCTGCCATCGTACAGCCGCACTAAAATCTGCTTCTTATGATTGTATCTGCGGCATATTTCTTCCGGCCCGCCGTATTCTATGATATTTCCCTCATGCAGAAGCGCAATATGCCGGCACAGCTTTTCCGCCTCCGCCATGTTATGCGTCGTCAGAAATACGGTTGTTCCCTTCGCCTGTTCTTCCAGAATCAGTTCGTGAATCCGATTGGCCGTTGCCGGGTCGAGTCCGCTCGTCGGTTCGTCCAGAAAAAGAATATCCGGCTCGTTCATGACCGCCCGCGCCAGCGCAAGCCGTCCCTTCATGCCTTTGGACAGTTTTTCCACCGGACGCCTCGCCGCCTCCAAAAGGCCGACCTTTTCCAGCACTTCCCGGATTCGTTTTTCCTTCACCGCATAGAGTCTGGCAAACAGTTTCAGATTATCATAACAGCTCAGCCTCTCGTACAGTCCCGGAACATCCATCATCATACCGATTCGGCGGTATGCCTTCCCCGTCATTTTATCCGCCGGCACCCCGTTTGTCACCGCGTTCCCCTCCGTCGGTCGAAGCTGACCTGTCACGATTTTAATTATCGTCGTTTTCCCGGCTCCGGAAGGGCCGAGCAGTCCGAAGATTTCCCCGGATTCCACCCGGAGCGTAATGTCTTTCAGCACATCTTTTTCACCAAACCGCTGCACGACGTCCGTCAGTTCGATGATATGTCCCGCCGCCGTCTGCGTAACCGTTCTGCCATCCTCTTTTTTCGTCATCTCCATTTTTCCTACCTTTCGCATTCGCAATTCTGCTTCGTTCTCTTCCATCTTCCGCATTTGCAGTTTTATCCTGTCCATATTTTATTTTTCTGACGAACCGGACATTTTCCTTTTCGCCTTTTCCAGCGCTTCCTCCATCCGCCTGTTTTCCATCCGTTCCCGGCAGACGGTCACCAGTATACTGACCGCAAAGCATACGCCGAAGGACAGAAAAAACATGAACCAGGGCAGCCCTTCCTTCATCGGAAACCATCCAAATATCATTACCAGCACGATAATTGCAAAAAGCTCCGAAAACACCATGCCAACCGTGCGGGGGGCGAGGCGCATGTTTTTAAACAGGATATCCGTAAAAAAAAGCATCCGCAGCGTCACAGTAATGACCGACGCCAGCAGAAACTGCAGCAGCGTATCCGTGCCGATGCCTTCGCTTCCAAAAGAAAAAATAGTCGAGTAGCCTTTCGCTCCCTCCCCAAATATCAGGCTGAATGCCAGCAGAATCAACACGGTGAATCCGAATATCATAAACACCTGGCCAATATAATCAAACACTGTTTTCCGTTCTTCCATTCTATCCCGGCCTCCTTTGCCAAACCTTCCCATTCCGGCGCGATAAGTTCATAAGCCCAGTTTCTTTTTCAGCGCCTCCGCATATTGTCTGGAAACGACAAGCTGCTCGCCATTTTCCAAAGTCACGCGGATTCTCCGGTTAATGTCCGCGCGCAGAGATTTGATATAGCCCAGCTGCACCAGACAGGACTTGCTCGCCCGGAAAAAACCGCACTCTTCCAGCTGCTGTTCCAGCTCATAGAGTTTTAAATCCGATTCATACGTTTCCTTTTTCGTATAGATAAAGGATTTCCGGTCCACGGACTCGATATAAACCGCTTCGGAGACGTCAAGAAAATAGGTTTCCTCTCCCTTTTTCACAGCCAGCTGTTTATCGAGAATATGCAGCATCGCAAGCAGCCGTTTAAGCTCCGGCGTCAGCTTTTTACAGGAAATTACGATATGCGTATCCGCTATATTTTCATCCACATTGATTTCTATTTTCAAACGAACCCCCATCTGCCGTTTTTCTCAGGCCTCCAGCGCCCTGATATCCAAATCTTCTCCGCAAGTCAGGCGCTTACACACTCTCTTTCTGTTCCGAAAATAACATATTCACCGCAGGACGGCAAGAGGCCGGCACGCAAACTGCCGCCACGCCGACATAAAATGACACAAACACGCCGTCAGTTTCCCCGGCCGCATACATACGCCTTATCTGCTTTCCTTCCTTCTGACCGGAAGCCAGATTTCGCTCCGGTAATCCGCGGCATCCATATCGCCTTTCGCATACCATTCCACATCCGCCGCCATAGCCGGCTCGTAATCAGGGTTACCAGGCAGCCACTCCCTGTATATTTTCGTATTCACATCCTGTAACGCATGGGGCATCCTCCCACAGCACCGGAACCTGGCCCATTCCATATCCGGGAAGGCAAATACGCTCATCCCCTCCGGCACGGCTCCTCCGGTATACGCGCCGGCAATCATATAGCGCAGCCCCTCTTCCGCTCCCTTTTGCCCTTCATCGATACAGACGCCGTATTCGCCGATATGATAGTCGCAAACTGCCTGTTCCAGCGCATTTTCCGGTTTTTTCCCCTGAAAAAGAACGTCCCCGTAAGTTCTCCGAAACGCTTCCCAGAATTTCGGAAGTTCTTCATAAGTATTTTCAAAGGAAAAAGTCCGCTCCAGACCGATAACCCGGAAATCGCACACTTTTTCCAGCATATAGTCCATTTCCTCTCCGCCCCGAATCTCGACGCTGATTTTTAAGGGCAGAAAAGTGTGTATGGCGGAAGCGTCCTTTCTCGCCTGAACGGGCGAAATGCCGTGAAAACGGGTAAAGGCTTTCGTGAAGCTCTCCGGCGTATCATAGCGGTACTTATAAGCCGTTTCGATGACCTTTTCTTTCCCGGACAGAATATCCAGCGCGGCCAGATAAAGTCTGCGGCACCGGATATATTCCCCGACGGAATAGCCTGTCATAATTTTGAATCCCTTTTGCAGATAAAAGGAGGAAATATGCAGTTCCTCCGCCACATCGGCGGCATTTATTTCTTCCAGAAGGTGTGCTTCCATATAGGCAATTGCCCGCCGTAAAACCGTAATCCATTCCATAATATCCTCCATTCCGCGAACATTTCGCCGTACCTGTCTTTCCATTTTTTCAAATCCACCCGCTTCTATTTTGCATTCGTTAAAGTTCAATCGCGGTATTTATTCAACTTTTGATATGCTTTTCATCATGCCGCACAAGGCCGCCGCAAGAAAAATGTCCGCACCGAGCCACGCCATAACTTCTCCCCAGAATACACCCCCGTTTCCGATGATGCCTGTCAGCCACAGCGCGCATACAACGCGCATCAGAACCTGTATCAGGCTGGACAGCATCGGCATCACGGAATTGCCCATTCCCTGAATGCCGGAACGCAGAATATACACCGTATATAATAGTGGAAAAAAGGCCGCAAGTATACAGAGAAACTGATATCCGATTTCAATAGCCGCCCCGGCCTCTATCCGGCTGTCCGCGATAAAGAGCCCCAGTATGGGCTTCCCAAAGACTGTCATCACAAAAGACATCAGCAAGGCACTCACCGTCCCGATAACGAGTGCGGCCCGGATGCCCGAACGGATTCGCTCTTTCTTCCCGGCCCCCGCGTTCTGCGCCGTATAGGTGGAAATGGCATACCCATACGAGGATGCGGCAATTTCCAACAATCCGTACAATTTATTGGCCGCCGTATATCCGGCGAGAAACAGAAGGCCGAAACCGTTCACGACGGACTGTACCGCCAGTCCGCCCGCCGCCGTAATGATATTCTGAAATCCCATCGGCACGCCCAGCTTTACCTGTTCCAGAATCATCCGCCCTCTTAACTTCCGGTTTTCCGGCTTCACCCTCGCCTGTTCTATTTTCCGAAGCGCGGCCATACAGCCAAAAAACGCACATAACTGGGAAAGCAGCGTTCCCCAGGCGGCGCCCCGGATGCCGAATCCGCATCCCATCACAAACAGCATATCCAGAAAGATATTGACAAAAGACGCTATAACCATCGCATACAGGGGCGCTTTGCTGTTTCCGAAAGCCCGCAGAATAGCCGCTGTCATATTATAGGCAAAAGAAACCGGAATTCCGCCGTACAGAATCTGCAGATAAGCGTAAGTCACTTCCAGCAGTTCTTCCGGCGTCCTGAGCCATTTTAACAAGGGCATGAGCATTCCCTGTCCGGCCGCTGTGACGAGAAGCGCCGCCCCCGCAGAGGCACAGACCGCCTGAAAGACGCCCTGCTGTGCCAAATCCTTCTGCCCTTCTCCGAAGCTCCGGGATATCCCGATGGAAAATCCCTGGGTCAGCCCCTGAACAAAACCAAACATCAGAAAACAAAGCCATTCCGCCGCTCCCAGTGCGGCGAGCGCCGAAACGCCGAGTTTCCGCCCGATGATGAGCGTGTCCACAAACGTATACAACTGCTGGAACAGATTCCCCAGAATCAGCGGCACGGAAAAGCGGAGCAATAGCGCGGACGGCTTGCCCCGCGTCATATCAAGCGTTTTCAACCTTAATAACCATTCCTTTCTCTCTGCCCGCGATATTTGGGCCTGAAAGGCACAAATTCGCAGTAGAAAAATCTTTGATTTTTCAACCTACTCCTTTCCATAAATCAGCTCCATCCCCGTTACCGCCAGCCCGTGAAAATAGTCTTCCCTGTAATTTCTGTCGAATACAAACCGGGGCACTGCATAGGCTGGCAGATACTTCTGACAGGAATGCACAATATCTTCCGCAAGGCCGGACTGCTCCCGTTCCAGATAACAAATAACCCGTTCCGGGTTCAGCACGGTACAGATACAGGCCGCCATTTTTCCAAGACATTCCCCCGGCGATACCTTGTCAAAACCATCCATCGCTATTTTCTGGACGTTTTCGTCCCCATACAAGGGCATGAACCCGACTTCTCCCTGAAACCCGCTAAACCCCTGTAAAGCGCTTCCGTTCACCACCGCTCCCATGCCCGGCCCGGTATCTGCCAGATGAATACAGACAAGCGTTTCCCCGCTCTTTTGTCCCGGGATTTCCGCCATGCCCAGAGCGACGAGACTCATGTTATTTCCGGCCGCCGCTGGTTTTCCGACAGCCGCCGCCAGTTCCGCCGCGATATTCCGGCCTTCCAGCCCCGGATATCCGTCGATACAGCAAATCGTGCCGTCGTGCACGCTTCCCGGAATGCCGGCCGATACCGCGAATATTTTCCTGTCCGTCTCCACCGCCTTTTTTACACATTCCAGCATCAGTTCGTCCATGCCGGGCCAGGACCGCTCCTTCCTCTGCAGTTCCGCATTTTGCGTTTCCTCTTTCCGCTGTTCCGTCTCCTGTCTCCGCTCCGTGCTCCGCGGCCCTTTCTGCCACTCCATATTCTGCTGCTCCACTTCCCGCGTTTTCCGCCCTTCTTCCCTGACCGCTCCCATCGCGTCGCAAATCCGGTAATAAACCGTATTTTCCTGTATAAATAGCAGCAATATATGGGCAAAATCAGGGTTTAACCGATAAACCTCCGCCTTCCGTCCTCCGGGACTCTCCTGTGCCGTGCCGAGGCGCAGAAGCATTCCGCCATCGGCCAGTTCTTCCACGATTTTTCCGGCCGTCGGAAAACTCAGCCCGGTCAGCCTGGCCAGCTCCTGTTTCGTGTGCGCCTTTCCGTCCCTCATACAGGCAACAATGCTTTTTTCATTCATTTTTTTAACCAGATTCGTGAAAGCCATTTTTCTTTTTTCCTTTTATGAAAATATATTTTAAAACTGTTTTAATAATATACTAAAAGACAGAGAGGGATTTGTCAAGAGCCCTCTCTGTCTGGGTGTTATTTTTTGTAACAGTGCAGTCTCCACCCGGACAGAGCATCATTCTCTGGCGGAGGCCCTGTAAGAATGTCGGCACTTAGTGAAAAAGGCGCCTTGCGTCTTTTGAACTTAGTACCGCTACATTCTTAGCGGAGCGCAAGCGTGCCTCCAAAGAGATGATGCTCTGTCCGGGTGGAGACTGCACTGTCACATTTTTTTCGGAACCGGAACTGTCAATACACCCTGTAATTCCCGCTCAAAGCCAGGAACGCGAAGAAATACAGACAATTATCATAATATCTTCGTTCCCCTTCCCGCAACGGTGTTTCCCAGAACTGTCTGACGCACGCGGACGCATATTCGCCTTCCGATGCGAGGGACGCCTGTGCGTTCGTTGCGATAATCGCAACCGGGTGAAGCGCCTTTTCCGGCAAAACCGTGCCGTCGGTTTCATAGATTCTGTAATCCCGCGTTTCCAGCTGTGGCGCAAAAAACTGCTGAATCCTGGCCGCACATTCCTTTTCCCAGGGCTCCGCCGCAAACCAGGCGTAGTCCAGACCGATGTTTGCCGCCACCCGGTAGGCATCGCTGTAAAACCAGTCATGCCGTCCGCCGAAACTGTCGTAATCTTTGCAGTGCGGTGTCCCGTCATATTCCGCATATTCCGCCGCCAGCCCCGTCTCCGGGTGGCATGCCTTTTTCAGGTATTCCCGGCTGGCCTTCGCGGCCTCTTTCCAGAAAGCGGAATCCTCCTCATCCGCCCACAAGGAAAACAGCTCGTAAAAATGCGGTAAATGATAGGACGGGTCGCTCCAGTCGCAGTTTGGAATAAACTTAATCAGCTTATTGGAAGGCTCCCACATCGGCTGTCCGCCGTTTCCGTCCTCCCCCTGGTGGAGACATGTATGCAGAATGGCGCGGGCCTCCTTTGCGTAATCGAAAATGCCTTCTCCGTCTCCCCACCGATGGGAGGCAAAAAAGAGCGCCATCGCAAAATATTCCTCCCCGTCCGGCGCGGGGCCGTAGGAATTTTTGGTGCCGTCCGTCTGACAGGACCATGCGAAATAGCCTTTGTTCGCCCCGTTTTCCAGATACATATAGGTTTTTGCCCATTTCCAGATGCGGTCAAATTCTTCTTTCCGGTCCAGCTGTACGCACATCATCATGCCATAGGACATTCCTTCCGTCCTGACATCGTTGTTTCCGGTATCTGTCAGATATCCCATGTCGTCTCCCTCCGGATGATAAATGCGCTCTTCCTCTTTTCCATAAAACATCGTCTGAAAAATATCTTCCAGCCGTTTCTGAATCTCCTCCGGCTCATATCCGGCTTCCGCAAATACGTTTCGGTATTCCCGCGTTTTCAGGGTAAAGGACAACAGGCTCGCCTTGTCCCTGCCGCGGTAAGTCAGGTAAATTGCCTGTTTCCCGTCGGGAATGACAACCGGAGCGCCGAAAGTTTCCCATACATTGGCATTGCATACCGGGATTTTCGCCAGCACGTCTCCGTCCCATGCGGTGCGCACTTCAAAATATCCGTTCATATAGCCGCGCACTTTGATGGAAATTCCAATCACATTTTTACAGTCAAAATATTTGAATCCGGCCGTGGCGCCGTCCTTCATATTGCCGATATAGCCGGGCTCCTCGTCTCCGTCCCTTCCATCCTGCATGATTTTGGGGAAACGGTCGTCTCCCACATAGACGGATTCCTCCTCCGTAAAAAGATGACAGGCAAGATACGCCCCGTATTCGCCCTCTCCCACGAGCGGGCCGCCGTTTAAGCCACAGGAAGTAATTTCTGCCTGGAGAATGCGTCCGTCCGGCAGAATTTCGATTTTCTCCGCACATGCCTGTCTGCTGTACCAGGTTCCGTTCGTATGCCTGTGATAAAAAATATACCATTCCCCACCTATTTCCACAATGCTTCCGTGATTGTTCGCCCCATAGGCCATCGGTTTTTCCGCCGGCTTATAAGTGTCGATATGCAAATCGCAGTTGCTGACGATAACACCGCCATAGGTAAATCCCCGGTCCGGCTCTTTGCTGACCGCATAGCAGAGCTCGTGCATCGCGATGGAGGAATAGATAAAATAGTAGTTCTCCCCCACCTTACGGATGGAAGGGGCCTCAAAAAACTCATGTCCCTCAAATCCCGTTCCCGCACTGTATTCACAGCCCGGCACCACGAAAACAGGTGCCTTTTCCACCGTCAGCATATCGGAACCCAGAACAGTCAGCATCGCTCCGTTTCTGGATTTGTCGCCCCGGCTGCAGAACCCGGTGTAGAGATAAGTTTTCCCGCTCTCGGTCAGCACGCCCGGGTCGAACTGAGGCTGGTCCCCTTCCTTTTCTCCAAGCCTGGTGCCGTCCTGATAATGCACATATCCGTAAAAAGAATATTTTCCGGCGGGCGTATCACAGACCGCCACCGAAACAACGCTCACTTTATCCAGCACATAATACAGATAATATCTGCCGTCCGGCCCCACCGTAACATCCGGCGCATACAGGCACATCTTTCCCTCTTTGTTGAGCGGGTCGGCATTCCGGGGATAAATGACCCCCTCATACCGCCAGTTTCCCAAATCATCCACCGGAGCCGACCAGCAGACATAATCTCCCATGCAGAAAACATAGCCGTTATAAAAATCATGGGAGCCGTAAATATAAACCCGGTCTCCGAACACATAGGGTTCTCCGTCGGGAATATACTCCCAGGAAGGCAGATAGGGATTCACCGCCTGTCTGTGTTTTGCGCATTTTATGTCGTTTCCATTTTCCGTTCCGCTCAATTTTTCTTCCTCCCGTAAGAATCTTTGTTCATGATGCAAAAGAGCGCCCCCCGAAAGGAAACGCTCTTATTGCTTATTAAAATTTGGGTTTTAACAAATACTGCGTCCGCTTATTCCGGAAGCGCCGTGGTATCGCCAAACGTAGCTTTCCACTTCTCGGTACGTTCATCAATGATTGCCTGACCGCCTGAGCTTAAGTAATCAGCCATACCGTCATCCCATACTTTATCAAAGTTCTCAACAGGAGCAGAAACTGCCGTATCAAGGATAACGTCTCTCTTGCTGGAAAGAGTCGGGCCCTGGCCTTCTTCGGAAGCAATCGCACCGACATTTACGTTCTTTGCTTTTCTTGCGTCGGTATTACATACCTTGTGAGCTTCTTCTACCAACGCCGGGTCAATGCCGCTGTAAGAATGTGCAATGGATTTTAATGTCAGTTCTTCGTCCGTCAGATGCAGACCGTTACAGGTAATCGTATAGTCAATATTGAAGCCGGAGTTCTGAATATCGTCGCCTGTTGCCGCAACAATTTCAACCGCACCGTCATCCAGCTTGTTGTGGGTAACGCCTTCATCACCAATCTGCAGATACTCGATAACCTCCGGTGTGCTGATGAAATCCAGATACATCATGGAAGCAAGCGGTTCTTCATTCGTTGCCGGGAAGAAAATCTTACGGTCGCCTGCCGTGCTGCTGACAAACTTGTTATGTCCGCCCTTGCTGTCTTCGAAGCAGTCAACTACGACAAATTTCGCATCCGGTCCTACCAGTCTTTCAAGGTTCGTCTGAATACTATCCTCGCCGTTTCTGTAAGGATAATCCCAGTTGTGCATGAATGCGCCTACATAGCCGGCTTTAATCATATCGTCTTCTGTGGTGTCACCGCTTCCGTACAGAGCGAAATCATCCCAGAGAAGTCCGTCATTATACCATTTGTTCAGCAGACGGATTGCTTCTTTTGTACCAGGCTCTGTCAGTTTTCTGTCATCGAAGCCGTTTACATAGAAATCATAATCGGAAATATCCGGGTCGATAAAAGATTCGATTAACAGGGCAGCTCTCCAGCCTACGTCAAAACTTACGGAGTAAGGAATCATCTTGTCTGCGTCCGCGCCAAGCAGTGTATCCGCATTGTCTCTGAACGCAATCAGCATATCTTCAAATTCCTGTTTTGTTGTGGGTTCTTCCAGACCGAGCTTATCCAGCCAGTCTTTCCGGACAAACGTATTGATACGGTTTGTTACCGCCAGCTTACCTTCGATTGCCCAGAGCGTTCCGTTGACAGGGTCTTTGTCCCAGTAAATGTTTGTTTCGCCAAGCCAGTTCCACAGATTCGGAAGCATATCCTTGTAATCATCCACATAGGAGCTTAAATCGAGCACACCGCCCATGTTTGCATAAGTCTGAACGGTCGGATAGTCATAGGTCAGACAGATATCCGGCGCATCGCCAGCCGCAAGAAGGTTATTAATCTGCTCAACTTCTGTCCAGCGGGGAACTGCTACAAACTCTACCTCAACATTGTGCAGCGCCAGCATCTGGTCTTTGATGTACTGCGTATACTTGTTGTTGGTCGGGTCGGAACCGCCGTCGTTGCCACGGTCATATACTTCTACCGTAATCTTTCTTGTTTCTACGAACTTTCCGTCAACAACCTCACCGTTCGTCGGGTCCGCTGCCGCATCGCTAGTATCCGTAGAAGCCCCCCCCTCGGTGGAATTTTGGGTTGTGTCGGCCGCCGGGGTCTGTGCCTCAGGCTGTGTCTGTGTCTGTCCTGCATCCGGTGCCGCAGAACCGCCGTCGTTACCGCAGGCAGCAAGCGATAATACCATACAGCCGGCAAGTAAAACTGATAACAATTTTTTCTTCACTTTTTTTACCTCCCTTTGTTTAATAGTAATTATGAATGAGCGAACTGCTTTTCTCAATGCTCCACGTTTCGGAACCCGAAAATCACAGTCCGGTTATTCCGTTTATTCTTTGACTGCGCCCATCGTTACGCCGTGAATGAAATATTTCTGCAGCCACGGGTAGATGCACAGAATGGGCACGGTGGAAAACATGACAATCGCCGCTTTCAGCGATTCGGTAAGTCCCGGCGATGAAAAGCCTTCCTGTGTTGCCACTTCCACGCTGTTGATGTTGTTCAGAATGTTATACAGGAACAACTGCAGCGGATAGAAAATTTCCTTGTTGACATACATCAGGGCATCCGAATAGCCGTTCCATCTTCCTACCGCATAGAACAGGGCCAGCGTCGCGAATACCGGCTTTGACAAAGGCAGATAAATACTTATCAGGATTCTGAAAAAACTCGCTCCGTCAATTTCCGCCGACTCCCGCAGACTGTCGGGTATGCCGTAGAAAAAGCTCCTCATGATAATCATGTTATAAACGCTCATACAACTCGGAATAATCAGCACGAGCGGATTGTTCAAAAGGTTCAGGCTCTTCATCAACAGGTAGTTGGGAATGGTTCCCGCATTAAAAAACATCGTTATCGTAATAAAAACATTGATGAAAGAACGACCTTTCAGGTTTTCAAAAATCAGCGGATACGCGCAGAGCGTCGTCATCGTCAGAGACACAACGGTACAAACCAGTGTCAGAAATACCGTCCAGAAAAACGCCCTGATATATTTCATATCGCCAAGCACCGTAGCATACGCCTGCAGATTTAATCCTTTCGGCCACAAATAAACTTCATGTTTAATCAGTGCGTCCGTCGAGCTTAACGAACGCGCCAGCAGATTAATCATCGGCACGATACAAATCAGGCTGACGAGTACGCAGACAATGACAAAAATCCAGTCGCCCACTTTGGCGGATTTCGATTTAATCATACTTTTTTCCTCCTTCTCTTTCTACCAGATTCCGCGTTCGCCGAGCTTCCGGGAAATCCAGTTCGCCAGCAACAGGAAAATAACACATACAATAGACTGGAAGAATCCAACGGCGGTCGTCAGCGAGAACTGCAGACCTTTAATACCGTTCTTGTATACGAAGGTGGAAAGCACTTCCGCAACGTTCATAACCAGATTATTCTGCAATGCAAACGGTCTGTCGAAACCGCTTCCCAGAATATTACCGAGGTTCATAACAAGCAGTACAACGATGGTGGACTTGATGCCCGGCAGCGTAATGTGCCACATCTTCTTGAAACGTCCCGCGCCGTCCACCGAAGCCGCTTCGTACAGCTCCGAGTTGATACCCGCGATTGCCGCCAGATATACGATGGAGTTCCAGCCGAAGCTCTGCCATACGCCCAGGAATATGTATGTGCCTACCCAGTGTGCGGAGTCATTCAGGAAAGGAATGGACTCGAAACCGAGACCGGTCAGTATCATATTGAGAAAACCGGTTGTGGGCGCAAATATCTGTAATGCCAGACCGTAAATGATGACCCATGAAAGGAAGTGGGGCATATAGGCGATGGTCTGCACCACCCGTTTAAACCGTTTGAACACCAGCTCATTCAAAATCAGGGCAAAAATGATGGGAACCGGAAAACCGATAACCAAATCCAGCAAGTTCAACACCAGCGTATTCCTCAACGCATTGATAAAATCCCTGTTCTGGAAGGCTTTGATAAAGTACTCAAAACCGTGATTAGCCGCTAAAGGCATCTCCCATACGCTCTGTACAATACTGTACTTTTTGAAAGCAATCTGGATATAGACCATCGGCACATATTTGAATATGAGCAGATAAAGAAGCGGCAGCGCAAGTAAAGCGTATAACTGCCAGTAACGCTTCATGTAAACCCCAAAGCTCTGCTTTTTCTGCGCGGCAGGAGCTTTTTTCTTAGATTCTTTCATCCTCACACCTCCATAAGATTTATTGAAATACCTACTATAATTATAAAAGGATATGCTTCCTATTACTGTTCAGATATTGCTATTCCAACCGCATATTTTGCTTATTTTTTTGTGCAACTTCATGAACAAATTAATAAATGCGCCTTCCTCTTTCGTCCGATATGCCGGATTTTCTCCAAAAATAGGCATTTATTTGGTCGCACCATTCGCGCGAATGCTCTTTTTGGTGTGTAAAACGTTCCATCATCCGGTTATATGACTTATCCGGCAGTTTTCCCTGTAATTTACGGAAACGTTCCACCATTTCATCCACCATCTCAACTCCCTCGAAATGCGTATCATAAATATGCTGAATCACCGTTTTGCCGGAGCGCAGTTTCCAGGTATAGGGAATGTGGTGGAAAAAGAGCAGCAGTTCGTCCGGGCATTTGGCCGGGTCGTCATAAACAGACGCGTTCGGCTCCCGGTACAGACGCGCATAGCCTGTTCCCTCATGGCTTCTGTCCACGCCGAGCCCTTCATGGTCCGCCCGGTGATAGGTTCCCCAACGGCTGTATTCGTAACCGTCCACACTGGGACCGTAATGATAGTTGGGATTCACCATCCAGCCGATGCCGAGCGGCGCCGTATATTTTTCATAGGCTGGCCAGGACTGCATCAACAGGTATAGCAGCGTTTCCCCAACCTGTTCGTCCTTCCCGTAAGTCATCCGAATCCACTCTTTTGCAATTGCTTCCGCCGTCAGCGCCGTATCGAAGGCAAGCCTTCCGAAACCGTAGAAGTTGGCCGCCGCCATATCGTGTCCCGTCCAGTTTTCATCATTTCCCGTATTCGCCACTGCCGCAATACCGCAGTGATGCTGCCCGAAAGTTTTCCCCGATACGATATCCGAAACGGTGTCGTTTTCTTCCTTCACATACGTTCTGAACTTCAGAATTTCCTGGAACATCGGTATCAGATAACAAAGATGCCGCTGCTGCCCCGTATACTCCTGTGCAATCTGCACTTCCAGCATCTGATTGGTTTTCGTCAGCCCGCCGAACAGCGGATGTACCGGCTCCCTGACCTGAAAATCCATGGGCCCGTTTTTAATCTGCAAAATCACGTTGTCGAGAAATGTCCCGTCCAGCCCTATGAAATTATCATATCCTGACCTGGCCCGGTCTGTCTTATAATCCCGCCAGTCCTGCTGGCAGTTATAAACAAAACACCGCCAGATAATCAGCCCGCCGTAAGGTGCAATCGCTTCCGCCAGCATATTTGCGCCGTCTGCATGCGTCCTTCCATAGGTAAAAGGCCCCGGCCGTCCTTCCGAATCCGCTTTGATGAGGAACCCTCCGAATCCCGGTACTTCCCGGTAGACCATCTCCATCCGTTTCTCCCACCAGCTTCTTACTTCTTCGTCCAGCGGGTCCGCGCTCGTAAGCTCGCCAAGCTCCACGGGGGCCGCATAATTCAGACTCAGGAAAAGCCTGATGCCATATCCGGCAAACAGCTGCGCAAGCTCCCGCACTTTGCCAAGATACCGCTCCGTAATCAGCCAGGTGGCCGCATCTTTGACGTTGACATTGTTAATCACCACCGCGTTGATGCCGACGCTGGCCGCCAGCCGCGCATAAGTAACGGTTCTTTCGTCCACGACAATCTCATTTTCCACGAAGAAAAAGGATTCTCCGGAATAACCGCGCTCGATGCTTCCGTCCATATTGTCCCAGTGATTCAGCATCCGAAGCGGCATGTCTGGCGCCTTCTCAATTTCCATGCCCGCAAGCGTCTCTCCCGTCCGTATCTCCCGCAGCAGTGCAAAAGCGCCGTACAGAATGCCGGCGGAATCGGATGCCTCAACCGTCACGCTTCCGTTCTGTTCAAAAATATGATAACTTTCTTTCTGCATTCCCTCTTTACGGACAAGGCGGACGCCAGCCTCCCGGACGTCTGTTTCTTCACACCGGCCATCCGCTCCCCCGCATCGGTCTTCCGCTTCTTCATGCCGGCCTTCCGCCTCTTTGCACTGGTCAGAGCCTTCCCGCAGCGCGGGCCGCGTTCCGGTCATCCCTTCCAGGGCAGTCTGTAATTCCCGGACACAGTTTTCCAATATTTTATCTTTACCGGAGGACAGTTCTTCATCCGTATAAATATACCGGAGATTCTGTGCTCCCTCACAGGTTGTTTTTTCCGTATAATTCAGCCATGCCTGTTCAAACCCCATCATCATACCATTCCTTCCTGTATTCACCTTCCCCGTCATACCGACGGCTTTCCGGCAATTTCGTCGTTATCGCTTCCGGCGCTGTTCCGGTTATTCCAGCACAATCTCTTCCGGTGCCGTTACCGAAATCACATCGACCTTTTTCCCGGTCAGTTTCTCGCTGCGGCTTTCCGGCTGTGAGCCGCCGATGGAAACGAGATAATTCCCCGCCCCCACTCTGTTGACCGCCTGCTCATCGTACAGCGCAAACGCGTTTACCGGAAGTTTTACCGCCACTTCTCTGCTCTCGCCCGGCTGCAGCGTCACTTTCCGAATGCCTTTTAACTGAGCGTTCGGCGTGCCTTCCCTGTCCGCTTTCACATAAACCTGGACGGTTTCCGTACCTTCTCTGTCCCCTGTATTGGTCACAACGGCTTTTACTTCAATGCCTTCCATGCCGACCGTGTCCGCAGAAACGGCCGCATCCGAATAAGTAAAGTCTGTATAGGACAGCCCATATCCAAAAGGGTACAGCGCTTCCTGTTTCATATAGCGGTAAGTCCTTCCCTTCATGGAATAATCGGTAAATGCGGGCAGTTCTTCCATTGTCCGGTAGAAGGTGAGCGGCATCCTTCCTTCCGGATTTTTCTCACCGAACAATATTCTTGCGATAGCCCTTCCGCCCTGGGCGCCGGGATACCATCCCTGTATGATGGCCGGAATATGTTCGTCGGCCCAGCCTACCGCCAGCGCGCTTCCCGAAAGAAGCACGAGCACTACCGGCTTGCCGCTGGCATGGGCGATTTCCAGAATCTCCTGCTGTCTGCCCGGCAGATTCAGATTCGGCTTGTCGCCGCTGGCAAACTGATTGCTCTGGTCTCCCTCTTCACCTTCCAGCCCGGAATCCAGTCCCAGACACATCACGACCACATCGCTTGCGTCGCATATTGCCCGGACTTCCGAATCCCTGTCTTTGCCCTGACTCAGGTTGCTAATCTGTTCCTTATACAAATGACATCCTTCCGATACCAGCACCCGGATATCGTCGCCCACATATTCCTGAATGCCCTCACTGATTGTAAAATAGCGGGAAGCGGTTCCTTCATAGTTCCCGATTAATGCTTTCCGGTTATTGGCATTGGGGCCGATAACGCCGATGGTCTTGATTTTTGTTCTGTCCAGAGGCAGAAGATGATTGTCATTTTTCAAAAGAACGACGCATTTTTCCGCCGCTTTCAGATTTAAGTCCTGCATTTCTTTGGAATCGACCACGGTATAGGGAATCTCATCATACGGCGTTTTTGCCTTTTCATCGAACAGGCCGAGCTTCATCCGGGTTGTAAAAAGATGCACGAGCGCCTCGTCCACCCGCTCTTCCGGTATCATGCCTTTTTCTACCGCATCCTTTACATAGACAAAAAGATTGCCGCAGTTTAAATCACAGCCGTTGGAAACAGCCAGCGCCACCGATTCTTCCGCGCCCGCCGTTACGCCATGCCCTTCGTGGAAATCGCGGATGGCCCAGCAATCGGAGACAACATGACCTTTGAAGCCCCATTCTTTCCTTAAAATATCCTGAAGCAGCGTTCTGCTTCCGCAGCAGGGCTCTCCGTTCGTCCGGTTATAAGCCCCCATGACCGCCTCCACTTTCGCTTCCTGTACACAGGCTTTAAAGGCGGGAAGATACGTCTCGTACATATCCTGTCTGCTCACTTCGGCATTAAACTGATGGCGCAAATCTTCCGGGCCGCTATGTACTGCAAAATGCTTGGCGCACGCCGCTGCTTTCATATAGTTTTCATCGTGTCCCTGGATTCCTTCCACGAACCGCACGCCGAGCCTGGACGTCAGATAAGGGTCCTCCCCGAACGTCTCATGTCCTCTTCCCCATCTCGGGTCTCTGAAAATATTGACGTTCGGCGACCAGAAAGTCAGTCCCTTATATATATCAAAATCTTCATATTTCTGCTGTGCATTGAACTTCGCCCGGCCTTCCGTGGAAATGGCGTCCGCCACTTCTTCGATAAAGTCCTCGTCAAAAGACGCGGCCATCGAAACAGCCTGTGGAAATACGGTGGCAGTCCCCGCTCTCGCCACCCCGTGCAGCGCCTCGTTCCACCAGTTATAAGCCTTGATACCCAGTCTTTCTATTGCCGGAGCGCCGTGCAGCATCTGAAAAGCCTTCTCCTCCAGCGTCATCTGTGCCACCAGACTACGGGCGCGTTCTTCAAATTCTGCATTTCTGACTTCATTTCTTACAAGTTCCATGTATGCTCCTCCTGTTTTCCTTTTGTCCGCCGGACCGTCTTCCTGATTTGGTCTGCAATCAACTGATATTATGCCATAAATCAAGCAGATTTCATCCCTATTATTAGTCAAAGTATACAACGCTCTTTTTGTTCCGGCTCTTCATATCTTGCTTTGTCATTACTAGATATTGCTAATTCCTTTCAAAGAATCTATGAAACCAGTTACATTTTTTATCAATTCTGATATTTTAGGCGAATTTTACCGCTCATATCATAGCAATTTGACCGCTTTTTTACATTTTTTCCCTTCTTCCCATAGCAAAATTTGATTTGACACTTTCTCCCGTTTGTGCTATTTATTAGAAGAGAGCGGACAGACGAAAACGCGGACGCCACCGACAGGGACGCCCCACAAAACCGACAGGAGTATTTGCCATGATTAAAATTCTGAACGGCATCCATGAGACGGTAGCATATGACTACTTTCCGACCATCAAACTGTATCACAATATGGAAGCGGAGGATTACCCGCTCCACTGGCATACGGCAATGGAAATCATTATGCCCGTCCGGAAAGAATATACCGTCATCATCGACGATACGGCCCACACCTTTGGCGAGGGGGATATTTTCATAACACCGCCCGGCACGCTGCACCGTCTGATTGCGCCCCAGCCCGGTCCCGACGGGGACGAAGGCGAAAGGCTCATTATCCTTCTGGATTACGGTCTCATCTGCAATGTAAAAGGAATGGACTCTTTAATCCATTCCCTTCATCCTTATGCCCTCATCAGCCGGAAAGAATACCCGGAACTGAACGGACAGCTTTCCTCTTATCTGAATGAAATCAGCCGCGAATACGATAACCGGATTGCCTTCACGGAAGCCTGTATCTATTCCCTGATTATTCATTTTTTTGTTGCCATCGGCCGCGCCAATTTCAATGCCAGCGAAAAATTTCCCGGCATTACTTCCAGCAAACAGCACGAGTATATCGAAAAATTTATGGACGTATGCAATTACATCACCGACCATTGCACGGAAAATATCAATGTGGACGACCTGGCGGACCTTGCCGGATTTTCCAAATTCCACTTTTCCCGCCTGTTCAAACAGTTTTCCGGCACCTCCTGTTATGAATATCTGACCCAGAAACGAATTGCCCATGCGGAAAGTCTGCTGATTCAGCCGAATATTTCCATTACCGAAGTGGCAATGCGTTCCGGTTTCGGCAGCCTTTCCACCTTTAACCGCATTTTCAAAACCGTCAAGCACTGTACGCCGTCCGAATATAAGCGGATGAACCAGGCCCCCAAAAAGGCAACCCTGTAAATATCCAAAGCAATACAGGTCAGCTATAAAACTCAAACGAAGCGAAGTCAAAACAGCTTCCCGGAAGGAATACAAAGGTAACGTCCCATTTCCCGCAGAGCGCATCTAGCGGAAAACGCACCTGTATATATTCGGCGCTTTGCGGAAATTCCACAATCTGCTTGATTTCCTCCGTACCGTTTTGGAAACGCACATGAATGGTGTTTGCTCCTTTTTCCGCCCTTCCTTTTATCGCAATTCCCTTTACAGGCGTCTCTCCGAAATCCATTTCCGTAAAAAGCAGCGATACGTTATTTCCGATTTGACAGACCGCGTCTCCCTCTCTCCGGAAACTGTCACCGTAGACTGCATCCGCCTCTCCCGCCGCCAGATTCTGCCATGCCTTTTCATATTTTGTAAAAGAAAATCCCTTGATATGCACTTTGGCATAAAGGTGGAAGCTGACTGCCGTAATCCCTTTCAGCCGCCTTTTTAACCGGTATGTTTCCGGCTGATACACATTCCATATGGAAGGCTTCTGATAAATGACGTCCGCCAGCATCTCGCTTCCCGGTCTGCCGGGAACCCCTTCCCATATCTGCATGGCATACTGCTCGTCGTTCAGGGCAAAAATGGGTATCGTCAGCTCGTCGCTTCCGACTGGCCCGAAGTCGATATCCTCATAGGTGATTATCGTCTCTCCGTCCCTTCCCGTGGCGATTCCCCGCTCATTTCCGTTTCCTATTTCTCCCGTCACGGCATCATACAGGCTTGCCGAAATGAACCGATAAGGGTCTTTATGCGCCTGGCCAAGCCCTTCTACGCGAAATTCCATCTGCGACATCACTCTGATGTTACCGCTCCCGCTCTTTGACATGGCAAAAAGCCGGAAGTCTCCGTCGCCTTTCGCCCTCATCGTTACCCGGTTTCCATGCTGCTTCATCTGTACGAAGGACACCGGAACCCCTGATTCATTCACAGCCTTGAAAAGCAGCTCCTTATCGTCTGCCTGAGGCGGCTCAATAAATGCTTCCGCCGTGAGAACATTCTTTTCTTTTGTAAACAGCTGCCCCTCCAGCGGGCGAATCACGACTTTGCGGACCGTAATTTCCTCTTCCTTTCCGAGTACGACGGGAACAGGATGGTTTTTCTGCCGGGACTTAGGGGCTCGCTGTCCGGGCCGCACGTCCGCCTCTTTAGATTCACATTCCAATACGGCGCTTTCCAGCCCTTTTCCTTCCGCCTCCACGCGGATAAGGCCGGGCGTTTCTTCCGTCTGCACGATTGCCAGCAGCTTCCCGCCAAACAGTCTCCGGCTCGTCCCCTTATAACTGTCATAGTCCGTGCTGTCTCCGTTATCGAGCCCGACCAGTCTTCCTTCTCCCGTCACCCGCACATGGATTCTGTCACAGGCGTTCTCCACCGGATTTCCCGCCTCGTCCACCGTGCCGATTTCCAGAAACAGAAGGTCTCGGCCGTCCGCAAGAGCCTCCGATGCCTCCGCCATGATGACAATGCGGGCAGAATTGCCGAAAGAACGTCGTTCCGTCTCCGCCAGCTTCCTTCCGTCCCCGTCGCTGGCTTCCGCCCGCAATATGCCCTTTTCATAAGGGACCCGGTAATCCGCCAGAATATGGCTTCCGTTTCCCGTTCCATGCGTCAGTTCCTGACGTCCGAGGCTTCTGCCGTTCAGAAACAGCTCCACATAAGGCGCATTGGAGCAGACGCGCACATCAATGAGCTGCCCCTCGTTAAAGTCCCAGTAAGGGAAAATATGTATCATCGGCTTTTTCCGGTAATCCGTCCAGGCGGACTGCCACACATAATAAGAATCTTTGGGGAATCCGGCGGTATCTATCTGCCCGAAATAAGAATTTTTCGTATGATACGGCGTCGGCTCCCCGATATAATCAAATCCGGACCAGAGAAACTGTCCGAGGGAAAACTTCCGGTCCCTGTCAAATGTTACACACTCTTCCAGCGATTTTGCCCCCCAGCTCGTCTGGCTGTTGCCCAGGGACGAGCACTGTTCGTCATCCTCCGCCAGGATACCCGCACGGAGCGGAAAATGATAAACCCCTCTGCTCTGCACGATGGAAGACGTCTCGCTCCCGTAGATTATCCAGTCCGGGTGCTTCTTATGATGCTCTTCATAATATTTTTCCGAATAATTGTACCCCGCAAGTTTCACGATATCCGCACATTTCTGCGCATTTTCCCAGGGCATGTAATTCGATGCGAGCGTTACTCTGGCATGACGCCCCGGGTCAAATTTCTCCACCAGCTCTTTCAGATACCGCGTAATCTGCTGTCCGCGCTCATCCGCATGGGTGTCATATATTTCATTCCCGACACTCCACATGATGACACAGGGATGATTCCTGTCCTGTCTAATCCAGCTTTCCACATCCTGAGCGGCCCACTCTTTAAAAAACCGCGCATAATCATAGGCTGTTTTCGGCTTTTCCCACATATCGAAGGCTTCCGAAAGCACCAGAAGCCCCATTTCGTCCGCCAGCTCCATAAAGCCGGGCGCCATCATATTATGTGCGCATCTTACCGCGTTGACACCCATTTCTTTGAGAATACGGAACTTCCGTCTCATGGCCGGTTTGTTGAAAGCCGCGCCCAATGCGCCCAAATCGTGATGCTCACAGACCCCGTTCAGTTTCAGATGCCGTCCGTTCAGGAAAAAACCTTCCTCCGCATCAAAACGGATTGTCCGGAAGCCGAAGGTTTCTTCCGTCCACTGCAGTATTTTCCCATCCAACAGCAGCTCCGTCCGTAACCGATAAAGCACCGGATGTTCCACATCCCATAACTTCACGTTGTCAGCCTGAAATTTCCTGACAGTCTTCCGGACGGCCTCTTCTCCATTTCCCGCTCTATATTCCTCTCTGTTTCTGCTTTCCTCTCTGTCTCTGCCTTCCTCTCTGCTGTCGCTTTCTCCTTCGCTCCCGTCCATTGACTGGTCCACCGGGTTCCATATCACTTCCCGCCCCGCTTCATCATAAAGCCGATACCGCAGAACCGCTTCTTCCCGCCGCTCCCCGGCGATTTCCCCTTCCAGCCGGAGCAGAAAAGAGCCGTTTGTCCTCTTCCCGTCCGTCCTCTCCTCTTCCGTCCTCTCCCCGTCCAGTTCCCGCGTGCCGATGTATACCGCGTGTTCGGGCAGCCAGGTGCGGTTCGTCACCTGAAGCCAGACATTCCTGTAAATGCCCGCCCCGGAATACCAGCGGCTGTTCGGACTCTGAAAACGGACGCCGACCAGAATTTCATTTTCGCCCCGCACCAGATATTCCGTTATATCCAGCGTAAACGCGGAATAGCCATATTTCCATTCCCCGGCTTTCACACCGTTGATGAAAACAGCGCTGTCCATATATATGCCTTCAAAAATGACAAAGCCTTTCTTTTCCTCTGCTTCCTCCCAGATAAAAGATTTACGATACCACCCACTGCTGTCTTCATATAAGTTCAGAGCGTCATAAATCAGCCAGTCATGAGGAATATCCACAGGCTCAAAGTCTTCCCTGAGCGCCTCCGCCTCTTCCCTGGAAGCATCCACGGGCAATTTGAGAAAAGACCAGCCTTCGTTCCAGCAATACCTTCCGCTTGCATAATTTTCCATTTTCATCCTAATCCTCCATGCCTTTCCCATAGGAACGGACTCATCGGAAATCCGTCTTCATTGTAAAGAAGCGCCCCACTGTTTGTATTGTGATAGCAGTATCGGATTTCCCGAATCTCCCCGACCGCTTCATCGCACCGCAGCACCACATCGTTTCGGATGATAACCGCTCTGACCGGGCGGAGCAGACCTTTTTCGTCCATAATTTCAAAATCTTTGATTTCAGTCCCCTTATCCTCGGAAAAAGCATATAGTCCGGTGGCATTTTTACAGTGCAGTGTTACCCGCCATGTCGTACAACCCTCTCCGGCAGCTTCCTGCGCTTCCGTCCGTTCCATGCTGACTTTCTCCACCTGGGGCCCGTCACATTCTGCGCGAAGTCCGTATAATTTCGCCGCAGCCTGCATCGCCAGGCGGTAGCCGATTCCTTCTTTATTCAGCGGGTGAAGGTCATTGTCCTCCCCTAAGTCGATGGCAACTGCCATACCCGTGCCTGGAAGTTTCAGCGCCTGGCGCTGCGCTTCCCGAATCCCCGGCCAGTCGCTGTAAGTCTCGTTCCGCTCCTTTTCATAAATATCCGCCTCGAAATTCGGCAGCTGTACATAGAAAAACGGCAGTTCCTCTCCCCATTTTTCCCGGTACCCGGAAATCATCCGTTCCATCAGCTCCAGATAACGTCCGGCGGCAGCGTGGGTATTGGATTCTCCCTGATACCACACAATCCCTGCTATCATATAGCGATGACAGGGCGCTGTCATCGCATGATAAAGCCCCGTCGGTTTCCAGTTGACAAAATCCGTCTCCGCAATCATCTCACAGGAAGCCCCGATTCTGTACTGCCAGGCGCCCGAAAGCTCCACCCGCTCTTCCCCGCGGAAAACCGCATAGGTCTTGCCGTCGGTGAACCTTCCATGTCCCGTTTCACACTTGACCCGGATGACAATGGTATTCGTCCCCTGCTTAAGAAGCCCTTCCGGCACCATGTATTTCCTGGGTGGATATTGATATTCCGTGTGTCCCACGCAGACACCGTTGACATAGACGGTATCGCTGTCCACAATCGTCCCAAGCCACAGCTTCGCCTCTTTTCCGGCAAGCCGCTCATCGACAAAAAACGTCCGCCGGAACCAGACGCTCCCGATAAAACCCTTTAATGCCGTATTTTCAAAAAAGAACGGGATATTCACATCCAGCCAGCCGGAGTCGTCCGCTTTCTTCGATGCTTCCTGGCTCCCGGAATCAGACGCTTCTTCCGACACTTCCCTATTTCCCCACTCGCAGCTTTTCTGCGGCCAGTTCTCCAGCAGTCCCAGGTCCATGCCGTCCAGCCGTCTGTGCCAGCCAAAAGCCTGTTTCTCGTTTTTTTCCAGCTGCCCTTTCACAAAATCATCATCGCCGTACCTGTCTGCCGTCGCAAGAAAATCCTGATATCCCGCAAGCATATCCCGGCCCATCCAGGATTCGATTCTCGAACCGCCGAGGCTTGCGTTGATAAGCCCCACCGGAACGCCCGTAAGACGGTACAGATGTTTTGCAAAGAAATACGCCGTCGCGGAAAAATCCGGCAGTGTATCGGGCGTTACCGCCGTCCACGCACCGCTTTCAAGCTCCCGGAGCGGCCCGTGAAAATCGCTCTTTTCCGTGATTTTAAAAGTACGGATAAAGGTATTGGCGCACTGTTCCGGTTCCCCCGGATAGCGGTCCAGCACTCTGCGCATGGGAAGCTCCATATTGGACTGCCCGGAGCACATCCATACATCGCCAACCAGGATGTCCCGTATATTTTTCTCTTCTCCAGCACTGTCCAGAATCCGCATTTCATACGGACCGCCCGGCTTCAGTTCGTTTACGAAAACTTCCCAGTACCCTTTTTTGTCCGTCTCACAGGAATATTTCATATCGAGAAAGGAAACGGTAACCTGCCGTCCCGGCTCGTCCCATCCCCATATACGCACCTTTTTCTTCTGCTGCAAAATCATGCCTTCACTTATCAGTCTCGGTAATTTCAGCGTTTCCACATAGACACCTCCCGTCCGCGCTTTCATGGATATAACGAATGTAGTAATACATTTTTCCTTATTGTAAGCCTACACAAACGCCGCGTCTAAGCAATTTATAGGAAGTATTCATCATATTTTGCTATCTGTCATGGCATGTCCATTATCAACTCAAAAAAGCGGGCGCCCCAAAGCCTCCCGCTTCTTCCAAAATGCCAGTTTAATCCACGCCGAGCTTTCGAAGCTCCTCCCTCGCCTGTTCCTGATTCCGAAACAAAATCGTATGGAATCCGAAAACCTCAGCGCCCGTCAGATTCTTCTGCGTATCGTCCAGAAAAACGCATTCTTCGGGAATCAGATGATACCTGTCAATCAGAAGCTGATAGATTTCCGGCATCGGCTTAATGACTTTCTCCCGATAAGACAGGATGCCCCCGTCCATATGCGGCAGAAAGTCCAGCGATTTCGCGCATTCGTCGGCTGCTCTTTCGGAAAAATTGGACAAGTACAGTGTCTGATATCCTTTCTGTTTTAACTCCTCTATCCATGGAATCGCGTAGTCGTACCGCACGACCATGCCCTCCACATCCGTAAGGACTCTGCGGATATCCGCTTCCAGTTCCGGGTCATTCCTGATGAATTTCTGAAGGACTTCTTCCCCGGTCAGCACCCCTCTGTCGTACTCGTTCCAGGCTTCGCTTCTTACCGTCGCCTCCGCCAGCCGCCCGAGCCGTTCTCCCGTATAGCCGAACCGCCTGTAATGTGCTTCCCAGGCAAAACCCGCAAGCACGTTGCCAATGTCAAAAATAATCGTCCGAATCATTTTTACCCCCGTCTGTCTGCTTTGGCAGACACTCAAATCAAAAGTTGAAAATTACTGTTCATGAAACAGCCGCAGCAGATTCCGGGCCGCCTCGGACACCGGATTCCTTTTATCCGTTACGACACAAAAATGCCTTCTCGGAATAATCTTGTTAAACCGGAGCTCAAACAGCTGCCCGGCATCCAGGTATTCCTGTGCAAAATCCCTGACAACACAGCCGACTCCGAGATTACGCAGCGCAAACTGTACAATCATCCCGCTGGTAGCCAGTTCAAATTCCGGGTGAATTTCCACATGATTCTCCCGGAGAAACAGTTCCATATTATGCCGCGTGCTGGTAATGCCTTCCAGAAAAATCAGCGGCATTTCCTCAAGTTCCTGTAAATCCAGCATCTTATTCTTATACTGGATGAATTTTCTGCCAGCCACAAAAATATCTTCAATTTCCCGCACGTTCTCCGCCTGTATCGATTCCTCTTTTTCAAAAGGCGTGCTGACAACTCCCAAATCGAGCCTGCCCGCCTGTAAGTTCCGCAGCGTCTCCGGCGTCGGCGCGTTCGTCACCACCACCCGGATGCCGGGATACTTCTCATGAAAACGTTCCAGAAAAGGAAGCAGATAAAACTGCAGCGTCATGTCGCTGGCTCCGATATGGATTTCGCCCAGTTCCAGATTCAGCATCTGTTTCAGCTTCTTCTCGCCGAGCTCGAACTGTTCATAACCTTTGGAAACATAATGATAGAGCAGCTCTCCCTCATGTGTCAGCCTGACGCCTCTCGGCGCCCTGACAAAGAGCTTTGTGTCCAGAAGGCTTTCCAGCTGTTTTACCGACTGGCTGACCGCCGGCTGTGAAATGGCAAGCGTCTCCGCTGCCGCCGTCAGACTGCCGCTCCTTGCCACATGATAAAAAACTTTGTAGTATTCCAGATTGTTCGTCATCGATACGCCCTCTGACCGCTCCGGCCCCTGTCTGTTCCAATTCGCCCTCTGACCGCCTCCTGTCCGGCAAGAGCATCTGCCAAAAGAACTCTTGCGGCCAAAGCCGGAACATCCCCGGAAAACAGTTCCCGGGGATGCCTGTATGTCCCGCTTTTACAACGGTACTATTTCCGTTTTTTAATTCTTCGCCGGAATTACCGCCCCGTTGAAATTATCCGTAATAAACTGCTTGATTTCATCGGACTGTAAGATTTCTACCAGCTTCTTAATCGACTCGTTGTCTTTATTCGCTTCCGTTACCGTAATGATGTTGGCGTACTCGGAATCCTCCCCTTCTCTCATCAGATAAGAGGTCGTGTCGATATTCGCCTCCAGAGCTCTGTTGACATTTACAAAATACGCGTCAAAATCCGCCGCCGAAGGAATGATGTTGGCCTGGTCCATCTCCACGATTTCTATCGGAATCAGGTATTCGTCAACTTTCTGAATAGATGCGTCGATTGCGGTCATTTCCGGGTCCAGTTTGAGGAATCCTTCCGCTTCCAGCACCTTCAGCGCTCTGTATTCATTGGAAGAATCGTTGGGAATCGCAATGACTGCGTTCTCCGGCAGTTCTTCCTTCGTCGCATACTTGTCCGAGAAGCACGCATAAGGCTCTACGTGAACGCCGCCCATGCTGTATAAATCCGCACCCATTTCCTCTTCAATGCTCTCCATTGCCGGAACGTGCATAAAATATGCAAAATCAATTTCCCCGTCAATCAGCATGTCATTCCAGGTCGCATCCCATGTGGTGGACACGATATCCAGCTCAATACCTTCCGCCGCCAGTAAGTCGGACGCCGCATTCAGAATTTCACTGTGTGGTGTCAGGTCGCATACCGCCTTCAATACCACTTTTTCTCCATCCGCCGCGGTGTCCGCTGCATTTGCGTCCGCTGAGTCTGCGCTCTCCGCGTTATCCGCCGCATTTGTGTCCGCCGCGTTGTCTGTTGTGCTTCCTACATCGTCTGAAGCATTTGTGTCCGCTGCGCCTCCCGCGTTATCCGCCTGATTGCCGCATCCGGCAAGAAGGGCGGAGACCGTCATGGCAGTCATCAGCATAACTGCAAGTTTCCTTTTCATAATTTTTCTCCTCTTTTCTCATATATTCATTTAATCAGCTTTCGCTGCCTTAAATGTCGCGTCCGTATTAGCATTACGCGTCCGGCGCCCGTCCTTTTTCAGGGTGTCATTTATATGTCATTTTTATATTAAATGACGTTTTTTCAGAATCAGCTTGGAAAAAGTGTCGCCCACAAGCTGCACCGCCTGTACGATAACGATGAGCACGATAATCGTCGCAAACAACAGGTCGTGCTGAAATCTCGTATATCCGTATGTAACCGCGATATAACCGATTCCGCCCGCGCCGAAACTACCGGCAAGGGCCGTCATGGAAATGACAATAACGACTGCATTGGTAAATGCCCGAATCAGCGACGGCAGCGTTTCCGGCACCATGATGGTGAACAAAATCCGAAAATTTCCGCTTCCCATAGCCTTCGCCGCTTCGATTTTGCCCTTGTCAAGTTCCAGCAGACTGCTTTCCACCAGCCTTGCAAAAAGCGGCACACAGCTTGCTACAAGCGAAATAATACAGGCATTTGAGCCGTAGGACTTACCGACTAAAGCCCTCGCCACCGGAAGCATAACGATAATGATAATGACCTGTGGCAGAGAGCGGAAGCAGTTAATGACCGCTCCCAGAATCGTATGAATAACCTTACAGGGCATCAGCCCTTCCTTACTCGTCATGACAAGAATCAGGCCGAGCAGAATCCCGAACACGAGAACAAAAACGGACGAAACGCCGACCATGTACATCGTCTCACTGATGGCCGGAACGACCTGTTCCCACACTTCCGCGCTGAAAGAATGCTTCAACACTTCCCAAAAAGAATATTTATATAAACTCATTCCGCTTCCTCCTGCCAGTAATCGCTCCTGAACTGATTATAGACGCCGATAAAATTCTTCGCGGTAGCGCATCTGGGATTCTGGAAAATTTCCCTGACCGGACCCTGTTCCAGAATTCTGCCGTCTTCCATGACCGCCATCCGGTGACAGGTGTATTTGATAACCTCCAGTTCATGGGTAATCAGAATAATCGTCAGCCCCAGCTTCTGATTGATTTCTTTTAACAAATCCAGCACGGAAAGGGTTGTCTGCGGGTCCAGCGCGCTCGTCGCCTCGTCCGACAGCAGCACGTCCGGCTGGTTGGCAAGCGCCCTCGCGATGCCGACCCGCTGCTTCTGCCCGCCGGAAAGTTCCCCCGGATAGGCATTTTTCTTTTCCATAAGCCCCACCAGCTTTAACATTTCTTCCACTCTCGCATCGGCTTCCCCGGCGGGCGTTCCGGTCAGTTTCAGAGGATAGGCGATATTCTGGGCTACCGTCATGGAATCGAACAGATTGAACTGTTGAAAAATCATGCCGATTTTTCTTCTCTGGGCATTCAGCTCTTTTTTGCCGAGCGCAGTAATTTCCTTATCGCCAATTCTGACGCTTCCGCTGTCCGGCTCTTCCAGCCTGTTCATGCACCTGACAAGCGTCGATTTTCCGGCGCCGCTGAACCCCACGATTCCATATATTTCTCCCTTTTCCACAGAAAGGTCGATTCCCTTTAAAACTTCCACAGTCTGCTTTTTCGTGTGGAATGTCTTGTACAGCTGTTTTACCTCAATAAATTTTTCTTCCATGCAAAAAAACCATGCCTTTCTCGCCGTAATATAAGAACAGCTTTTCCGCCCGCCGCCGGATATAGATACATAATCTGTTTACAAACATTGCAATGTGTCATTATATTAATTTCAATATATCCCGCAGTCCCTTCGCCAGACCGTCCTCATCATGATGCCCGGTAATATAATCGGCCGCCCGCTTACAGGATTCGGATGCATTGCCCATCGCTATGCCGCATCCGGCATACCGTATCATTTCAATATCGTTGTCCGCATCCCCGAAAGCTGCCGTTTCCTCTCTTTGCAGACCGAGCAGCTCCGTGAAAAAAACGAGCCCGGCCTTTTTTCCGGCATTCCGGTCCGCCACTTCCACAAGATTCTGAACAGATGATGTTATGTAAACTTCATCCGTCGCCCCGGCTGCCTGTTTCCAGACTTTTTGCTGCAGCTTCGCATTTGGCACAATCATATCCATGCTGTCCATACGATACCTGTTCTCATAGATAAACTGTACGATATCGTCCACGCCATGCCTTGTCGAGCGCACATATTCAACGGCCTGGGGTGAAATTCCGAATGCTTCCGGATTTTCCAGAAGCGCTTTTCCCGCATATGCTGCGCCGTCGATAAACGCTTCATAGGAAACCGGCTCCCCCTCGGTCGCTCTCATAACCGCTTCCACCGCCTGTTCCGAAATCCGGTAACGTTTCAGACATTTGCCGTCCGGCACATGATACATCGCCGCACCGTTTAAGGTAATCGCATATTCCACGCCGGGCAGTTCCACCATGTCCCGCGGCAGCGTGTCAAAAGCGCGGCCGCTGGCGATGATAATATGAACCCCTGAGGCAATAACCTGTTCCAACGCCTTCCGGTTTGTCTCCGAAAGACGGCCTTCCCGGTTCAGAGTCGTCCGGTCCATATCCAGCGCAATACATTTCACCGCAGTAGATTTATCCGTCATTCCCGAAACCATATCCTTTCCGCCGACATCCCTCGATGCTGTCTTTTTTATCCGCAACCGTCTTTTTATTAATATCCAAACACTTCTGCCGCCTTTTTCATCTTTTCAACAACTCCTACCGCAAACGGACAGTTCCGCTCGCAGCTTCCACAGGCGATGCACTCCGAAGCGTGGTGTGCCAGAGCCTTGTAATGGTCCGCAACCGTTTCCGGCACTTCTCCCTGTGCCAAAACCAGATTCAGGTATTTGTTCACATCCGCCACGCTGATGCCGACCGGACAGGGCGCGCAATGCCCGCAGTACATACAGTTTCCTTTTAGCTGAAACTTTTCTATCCTGGAAAGCACTGTGGAATAGTCCTTTTCTTCTCTGGACACCTCATAATAACGCATCAGCTTTTCCAGTTCTTCGATGGAACGACATCCGGCCATGACCGCCGCGACTCCCGGCCTCGTCAGACAATAATCGATACACTGATATTCATTGAATGCGGCGCCAAAAGGAGAAAGCTCTTCTTTGAGCATATCGCCGCCGCCAAACGCCTTCATCACATCGATTGCAACGCCTTCCCGCTCACACAATTCGTACAACGCCCTGCGCTCCGGGTCGATGCTGCCTCCGTTCTTATAATTTTCAGGATTAAAAAGTTCCTCGATATCCTCTGTCGGCGGCTGCATGTCATAGGCCGCGTTGACCGAGAACATCAAAACATCGATAAGCCCCGTTTCCACGGCTTTTCTGGCAATCACCGGATTGTGGGAGCTCATGCCCAGGCACCGGATTCTGCCCTCCGCTTTCAGTTTCTTACAATATTCTATAAATGCGCCATGAAATACCTTTTCAAAGTCATCGGCGCCATCCACATAATGAATCATGCCGATATCGAGATAATCCGTTCCAAGCCTTCTAAGCTGGTCCTCAAAAGCGCTCTGCGTTTTCTGTACATCCCTGGTACGGAGATACTGGCCGTTTTCCCAGACGGAACCAAGATGTCCCTGAAGAACAACCTCATTCCTTCTTCCGGCAATCGCCGCCCCCATATTATCCCTGAAATCAGGATTCGGCGTATACATATCGATAAAATTGACGCCCAGCTCCAGCGCCCGTCCGAGCATTTCCAGAAACTCTTCCCGGCTTTTTTCCATAAATCCCTCGCAGCCAAGCGAAATTTCGCTGACTTTCAGATGACTGCATCTTCTAAGTTCCCGGTATTTCATATAACGCCCTCCTGTTCCGAATCATTTTCCTTTGCTTTGATTCATGCAGTATAATGCTGCCTGAACCGACACTAAACCGAAAAATCTCTTCCGTTCTTATTATACATTATCTGCCCTTTTCCGCAAGAGCAAAGAGTGCCGAATCTTCCCGTTTATGGGCCGTCAGCATATCCAAATATTACAAAAGGTGTCTGATTGGGATAATCACAACGCGGAGAACGCCATAGACTGCTTTTTTCAAAATGCTCTGACCGACGGGAGCGTAATCCGCTCCGTCCACCGCCGTTCCGTCCGGAAATACATGGCGGCTCTTTGCTTTCAGCCCCTCCGCCTGTTCCCGAATCGCGGCGTTCAGCTGCGGACTGTCAATTCGCAGCATCAGCTCCGTATCCAGATAAACGCTCCGCATGTCCAGATTACAGGACCCCACATAACACACGGCGTCATCCAGCAGAAATGCCTTTGTATGTAACGCCTGCTCCCCCAGACATTCATAAGTGTGAATCCCGGTTTCCCGCACTTTTTTCTTCTGGTTCAGATAATCGGTGCAGCCGAAAGGATTGGCTCCGCTTTCCACCGCATTTGTAACCATTTCTATCGCTGTACCGCCCTGTACCGCTTCCGCAATGTCCTGATACATGTCCTCGCAGCAGATTATGTAAGGCGTCTGGATGAGCACGTCCTGTGCCTGCTTTACCTCTTCCATCATCGTTTCCCACAACAGAGGCTGCTTGTTTTGTGCATCAATGGGATTTGTACACAGCACGATGCTCTCCGTCCCCATCGTTTCCGCTTCCCAGTCCGTTTCCCCAAAAGCCTCCGGGAACTTGTTTCTCACTTCCTGATAGTGGGATTCCAGCCATCCCGCGGTATAACTTCCGCCCCGGTACTCCCGGACACAGGACAGGCTCCATATCCGCTCAAAGTAATCCCGTATCTGACCGTAAGCGCCTCCGGCTCCCGGAACCGTCTCATAAATAAGCATATCCCGGTCTTCATTATAGGATTCTTTATAATTTCCCAGAAAAAGGTCGTCCGTATTTCTGCCGCCGAGAATCCATGCAAAATCATCCGCAATCAGATATTTATCGTGCATCCGGTAATTGATTTTCCACGGCATAAGCAGATTTATGGGATTGTATAACCTGACCTGTACATTTTCGTGCGCCGCCAGTTCCCGGAAATGCCCGCTCCCGCTAAGCCATAACGTTCCGTTGATGCCGTCTACGATAATCCGCACTTCCACGCCCCGCTCCGCCGCATGATAAAGGGCCGCCATCATGTCCTGTCCGCTGTTGTCGTCCCGGAAATCAAAAGTCGTGAGGACAATGCTTTCCTGTGCTGCCTCAATCAGACGAATCCGCCATAAAAGCGCTTCCATATTGTCATCGATACACCGGATGCGCTCCTGTGGCAAGGATTCCGGCGCCGCCAGAGACGCCCCCCGCAAACCCTCTGATGCCTCCGGTAAGGCGTCGGAAGTCTGTATGGCTCCGGCCGCTTCGCGTTCCGCTGTCTTATGGAAAAGAGGCGGCACGATGAGGCAGATGATCAGGTAACAAAGATATAATAAAAACAGTCTTTTAACCCAAACCAGCATTTTATTCTTTTTCCCCAAATCTTTTTTCTTTCGTTTCCACATACTCAATTATCTGCTCCCCGCAATCCACCCTGACCTCCGCGCCGTACCGTAACGCGCACCTGGGTAGGGCATGGCCGAAGTTCACATTATATACAATGGGCAGCCGCCCGTCGTCTATTACTTTCCTGTATACCTCTTTATATTCCTCATAATACGCTTCGTCCTGAGGTTTTCCCACGAGAATACCGTTTATCGCCTCGAAAACGCCCTTTTCCTTCAATGCCGCCAGCGCTTTTTCCACCAGCGCGGGTTCCGGCTTTTCCTCGCTGGTCTCTACGAAAAGCACCTTCCCCTTCCATTCTTCTTTTTCGGGAAAAATACCGTATTTTTCGCAGACCTCCTTTTCATCGCCATACCGCGCGCCTGTCAGCACATCATACAGGCTTTCCAGACAGCCGCCGAGCAGAGCTCCCGAAAATACCTCCGGCCCCTGTAAAAGCTCATATCCCCGCGTTTCCTCATGCGCCTTCCGCTCCGTTCCCACCGCTGCTTCGGAAAAGTCCGTTCTTTCTTCATACCATACTTTGCTCGGACAAATTTCCCGATACGAGTTCCCTTCCAGATAACTTTCAAAGGCGGCCCGGCTGTAAGGCAGCATATCTTCCGCAATTTCCCCCAGGTCGCAGATAAAATTTGGCCCGTAAAACGTGCTCAGCCCCAGTTTATAGAACATCAGATGATTAACGGTCGTGTCGGAAAACCCGGCAAACAGCTTCGGACAGGTTTCCACCGCACGGACAAATACCGCGTCTTCCATGAGATACGGCAGCAGCCGATAAGTATCGTCCCCGCCGATGGCACAGATAATTCCGGCAATGTCATCCTCCATAAAAGCCTGTTTCAAATCGGCTGCCCGCGCCTCCGGGTGTTCTTTCAGGTACGCAATGCCTTTCAGCGTATTTTCCATAAAAACCGGTTCCAGCCCGTATTCCCGCAGCCTCCTTGTACCGATTTCCAGATTATGGCGGCAGAACGTTTCTCCCAGCATACCGCTGGACAGACTGACAACCGCTACCCTGTCGCCTTTTCTTAATTTTCGTGGTTGATTCATGGTATCGCCATCCCTTCCGAATGCTTTGGACAATCCACAGCAATTGCTTTACATACGGCTTCGGACCGTTCGCGGCAGTCATTCTGCGTGCTCTTCGGACTGTCAGCGGCAATTGCTCTGCCATCCGTTATGTTTCCAGCAGGTGCTTACTGTTCCGTACATTCTACCATGAAACGGAGGCTCCCACAAGTTCCAAAAGCAAAGCCTTTCGTATCAGCCCAGCCTCCGTGGGGAGCGGGACAGATGCGGCAGACATATACAACTTCCGGCATTTATGCTATACTGATTGAATATACGGAGGATAATGCCATGCGCTTTACTTACTGCCCGCACTGCGGCACCAAACTCATCAAAAAGGAAATCGGCGACGAAGGGCTTATTCCATTCTGCGAAAAATGCAGCATTCCGCTCTGGGATATGTTTACCACGAGCATCATCGCCGCCGTCGTCAACGAACAGGAAGAAATCGCCCTTTTAAGGCAGAATTATGTTTCAAAATCCAACTATGTATGTGTGGCCGGAATCATGAAAATCGGAGAGTCGGCGGAAGAAACCGTCGTCCGTGAAGTGAAAGAGGAACTCGGACTCGATGTATACGAAACGAGTTTTATCCAAAGCTATCCTTACGAAAAAAAGGAAATGCTCATGCTGGGGTACCGGGCCAGCGTGAAAAAGGCTGACCTTCATCTCTCCGGGGAAGTGGATGCCGCCATATGGGCTAAAAAAGAAAACGCCCTGAATCTGCTGCGCGAAGGAAGCATTGCCTGGCGGCTGGTGAGAAGCGCTTTCGTTTCACCCATTATATAGACGGAGAATTTATTATGACAAAAGAAAACACGAAGAAAATTCTGAATGCACTGGATAAAGAATACGGCACTACCAAAGAGGGATTTGTCCATACCGAGGACTGGCAGCTCCTGACCGCAATCATGCTAAGCGCCCAGAGCACCGACAAACAGGTGGATGAAGCGCTGCCCGGCCTCTGGGCCGGATTCCCTGATATGGCGTCGGTCATAAAAGCCCCGGTAGAAGAAATCGAAGAAGCCATCAAAAGCATCGGCCTGTACAAAGTAAAAGCGCGGAATATCAAAAAATGCTGCGAAATGCTTTGTGAAAAATATAACGGGAAAGTTCCGACGACCATCGAAGAACTGGTACAGCTGCCCGGCGTCGGACGCAAAACGGCGACCCTTTTTCTGGCGGACGCCTACGGGATTCCCGGCGTTACCGTGGACACACATGTGTTCCGCATCTCGAAAAGAATCGGCTGGGCCTCCGGCAGTAATCCGGTTCAGGTGGAAAAAGAATTGATGAAAGCGCTCCCCAAAGAGCACTGGAACCGCATCAACTTTCAGCTCATTTATCACGGAAGAAGCGTCTGCACGGCCAGAAAAGCCAAATGCGATAGCTGCGTTCTGCAAAAATGGTGCGAATCAGGAACAGATTCGAGTTCTCTTTCGTAATCCGGACAACGCCTGTTCTCTCGCCGTCCAGGACGGTTTATCAGGTTATCATTCCTTCCTTTCAGAGCCTTCTTCCAGATACTCCCGAAGCGGAATTAAATAGCTTCTGTCCGTCCAGTCACATGACTGTCCGACAGCGGACATACAGGCTTCCATCCACGGTTCATAGGTGGAAGGGTCTTTTTGGGCAATAGCCTTCTGCAGCATTCTGCACAGCGTTCTGTCCTTAAACGTCATCCTGCCTTCATCCCAGGCGCCTCTTCCGTAAAAAAGGGGAATGCCGCTCAGTTCATTTTTCATATTATGCAATTTGATTTCCTGAAACGCTTTTTCATCATAGGGCGAAGCGCCTACACAAAAGACGGCAGTTTTTCTGCCCCGCAGTCCGGCAATATGCTTTTTCAGGAAAGACAGACCCGCTATGCCCGAAGCATAAATGCCGCCGCACAATACAATTGTTTCATACCCGGCCGCCTCCCGCATAGCAGTTTCCGACAGTTTCACACAGTCATAACCCGTCAGTTCCGCCAGCCAGTACGCATATTTTTCTGCCGCGCCGTATTTAGATTTAAACAGAATAATTCCTTTTTTCATAAAATATGCCTTTCTTTACACATGCCTTTCTTTTTATCATTCAATTTTTAAATGGATTTCCGTTTTATGGCATTATGGCAGTTTAACTCTTTATTGCTTTTCCTTCCGAATCTGATTCAAAAAAGCCCGATACGCCATTTCCTGCTGCCCGTAAATTTCTTCCGTTGAAATTCCCGGCGATGTTACCGCAAAAACCGTGCCGATGCCGATTGTGTAAATCAACATATTCAGGTGCAGTTTCCGGGCCTGTTCGGTGCTGATATTCAGCTCTTTCGCAATGGCTTCCGCCATCCTGGGATTTGTCTCCGTCCGATACAAATCATCAAGCGAAGCGATGTTATCCCTCCGATGCAAAATGAACGCCTTAAATAAATGCGGTTCTTCTTTTGCCAGCCGGATATATGCTCTTCCCGTGCCGGCAAACAAGTCATCCGGGCCGACATGCGCCAAAACATACTCCCGTATAAATCTCACAATTTCAGCATAAACATCCCGGCGCAGACCGTCCATATTTTTGCAATAGCTGTATATGGGCTGTACGGAGCATCCTATTCTATCGGCGATGCTCTTTACCATTACCTGTTCCATCCCACTGTTTCTAGCAATTTCAAACGCTGCATCCACAACCATTTCTTTGGTGATTCTTTGTTTTGGCATAATTTTGGCCTTTCGTAAAATATTTATATAAATAGTTTATATAAATTGATTATATAACTTGGTGAAAAAATTGTCAATCCCTACTGTTTTGCTTCTGAATCATGGTTCTTTGTCTGGCCCGATGTCTTTTCCTATTCCATGTATAGTTTTGGCTTATTCTACCAGTGTGTCATTTAACCCTTGTCTCTGTCTTCTCCCCCCGCTCTCTGCAGCTCCTTTATGATGCGGTTCTGAGCTTTAGCTTCCGAGTAAATCCCATAATAATACAGCCCGGCGCCGATAAAATACGGAATCGTAAACGACCGGAACAATTCAAACCAGTTTTTTCGGGTCAGCGTCTCCTGCAAAATCAAACGAAAGACATTTACCGCTCCAAACACAAGCGCAACGGCAATCATATATTGGACTACAATCATCAAAAGAGGGCTGAGGCTGTCAAACAGCTTATGAAGATTCAGCACAATACAGGCTATGACACAAAATACAAACATCATAATGACATTTACATTATTCGTTTCTGTTCCGCCGATGATATTAACGACCGCTCCAATCACCGAAACTAAGGTATAGGAACAGCATAACTCCAGGAAAAAATGACCGAATTTCTTTTTCATAATAATAACCATGCCTTTCTCTCTGTCCGCGATATTTGGGCCCGCGCTGAAAGTGCAGCGCTTTCAGCGCAATGGCACCCAATATTCGCTTGCCGAATAAATTCGGCTATGAAAAATCTCCGATTTTTCAACATAAGATTCCTTTCATTCTGATAAGATACTCATGAAAGCTCTTCCTGTAATTTCTGTTAATGCAAATCTTCTCCCCATTATCAAAGAGCGCAAAAACTCTCATGTTAATATCCGGTTTCAGCTGCTTAATTTTGTATATGTTAATCAGATTTGACTTGGAAACCCTGACGAAACCATAATTCCAGAGCTGCTCCTCACAGGAAGCCAGCGTTGATTTGACCCGAAATACCCCATCTTTTGTATAGGCAAAAAGTCTGCGCTCAACAAAATCCATATAATAAATTTCTTTGGGGTCTATCAGCATGACATCGCCGTCGTCCAGGTCTTCATCTGCAGTTCGGCCATAAAGCACCGGCCTCTCCGCATTCACCGTATCGATTATCTGCCTGACAACCGGATTCATTTCCTGGAAATACAAATCCACATGTTCGTCATTATTTGATTTATCTTCAAATAGATTCAGTCTCATTCTCTTTTTATCGCAAACCGTTTTGCACAAGGAAATCCGTAACACTTTCCATGTAACCAGCCGGATTATCGATAACCCCTTCAATATGTGCGCTGTCAGCATGCGCCACAGCTTTGTTATCCATTGCTATATGATGATAGACTTCCATAACCATTTCCGGCTGGCAGACTTCATCCCTGTCTGAAACGATGACAAGCGTAGGCAGATTGTCGCCTGCCACGCGGGCAATCGTATCGCCATCATCAAAATCTATATGATATATGGCCTTCATATATAGTTTGCCTGTAAAGATAAGATAATTGGAAGTCATGGAATATGCGCCTTCGGGCCCGTCTCCAAACATCAGACGCAAAAATCTTTCCATCCCTGGAACCGGAGAATCCAGAATAACCGCATCTGCCACATTTTCGTCACCGGCATTTACTCCGGAGGCATATAAAGCGGCAGTCTGGGCGCCCATCGACTGGCCGTGAACAATGACTATCCCTGCGGCAAGTTCTTTTCGCGCATACCGGACAACAGCCTCCACATCCATCGATTCCAGAATGCCAAACGTTACCCGGTCGTCCCCATTATCCCCGCTTCCTCTCTGGTCATATGCGATGACATTGTAACCTCTCGCAAGATACTCCTCCGCCAGCGGATAAGTACTCACTCTGTCTCCGCCCGCTCCGTGCACAAGCACCACCCACTTATCCGAAGAGATATCCGCTTTAAACAGCGTTCCCGGAACGACATTTCCATCCTCCGCCGTCACTTCAAATTCTTCTCCCCGGTATTTATTAAGGAAGTTCTCAAGGTTATAACCCCAGATTTCAAGCTGCTTTATGCTGTTTCCCTTTGTATCATTTTCCTTGTTCTGATAAAGTATCTGCTCTGCAACATACTTTCCCATCAATATGCTTCCAGCACATGCCAGTACCATCATTGCCGCAAAGACTATTGCCGCTGTTTTAACTGCCTTTTTCATGCCAATCACCATGCCTTTCTCTCAGCCCGCGATATTTGGGCCTGAAAGGCACAAATTCGCAGTTGAAAAATCTCTGATTTTTCAACCTGACCACCATGCCTTTCTCTCAGCCCGATATATTTCAATCGGTTCTAATCTCTTTGTTTTTGATAAAATTACATTATCATAAAACCAAAAGAAAAGATGGCAATTTTGCACATGCTGCATTTTATCCGGTTTAAGTTACATTTTCATAACATAATCCTAAATCTGTTGATATGTAGCCGCTTTTTCTGATGCGGTGACATCCAGCTCACATAAGTCCGATTCCACATTAATATAATCATCCGGCCTTAGCCTGGACAAAAGCACAACCGTCTCCACGTTATTCCCTTTGTTGTCTAAAATTTCACCCACATTATCAATATCAAAGGCAAACTTGATTTTCTTGATATAGGTCTTGCTTTCCTTGATTTCATCCTTTTTATATAGCTGTATTTCTGAAATCAGAGACTGCAGCACATTTCTTTGCTCTTCCAAAGATAGTTTATCATAAATTCTGTCAAACTCCAAAAGCATTTGATAAATTTTCTTCTCATTTAGCTGTTGCTCCTGTACCGCTTCCAAGCGATTCAGACAATCTATTCGCTCACTTTCTACCGAATCCATATCCTCATAGATTCTATCAAGTCGCTTGTTCATATCGGCTCTTTTGCGGTT
>CAJTRL010000022.1 GCA_910578715.1 uncultured Lachnospiraceae bacterium | reverse complement strand
GTGTCACTGGTTCGATTCCGGTCCAAGGCATATGGGCGTGTAGCTCAGGCGGTAGAGCACTTGACTTTTAATCAAGTTGTCCGGGGTTCGAATCCCCGCACGCTCAGTGAGCGGATATGGCGGAATTGGCAGACGCGCCAGATTTAGGTTCTGGTGGGAGACCGTGCAGGTTCAAGTCCTGTTATCCGCAGTAAAACATTGGGAAAGCGTAGGACAGGACTTGAACATGTTCAATGTCCTGTTATCCGCAGTAAAACAGGGTTTTTAGGACATTTTGTGTGTCTTGGGAACCCTGTTTTTTGCTGTTTGACTTTAGCGTTGACATCAACGCCGATGAAGGAGTGGAAATATGTATTTGCATTTTCCTCCATTGCATCGAGAGATAAAGGAGGAAGCGGCATTGGCTGAAATGAATGTCCTTAAAGGTTTTATCAGTATTTTTACTGAAATGTACTTTGACGGTGTAAGTGTTGTTCCTCCACTTCCGTTTGAAACTGTGGGGCTGTTGCTCGTTTTTGATTTCTGCCATATTCTCTGCTCCTTTACATAAGAATAGAGCGCATAGATTTTTCTATACGCTCTGACGCTGTATGACTATTCTGCTGTGATTGTAGCAATGGTTGTTTAGGTAAATGGTTTATAAATGTTTTTCCATTAAATAAAATCTTCCCTTTCTCCAATCTGCATTACCAACTTTTTTATATCCATTATTTTGATATAGAGATAAAGCAAATGGATTATTGCTGAATACATCAAGACGTATCGTTTCAACCCCTATTTCACGTAATTTTTTTTCAATGTGTAAAAGAGTCAATTTCGCTATGCCCCTATTCTGATATTCAGGATTGACACACAATCTATGTATGATACGGTATTCACTATTGGGATATTTCCAATCACCATTTTTATATTCTTTATCGCTATCCTTATTTAACACATATATTACCGATATATCGTTATTATACATACCTATAAAAAGTTGTTGCTTTTGAACATCATCAAGAAAATCAGCCTTTGTTGGATATAAGTCATCCCATTGAAAAATTAGTTGACTTTCCATTTTTTTCACTGCATTCTCAACCAAAGAGCATATTTTATCTATGTCTGTTTCTTTAGCTAATCTATAAACCATATTAATCTCCATTCCGCCGCCTTTGGCTGGCGGCACAAATAGTTATGAAAGGTATCGACTACCTTCTACATTGTCTCTATAATAAAAGCGAGAAGCTATACTACAGAGCACGGGGAGGTGAGTCGTAAAAACCTCTCGTTTTAGACAGCATATTAATCAGTGTAAGTTCCACCTTTCAAGCACAAATAACTGGCTCTTTCAGACCGTACACTAAGAATTGTTTTAACTCTTGTTAAATGTGTGGTGGAACAGTCAATGGCTTCTCTCTATTTTTCAGAAAGGAGCTATGCCTATGAAAGTTGTTTATCAAATCTGCTGTGGCGTCGATGTTCACAAATCTTTTCTCGTTGCCACAATCATCAAAACCTCTTCCGGGGTTCAGCCTTCGTATCAGAAGAAGCGCTTCTCCACCTTCAACAATTCCATTCTTGAGTTTAAGAAATGGCTGTTGGACAATTCCTGTCGTGACATTTGTATGGAATCCACTGGAAAATACTGGATACCTGTGTTCAACCTTTTGGAAGACGAAATCAACGTCACCATCGCTAATCCCAAATGGGTAAAAGCTGTCAAAGGGAACAAGGACGATACCAAGGACTCCAAATGGATCGGGGACCTGTTCAGACTGGGGCTTGTTCCCGGAAGTTATATACCGTGTAAAGATATCCGTATTCTCAGGGAGTTTACGAGATACCGGTATAAACTGACTTCCTGCAGAAGCAGCGAGAAGAATCGATTTCAGAATGCGCTTACTGTTTGCAACGTCGCATTAGATTCGGTTGTTTCCGATATCTTTGGGAAATCAGCCACCTCCGTAATCGATTACCTCCTTGAACAGTCCGACAATTCCATCAACCACGAAGAAATATGCTCCAGACTGCTTCGCTCACTCAAGAAGAAGTCCGAAAGTGTCATTGAGTCCATCGAAGGGTATCAGATGACTGATTCCCAGAAATATCGTATGCGTCTTGTACACGCACACATGGATTATATCACATCTACAATTGCAGATATAGACTCAATGATTGATTTGTTGGTCGAACCTTATGATAATGCTGTCAAGTTGCTGTGTACCATCCCTGGGGTAGACCGCAATAGTGCGATCATTATTATCTCTGAGATTGGTACAGATATGGCACAGTTTTCTAATTCCAAACGTTTATGTTGCTGGGCGGGGCTGACTCCTGGTAATAATGAGTCTGCCGGTAAGAAGAAATCTGTCCGGATCACACGTGCTGGTGTCTACCTCAAACCTGCATTGGTACAAGTTGCCCATGCAGCCGTGAAATCTGACAAGTCCCCTTACTACAAAGCCAAATATGAGCGCATCATGAAACGTCGTGGAAAAAAGCGTGCCATTATTGCAATCGCCCGGATGATTCTCACTGCTGCCTATCATATGCTATCTACAGGCGAAGCGTGGAATCCCTCCGATCTTTACAAAATTGATATGTCTGAACCTCTTAAAGAAAAACAAAAGGAGAAGGCTATCAAGCAAGCTATGAAGCTATTAATTGCTGAGGGAATCATTGAAGAACCCCTGTTAGTCTCATAGCATTTTTCAATACATCAACTTTGTTTCAAAAGGCTATTATCTAATAGCTTGTTTAAGTGTGCCAGTTTATGGCTTTCCTCTACTTTCTTTCACACTAAATTTCCTCCAAACTCTTACCGTAATGCTAATTATGATACCACAATCACATCGATTTTCCTATCAAATTCCCATTAAATTTCTTCCGGCATGACCATCACAAATCCATTGTATTTTAAACGGGAACTTTGTATAATATAACTAAAGAAGAAGGAGAAGATGTTGGAAACAGAATTTTCAAAAGTAGAAAATCCTGTTTTCAACTGAAAATATGAAGAATCAGACAGAACTTACATCAATATGGGAATCCTTAGGAATAGCCAATGATTTTATGTTTGGCAAAATCATGCAGGACGCAGAGCTCTGTAAAGAATTACTGCAGAGAATCCTGCCGGATTTGGAGATAGACCATATCGAATATCCGGAGGCGCAGAAAGGCATCCGGCCGGATGTGGATGCCAAAAGCGTCAGGCTCGATGTGTATGTGCGGGATGGAAAGGGCACTGTTTACGATATCGAAATGCAGGTGGCGGACACAAAAGAACTGCCCAAACGCAGCCGGTATTATCAGAGTATGATAGATTTGCAGATGATAGATAAGGGTCAGCATTATAAGGAATTGAAGCCGAGCTATATCATATTTATCTGTCCGTTTGACCTTTTTGGGAAAGGAAGGCATCTTTATACTTTTGAAAATATCTGTAAGGAAGATACCAGTGTTTCCCTGAAAGACGGGGCGGCGAGGATATTTCTAAATGCCGACAGCAGCCAGGATGATGTCAGTCAGGAGTTAAAAGCATTTCTTGACTATGTGGCCGGAAAAGAATCCGAGGATGATTTTGTACAGAGGCTGGCGGAAGCAGTAAAACAGGCAAGAAGAAACAGGGAATGGAGGCATGAATATATGACGTTATTAATGCGTGACCAGGAGAATATAGAAAAAGGTATAGAAAAAGGCATGAAGAAGGGCATGGAAAAAGGTAAAATGGAGGGCCGGGCAGAAGAAATCATCGAAACCGGATTTGAATTTGGACTTTCCGAGAACGATATTTTGGCGAGGTTACAAAATAAGCTGGATATCTCTTTTCAGGCAGCCCAGGAATATCTTTTCAGATTTGGAAAGCAGACGGTATAAGTTATGATATTGTTGATGCGCGACCAGGAGAAGAATATTGCAAAAATCAAAGACAATAAAGATTATCGCCAGAAATTATATCGGGAATATGATATCCTAATATAACTTTTTATATGCTTTTATAATCCTGTCTAAGATTTGCCTGAATTGCAGAAATGCAGTTCAGGCTTTCTTTTTTGGAATGAAACCCTCCGGACATGTTGAAATTGGAATCTTCACAGTTTGCGGGGACTGCGCGGAAAGTGGTATACTGTACAAAGAGCTTTCCAATAAAGCGGCTGGGGGAGCGGAAACAAAAGAAAGGCGTTTTTGCATCATGGCTGATTATCATGAAAGAAACAAAATAAAGAAACAGCTGATTATCTTTTTGCTAATGGCATATGGAGTAACTTACCTGATGGGCATTCTGCTATGGTACGGAAGTGCGATAGCGGTGGAAATAAGCGTTTTTCCAGGTGCGCAGATGTTCTATCCGGCGGCGGGCGTGATGCTGGCTTATTTGTTGACGAAATGGGAAGACAGTCTGCTCCCAAGATGGTTTTATCTGTGTTTTCTGCTCATAACACTGTTGATGATGCTATTTTCGATATTGTCCGTTGCGATGCCGTCGCGGATAACGAACGCTGACGGGATGGAGATGTCTCTGTGGACGGTTTTTTCCCGGTACGCGGCCGCCGGCGGAAGCATCCTGTGCTGGATTACTCTGCTGACAGCCTTTTTCATTAATTTTATAGCGTTTTTCGGAGAAGAATACGGATGGAGATACTATTTACAGCCGATTCTGCAGAAACGGTTCGGGATGCGGGGCGGCGTTCTGATTCTTGGTGCGGTCTGGGGAGTATACCATATTTTTCTGGATTTTTTCTATTACATGCCAAGAGGACTTGCCGCGGTTGCAATGCAAATAATAGCGTGTGTTTTTGTCAGCATTTTTTTTGCCTGGGCTTATATGAAAACCGGGAATATCTGGGTTCCCGTCATTCTGCATTTTCTGAACAATCATCTGTCGTGGGTGATGGCCGGCCGTTATTCGCAAAGTGTGCTGGAGAACCGGCAGGCGGTCTGGGCGATGGTTCCGGAGACTCTGATTGTAAACGGCGCAGTCTTTGGATTTTTCCTGTTGTCGAAAGAGTTTCGGAAAAGAAACTGCTGAAGGCATTTCCTTCATAAATACACTATATTATAAAAAGGAAAGGAGTTACCGATGAGTTTTTTTCAGATAACCGCCGCCAATGTATGGAGTATGGCGCTTAATTTCATTTTCCTTCTCTGGATGTCCGCCATTTTGTTTGGCCGTATCCCCCGTCGTGGGATAAAAAATGCAGTCATTTGTGTTCTGGCCGGAGCGGGCATGGTGCTTTTGATTGCCACGCTTGGAACGATTTGTTTTCTGACGGGCGTATGGGACTGGAAATATAATCTGGGCGCGCTGGCATGGGAGTATTTTGTGCTGGCCTGTAAAGCATTGTTGCTGTGGTTTCTGTATCGGATATCTTTCCGGAACTGCTGGCTCGGCGTTATGATGGTCGAAATCATGTTTACATACGGAACGCTTCTTTCGGAACTGTATCTGTACCTGTTCGGGAAAGAATTTTACCGCATAGCGGTTATGGAAGAGCGCCGGAGTTATCTGTTCTGGTTTCTGGTGGTGAGTCCGGTCTGTTTTATGCTCTGCGGCCTGGTAATCGATAAAAGCGGAGTGGGAAAAATTTACAGAAAATGGCTGGAACAGGAGGAAATACACAAAGGAATTATCGTTCTGCTGGCGATTTATCCGGCTATTTTGTATATTTTTGAAATGGAAATCAGTGTGGAGCAGCCGAAAGCGGCTTTTTTACTGCTCCCGTTGTCGATGCTTCTGGTGATTCATGTCATTTTTGTATATGTGGGGCGGGACCGGCAGCAGAGGATTTATATTCTGGCGCAGCAGGCCAGTCTGCGGCAGCAGACGATATATATCGAGAAAATGGAACAGGTGCAGTCCGAGCTGCGGAGGTTCCGTCATGATTTTCAGAATATGATGGCGGGAATGTATCTTCAGGCAAAAGAGGGGGACCTGGATGCGGTCAGGAATTATATTCAGGAAATGACGGGAGATTTTGACAGACAGGTAGGCGACCAGATTAAGCTGATGAACCAGCTCGGCAATATCCGCGTGATGGAGGTGAAAAGTCTGTTTCTGGAGAAACTTATCAGGATGCAGCAGGAGGAAATTCCCTGTATTCTTGAGGCATTTCCACCGTTTGAAAGCACCCGGATGCACATGACGGACCTTTGCAGATGTCTTGGCATTCTGCTGGATAATGCGATGGATGAGGTAAAAGGGAAAAAGGACGGGAAGGTCTGGCTGATGGTCAGCGTTCAGAACGGGTGTACGACTTTTCGGATAAAAAACACGCTGTACGGGACGGTGGATTTTCAGCAGCTTGGGCGGCAGGGCTATACCACAAAAGGAAGCGGCCGCGGGACCGGACTGGAAAGCTATCAGAAAATTCTGGCAAAATATGATTATGTATTTTCGTTTACGGCCATACAGGACGGGTATTTTGTACAGGAATTAAAAATTGAGGAGTTATGACGGGAGGAGCTTATGCTGCCAGTATACATATGTGAGGATGACGAGCGGATTCGGGATGCGGAGCGGCGCTGGCTGGAAAAGCAGATTGTCATCGAAGGACTTGACATGGAAATTGCGCTGTGTACCGGGAAGCCGGAGGAGCTGCTGGCGTATCTGGCGGACGGGCAGCGGCAGGGCATCTATTTTCTGGATGTGGAACTGAAAGGGGCGTCTATGGACGGTTTTCAGTTAGGACAGGAGATACGGAAAAAAGATGCGAGAGGATTTCTGGTATATGTTACGGCGTTCAAAGAGCTGGCCTTTGAAACGTTCCGCTATCATCTGGAAGCGCTGGATTATATCTGCAAACAGGAGCCGGAGCAGATGTACGCGGGACTTTCCCAGTGCCTGAAAATCATTGCGGAGCGGGTAAGCCGGGAACAGGGCGGGCCACAGGAATATTTTACCGTGAAAACGGTGGATGTGGTCCGGCATATTCCGCTGGAAGAAATTTTGTATTTTGCGACTGCCGGGCGCACTCACAGGCTGGAACTGCATGCCAGACAGGAACGGCTTGATTTTATCGGAAACATGGGAGAGCTGGAAGAACGTCTGAAGCCGCATTTTATCCGGGTGCACAGGTCTTTTCTTGTCCGGGTGGACCAGATTGCGGGAATTGAGCGGAAAAGCATGGAAATCGTATTAAAGAACGGGGAGCGGTGTCCTTTTTCCAGAAATATGCGGAAGAAACTTGAAAGCGCAGAGATACCGGAAGCGTAGCGATGCCGGAAGTGCAGAGATTTTGCAGACAGCATTTCGGAGTGACGCTCCATTCAGGCACAAAATGGACTGTTCAGGCAATTTTTGACTGTGAAAAAGCGGAAAAGTGATATATTATATCAGTAAAATACCGGATTCGACGGTATGGCAGAAGGTGGATAAAAGAAAGGCGGATTGTGAAAATGAATGAAACAGACAAAACAAAAAAGCAGTTGATTATTTTTCTGCTTATAGCTTACGGTGTGACTTATCTGATGGGGCTTCTGACCTGGTATGGAAGTGCAATATCGGCGGAAATGAGCGCGCTTCCGAATGCGCAGATGTTTTATCCGGCGGCGGGCGTGATGCTGGCCTATTTGCTGACACAGTGGAAGGACGAAATGCTGCCCCGGTGGTTCTATTTCAGTTATCTGCTTGTTACGCTTCTGATGCTGGCGGTTGCCGTATTATCCGTGGCGGTGCCGGGGCAGACGATTGCGATGAACGGGATGGAGATATCCGTGTGGGCACTGATTTCCCAGTATGCGATAATCGGTGGAAGCATTTTTTGCTGGATTGCTTTGCTTGTGTCCGGTAAAAAAAGACGGGCGGCCTACGGGCTTGGCTGGAAGCGCTGGAAAGCGTCCCTGCTGTGTATGCTTCTTTTTCTTGTGCTTTATTTCGGGCGGGCGGCCCTTTCCTGTCTGATACACGGTGAAATGGGCCTGATGCGGGACATCCTGGGAAGCTCGACAACCTGGATTTATATGATATCTGTGCCGTTGAACTTTTTCCTTGTATTTGCGCCGTTTTTCGGGGAAGAATACGGGTGGCGGTATTATCTGCAGCCGATTCTTCAGAAGCGGTTCGGCATGCGGGGCGGCCTTCTGGTTCTTGGCGTTTTGTGGGGGCTGTGGCATGTTTTTCTGGACTTTTTCTATTATACGACGCCTGACAGAGGACCGGCCATGCTGACAGGACAAATAATAACATGCGTTTTTATTGGCATTTTCTTTGCATGGGCTTACGAAAAAACAGGGAATATCTGGGTTCCTGTCGTTCTGCATTATCTGAACAACAATCTGGCTCCGGTACTTGCCAATAACTATTCTATGGATGTGCTGGAGAACCAGCAGATTACCTGGGCGATGATTCCGGAATCGCTGTTTATCGACGTTGTGGTGTTCGGATTTTTCTTTTTGTCGAAAGCATTTCGGAAAAAAGAAGCGGAGGAATAATCTTCGCATAATTGCCCCGTTACGGAAGGCTGACGGTAAAAACGCTTCCACCTCCGGGATTGTCCCCGACGGTTATTTTCCCGTGATGCGCGTTTATAATTTCATAGGCGATTGACAGGCCAAGCCCGAAGTGCTCTTTTGCGCTTCGGGATTTTTCCGTCCGATAGAAACGTTCAAAAACGTGTTTTTTGTCGGCGTCGGAAATGCCGGAGCCGGTATCGGACACAATAATAAAAAAGCAACTGTTATTCAAAGAACGGAAGGGACTGGAAGTTCCTTCCCGGTATTCCAGAGATAAAGCGATTTTTCCGCCTTCCGGGGTATAGCTGACGGCGTTGTGAAGCAGAATCGAGAGCACCTGGGAAATACGCTCCCCGTCGCAGAGACAGCGCGGTGGTATATCTTCCGGGAGTCTGAGCGATAACGAGAGATTTTTACCGCGGCATATGGATTCAAACGCTTCGTAGGCGTTCAGGCACAGGGTATCTAATTGTGCGGGGGCGCGTTCGATGGAAAAGCGGTTTGTGCCGGTATGGGCAAGGGTCAGCATGTCGCCCAGAAGATTATTCATCCGTTGTCCTTCCGTCCGAATTGTACGGAAAAAGCCTTTTTGTTCTTCGGCGTCAGCCTCTTCGCAGCATTCGGCGCTGGCGAGCATGACGGAGAGCGGTGTGCGCAGTTCGTGGGAGGCGGCGGCAAAAAAACGCATCTGCGCTTCCTGATTTTCCCGAAGAGGTTTCAAGAGCCTGCCCGTGAAAAAGAACGAAAAACCCAGGAGGGCGGCGGCCGCCGCCAGGTCGATAAAAAGGAACCTCAGCCGTTGGCGGAAAATCTGTGCGTTCAGCGATTTTAAAGAGGAAAGAACGACTATCTGTGTCCGGGCCGTGCTGCCCTCCATATCGATAATGGAAGCATAATAGGAGTTTCCTGAGGAAGAAGAGCGGAACTGGTATTCATGATGTCCGATACCGTAATAGGCATAATCGGTGGTAACAGTTACGGAGTAGTCTTCATGACTGCTGCCGATGAGTGTAACAGAATAAATAATTTCATTGTCGGTTTCATTCAAATTGATATCGTTCCGGCCAGTTTCGCTCTGGACGGACGGAAATATTTCCCGGTATGCGTCCAGGCTTTCGGCCAGCAATGACTGGCTAGGTGAGTCATTTGCACTGCGCAGTGAATTATAGAGAAAGGGTTTTCCATTGTCGATGATATAAATGATAAAATCATTTTGGGTTTCCATTCTTTCCAGCCATTGGATGGAAACGGAAGAAGTTCCTTCCAGGCTGGCGGCAATTGTGTTGATATCATTCTGAAAAGACCGGAACTGATTTTCGGAAAGACTGTTTTCCGAAACATGCAGATAAAGCATCGATATCAGAATGATGATGGCGATGGTAGTGCCGGAACACAGGAGGGTAAAAAGAAAATGTGCTTTTTGAAACATATTTGTCCTTTCAGAACGCTTTCTAAGAAAGAGGGGCGTTGAGTCCGTAACCGACGCCCCAGACAGTTTTAATCTGCAATGAGGAGCCGACGCCTTTCAGCCGTCTGCGCAAAAAATGAATATAGTTGTCCAGATTGCCGTTTTCCACTTCGCTGTCGGGCCCCCAGACTTTTAACAGGAGCGTTTCCCTGGCGAGCGTCTGGCCCGGCGCATGGAGGAAACTTTCCAGAAGGTCGGCTTCGCGTCTTGACAGTACACAGTCGCCGGAAGGCCCGGTCAGGCACATCTCGCGCGGAGCCCATGAAATGTCATGCCAGGATAAAAGACCGTCCGGCTGAGCGTTCAGCGAAGAAGAGCGCCTTGTGACACAGCGGATTCTGGCAAGCAGTTCCTCAAAATCGAAAGGTTTGACGAGATAATCGTCCGCGCCTAAGTCCAGCCCTGTGATTTTGTCCTTTAAAAGACCGAGGGCGGTAATCAGAATAATCGGCGTATGAATGGAAAGCCGCCGCAGAGCGGTCAAAACTTCCGTTCCTTCTTTATCGGGCAGCATCCGGTCGAGCAGAATCACGTCATAAATGTTCTGCCTGCCATAATAGAGGGCTTCCTCGCCGTTACAACAGGAATCGACGTTATAGCCGCGGGAGCTTAACTGCCATGTGAGGGCCTTATTTAAGTCTTTGTCGTCTTCGGCCAGTAAAATGCGCATAGGCGGGGGGGGTCCTTTCTTTTGAAAAACAAATGCCGCTTCGCGTCGCTTGTTTTTCTCTTGGCGTATTAGACTCGAAAGCTCGCGCTGACGCGCTTCCTGTTTGACTTCGTCAAACGCTTTCTCGTTAATCGTGCAAGAAAAACAAATGCCGCTTCGCGTCGCTTGTTTTTCTCTTGCACGGATTATATCATAAATATCTTTAAAAATCCTCTAAGAAAAACTTAAAATTTGTTAGAGAAAGTTTAGAGAAGTTTCTGGTATTTTGGGTATAGCAATAATAGGGAGGGTTTGTTCATGAAAAAAGGAAAAACTGGAAAATATCGGATGAAATGCCGGGTTCTTGCGTTGATTCTGGCGGCGGCGCTGGCGGCCCTGACAGGCTGTGGCGAGAATGGAGGGCCGGGACAGGAAAGGGAACCCAATGACCGGGGACAGGATGGCTCCGGCGGTGAAAGCAGCAATACGGCGATGGGGCGGTATGTGGAGGAAGAAATCGACCTTTCGGATTCTCTGGCCGTTTCCAACGGTTTCTGCAGACGCGACGACGGAAGTATCGTGATTCTGGACAGTTACAGGGGATATTTTATCTCGAAGGACGACGGGCGTACCTGGGAGCAGGAAATGCCGGACTGGCTGAATGAGATGCTGTCACAGTATTTTTATATCGGGGAAATGGATATGTCGCCTGACGGCACGGTTGGCATTCTTTATGATGCGGTTCCTGAAGACGATGATTATATACCTATTATGGAGCTGATTCTGCCGGACGGAACCCGCGTGCCGGTAAGGCCGGAGATTTCGGAAGAGGAACAACAGATTCGGTCGCTTTATATGACGGACGATAACCGCATCTTTATCAATACTTACGGGATGTCGGTCTATGAGGTATTCAAAGACGGCAGCAGCGAAAAGGTGTTGGACGCTTTGGAACGGCCGTACTGGTTCTGGGTAAAAGATAATCTCCTTTTTATTGATAATGATTATGGCAGTGACGGACTGCCGCTCGTATACGATATGGAAGCCGGGGAATATATTGAGGACGATATACTGACGGACTTTGTGGCCGGAAGCTATGGGGACCGTTACTATAATGGCTTTGATTACGGTTCTATGGTGCTTTTGCCGGGAGAGGAACAGACGCTTTATGTTATCGGAAATCAGGGAATCCACAGGCATGTGGTCGGCGGCAACCTGATGGAGCAGGTTGTGGACGGCAAATTGTCCATGCTGAGCAATCCTTCTTATACAATAAGCGATGCTATGTGTCTGGAAGGGGACGTATTTCTTGTCATGTTTTCCAATGGCAGACTAATACGTTATACTTATGACCCGGATGTTCCGGCCGTACCGGAAAAAGAGCTGACCGTGTACAGTCTTCGGGAAGACGAAGACTTGCGGCAGGCCGTATCTTTGTATCAGTCAAAGCATCCGGACACTTATGTTTCCTATGAGGTCGGCATGGAAGAGGGCGGTTCGGTAACGCGGGAGGATGCGGTCAAAAAGCTGAATACGGAAATCATGGCGGGAAACGGACCGGATTTGATTGTGTTAGACGACCTCCCCTTCCAGTCCTATGTCAGCAAAGGGCTTTTGCTGGATTTGACCGATTATCTGGCACAGTACAGTGCACAGGAACCGCTTTTTGACAATGTGATTGACGCGCTGAAGGTGGACGGAAAGGCTTATGTGGCGCCCGCGACATTCGGCGTTCCGAGGCTGGCCGGAAAGGACAGCGACATAGCGGGAATGACGGACTTATCCGGCATCGCCACAGGCGTAGAGGCGATGCGGAGCGCGCATCCGGGAGACGATATCATTGGAATTTGTGATGCGGAAACAGTGTTGAAGCGGTTTGCGATGACGAGCGCGCCGTTATGGATTTCGGAAAACGGCACGCTGAACAGGGAGGCGATTGGTACATTTCTGGAAGAGGGAAAACGCATTTATGATGCGCAGATGGACGGCATTCGTGCGGAAATCATCCAGGGTTACGCGGAAAGGGATAATACGGCATATAGTAGAAATATGCCGGTGGACTGGAGCCTTGCCAACGATATTTTCAAATATATCAGTGGTTCCCAGTACCTCATCAACGGCTGGATTGATACGGCATACAGTTATATGGAAGGCGCTTCTATTGAGAAAACAGCCGGATATGAGGACAGCCGGATGGTGCCGATGCAGGGAGAATGCAGCAATCTGTTTCTTCCGAAAACACTGCTCGGCATCAACGCCGCTTCCACACAGACGGAAGATGCCAGGGAATTTCTGGGCTTTTTCCTGTCAGCGGAAGTACAACGGAATTATTACGGGCTGCCCCTGAACCAGAATGCGTATGATATACAGTTTACGCCGGATGAAAACTATCTGGGCGAAGACCGTGCGTTTGGTTATTTATCGCTTGTGAATGACGAGGGGCTTGTTATCGATTTTGTGATGTACTGGCCGGTGGAGGAACAGATAGCGGCCTTCAAGGAGGAGCTTCGCTCGGTCAATACGGCTTATTTTTCCGACAGCGTGCTGGAGGGCGCGGTCTTTACGAGCGGCGTCCGGTATGTGCGAGGGGAGGCTTCGCTGGAGGAAACGCTGAATGAGATAGAAAAACAGGTGGCAATTTATATGGCGGAATAGCGTGGTAATGTTGCATGATGGGAATACTTCCGAAAGGGAGTATTCCCTTTTTGCGCGGGCAAAGAGCCGGGCGGGAGTGCGTGCCCTCTTGAGGGCATACACTCACATCCGGCGAATGCCGCGTTCAGCGAGCAGGGGAATTGCTTTTCCACTGCTCGATTGCGCGGGCAAAGAGCCGGATGTGGATGCAGCTTATCAGGAGAAAAGTGCAAGATGGCGGTAAAGGGGTTGCTTTTTTTCGGGAAAAAGTGCAAGATGGTGGAAAACGGAGGTGCCCATTGAAAGTTACATTAGAGCAAATCGACAGGGGAACTGAGGAAGTGATTATACGATATCGGCAGATGACGGACTCTCTGGCGGGTATCGTAGAATATCTGGAGGGAAGAAGCGATAAGCTGACGGGCATAAAAGACGGCCAGCAGTTTCTGGTGAATGTCCCGGATATCCTTTACCTGGAAAGTGTTGACGGCGTTACCTACTTTTATACGAAAAGCGAAGTGTATAAAACCGCCCATACGCTGGCGCTTTTCGAAACGCTCTATGAACAGGAAGGATTTTTCCGGTGCAGTAAATCGACGATGCTCAATATTTACCGAATCAGGAGATTGAAAAGTATGTCCGGACACCGCATTGACGCAATGATGGATAACGGAGAGCACATTATCATTTCGAGACACTATGCGGGAGCGCTGCGGAATATTCTGAAGGGGGAAATGTGATGGAAAGATTCGGGAGTGAAAAAATCAGAAGATTTTTATCGGCGGAAATCGGCATCGAAATCAAAGCCTGTCTGTATTTCTCTATTATGCTGTTTTTTTATTTCTTTTACCGTATCATCAAAGGGAGCTTTGAAGCCAGCATTCCGGTAATGGTCAAAATGGTTCTGACAGCCTATGCCATGTGCTATCTGCAGGTTTATCTGCTGCAGAATTTTGACGAGGCGGAGCGGTTCGGGGTAAGCGTGGCAGTTCGTTCGGTTTTCTGTACGGCGCTGTATGCGGCAATGAGTTTTCTGCTCGGCTGGTTTGACAGGAATCCGGTAGTGACATTCTGGTTTTTCCTTTATATGCTGCTCACTTATATATGTGTGTTTCTGATTTATAAGCTCAAGCGGGATATCGATACGGCGCTGCTGAACCGGGAGCTGGAGCTGTATAAACGAAAAAAGGATGAAAAGATGCCGATGCGGACGGAGAAACTGGCGGAGCCCGGAGAACAGTAAAAGAGAGCCGAAAGAAGCGGGTGCCCGGAGAGCAGTAGGAGAAGAAGCAAAGAGCCGGAGCCCGGAGAGCGGTAAGGAAGGAAAGCCGAGAAAACGGAACGCAGAGAAGAGTAAGGGAAAAGGCCGGAGAAAGCAGAGCCCGGAGAGGCGTAAGGAAAGATAAACCGGAAAAATGCAGAACAGGAAAGGATGATGGGAGTGGAAAAACAGGAATATGCGGTCATCATACAAAATATGACGAAACAGTACGGGAAGAAGCGGGGCGTCAGCAGCCTGTCCCTGGCGGTGGAAAAAGGGGACATTTATGGATTTCTTGGGCCGAACGGGGCGGGAAAATCCACGACAATCCGCAGTATGCTCGGTCTGCTCCGTTTTCAGGAGGGAAGCATCCGCATTTTTGAAAGGGATGTGGTAAAAGACCGCAGAGAGATTTTAAAGAACATCGGTTATATGCCTTCGGAAGCCATGTTTTATCCGTCGATGAGGGTAAAAGAGGTCATCCGGCTGGCGGCTGACATGCGGGGGATGGACTGCAGAAAAGAAGCGGCAATGCTTTGCGAGCGGTTACAGGTGGAGCCTGACAAAAAGATAGAAGAACTGTCTTTGGGAAACCGGAAAAAGGTCAGCATTGTATGCGCCATGCAGCATAAGCCCGGGCTTTTCATTTTTGACGAGCCGACGAGCGGGCTCGACCCGTTGATGCAGTCCGAATTTTTCCGGCTGATACTGGAATACAACAGACAGGGTACAACCTGTTTTCTGTCGTCCCATGTTCTGCCGGAAATCAAAAAATACTGCAGACATGCCGCGATTATCAGGGAAGGAAAACTTATCTGCAGCGATACGGTGGAAAATCTGACGAGGAGCAATGCGAAACATATCCGTATGATACGGGACGGAAAAGAAGAGAATTTTATGTATGAGGGAGATTTGAATGCGCTTTTTGCCGGATTTGCGGGACATAATATCGAGGATATTACGATTGAAGAGCCGGGGCTGGAAGAAATCTTTATGCACTATTACGGAAAGGAAGAATAACACATGGTATTATATAAGCATGAAATGAAAATGAGTAGAAAGTCCCTTCTGATTTGGACACTGAGCGTCGGTCTGATTTGCTTTGGCTGTATCTTGCTTTATACGAGCCTGGAGGAATCCATTCAGGAAATTGCGGATTCTTTTTCCGATTTGGGGGCCATGTCTGCGGCGCTCGGCATGGATAAGATGAGCCTTGCGACGTTACAAGGGTACTATGCGACCGAAATCGCAATGATGCACAATCTGGGAGGAGCCATGTTCGCAGCGATTCTGGGAATAGGGATTCTGGCAAAAGAAGAGAGCGGTCATACGGCGGAATTTTTGTGCGTGTTTCCGGTCGGAAGAGGTTATATTGTCTTCTGGAAATATCTGGCTCTTATCAGTAATATTGTGCTACTGAATCTTGTCTGCACAGGACTGTATGCACTTGGCTTTGTTATGATGGGAGAATCGGTCGAGGGTAAAATGCTGATTCTGTACCATCTGGCCTCTCTTCTCATGCAGCTGGAAGTCGGAACGGTCTGTTTTTTCCTTTCCGCCTGTGTGAAAAAAAGCCTGATGGGGGCGGGGCTCGGCCTGACGCTTTTCTTTTTTGCGGCCGATATGATGTGCCGCGTTGTGCCTGCCATCGAAGATGTGAAATATCTGACGCCTTTTTATTATGCGAATGCGGCGGATATTTTTGCGGATGGAAAGATGAACAAGGTTATGGCAGCGGTGGGCGCGGGCATTATCGTGCTCTGTTACGGGGCAGCACACTGGGTATATGGCAGAAAGGATTTTTCGTGAGAAAAGGAATCATGAGAAAAGGCGCTTTCACAACATGAAAAATGGCCCGTGAAGGCCATTTTTCTGCTATTAAATAACAAACGCTATTATCGGGTTTTAAAGTTTATTCCAGCCCGTTATTTATCGGTTCCGTCCGTTTTCACGACCAGATTCACATCGTCCAGTCCGCTTAAGTTGACGTTTCGGTTTACTTTGGCGTCGTAGGTGTCGGCTTTGATGATTTCCGATAAGTCGATGCCGGTGGCTTCTTTCATGCTTTCAAAAAGTTTGGCCATGACCACAGGAACATTGCCGGCTACCTGGTCAACGCCGTTGTTGTCGCCGTTGCCGCCGATAATTGTAATCTTGTCAATCTGTCCGAGCGGTTCTGCGATTTTCGCGGCGATGTCGGGCAGTACTTTTATCATCATTTCCGCTACGGCAGCCTTATTATACTTGGCATAAGCCTCTGCCTTCCGTTCCATCGCTTCCGCTTCGGCGATACCTTTTGCCTGAATTGCGGATGCCTCCGCTTCGCCGACTGCGCGGATACCTTCCGCTTCCTGTTCTTTGGAAAAACGGTCTGCTTCAGCCTGTGCTTTTCTGGCCTCCGCCTCGCGCTGTGCCTCGAACTGTTTTGCTTCCGCTTCTTTCTGACGCTGGTAGAGCGCCGCGTCAGCTTTCTGCTGAGCCGCGTATTTGTCCGCTTCCGCCTGTTTCTTGACTTCCGCCTCCAGCGCCCGTTCTTTGACGGCAACCTGTTTCTGCTTTAACTCGATTTCCCGCTCCTGTCTTGCGATATCCGCATTGGCGGTAGTGACTTCGATGGTTTTACGCTGTTCCTCTTTCTGTATCTCATAAGCCGCGTCCGCCATCGCCTTTTTCGTATCGGACTCCTGCTGCAGCTCCGAACGTTTGATAGCCAGCTCGTTCTGTTTCTTGGCGATTTCGGTCTGGGCCGCAACCGCCGCATCGTTGGATTCTTTATCCGCGGCCGCCTGTGCTACCTTAATATCTCTTTCGCTTTCGGCTCTGGCAATTGCCGCTGTTTTCTTAATTTTGACAATGTTATCGATACCGAGGTTTTCAATGACGTCGTTGCCATCCACAAAGTTCTGTACGTTGAAACTGATGATGTCCAGACCCATTGCCGCTAGGTCGGGCTCGGCGTTTTCTTTGACCAGATTGGCGAATTTCTGTCTGTCGGAGACCATTTCTTCCAGACGCATCTTGCCGACAATTTCACGCACGTTGCCTTCCAGCACTTCTCTGGCTACGCTCGCTATGTATGCGGTATCTTTATTCAGGAAGTTCTCCGCGGCCAGCCGCAGCTTATCCGGGTCGTTGCTGATTTTGATGTTGACGGTCGCATCCACGTTGATGTTGATATAATCCGCGGTTGGAACGGCGTTGCTCGTCTTGACGTCGATGGGAATCAGCCGGAGGTTCAGCTTATCCAGACGCTCAAAAAAAGGAATGCGGATGCTGGCCTTTCCGATGACAATCTTGGATTTCTTCTTAAAACCGGAAATGATAAATGCCATATCCGGCGGCGCTTTCACATAGCCGATGGCCATGAAAAGAATGAACAAGAGCAATATTACAGCAATACAGATTACCGGAATTAAAATTGTACTCACGTGTTTCCCCTCCTGATGTTTTTTCTTTTATTTTACCGCATTTTCCGACAAAAAGATACAGGTTTCTGGGAAAATACTTTCCGGACGGGAAACAGCTCAGCCTTCACCCAGCCAGAGTATCATCTCTTTGGAGGCACGCTTGCGCTCCGTTAAAAATGTAGCGGTACTAAGTTCAAAAGACGCAAAGCGCCTTTTTCACTAAGTGCCGACATTTTTACAGGGCCTCCGCCAGAGAACGATGCTCCGGCCGGGTGGAGGCTGAACTGTTTCCCGCCTGGCAGCATGGCTCCCGAATGGTCAGGATGTTTCCCCAAGCGGATATTCCACCACATAGAAATCATATGCGTTGATGACCGTCGTATTCGCATAAGTGTCTTTTCTTTTGAAATTCCGGCCATAGTTGGCATGCACATGGCCGTGGAAGAAAAATTTCGGCTCGTATTTTTCCATCAGTGTGCGGAAAACGGAAAAGCCGCGGTGGGGAAGGTCTTCCATATCGTTGACGTGATAGGCGGGGGCATGGGTAACGAGAATATCGAATCCCTTGTGCTTCCACAGTTTGAACCGGAGTTTCCGGACCCTTCTCTGCATCTGCCGTTCCGTGTACTGGCCGCCTGAACCGGGAATATATTCCATCGAGCCGCCCAGGCCCATGATGCGGATGCCCTGATGGACATAAATATCATCTTCGATACAGATACATCCTTCCGGCGGTTTCATATCGTATTTGTTATCGTGATTCCCCCGGACATACAGAAGCGGCACGTTGCAGAGCGTGACAAAAAAAGTCAGATATTCCGGCGGAAGGTCTCCGCAGGAAATGATGAGGTCGATGTCCTTGACCCGTTCCGGGTCGTAATAATCATATAGAAACTTTGATTTATGGTCGGCGAGCACCAGAATATGCAGCGTGCCGCCGGATGGTGAAACATCATCTGTCCGCGTTACATCATTTTTCTGTATTTTCATCAATTTTTATGCCCTGAAGCTGTACGAGCGCCTGGGCTTCCTCCGTCAGTTCTTCCAGTTCGGGAATGCTTCCCATTACATTTTCCGCAAGCCAGTCCATCGTTATGATTTCATCCGGCCCCAGACTTTTGCCTTCTTCGCATTGCAGGATGCCGTTCTGTGCGTAAATCGGTCCGTCGAAGGGGTGGAAAGCGTCGGCGCGGATGGAGTTTTTGAGAAATTCTATGAGCCGGTGGGTTCCGTGGGGCATCGTTTTGGAGCAGATAACGTCGATGACATCTGCGGACATTCCCCACCAGTAGTTTACCGCCTTTTTCCCTTTCTGGGCGCTTTCTTCGCTGTTTCCGCTGCAGATATTCTGGATTATCCGCTCGTAAAATTTCCCCCAGTGCCAAATCGGCGTCGCAATATTGTCAAGGGTTCCGTCTTCCTTTTTGACATAAAGGCCGTAGGCCCTTGATGCGTGTTCCGGCGTAATCATGTCGTTATCGGAAATGAAGACGATGCCCTCCTGATGTAATCGTTCTCTGGCATCCTGTCCTTTGATTTTGGACCATTCCAGATAGATTTTTACATAAGGGTTAATCATCTTGGCACCGAGCGCAAAGGCGTTAATATTCGCCAGCGTTCCGTAAATCGGATAGTCAGCAACATAGCCAAGCCTGTCTGTCCGCGAAAGAGCGGCCGCAATTGCGCCCATCAGGAATTTTGATTCATACATCCGCGCATAGTAAGTACAGATAGAAGAATAGGACATCAGGATAGAGCAGTTATAAATTTTAACTTTCGGGTGCAGAACCGCAGAACGGACGCTCTGGTTGACCATCTGGGTAGCCGTCGTAAAAATCAGATTGCAGCCCTGTTCAATAGCCAGCTCGATGGCTTCCGCCACTTTGGCGTCGTCGTCTGCCTGGTCAAAGGCCATCGTTTTTATTTTGCCCTCATACGCCTGTTCTATGTACATTCTTCCCAGTTCATGCGCATAGGCCCAGCTGGAAGTATCGGTCGTTTTGGTATAGATAAAAGCAATTTTCAGCGTTTCCGGAGAAACGGCTCCGGTCGTGAGCAGACGGTTTAACAGGGTAGATTTTGTTTCCACGGGATTCTGAATCAGCTCCACCTGATTGCCCTTGTCGGCGAGCGTGATTTCCGTCCACATTTTCTGGAGCGCGGCGAGCATCTCGTGTTCCGTTTCGCTTTTCACCTGCTCATAGCCGTATATTTCCACATAAACAAGAAAGGCATCGGAAACGGGAAGCTCCAGCTTCTCACCGTGTGCCATCCGGAAGGCCTCGGAAAAGTTATAACATGCGGCGTGAAAGGTGAGTTTATCGTCGTCGCTCCACATTTCGTCTTCTTTCTTTCCCATCAGCTTCAGGAGCTTCTTATAACTGCCTTCTTTGCCGAACCAGACATCGTAGCTTTGCGATACCGCATAAAAATCCAGAAATTCATAGTACAGGCGGTTTTCCTTATCGTCTGTTTTCCGGGGAATCAGTCTCGTTACGGTTCCCGGAATGCTGTATGTTTTCAAATATTTCATAACGCTGACGCGCTTGTTGCCTTCCTGTACATAGAACTGATTCATAAACTCGTAAGCAACGATGGGGTCTCTGATACCGTCATTGATTTGATGGTCATAAAGGAGAGCCCATTTCATGCCAAATTCCGAATCTTCCGGAAGAAGGGGCATGAAATTGTTAGCGAAGGCGTTAGTGCGCCCTTCCGTTTTGGTTCCGATAAGTTTGGAAAGCGGAATATCAATCAGTCCCAGATTTTCAATGGACGCCACTTCCGTATAGGATAAAATATCGTCGAGCACCGGGAGATAAGGATATTCGCCCTTTGTCAGGGCGGCCTGATAACTTCTTCTTCCCTGTTTAAACGCTGCTGCATAATCGGTTGCTGCCATGAAGATTACCTCCCTTTTCATAAAAAGTTTCTGCAGGATTGTATTCGTAATGATAGTGCCGGTTCAGTCTCCGCCCGGACAGAGCATTGTTCTCTGGCGGAGGCTGACTATTACATATTATAGTATTATTTTTATAGTACCATTTTATCAGAAGATTGAAAACCGGATTTTAGGGAAATTTTGCGGTTTTGCAGATATTTCCCCGGACGGCTTGCCCGGGGGGATAAAAGGCGGTATGATAGAAAAAGCGGGGCAGCCAGCAACTATTATGGCAAGGCATAAGAGTTTGAGGGATGTTATAGAATATTTTTGTTAAAAGTAAATTTAACAATGTGTATTTTGTGTTAAAACAGGAAATTGAAATTAAAATAACATATGATACCATTGCCTTTTTCCTTAAATTGGCATATTATCGAGTAGTATCGGACGATTTCTGATATGCAGATTTGGAGCCAATGCGTTTTGGGCGTTGCACTTTAAGGCGATGCGCTTTGAGTGTTGTGCTTTCAGCGCTGCACAAGATTGCGCGTTGGGAAAGGAACAATGCCGCGTGCGCGGCGGAATGAGAGGAGATATGACAGAACAGAATCAACAAGAACAGCATGGGCGGAAACCGGCGGAAGAAATGTCAAGAGAGGAGCGCATGGCGTCTGCGTCGATTGGCAGCCTTGTGGTCAGCATGGCTTTTCCGGCGATTCTGGCACAGCTTATCAATATTTTATACAGCATTATCGACCGTATTTATATCGGACATATGAAAGACGTGGGAGCGGCGGCGCTGACAGGGGTAGGCGTGACATTCTGCATCACGGTATTTATTTCGGCCTTTTCGGGATTTGTCAATAGCGGCGCGGCGCCGCTTGCGGCCATCTGGCTTGGAAAGAAGGACAGGGAGCATGCGGAGAAAATATTGGGAAACAGCGTAACGTTCCTGGTTATCTGTACAGTGCTTCTGATGGCTTTTTTCTATGCTTTTCAAAAACCACTGTTATATATGTTTGGGGCCAGCGACGCTACCATAGGTTATGCGGTTGATTATATCTCGATTTACCTGGTCGGGACTATTTTCGTGGAGTTTGCGCTCGGCCTGAACGCTTTTATTATTTGTCAGAGCCAGTCAAGAATTGCCATGTATTCGGTTCTCATCGGCGCCATAGCGAATATTATACTGGACCCGATTTTCATTTTTGTATTCGGCCTCGGCGTAAAAGGGGCGGCAATAGCGACTGTTATTTCTCAGGCCCTCAGCGCGGTCTGGGTGGTAGGCTTCCTGACAGGAAAGAAAACATCCCTGAAAATCCGGAGGAAGTGTCTCAGGCTGGAAAAAGGTATTTTGATTAGTATTTTTTCTCTCGGAATTTCTCCTTTTATTATGAGGGCGACGGAGAGTTTTATCAGCATCGTGTTAAATCACGGTTTACAAACTTACGGCGGTGATTTGTATGTGGGTTCCATGACCATCATGCAGAGCGTCATGCAGATTTTTTCTGCGCCGATAGGCGGTTTTACACAAGGTATATCACCTGTTATTAGTTATAATTACGGAGCCGGAAATTTTGCGAGGGTAAAAGAGGTGTATCGGTGGATGATTGGAGCCTGTTTCGTTTTTATGCTGGTGTCCACGGCTTCGACCATGATGTTCCCGGAGTGGTACGCGTCCTTCTTCACAGAAGATGCGGAGCTGATTGCGCTGGTCGGAAAGACCATGCCGGTTTTTATGTTTGGAATGTCCGTTTTTGGGCTGCAGAACGGCATACAGCCGACATTTCTGGCGCTTGGACAGGCCAGAATCTCCCTTTTTATCGCGGTGCTTCGGAAAGTCATTCTGCTGATACCGCTGGCAATCATTCTGCCCCGCTTTTTCGGCGTTATGGGCGTATATTATTCGGAGCCCGTTTCGGATATTATTTCCGCGACGACGGCGACGGTGCTCTTCCTATGTAATATCCGCAAGATGCTTTCCAAAGAGGCGCTTGCGAAAATACGATAAAAATGCGTCGCCAGAGGCGCTTTGGCCTGTCGGACACAGGCCGGGAAAGGAATAGGTAATGAAAAGAAAAGGAATCATAAAAGGATTATGCTGTGCGGCCCTTCTGCTGCTTTTAACAGGCTGCGGCGCGGCAAAAGAGGATGCGGGAGGAACGGAAACATACGATTCGCAAAAGGACAGTTTAAAGCAGGCCGGGCTCGGTGCGATGGCGCTGCTTTACGACGATACGGTCTGGACCTATGCGGAGGAGGAAAGCACGGATGCGAGCCTTGTTTTCCGGGACAGGGAGGATTCGGTGCTCGGCGTTTCCTGTTCCAGGGAATCTTACTACCAACACCCGCTGGATATGCTCAATATGGCGAAGCAGATTTATGCCACGTTTCCGGGCTACGAAGAAATAGAAGCGCCGACGGAAGTAAAGGTGCAGGAAGAAGGCTGGTATGAATGGGTCTGCAAGTATGAGGAGAACGGCGTTGAGACAATCGCGCTGCAGCGTTTCTATGGCAAAAATTATTATGCCTATACGGTTTCTTATATCGCGGAGAAAAACGCATACGAATCCGGTAAAAATGAGGCGCTGAAAGTCATGAACTCGGCGGTGATGAGCGTTCCGGACAATGCGGAAGCGGAAGAAAAGGCCAGAGAATTTCTGGTGGGAGAATGGGACTTGGGCGATTCCGGCTATCTTGTTATGAAACAGGACGGCACATACACGTGGTATATGGACAGCACCCAGGACGAACAGAATATGCACAAGGGCACTTATGGCTGTGACGTGGAAAATACCGCCGTCGGTTTTGCGGAGGGAGAAGGCATTTATTTTGTACTGTTCCCGGAAGTATTGTACACGGAAGGCAAAGAAGGGAAAACGGGAAGTCCCAAATATGATTACCTTGTCTCGCTGGAACAGCTGCCGGATGGTTCCTATCAGATGCTGAATGGCAGCACGCTTGTCCTTTATTATATGAAAAAACAATAACGGGCGTTTGTTAATGCGGTGTTAAGAAAATGGCAAATTTCTTTTTTTACCATTTGGTATATTGACAGCATTTTGGGGATATGATACTCTGGTGACAAGTTAAAAGGGAGTAGTTATCATGCGTAAGCAACATACCCTGGCGGAAGCCATGTTTGCGCATCTTTCATAAGCGCCGCGTTCTGTATGGAAATGGAGCGGATATTTTGAGAGTACGAGACTTTTGGCACGAAAGTGCTGAGAGTCTCATTTTATTTTAAAGGATTTTAAAGGAGGAAAAAACATGAATGTAGCGGTACAGTTAGTATTACTGGTGGTCGGGTTCGTCATGCTGGTGAAAGGCGCCGACTGGTTTGTGGAAGGAGCCAGTAAGGTTGCGGAAAAATTCGGGATTCCACAGCTCGTCATCGGCCTGACCATCGTGGCAATCGGAACGAGTCTTCCGGAGGCGGCCGTCAGCACTTCGGCGGCATTAAAAGGAAGCGCGGAAATCACAATCGGCAACGTGGTGGGAAGCAATATCCTGAATGTGCTGCTGATTCTCGGAATAACATCTGTTATATCGCCGCTCGCGGTGCAGAAATCCACCGTGAAATACGAGCTGCCGATGGTTATCGGCGCGACGGCGCTGCTGGCGGCCCTCGGTCTGCTGGACGGAACGGTTGGAAGGCTGGACGGCCTGATTCTGCTGGCGGGTATGGTGCTTTATCTGCTGTATCTTCTGCGGATGGCCAAAAAAGGACAGGCTGCCGCGTTGGAAGAACAGGGGCAGGGCAGTAAACCGGACAGTATGCTCAGGCTGATTCTGCTGATTCTTATCGGCGGCGTGCTGATTGTTCTGGGAAGCGATGTCACGGTTGATGCGGCGACGGCGCTTGCGAGAATTTTCGGTATGAGCGAACGGCTCATTGGTCTTACGATTGTTGCTTTCGGAACCTCTCTGCCGGAGCTTGTGACTTCCGCCACGGCCGCTGTTAAAGGAAAGGCGGATATCGCGGTCGGAAACATCGTGGGCAGCAATCTGTTTAATATTCTGTTTGTCGTCGGAATTGCGGCGGTGATAACGCCCGTTGTTTATCAGCCGACATTTCTCGTCGATACAATTGTCTGCATTGCGACGGCGGTTCTGTTATGGCTCTGCGTGGCCCGGAAACAGAAATTGCAGCGGCATGGCGGCGTTATCCTGCTGGCGTGCTATGTGGGGTATTTCTTTTATCTGGTACGGTAAAATATCTTCCCATTACTTGCCATTTCAGGATTTATTTGGTATACTCACTATAAGTCTGTCCGAATTGCAACACCGGGCGGCATCAGTTTAAAAACAAAGAATATAAAGGAGATGTGGCGATGAAAGGAAATATTGTTGTTGGTCAGTCCGGCGGCCCCACAGCCGTTATCAACTCTTCCGTAGCGGGCGTTTATGCTGCCGCGAAGAAGCTGGGCGTAAAGAAAATTTATGGTATGGTACACGGTATCGAGGGCTTCCTTCAGGATAAAATGATTGACCTTGGCGAGTATCTCGATGACGAGACGGGCATCGAGCTGTTAAAGAGAACTCCCTCCGCTTTTTTGGGTTCCTGCCGTTTTAAAATGCCGAAAATTGAGGGGCATGAAGACGTTTATGAGAAGATTTTTGAAATCATGGAGAAACATGATATCGAATGTCTCTTCTATGCGGGCGGAAACGATTCCATGGATACGGTCAAAATGCTTTCCGATTATGCGGCGGCTCATAATAAACCGCAGCGTTTCATGGGTGTTCCGAAGACCATCGACAATGACCTTCCGATTACAGACCACTGCCCGGGATACGGCTCCGCGGCAAAATATATCGCAACCAGCATGAAAGAGATTATCCGCGATAACGAGTCTTTCGGTGCAAAAAAACCTACTATCTGTATCGTAGAAATTATGGGACGTAATGCCGGATGGCTGACGGCGGCGGCGGCTCTCTCAAAGGGCGATGACTGCAGCGGACCGGATGCGATTTATTTACCGGAAAAAGTATTCGACATGGACAAGTTCATGGAAGACATTAAGAAGCTGGCGGAGGAGAAATCTTCGGTTGTCATTGCGGTATCGGAGGGTGTGAAGATTGCTGACGGCCGTTATGTATGCGAGCTCGGAAGAGAAGTTGCGGTTGATGCTTTCGGTCACAAACAGATGTCCGGCACGGCAGTTATGCTGGCGGATAAAATTGCGGCAGAAACAGGATTAAAGACCCGTGCTATCGAATTTTCCACATTACAGCGTGCGGCGACGCACATCGCGTCTCTGACGGATATCAACGAGGCATTCCAGGTTGGATTCGATGCGGTTATGGCGGCGGAAGAAGGAAAAACGGGTATGATGATAACCCTTGACAGAAACGGCGAAGCGCCTTACCAGTGCGGCACGAGCGCATATGATATTCATGCGATTGCCAATGTGGAAAGAAAAGTTCCGGACGAATGGATTACCGAGGACTGCAAGGGCCTGACCGATGGTTATGAAAAATATGCGAGACCGCTCATCATGGGCGAGCTGCAGCCGCTGTATGTGAACGGCCTTCCGCGTCATCTTGTACGCAAGGGATGAGAAGATTCCTGTAAAAATTAATACTGGCTAAACAAAATAGTTGAAAATACAGAAAGGCTGAACCCGTGGGTTCGGTCTTTCTGATGTTGCCGCTTCCTTATAGACTGCTGCTGATACGAAGCCGTATGTATGCAGACGTATTGCCTGTCGTATTTTCGGCAGCGCACGCGGTTGTACCCGTAGTCTCCATAGGCAGTTCTTCCTTACAGTTATCAGCTTCAGCCGCATCAATCAGAATCCGGTAGACTTCGTGCTCCCATGCGGTCTGCAGACGAGCGTCGGTAATGGGAATGGTTTCGATACGGGAAAGCCGTCCTCCGGTGACGGAAAGCAGTCCGTCCGAACCGATGCGGAGGACGAGGTAATCGTCTTTTGCAATGACAACCGGTTTTTCGTAAGTCATCAGGCTCATCACGACGGTATTTGGCTGACTGGCGCATTTTTCGCAGTTTTGCTTTTCTGCATTGTCAGCACTGTTTATATTGTCCATATTGCCGGGAGCGTTATCGTTGAACACGAAGCGGTCTTCGATGACAATGTCCTGACCCTTCACCAGGCGCGCACACCGATGATAAGAGCGCAATCCGCTTTCCGCCGGATAGGCGCCGGAAAGCTCCATATCAATCTGACAGACAGTGTCGGTTAATTGATAACTGACATCGCTCGCTCCATAGGATTCCCCGTCCTTCTGCATATGCCTGTTGACGGTCGGCAGATTGTGATAGGCCGACTGCATCGTCCAGATTTCATAGCGCTGAGGGGAGAACGTTTTTTTCGTATAGCTTTCAACACCCACGTCGATGAACAAGGGCAGACCGTTCCGGTAAACGGTAAAGCTCCCGGTATCGTTGTGGTTGTGACTGTCCCCGTTGTTCCCGGCCTTGACCGCGAGACAGAAAACGTCGTCCCTTGCAATGAAGATACCGACGCTCGGATAGTAGATGTCGGGATGACGCAGAGGAAGTTTTGAAGGCATGTTCGAGGAGGCCTCGTTTGCAAGGCGGGAGGAACGCTCCGTAGAAGCTGCATCTGCGGCCGCAGCCATCGCATAAGCGCGGATTTCCCGTACCGTAAAGGCATTCTGCAGCCGGTAGTAGAGATTGTTTTCCCGGGGAAGCAGAAGCGTTTCCGGCATTCCGGCAAGAAAATCAGCGGCGGCAAAGGCGGCCATATCCTGATTTTTGGTCCGGAGAGCGAAAAGAAATTCGCGCACGCCGGCGCGTCCGGCCACCGGAGAACAGTCTGCAAAGTTTACATAATATTTATCGTCGATATGGACATGGAAGATGTAGGAAGCGATATTGCGTATTTTCGGTTCCATGTACAGCGCCGAAAAGGCGCCGCCTGTCACGGTGTTTAAGATTTCCATCGCGTTGAACAGGCACAGGCCCGCATGGCGGTAGTACTGGGCTCCTTCGTCACAGCAGCCGTCCTCTCCGTATTCCGCAAGGAAATAGTCGATGCTGCGGCTGGCTTTGCGCAGAACGGCGGCCCGGAACGCGTCGGAAGTTTCATATGCGGATGAGGATGTGGCGGATTTGTCGACAGAAATGTCCTGATTTAATAAAAAGACAGATAACAGTACGTTCTGCGTGCACCAGATTGTCCAGTTATTCATCGGTTCTTCGCCGTTGCCCATCCACCAGAAATGGGAATCCAGATAAGGCGTAAAAATTCGCTGGTTCAGCTCGTGCCGGATTCGTTTCGTAATAAAGGGGCTGATTTCATCGAGACGGCTTTTCAGCAGATAGCAGACTGTGGCGAGAACGGCGCCGCTTTCACAGGCGAACAAATCCAGCACAGGAGCCGTACTGTCCGGAAGGGGAAGCTGCGGTGTATCGCGGATATAGCTGTTGTGGGGCGGCAGCTGCCAGGCGCTTTCTTCACAGATGGAAAAAATACCGTTGACGATATCGTCCAGGAACCGTCCTTTATCTTCCACACATTCCGCCAGAACGAGCGCGTTCAGGGCGTGACGTTTGGAAAAGCATTTGTCTTCATAGCGTACCCGGTTGCCGTTTCTCGTAAAATCCAGGAAATCCATAGCCGTCAGAGGCGGAAATTCAAAATGCAGATAACGTTCGCCGAGCGCGACGGCTTCTTTCTTCCATTCTTCGTCCAGCGCTTCCCATGCAACTCTGTCCGTAACAGGCGGGTAGAGGGAGAAGGGAGTGAACGATGAGACAGAACTGGATGGTGAAGCGGGGCCGGGCGATGAAGTGGGGCCGGACGATGCCGTAGCCGCCATCGTATAATTTTCCGTGATTTCATAGAACATAAATAAACTCCTCCTTGTGATTCATAGCATATGGATGTATTGCAATTCCGGCAAGCAAAAAAGTATAGCTGATTGGCAGATGATACACTATGTCTGCGGATTCTGATTAATATAATCTCTTGGCGATAAGCCTGTTACTTTTTTAAATACACGACTAAAATAAAAAGCGCTCTCAAATCCGAGACGGTCTGAAATCTCATAGATTTTATAGTCTCCTTCGCCCATCATTTTTTTGGCGGCCTCGATTTTGCTCTGGTTGATATAGTCGGAAAAGCCGATATCGTTATTTTTGGAAAAAAGAACGCTCAGATAGTTGGGGCTGATGTTAAATTCTCTGGCAACTTTATTCAGGGTCAGTTTTTCCTCAATATGCTCGTTAATGTATTTTTTGACATGGATAACCGTGTGGTTTTTGTAGTCTTTGTTATGCTCCGTAAAGCGCTGGCACAGGCCGTCGCGCAGCAGCTTCATCCATTCCATTACCTGTTCCGTGTTTGTCAGCTCGTACAGGGAGCGGTAGCCGTTGTTTTTTTCCCGGAAAATATCCGATATGAGCTGTTCGCCGCCGCCAAGCAGCGACAGGGAAAGATATAAAATATTGCTGGCCGCATCCAGCGCCTGGACGTAGTGCGCCTGTTGTCCGGCAAACAGCTCTATAATTGCGGTGAAAGTGTCGTAGAGGGCTTTTTCGTCATATTCCGCATAGGCTTTCAGAATATCTTCCTTAAATAAAGAGATATTAAAGACATTCCGCAACGGCTCGTCCTCCGCAATATCCTCCAGGAAAAGGATGGGCGACTCTTCACTGACTCTGGCAAAGGTCTGCCTGGCGTCCTGATAGGAAGATGCCATTTGCAGAGGGGAAGCCACGGGCGCGCCGATGCTGGCGTGAATCGTCACACTGTAATAATTAAATAACATGACAGATACCTGGCGCAGCGTATTACGAATGAGGGTTTTATAATCCGCGGACGTTTCTTTGTTTAAAAAGAAAATCACGCAGAAATGCCTCGTATCAAGAGAAAGCACATGACAGGGGATATATTTGGAAATCAGTTCGCTCACCATCTGCAGACTGCTTGTATAGAGATTCAGCTGTTTGCTGTTTGACATATGCGTCAGTTTTTCGCTTCTGATTTCCACATAGCTGACGGCATATGCCTCGCCGGAAAAGTCGATATTCAGATTCTGGGCCTGTGCCCGGAACTGCTCTTCCGACTCAAAAAGATTGAAAATCAGGCGGGTATAGAACTGTTCCCGAATCAGATAGATATTGTTAAGCGGTTCGGCGGCCTGCGGCGGCTGTTCTTCGGGAATCCGCCCGATGGCCTTTTTAACTGTTTCCAGCAGCACTTCCGGCGTCAGTTCCAGCTTAATCAGGTAGTCCACGACCTGATAAGTGATGGCCTCTTTGACGAAGTTAAACTCTTCGTAGCTGGTCAGAATAATGAAAAGAGGCAGTTTGCGGCCTTCATCCCGGCATTTTCTGGCGAGTTCAAGACCGCTCATAACAGGCATCTTAATGTCTGTTATGACGATTTCCGGAGAATGTTCCAGAATCAGCTCGTAGGCGGCGTCGCCGTTTGACGCGGTTCCGACAATGCTGATATTATAATCTTCCCAGTTTATCATGGATTTGATGCCCGCCTGTACGAGCGGCTCGTCATCGGCGATAATCAGTTTTATCATTCGTTTTTCTCCTCCCTGAAAGGCAGCAAAATGGATATGGTCGTGAACTTTCCTTTTTCACTCAGAATCGAAAGGCCGTACTGACTGCCAAATTCGTACTGCAGACGTTTATGGACGTTGCTGACGCCGATTTCCTTGAAGAAGGAAGAGGAGGCGGGCATTTCCATATCGAGCAGCCGGGCGGCCAGTTCCGGTTCCATGCCAATTCCGTCGTCGGTGACGTCGATGCGGATGTCAGAAGTCTCGTTTCGGTAAATGTGAATGGTAATGTTTCCCGCCGTGCCTTTCGGTTCGATGCCGTGGAAAATGGCGTTTTCCACAAGCGGCTGCAGCGTAAATTTTAAAATCTGACAGGAAAGCAGCGCGTCGTCATCAACCAGAGGCGTTAATGTGATAATGCCGCCATACCGATACTGCTGGATAATAAAATAGTCATGGATGAGCGAAAGCTCGTGCCGGATGGTGACGAGATTGGTTGCGCCTTTGGAAATATCTTTCAGCAGGCGGGAAAGCGAGGTCGTCATCTCGGCGATGCCCGGCGAATTTTGTATGGTGGCCATCCATTTGATGGAATTTAACGTATTATAGAGAAAATGCGGGTTTATCTGGCTCTGCAGCATTTTGTATTCATATTCTCTTTTCTGGCGCTCATCCTCTACCCGCTGGTCCATCAGGAGCAGCACGTTTTCCGAGAGGTCGTTGATGGTTTTGCCAACATCCCCCAGCTCATGCGGCCATTCTGTCGATAAATCCCTGGAAAAATCGCCGTTTTCGATGCGGCGGATGCGGGCCTGGAGCTGTTTTACGGGCAGATTCACGGTTCTGGAAAGAAACCAGGAAAGAAAGACGCCGATACAGCTGGCGGCGCCAACGGTAATGAGCACAATGCTGAACAGGATATTAAAGACGCTTTCCGTAAGCTGGGATTCATCGACGCATTCCGCAATATACCAGCCTTTTGTATTGAGCGGGCGCGCGATGACGGTCACGGTTTCCTCTTCCTGTCCGCTTAGAAGGCGTATCGTCTGAATATATGTGTCCGGATTTAGCGCCATATCGGATAAATCTTCCAGCATTTCCGAAGTGTCCTGACAGGAAACGAGTGTTCCGTTCTGGAACCGATAGGCGTTGCCATTCATATAGAAGAAAAAGCGGCTGTCCCGTTCCGAAAGATAATTCTGTATGGGCTGTGTGATGACGGAAGTGGACATTTCCATGAAAATATAGCCTACCTCCTCCGCTTTATAGGGATGCTCAATCGGGTAAAGGGCGGGTATCATCGGAATTTCTTTGGTAGTGCAGAAGGCGTCCGGCAGTATGCCGACGGACACTTCTTCCATATACTCCCGGAGCGAATCGAAATAAGGAAGCGAACGGATGGCTTCGGCGGAGACCGTAATCGAAGAATAGGGCGGTTCCACTACCTGAACGATATCCGGCCGTTCTTTTCCCAGAATCACCATGCGGATGAGCTGTGAAGGCAGAGCCGCATTGGCCGAATAATTTTCTATGACAAAATCATGCGCTTCCCGCTTGCTCCGATTGCCGGAGGGGTTCGATTCTTTGGCAAAATTAATAATCTTCGTGCTTATCTGACAGGCCCGGACAAAGTTGTTCACGTTGCTTACATTGGCGTCGATGGATTCACACAGGAAAGAAAGCCTTGTTTCCGATGTCTGAATCAGATTCTGTCTTAAGTTATCGAGCACAAGAAAATAACTGATGGAAGTAATAATAATGCAGATAACGGCAATCAGGGAAATCGTACATAATAAAATACGTGCGCGTATCGTGCAGAAATACTGCCGCAGTTTTTCTTTACAATTTATCAAAAAACGCATTATATTACCTTTCTCTCTTCTTATATCAATAAACGTCTGCTTTTCATCTCAGTTTCATTTTAACATAGAGGGGGATTGGGGAAAAGCAAATATCCACTGGAGAAAAAAATGGAATAAATAGTGCATCTTTTTCAAAAAAAGTATATTTTTTGGACAAAAAGCATAAAAAGTTGAATATATATGAAATAAATATTGAATAAATTGTGAAGGAAATTGAAAAAAATTCTATGTAAATCAAAAAGAGAAATCAGTATACTAAATCCATAGTCATCCAAAGCGATATCTATAAAACTTTTTAAAAGGGAGGAAATAAAAGATGAAGAAAAAAGTAGTAAGTGTATTGCTTACAGCAGCAATGCTGACAGGTCTTCTGGCAGGATGCGGTTCTAACGGCGGCGACGCGCAGCCGGCAGCGGACAATGCGGCGGACACCACACAGACGGAAGCACAGGCGCCGGCAGACACGGCACAGACAGAAAGCACAGCCGATACAACGCAGACAGAGGCGGCGGACACAGCGGCGGACGCGGGCGGCCCTGTTACCCTGAAATGGGCTATCTGGGATAAGGACACGACTCCTTACTGGCAGGCGCTGAAAGAGGCTTATGAAGCGGCAAACCCGAATGTGACGCTGGAAATGGTAGACCTGGGAAGCGCTGATTACATGACGGTACTTGCAACGGAATTATCCGGAAGCGGTTCAGACTTTGACGTTGTTACCATCAAAGACGTTCCGGGTTATGCGACACTCGTTTCCAAGAACACACTGGAGCCCCTTGACAGTTATATCTCGGCGGCGGGCATCGATTTAAGCCAGTACGGCGGTGTTGACAAGCAGATTACCGTAGACGGAAGCCTTTACGAACTGCCTTTCAGAAATGACTTCTGGGTTGTATTCTATAACAAAGATATCTTTGATGCGGCGGGCGTTGACTATCCGACCAACGATATGACATTTGAAGAATATGATGCGCTGGCAAGACAGGTTGCAGACCCGACCTTCGGCTCCCAGATTTATGGTACTCATTACCATACATGGAGAAGTGCGGTACAGTTATTCGGCGTACTGGACGGACAGCATTCTATTCTGGATGGCGAATATGATTTCTTCAAACCCTATTATGAGATGGTACTGAACGAAGAAAAAGACCAGATTTGTAGAAATTACGCAGATTTGAGCGCAGAAGGATTACATTATTCCGCAGCGTTTTCAGGCGGCGACGTAGCGATGATGAACATGGGTTCCTGGTTTATCTCCACGCTGATTTCCAACATTCAGAGCGGCGAGTATGACGCATCCCTGTGCGGTAACTGGGGCATGGTAAAATATCCTCATGCGGAAGGCGTTGAAGCGGGTTCCACACTTGGTACGATTACGGGACTTTCCGTAACGAGTGTTTCTGATAACAAAGACGAAGCATTCAAGTTTGTAGAATGGGTATCGGGCGCGGAAGGCGCAAAAGTTATGGCTGGAACAGGTAACTTCCCGGCGCTGATGACTGACGAAGTTGCTGGCATTATCTCCAGTCTGGAAGGATTCCCGACAGACCCGGAGAGCAAAGAAGCGCTGACCGTTTCCAATCTGTATCTGGAAGTTCCTTATGCTGAGAACGTATCCGAAATCAATGACATTCTCGATACTTATCATAAATCCATCATGAATCAGGAAATGACGATTGATGAAGGTATCGCGAAGATGAACGAAGAAGTAGGAAAAGTTCTGGGACAGTAAAAATTGTCCGGAAAATCCATAAAAAATGTTAGGGCTGGCGTAAAAAACCAGCCCTAACTGTGAAAAGTTCATGGGTTGTTTGTGCCGGTACGGCATATCCGGGAGAAAGGCAGGGGATAGCATGGATGAAAAAAAAGCAGCTCAGGTAGAAAAGCTGGAAAAAGAATCGGCTGTTTTGATGCAGAAGATTCGGGAAGAAACGGATATTAAGAAAAAAAGAAAACTGATTGCGGAAAGAGAAAAGAAACAGCGGAAAATCACCGCTCTCCGAAATAACAGGCTCATAAGCAGAGAGGCCAAAAGAGACCTTGTGGCCTATTCCTTTATTGCGCCGAACTTTATCGGATTTGCCGTATTTACGCTGATTCCGATTGTTTTTGCATTTCTGCTCGCGTTCATGGACTGGGACGGCAGCAACGCCATTACATTCGTGGGACTGAAGAACTTTATGAAACTCCCTACGGACACCTTTTTCGTAGCGGCGTTGAAAAATACCATCATTTACGTTGTGGGAACCGTTCCGCTTACGATGATTGCCTCGCTGGCTCTGGCGGTCGTGCTGAACCAGAAAGTCCGTGCAAGAGGGCTTTTCCGGACGGTAGCGTTTTTCCCTTATGTGGCGTCGCTCGTAGCGATTACGGCGGTATGGAGCATGCTGTTCCATCCCTCCAAAGGGCCAATCAACTACCTTTTGCTGAATGTGTTCGGGGTGGCACAGGAAAATCTGCCGAAGTGGTTCAGCGGAAATCTGGTGCTTGTCACGCTGATTTTATTCAGCGTATGGAAATACATGGGTTATTATATGGTCATTTATCTGGCCGGATTACAGGGAATTTCCGCAGAGCTGTATGAAGCGGGCAGCCTGGACGGCGCAAATACATGGCAGAAATTCAAATACATAACGTGGCCGCAGCTTCGTTCCACTACCTTTTTCGTAGTCGTTATGCTGACCATCAACTGCTTTAAGGTTTATGATATCGCGGTTATGCTCGCCGGAGGCGGCGACGGAAAGCTCAGCACCTCGGCGACGGTTCTTGTATACTACATTTATCAGAACGCGTTTAATTACTGGGATTTGGGATATTCCAGCGCAATCGCAATGGTATTGTTCGTGATTGTGCTCGTTGTTACGCTGATTCAGTTCAGATATGAAAAGAATCTGGACGCATAAAATGTAGAAGAAAGGAGAGTCGGGATGAGCGAAAAAAATGATGCGAAAAAATACAGTTCCAAAAGCAGAAATGCTTTGATTGGAAAAATACTGGTTTATGCGATACTGATTTTAATAACAATAGTTATGGTAATTCCCTTTTTATGGATGCTGTCCGCGTCAATCAAATCGGACAGGGAAGTTTTCCAGATGAATCCATTCGTGTGGATTCCGGAAGTTCCGAAATGGGATAATTATATCAAAATCTGGACCAAGATTCCGATGCTCAAGTTTGTGGAAAATACGGTATTTCTGACAATTGTTGTTACCTTTTTGCAGCTTCTGACATCGAGTTTTGCGGCATATTCTTTTGCCAAACTGGAATTTAAACATAAAAACGCCCTGTTCCTTGCCTATATTGCGACGATTGCGATGCCCTGGCAGGTTTACATGGTTCCGCAGTTCATTATGATGCGGGCGATGGGCTTAAACGACAAACTGCTTGCGATGATTTGCCTTCAGGCATTTTCCGCCTTTGGCGTGTTCATGATGAAACAGTTCTATGAAGGCATTCCGAGCGAGCTGTGCGAGGCGGCGAGAATCGACGGCATGAGCGAATATAAGATTTATGCCAAAATCATGCTGCCCCTTTCCAAACCGGCGTTATCCACGCTGACGATTTTTACCTTTGTCAGCACATGGAACGATTATCTCGGGCCGCTCATTTATTTGAAAACCGAAAGCAAGAAAACGATTCAGCTCGGACTGAAAATGTTCATCGGACAATATTCTTCCGAGTACGGCCTGATTATGGCGGGCTCCGTTCTTTCCCTGATACCGGTTATCATCGTGTTCCTGTGTCTGCAGAAATACTTTGTGGAAGGCGTGGCTTCTACGGGGCTGAAAGGGTAGAAACTGTTTTGGATTGAAAGATTTATATATAAGGATTGCTTTGCCCGCAGTTTTGCGGGCATTCTTCCTGTGAGTATTAGTTCCGCCTCCACCCGGACAGAGCATCATCTCTTTGGAGGCACGCTTGCGCTCCGCTAAAAACGCAGCGGTACTAGGTTCAAAAGCAGCATAAGCCGCTTTTTCACCAACTACTTGACTACCTTCAGTAGTCAACGTTTATTACAGGGCCTCCGCCAGAGAACGATGCTCTGTCCGGGCGGAGGCTGGACTGTCACTTCTGTGCCGGGAAATATATTATGCGCGTATGGCAAAACCGGACATATGGATGTATAATGAGAATAATAGAAAACCGCAGATTTTTAACGGATATCAAGAGCATTATGAGGCCGCCGGAGCGCGGCAGAACGGAGGGAGCATGAACATTTTATTTGGGGAAAAGCCGGGCATTTCGGCAGCGGAAGTGGAGGATGCGCTTGCTTTTTCAGAAAAACAGGTGTTACGGAATCTGCCCGAATTTACGGAAAAATTTCAGAAAGCGTACAGCGAAGACGGCTTTTATCAGCCGATAGAAAACAACTACTGGACGACAGGCTTCTGGACCGGGGAAATCTGGCTCGCTTATGAGTATGCAAAAGAAAAAGGGCTTTCGGATGCGGAAGCATTGCAAAAGGCGGGAGAAGTACAGGTAGAGAGCTTTTTGCACAGAATTGACAATAAAATCGAAGTCGAGCACCATGACATGGGATTTCTGTATTCGCCTTCCTGTGTGGCAGCTTATAAACTGACGGGAAACGAAAAGGGAAAAGAGGCGGCCGTTAAGGCGGCGGACCAGCTGATTACAAGATATCATCCCGTCGGGGAATTTATTCAGGCCTGGGGGCCGATGGATGCGCCGGAAAATTACAGATTAATCATCGACTGTCTGCTGAATCTTCCGTTGTTGTACTGGGCGTCGGAAGAAACGGGCGATAACAAATACCGGGAGATTGCGGAAAAGCACATTCATACGGCGATTAAAAATGTCATTCGGGAAGATTACTCCACCTGGCATACGTTCTTTTTCAATATGGAGACCGGAGAACCGGACCACGGCGCGACCTGTCAGGGCTACCGGGACGGCTCTGCCTGGGCGAGGGGACAGGCGTGGGGCATCTATGGATGTGCGCTCGCTTACCAATATACGAAGCGGAAAGAATATATCGATATCTTTAAGCATGTAACACAGTATTATCTGGAGCATTTGCCCAAAGACATGGTGCCCTTCTGGGATTTGGAATTTACGGACGGAGACGAGCAGCCGCGGGATTCCTCCTCGGCTTCGATTGCGGCATGCGGCATGCTGGAAATGATTAAGTCGCTGGAACCGGAAGAAGCGGACATCTACCGGAACTATGCGAAGCAGATGATGAAATCGCTGTATGATAATTATGCGGTAAAAGACCCGTCAAAATCCAACGGTCTTGTGCTTCACAGTACTTATTCCAACCATTCGCCGTATAACACCTGTAATCATTATGGCGTGGACGAGTGCAATTCCTGGGGAGATTATTTCTATATGGAGGCGCTGACGAGGTTAAGGAAGGACTGGATTTTATACTGGTGAATGGCGAAGTAGTTGGGAATATAGGTAATTGTGAAACGCAATCTTTCGAGAAACCAGTTGTACAGAATAGACAAATCGCAAGTAGGGCGCTTTGGCGCCGCCGGTGCTTGGACGCCGTATTTTGGCGTCTTATGCACCGCTGCGAGCGACAGTGCAGCGAAAGCGTGCCCTACGGTGATTGTCTATTTTGTACAACGGAAACTTTTGAATACATAGTTTCGCAATTACCTAAGTTGGACACAATTGGAAAGGAGCTGTGAGAGGGCGTATGAGAACGGATTGGGAAGGAAAACTGAACAGTAAGGAGGATTTCAGGGCGCTTCTGATGGAAATCATCAGGCCGCTGATACCTTATTATACGAAAGAAAAGGCCGGCATCGTGCTTGGCGTTACCGCAACCACTTATGAACAGCGGACGATTCGGCTGGAAGCCTTTTCGCGGGTGCTGTGGGGGCTTGTGCCGTTCTGGGCGGGCGGTGGAAGTGACGAAGAGTTTGAAGCCATCTACCGGAAAGGGCTGACTGCCGGCACCGACCCGGACAATGCCGAATACTGGGGCGGTTTTCATGCTTTCGACCAGCGTTTCGTGGAAATGGCGGCGATGGCTTACGGGCTGATTCTGGCGCCGGATAAGATTTGGGAGCCTTTGACGGAAAAAGAGAAAGACAATCTGGCGGACTGGCTTTACGGCATCAACAATTACGAGCTGCCCGTCTGTAACTGGGTGCTGTTCGCGGTGCTCGTCAATATTGCGTTAAAGAAGCGCGGCCGGAAATATGATGCGGAGAAACTGGAAAAATATCTGGATGGCGCGGGTTCTTTTTATCTGGGCGACGGCTGGTATCAGGACGGCGATTCGGGACAGAAGGACTATTATGTGTCTTTTGCCATTCATTTTTACAGCCTGTTCTATGCGCTTGTCATGGAGGAGGAAGACCCGGAAAGATGCCGTCTCTATAAAGAGCGGGCCGCTCTTTTTGCAAAACAGTTTATTTACTGGTTCGATGAGAAAGGAAGGGCGCTGCCCTTTGGCCGTTCCCTGACCTACCGTTTTTCACAGGTGAGTTTTTTTGCCGCATGTCTGATGGCGGGCGTGGAACCCTTCGATGTGGGCGTGATGAAAGGACTGATTGTACGGCATTTCTGCGACTGGATGAAACGGCCGATTTTTGACGGAAACGATATTCTGACGATTGGGTACGGCTATCCTAACCTGGTGATGGGAGAACGGTATAACGGCCCCGGCTCTCCGTACTGGGCGTTAAAGACCTTTGCCATTCTGATGCTGCCCGATGAACATCCCTTCTGGAAGGCGGAGGCGAAACCACTGCCTGAGCTGGAAGAGCAGAAATCTCTGCCTTATGCGGATATGCTGATACACCGTTATAAAAATCATGTGACGGCTTTTGTGCCCGGCAAATACAGTCCCGCGGGACATGGACAGATTCCGTCCAAGTACGGAAAATTTGCCTATGATACGCAGTTTGCTTTTAATGTGGCGAAATCCGAATGGGAAGTGCACGAGACGGCGCCGGATTCCATGCTTGCCTTTTATATCAACGGTTATGTGTATGTGCGTCGGATTTGCGAGGAGTTCCGCATATCGGAAACGGAAGTTTATTCCCGCTGGATTCCTTATGAGGGCATTCAGGTGGAGTCCTATATCATACCCACGAAGGACGGCCATATCAGAAAGCATGTGATTACCAGTGACAGAGAATGTGAAGCCTATGACTGCGGCTTTGCGGTGGAAATCGATGTGGAAGGTGAAAAACAAATACAGGACGGAAAAATGGCGCGGGTGGAAAACCGTTACAGTAGCTGTACCGTGGAAACGGCATGCGCGGAAGGCGAGGGCGTCATCATTCTGGCGGACCCGAACACTAACATTCTGCACCCGATGACACGGATTCCGGCGGTTCGTTATCCGATTCATGCCGGGAAGAATGAGTTGACTACAACAGTTAAAATATAAAATGACGAAATAACGGGAAGTATGACGGCATAAAGTTTTCCCGGTTGTCCTGATGCTGAGGGCGCTGTGCTTTCAGCGCGGGCACAAATTCGCAGACTGAGAAAGGAGCATGGTTATTAATATGGCAGTTTTGGCTTTGAAAGTATTGGATAAAAACGGAAAAACGATATGCGTCAGCAGCGGCGAGGATTATGTGAGCCTCGTATGCACCGCAGAATATCAGGAAGGCGACAGAATCGTTCTGGAAACTTCGGAAAAGAATATTCATGTCTTTTTACAGGTGGATGACGCGATGGGAGCGGCGTTCTGCTACATTACGGACAACGTTTCCTATACGGTTCCTTTTGGGGAAAAACGTATCTGCTATTCGCCCAAAGTATTTTACGGGAACAGACATTATCTGTATGCGCGCGTGGCAAGGGAGGATGAAATCCATGCGTACCGGAATCTGGCGCTCAATGTATGCGACCAGCACGGCGACACGAATTGTTATCCCCATGCCAGCGCCAATGTGGAGACCCGCGGCGAATCGGTTTTTGCGGCGAGAAACGCGATTGACGGCGTATGCGAAAACCGTTCGCACGGAGAATGGCCGTATGAATCCTGGGGCATTAATATGCAGGATGACGCGGAAATGACGGTGGACTTTGGAAGGGAAGTGGAGGCTGACAAGGTTGTTCTGTACACGCGTTCCGATTTCCCCCACGATAACTGGTGGCAACAGGTTACGCTGACGTTTTCGGACCAGTCGGAAATCGTCTGGGAGCTGGAAAAGAGCAGATTTGCGCATGTGCTCGACTTTGAGCCGAAGAAAATCCGGTGGGTGAAACTGAGCCGCCTGATAAAGGCCGATGACCCTTCGCCGTTCCCGGCGCTGAGCCAGATTGAGGTGTATGGACGGGAGAGGTAGGGAATTAAAATCGTCAGAAATGAAATAAAGACAGCCTGAAAGAATTTTCATGAACAGTATATTCCTGTAACAGATAAGCCTCCTGCCTTTGCGCAAGAGGCTTAAAGACTTTTTCACAAATCCCTCGCTCTTTTGCCATTTGCTCTTATCAGCTGCCGCCAGCCCATCTGTGCCGCCATCTTGTACAGAAAACGGGGAAAGGCTACGGATACATAACGATTTTCAAGTGTCTGCTGATGAAGAATCCGTTCGGCTATTGCCCGGAGCTCCCTTTCAATCGGGGCCTTCGGGCCTTTTTCTGGTTTGGGACTGTTCATCATGGCGAGGCCGCCTCCTCCGCCGACGCCGAGGCCGCCGCCCCAGATGAGGCCGGTTTTTTCGCAAAAGTTTTCCAGAATTTCCAGGGCGGTTTCCGCCTGAATCCCTTCATAAAAGCCGCAGTTTACTATGCCATAGATAAATATCCGACGGGCCTCTGGGTGTTCTTTTTTCCGAAGAGCATCTTCCAGCTGAAGAAGGCAGGAAAGGAGATGGCCCGGAAGACCGTCCACATAGAGCGGACAGGAAATGACCCAGGCGTCGGCGCTTAGCAGTTTGTCCATAATTTCTGCCGGAACAGTTTCATGGTGCAGCGCCGTTTCAAGGATTTCCGGTTTCCGGCCGACAGTTTCAGCAGCTTCTGCCGATTCCGGAAGGCAGCGTTTCAAATCCGCCAGAAGAAGTTCGCTGGAACTGTTTTTGTATTTGGGGCTTCCGTTTAGCAGGACAATTTTCATAAGGCGATGTCCTCCAGTTCTTTTACAGAGCGATAAAAACGAACCGCCCCGACCTGGGCGTCATAATTGTCCGCATTGGCATGGATGAGACTGCGGGCAGTCTTTTTTTCCGTTTCCGTAATAGCTTCTCCATAAAAATATGCAGAAAGCGAAATGACGTTCCGGTATCTGCGTTTGTGGTGCATTTCGCCCTTTCGGAGAACGAAGTCGGGATGAATATAGGAAATTGCCCTGTCCTGTACGGTTTTGACAAAAGGGCTCGTGCTGCCGTAACAGCAGCGGCTGATGAGAATCAGTTCCGAGCATTTGCTCATATCGATTCCGGTGTTTTCGTAACCGTCATGAATCACACATTTGCCGGGCGTTTTAATCCAACAGCCGAAGCACCCTATGCAATGGCGGATATCGGACTGTGGTTTTATGATTTTATGCGGGCCTTCTACGGGAAGGTTAAAATCTTTGAGGTCGGTGATAATTAATTTCATGAGATATACCCCTCTTACGGTTTTGTATAGTTTCGTTTCCAGAATTGATACAATACGAAAGACGGTAAATAGCAAAGAAGCCAAAGCATTTTGTCCGTTATCTGTGCATAAAGCTGTTTTCCCTTGAATCCGGCAAAATATCCGTAAATAATATATAAAATCATCATCTTTGTCCTGACTTTAAAACAGGTGTCCCGATTGGCCAGATATACTTTTGAACGAAATACCATTCCGTTTGGGGAGTGGATTTTCATTCTCCTCCCAGTTTTGGTCAGTCCGTCTTCCAGGTAATCGCAGATATAAATGTTTTCATTGATATGCACCATCCGGTATGGTCCGGACATCTGCATCCATACCGCATCCTCCGGCATATACTTTTCTCCCTCAAACACTGGAAACGGGTATTTTTGCAAGATGTTGGTAAAAAATACTTCGGCCTTATCCCCGCCGATATTTCCGTTTATCCTGACATTCAGATAAGTATCAATTTTTTCATTTTCCGGGAAATACGCCGTATTGACTCTGCCGTCCTGATGGCATCGCAAAAAGCTGTAACCGCATAATTCCGGCGTATTTTTATATTTCTGATGATAAGAAAGAATGGTTTTTACGGCATTCTCCGGCAGATAATCGTCGCTGTCCACAATAAAAGTCAGCTCCGAGCGTATCGTCTGAATCCCTCGGTTAAGTGCGGTATGTTTTCCGGCATTCGGTTGTTTTTCATAACGAATTTCAATTTTGCCTTCTTCCATATACTGCCGTATCAACGCTTCCGTTCCGTCATTACTTCCATCGTCGATAAGAAGCCACTCAAAATCAGTATTAGTCTGCAGCAGCAGACTTTGATACAGCTTTGGTAAAAATCGTTCCCTATTATAAGTGGGGGTTATAATGGTAAGTGTACTCATAAATTATCTCCCCTAGTAATCGCTGTTTGTCGTTGCCGGAACTTGAATACCGGCCGCATCCAAAAACTTCTCCGCTATTTTTTTTACGGAATACTGTTCCTTAATCCGGGAGGCGTTTACGGACAGTCGTTCTGCCAGGTCTTCATCGGAGGCGATACGAAGCATTGCTTCCACCATGGCCTTTTTATCTCTTACGGGTACAAGAATGCCGCTTTTTTCCGGTGATATATAGATTCTGGCGCCGCCTATCGGACAGTCTGTTGAAATCGTCGGGATTCCCATGGAAAGCGCTTCCAGCATGGAATTGGAGATTCCTTCGTAATCGGAGGACAGGACAAATATTGCCGCATCCCGTATTTTTTCCCGAACATCGCTGCAGAATCCATGCCATACGACTTTTTTGCTGATATGCAGCTGCTCAGCCTGTGCTTTCAGCGGCTGCTCCAGTTCTCCCTGTCCGTATATATGCAGTTCATAATCCGGGAATTGTTGGGAAAAATCTGCAAAAGCCTCTAACAAAAGGGCGTGGTTTTTCTGCTTATGCAGTCTGCCTACGGTTACAATCCGATGGCTGCGGACGCCGGTATAACGCGGCGGCATGGAACTGTCTACCGGATTTGGTATTACCATTGCTTTCCCGGTTATCCATTTCGGAAAGTATGCGATACCGTCGGGCGTCTGAAAGGTAATACGTGCAGCATGCTTATATGCCCAGTTTCGTAATGTTTTCACATGACAGCTGTCCGGTGAGTTGCGTTCCGCTACCAGAATATTTCTTTTCATTCCCCATGTTGTAATCACCGAAAATACGGCGCCCATCACACAGAATGCAAAAATATGGCTGTCCGGATTTTTGTGAAAATATTTCCGCATTGTAATCAGTCTTTTTAGCATAATAACCGGATTTCCGTTTGATTGTGGGGCAACCGAAAAATCTTCCACCTTATCATTTAGTTGATAAGCATGTTCATACCCGGCAAACTGCATAATTGCCACTTCAAATCCCATCCTGATATATGCGTCGGAAAGAAGCGATATGACGCGTTCCGTCCCGCCTCCCGTCATATTGGGAATTACAAATATAATTTTCATGCCCATGTCCTTCTGTCATCTCAATTCTATCAGAAATTTTACCCTATTTTCTATTTAGATGCAATGGTTGATTAACTTTCCGGTCTTCTGCGTAAATCCCCTGACCTTTTGCCATTTGCCTTTATCTGCTGCCGCTCCAGATGAAACCGGGGCATGAAATTTTTCAGAAGATAAAATTGCCAAGATATATCATTGCTTCTATAATAGTATGAAAGAGCGGATGAAGTACATGGGCAAAGAAGTAAAAAGGAAAGGAATTAAAAGGGAAAGAAGTTAAAGGAGATATAGAAGGTTAAATGAACATAGGGACATCGTTCCCTGACAGATGGGAGTAAGGATGGCTAAAAAGTATAAAAAACTTACGACGGGCGGCATCATTCTGCTGCTATTACTGATAAATATGGCGCTCCTCGGCTGTAAAAGTGCAAAGCACGCGGAAAATCTGGATGACGCGGAAGTTTACGAGCGCTTTTTAAACGGTGCGCTCGCGATAGAATGGAAAGGACGGCAGACAAGTATCGGTGAGCTGTTCTGGGACAACAACATCGAATATTGTTTTCTGGATATCGACGGCGACAGCCGGGAGGAACTGCATATCAGGGACAGTTCTGTTTATTATGTGGTTGATATGAAAGATAAAAGGCCTCAGATTCTTTTTGAAGGCTGGTGGTCTTATGAGCCGGTGATAACGGAGGAAGAATGCGGCGTTCTGCACTATTACGACGGTTACGGGTCTGAGATGATAGAGTTTATGAAACTAAATGCTGACGGCAGCACGGAGAGCGGCGGAGCATTTTACTGGTCCGATAAGAATCGGAACGGAGCCATAGATGAGACGGATTCTTTTTACGGCCGCGGTGATATTGATATGGAACAGTATTTAGGGTACAGGGAGAAATATCTCACCAGGCGGGCGGAAGAGGAGCCGGAATGGAAGGAGAAGCAGTTAAAAGTTTTTGAGACATGGCAGGAAGCCTATATTGACTTTATCGAAAAGGTGGATGGTACGCTTTCGATATCCGATAACCAATGGTGCGAATGTTCGCTAATTTATGTGGATGGCGACGACATTCCGGAGCTCTTTTTTTTCTCCGGCGGAATGGCGGTCGGGGAGATTATCGTTTCTTTTTATGACGGGAATGTCAGAATTTTAAACCGGGCAAGAAGCGGCATGAAATATATTGAGCGCGGCGGGCTGCTCTATAATGGAAACGGGGCAACCGGGTTTTATCCGTGCAACATTTATCGGCTGGAAAAAGGGGTGTTTTCGGAAATCGGAACGGGATGGTATACCGAACGCGGCGATGAAGAGAATAACATCTGTTATGAATATTATTGGGAGGACGAAGCGGTAACGGAGGCAGAGTTTGAGGCGCATATCGACGAACTGATTGACCGGGAAAAATGTGTTGAGCCCGCCGTGCTGTACTCGGAAGAGGAGATGTTAGAAAAATTGGGAGATAAGCCGTAAGTGGGAAATTACGGAGAGAAAAGAGCTTTGCGGATAAAAGGAGGTCTTTTTTATGTACCGGATGGCAATCTGCGACGATAATCCGGCGGATATCATATATCTAAAGTCTTTTGTGGAAAAATGGGCGGAAAATGCGGAAACGGCGCTGAAAATAGAAAGTTACTCTTCGGCGGAGGCCTTTCTTTTTCAATATGAGGAAGACAAGTCCGTTGACCTTCTGCTTCTGGATATTGAGATGGAAGGCATGAGCGGCGTGGAGCTTGCGCGGAAAATACGTCAGGAAAACCGCTCGGTGCAGATTATTTTTATCACAGGGTACATGGAATATATTGCGGAAGGCTATGATGTGGAGGCGCTTCATTACCTGTTGAAGCCGGTGACGGCGCAAAAGCTGTACGGCGTGCTTGACCGGGCGGCGGAGCGGCTAAAGTCGAAAGAAAAGGAGCTGTGTCTGGCGCTGCCGGGAGCCGTGGTGCGGGTTGCTTTTTGTGAAATGCGTTATCTGGAAGTACAGAGGAATTATGTGACCGTTCATGGGACGGAAGACTATACAGTGAAAAAAACGCTGAACGAACTGGAAAAGGAGCTGGACGGGAGCTTCTGCCGCGCGGGAAGGTCCTATATCGTGAACTTGCATTTTGTGAGAAAAATAACGAGAACACAGGTAATCCTGAAAGACGGGAGAGAGATTCCTCTTTCGCGGAACTGCTATGAGAGGATGAACCGGGCAATGATACGGTATTTTGGGAACTGTTCGGAAGGAGCATAAAAAATGTCATTAAAACTATCTTTTCGTGAAAAAAGAATCAATAAGCAGATTGCGGACTGTCAGAGTGAGCTTCTCGCCACGCATTATGCGGAGGTGGAAAATATGTACCGTAAGATGCGGGGGTGGCGTCATGATTACCGGAATCATATTCAAGTACTGAAAAGCTATATTGCGATGGGGGATTTGGAAGCGGCTTCCCATTATCTGGACGCTCTGGAAGCGGATTTGAACACGGTGGACATGGCGTTGAAGACAGGTAATAAAATGACAGATGTTATATTAAACAGTAAAATTTCCCTCGCACGGTCGAAGGGCATCCGGGTGGATGTGGACGCGCATGTTCCGGTTGCTCTGTCCACGGCGGAGATAGATTTGTGCATTATCATCGGAAATCTTTTTGATAACGCAATCGAAGCGTGTATGACGCTTCCGGAAGAAGAACGGATGATAAGAGGGTATATGGAAATGAAAAATACGCAGCTTTATCTCTCGGTTACCAATACTACCGCTCTGAAAAAGCAGAGAAAAACAGCCGGGCGCTTCGCTTCGACAAAAGGGCCGGGGCACGGTTACGGACTGGTGCGCATCGATGCCATTATCGACAGGTATCAGGGGTATATCAGCCGAAACAGCGAGGACGGAGCCTTTACCACGGAGATTTTACTGCCGCAATAAAGTAAAAGAATGTTTTTTATCCCCCCGGCGATACATTTTGTCCCCGAAATGTATCGCCGGGGGTTTTTGATGGTAATATGGTGTTGGGAGTAGTTGTTCAGCCTCCGCTCGGACAGAGCATCGTTTTCTTTGGAGGCACGCTTTCGCTCCGCGAAAGGCAGCAGCGGTACTAGGTTCAAAAGCAGCATAAAGCCGCTTTTTCACCAAGTACCGGCGCCTTTCCAGGGCCTCCGCCAGAGAACGATGTTCTGTCCGGGCGGAGGCTGAACTGTTGCTACACAAATTCGTGCGCTGAGAAAGGAGCATGGAAGTAGAAATGAAATCTGACAAAAACAAGAATACCGCAAAATACGGAATGCTCAGCAATTCCCTGTTCATGGCAGGGGCGGCGTGGAAAACAAGGCCGCGGGCGCTTGTGCTGACGCTGCTGCAGGCATTGCTCGTGGTGGCGGGCTCTCTGCTGGAGCTGTATGCGACGCCGGCGGTTCTGGGGAGTCTGGAACGGCACGACGCCCTGGGAGAGCTTTTTGGCATCATCAGTTTCTTTGCGCTGGGAATCATAGCTGTTTATGCGTTTACCGGGTATCTGGAAAAAAATCAGATGTTCGCCCGGACACCGGTGCGCTTTTTCATTACAGGCAGACTATGGAAAAAAGCGGGAACCTGTTCCTGTCCGGTGCGGGAGAGTCAGGAATTTATCCGCGCCTATGCAAAGGCGATGGACGCTTCCCACGGAAATACATCTCCCACGGAGGATATCTGGAATACGTTTGCCAAAATCATGCAGAATCTTCTGGGATTTGCAATTTATTTGTATCTGCTGGCAAACGTAGATATTGTAATTGCGGTGGTGACAACGGTATTGGCAGCCGTCGGATATGTGGTCAGCAGCTATCTGAATGGCTGGGGTTACAGACATAAAGAAGAAGAGGCCGACATCAAAAACAGGTTTTTCTATTTTCAGGAGAAAGCAAGGGACCGGCGTCTGGCAAAAGATATCCGAATCTTTGGGATGGGCGGATGGCTGGAAGAGCTGATGAGAAAATGTATCAGAATGCAGCAGGATTTTTATCTGAGGCGGGAAAAAAATTATCTGATAGCGGACGTTACGGATATTGTGCTTTCGTTTCTGCGAAACGGAACGGCTTATGTCTGGCTGTTATATCTGACGCTTCGGGGAAATTTAAGCGCTTCCGCGTTTTTGCTCTATTTTACGGCAGTCAGCGGTTTTACCACATGGATTAGCGGAATTTTGCAGAGCTTTTCGACATTGCATAAGCAGAGCATTGAAATTTCCGCTATCCGGGAGCTTATCGATTATGAAGAACCTTTTCTTTTTGAGGAAGGAAAGGGGCTGGAAGCGGATAAAGAAGCGCCTTATACTATCGAATTAAAAAATGTGACCTTCCGCTATCCCGGCTCGGAGCGGGAAATCTTTTCCCATCTGAATCTGACCCTTCATCCCGGAGAAAGGCTGGCGGTGGTAGGGGCGAACGGCGCCGGGAAAACGACGCTAGTAAAGATTTTATGTGGGTTTTATGAGCCGGACGAAGGGGAAGTGCTGTTAAACGGCATAAACATAAAAGAGTACAACCGCAGAGATTACTATCAGCTTTTTGCGGCGGTGTTTCAGGATTTTTCCCTGCTGGCGGGAGATGTGGCGGAAAATGTAGCTTCTTTTGACCAGAAAACGGATATGGACCGGGTGCGGGACTGCATCGGGAAGGTCGGCCTTCGTAAGAAAATCGAAGCATTGCCGGAGGGATATCATACGCATCTGGTAAAAGAGGTATATGAAGATGCGGTCGAGCTTTCCGGCGGGGAGCTGCAGCGGCTGATGATGGCAAGGCTTTTGTACAAGGACAGTCCCGTCATGGTGCTGGACGAGCCGACTGCCGCGCTGGACGCCATCGCGGAGAGCGATATTTATCAGAAATATCAGGAACTGACCCGGAGCAAATCTTCCGTCTTTATTTCTCACAGACTGGCTTCCACACGTTTCTGTGACCGCATTATTCTGCTGGAAGAGGGAAAAATTGCGGAGGAAGGAACCCATGAAGAACTGCTTGTGCGGGGAGAGACCTATGCGCGGCTTTTTGAGATACAGAGCAAATATTACAGGGAGGAATGTTGAAAGAATTGCATTCTTTCAACTGCAAATTTGGTGCAAATACGCTTTGGGCGCCGCGTTTTCAGCGCCGCACAAATTCGCGCTCTGAGAAAGGAGCATAGTTATAGATATGAAGGAAAACAGAGAAAACATTTCGTGGAAAGAAGTATATGCGCTGAACAAACGGGCATTGTGCCTCTGGTGCCGGGAGTGTCCCATGTTATTCGTGTCTTCCGGGCTTCATGCGGTAATCAGCGCGCTGATTCCCTATCTGACCCTTTATTTTTCCGCCCGGCTTCTGGATGAGCTGGCGGGGATGAGGAGAACGGAGGTATTGACCCAATGGGTTATTATACTGCTTGCATCCGATGCGGCGGCATACCTGGCCAAAGCGCTGATGTTCCGGTGGAAGGAGGCGCTGCGGGCTACGCTTTATTATCGGGGAGAAGAGCGGCTTTCCCGGAAAATGCTGGACATGGATTTTGCATCCGTGGACGATGTGGCAACTCATCACTTGCTGAGTCAGATTCGACAGAGAGAGCGCTGGAGCGGCTGGGGAGCCGACAGGATATACCGTCATTTCGAAAGTATGGTGGAGGAAATGTTCAGGATATTCGGGGCCGCGGCGCTTACGGTTTCCCTTTTCCGGCTGCCTGTCCGACAGGAGGCGGGATGGCTTACGCTGCTGAACAGTCCTTTCTGTATTTTAGTTTTGCTGTTTCTGATGTTTGGGATAGCGACGCTCGCTCCTTATTTGTCCACGCGGGGGGAGATGCGCGTTTTGGGACATGACGAGAGCATGAAATTTGGAAACCGGATTTACTTTTTCCTCGTGAGTTTTTTTCAGGATGAAAAAAGGGCGCTGGATATGCGGACATACCGTCAGGATTTATTCGGAATCCGCAGAATGGAAGAGATACTGGACCCTGAAACGGGGATTCTCCACGAGATGGAGCGGGACGCCAGAGGGAAAATGGGCGGTCTTTTCATGCTGTCGGCGGCCGTTTCCAGAAGTTTTATATGGTTTGTTTATCTTTTCGTATGTCTGAAGGCCTGGGGCGGCGCTTTCGGAATAGGCTCCGTAACGCAGTATGTGGGAGCGGTCATGTCCTTTTCCAAAGGGCTTTCCGGGGTGTTGAAAGTGCTGGGGGAAATGAAGGTCAACAGCGATACGCTGAAAAAGTTTTTCGCCTTTCTGGATATTCCAAACGAGATGTATCAGGGCTCTCTGACGGTGGAAAAACGTTCCGACAGGAAATACGAAATAGAATTTCGGAATGTGAGCTTTCGCTATCCTCATACGGAAAATTACGTTCTGAAAAATGTTTCCCTGAAATTCAAGGTGGGAGAACGCCTGGCGGTGGTAGGGCAGAACGGCTCCGGCAAGACCACCTTTATCAAACTCCTGTGCCGTCTTTATGATGTGACGGAAGGGGAAATTCTGCTGAACGGCATCGATATCCGCAAGTACAATTACCGGGAATACCGGAACGTGTTTTCTGTGGTCTTTCAGGATTTTCAGCTTCTTTCCGTGAGCCTTCTGGAAAATATCGCCGCCGGGAGCGGACAGGAAGGCATGGAAAGGAATGAAGGTACGAAGAGGAACGATGGCGCAAATGGGGATGCCTGCGACCGGGAAAAGGCGCTGCAATGCCTTCGGAGAGCGGGACTTTCGGAGTGGCTTGACAGGCGTCCGGAAGGGCTCGATACCATTCTTTATCAAAATCTGTCGGAGGAAGGCGTGCAGATATCCGGCGGGGAGGCGCAGAAAATCGCAATTGCCAGGAGCCTGTACCATGACGCGCCCTTCATGATTCTGGATGAACCGACGGCTGCGCTGGACCCGGTGGCAGAATATGAAATTTATACCCGGTTCAATGAAATCATAGGAAACCGGACAGCCATTTATATCAGCCACAGGCTTTCCTCCTGTCGTTTCTGCGACGAGATTCTTGTTTTTCATGAGGGGCAGATTGTGCAGAAGGGCAGTCATGAAGAACTGCTTGCGGACGAGGGAGGGAAATACAGCGTTTTATGGAATGCCCAGGCGCAGTATTACGCGGATGGGCATTAGATAAAGAGGGATGGCGGTGCTTCGTTTGTATCAGTTCAGCCGCCGCCCGGACAGAGCATCGTTCTCTTTGGAGGCACGCTTTC
>CAJTRL010000021.1 GCA_910578715.1 uncultured Lachnospiraceae bacterium | reverse complement strand
TTGGGAGCCTGCTCACATAAGGCATTTTGTATATTTCATTTTATAGGGCGGACGCCCGACATGAATAAGTCACCAGCCAATGATGAGTCATATCATCATTGGCTGGTGACTTATGAATGGCATGGCTGGACATGGCTAAACTGTTACTCTTGGCTCTTGACAAATAATATTTTTTTTGACAAAATAATATATGTGGTCGTTCCCTACCGAGTAAAGAGGAACAATAAAAGGGTATTTCCGTTGCGACGGATACTGCATGAAAGCTATGCTTCCTGCATAGCTTTCAACATTCACAGGAGTTATCATGAGCACATCAGAAAAATTTTCTTTATATACCGTTCGAAAAAAATATATCCGCAATTTGCAAAACATCGATAAACGGGTTCCATCCGTATCGCCACAGACCGGAAAATCAACCCGAATATTTCTAGGCATTATAGTAATGATAAATGGGCAAAAGTATTGTATTCCTTTCAGTTCTAATGACAAACGAAAATATCTGACCATCGCTCCCAACATTACGCTCAAAAAAATTTCCCAGAACAACAAACTTATCGCAGTACTCAATATCAACAATATGATTCCTGTTTTAGACAAATATCTCGTTCCGGTTGATATAAAGATTAAAGAATCTGATAGTGAAAATACCATACACCGGAAAAATTTTTATCAGTACGAACTTGACTGGTGCAACCAACATAAAAATGAAATTGAAAAAGCAGAAGAATCTCCATAAGACATTCTTCTGCTTTTTATTATGCCCGAAACGCCTCATTCAGCGCTTCCGTCCCCGGCAGCACAAATCTGCCTTCCTCAATGACCGGTATTACCTCATTGTCTTTGGTAACGACCGATAGTTCTCCCAGTTCGTCGTAAGGAATCGTAATGTCCGTATGGCAGTTAAAATAAGCCTTTTCCATATCCTCGCCGCGGAGTGCGGACACTTCGTTTTCCTTCGCCACGATTTCCTTTCCATCGGGATTATAGCTCTTCACTTCTTCCTCATGGGAATAACAGGTGTCACCCACCGCAAAATGGGGCCCGGTTTTTTCTGCAATCAGAATGGGCATCTTGTCTTCAATACCGTATTTTCGTGCCGCCACATAGGCCGTCGTATTGGTGCCGATGGCAAACTCACCGAGCGGCAGCGTCTCGTGATGAAAAAGCACGTTGTCCTTGATATACCGCTCATTTTCCTGTTTCGACGCAAAGTTGGCACAGCCGTATTCCGCAATCATGCCGTCCCGGAAACGGATGAAAATATCTTTATATTCCAGCTCGTTTAAGAAAACGCGCGTCACATGAAGAACGCCTTCCGTTCCGGCAAGCTGCGGAGAAGTAAAGACTTCGCCCACCGGAATATTCACATCCGCAACGCAGTTTTCAAAATTCGTCTCTTTCTCAGAATTTTGCAGCGTATGCAGCTTCACCTTCAGGTTGGTACGGTTTTGTCCCATCCCTTTTACAAGCACATAGTCCCCCTTATCCAGCGTATTGATAATCGTCTGCTGTATTCCCTGATACAGCTGATAATCCAGCGTATTGATGCGGATTATCTCGTCAAATATTTCCTCGTAACGCGTGCCGATTTCGGAAACCGGAAAGGCGATGATGGTAAAACTCCTCTCTTCGCCTTTGATATACTGGTTCTGCATCGCCCCCGCCCTGGACATATACTCCACCGAAAGTTTCTGCTGTTTATCGCTCAGCTTACATGCCGCTTCCTTATTCTGCGGCACAAAAGGCTGTTCCCCGAAAATTTCCAGCACAGCGGGACCGCCGAATACGCCCGCTTCCGTTTTAAAATGCTCAAAGGCGCTCTGCATACATTCCAGCCTCCGTTCCACCAGCGGTTTATCCAGAAACAGGGCGAGGTCCTCTCTGTGGTCATAATCGAACTGTTTATTCGGATTAGCGCCGAAATAACCGTTCTTATTTACGCTTCGTCCCTGAAAAACATTGCTTCCTGAGCGATATATGGTGGGTTTCAGTCCCATCCTCTCAAAATTGAGAACCGCCTCCCGTATCATCCGCTCGAAGCCGAGCGCATACCGCACATTAACCGTTTTCTTAATTGAAATATCTTTATTGCATACCGCAAAACCGATTCGGTAGCCTTCCGTATAGGTATCCGCCATCAGCCGCACCGTTTCTTCCGGCAGACCGTTCAGATGCTTCGCCGTTCTGATTTCATTCTCCGACACATACTCGCCGTAATAGTACAGATGCCGGATATCCGAAAGGTCGCTTTCCATCACGATGCGCAACGCAAAATCCCACTCCGGGCAGAGCATTTCTTCCACTTTGGCGAAACTCTCCGTCTCATAATAATCGCTGACATACCAATAGGCAATTTTGCGGATTTCTTCCACAGGCGGCAAGGTCAAATTACCGTTATCTGCGCCGGAAGTTTCCGTTTTCTCCCCTTCCTCCGCATCCCGCGCCGCATTAAGAAACGCCTGATAAATTTCCAGCAAAAGCTCCATGCGGATGACCATGCCGTGCACGGACAATTCATAAGCCGCCGCAATCATGCCGCGCAGCTCCGCACAGACAAAAGAAAGCAGCTGCCCCATCGGTTTCCCGAAACATTCCGCCGCATAAGAAGGATTTGCATAACTTTTTCCGTAATTTTCCGGCAGAATATCCTCATATATCTCCCGGTTCCATTTTTGCAGTTCAGAGAGAGACGCCTCGCGCACAGCGCCGCTTTTTACAAAATCCCAAGTGTCTTTCATCAGCAGAACGAATGCCGCCATTTTATCAAAATAGGGCTGGCAGATACCGCATTCCTTTTCGGACGGTATCTGCGCAATTCTGTCACAGGCCAGCCCAAAACGTTCCATTTCCAGCTCTTCTCTTTCCGCCGCCGTCATATTTTCCTGCATTCCGATTTTCTCCTTTTTATTTTGTCCCAGCCATTCATCCAACCGCATACGCGCCCGCGTACAAAATCGCACTGACGCAGCCGAGCGCCAGCAGGTTCAGCAGAATGCCGAGATAAGAAAAAAAGTAGTATTTATCCCGTTCTGTCCTTGAAATAACGCCGAGCGCCGCTCCCGCCAGCGCAAAAATCATGGCGAGCAGTACGGCCGCACCATACTGTATCGGTATTTCCCCGGTGCTCTGATAGCTCCTGACCACCGTATAAATTAATGTGGAAAGGGAAATAACACCCAGTATCGTCGCCATAATTCCTTTTTGCGAATGGCTCTTATTGGTAAATATATAACTGTTCTTATGCCCCATACAGGCATTCCGCCTTTCCGCCGTCTCCGGCCTCAAATCGTAATATATATGCAAATGGGCATTCCCCGCGGAATACCCATTTTTTCCCTCAGAATAAAATTTTGTTCCTTCCCGCCAGAAGTTTTGCGCCGCCAATAATCAGCAGAATGCCGCTCGTAACTCCCACTACCAGGCTGATAACTCCGACCGCAATATTCATTGCTCCGGCGCCTCCCATTGTCTTATATGTTTTTTCTTCCATTCCGCATCATCCTCTTTCCTGTTCAGATAATTTTATTTTGCGCCATACTGTCCGTAATATTCATCAATAGCCGCTTTCAGCGTATCGTCAATATAAACATTCCCCTGATAAGGCTTGTTGTACAGACATTCCACAACTTCCTCCATCGTAACGATGGCGTTTGTTTCAAATCCGTATTTCTCCTTTATCTCTTCCAGCGCGCTTTTCGTGCTTTCCAGCCCGCGCTCCATCCGGTTTAAGGAAACCATCAGTCCTTTTATCTCCACATCCGCCTGCGCTTTGAGAATCGGGAACGTTTCTTCGATGGACTTCCCGGAAGTCGTAACGTCCTCGATGATGACAACTTTATCTTTGTCCTTTAACCTGCTGCCCAGCAGAATCCCGGTATCGCCGTGGTCTTTGACCTCTTTTCTGTTGGAGCAGTAGCGTACTTCTTTACCGTACAGCTCACTGATTGCCATCGTCGTTGCAACGGAAAGCGGGATTCCCTTGTAGGCGGGTCCAAACAGCACATCGAAATCCAGCCCGTAATGGTCGTGAATCGCTCTGGCATAATATTCACCAAGCCTGCGCAGCTGCGCGCCCGTTACATAGGCCCCGGCATTCATGAAAAAGGGAGATTTTCTGCCGCTTTTTAACGTAAAATCGCCAAACTTAAGCACCTGGCTGTCTACCATAAATTCGATAAATTCCTGTTTGTATTGTTCCATTTAAATAACCATGCTCCTTTCTCAGTCTGCGAATTTGTGCCCTCAAGCACAAATTTGCATGTGAAAAATTTATTTTTCACACTTGCCTCCCCTTTATCTGTTTTGAAGCGCTTCCGCGATATCCTTCTTCATGGCGAGCACCGCCGCTCTCGAAGCCTCGGCAAAACGCTCCGCGCCATACTCCGCATATTCCGCCTGTTTGTATGCCGCAATGATGCCCCGGGAAGAATTGACAATGGCTCCAAGCCCGTCTTCGTTAAAGAAATGAACCAAATCCGCACCTTTTCCGCCCTGTGCCCCATAGCCCGGCACGAGAATAAACGCCTTCGGCATCAGTTTGCGCAATACTTTTCCCTGTTCGGGATAAGTCGCTCCCACGACCGCACCCACATTGCTGTATGTGCCGCCCATGCAGTCTTCGCCCCACTGCGCGACTTTTTCTCCGACAATTTCATACAGCGGCCTGTCTGCGGCTTCCTTCACCAGGCGGTCCTGAAACTCCCCGCTGCTCGGATTGGACGTTTTCACAAGCACAAAGATGCCTTTCTTTTCTTCGTTACAGACTTTGATAAAAGGCTTTACGCCGTCGGAACCCAGATAAGGATTTACCGTAATAAAATCTTCATCAAATCCGCGGCAGCGGCTGTTTCCAACCTGTACGCTTCCAAGATGTCCCACCGCATAGGCTTCGGAAGTGGAACCGATATCGCCCCGCTTCACATCGCCGATAACAATCAGCCCTTTCTGCTTACAGTATTCTACCGTCCGCTTAAAAACAATCAGCCCTTCGACGCCGAACTGCTCATACATCGCAATCTGCGGTTTTACCGCCGGAATCAGGTCTGAGATACTGTCTATAATTTCTTTGTTAAATGCCCATACCGCTTCCGCCGCGCCCTGAAGCGTCTCTCCATATTCCGCAAAAGCCTTTTTCTGCAGATGCTCCGGTATGTATTTTAACATCGGGTCAAGGCCCACAACTATCGGCGCGCCTGTCCGCTTAATATTTTGAATCAGTTTATCTATCATCCTTATACCTTACCTCTTTCTCTTACAATGCCTTATCTTTCAAATCCTGTAATACGAACTGATTTTCAATGTACTCTTCAAACTGTTCTCTCTTCACCCACTCGTATTCTCCGTATTCTTCCGGCAGAATAATGTGTTTTTCTTCCTCTTCCGGGACAGAACAGATATAGGCAATGCCGACACAATGCGTATCGCCTAACAGGCTCGACCAGGTATATTCAATCTTCTCTATCTTGCCGTCTATTGATAAAAGTTCCTGAATCGCGCGCAGCACCGCTTCATCCGGCGCTTCCCCGTGATTTACTTCCGTATCGATAAATTCCCATATAAAAGGTTCCGGGATATGGTCATCCACCCATCTTTTGACTAAAAGATATCTGTCGTCCTTTTTGATAATTCCTTTGACCCGTAAATAAGTTTTTCCCATATCTTATACCATACCTTTCCCCGCACCGCACCGGGTGCAGAAACCATGATTACAAAATAAGCTGTTTTATTGGCTAAATTCTACTAGATATCGTACCATTGCGCTTTCTGCTTGTCAATAAATAACCTCACCCCAAACCACTGTGCTTTCATGCCGCCCGCCGCCGACGGGAAAATATGTTCCTTGTCGGCGCGCTTTCGCTCCGCTAAAAATGTAGCGGTACTAAGTTCAAAAGATGCAGAGCATCTTTTTCACTAAGTGCCGACATTTTTACAGGGCCGACGCCGGAACATTATTATCCCGTCGGCGGCGGGCGGCATGAAACACAACCTCACCGGGTTTTCAGGAACTGGTACTCCCGCTGTGCCGCCGTATCGTCGGGATAAGATTTCAGATAGTCGCTCATCAGCGCCGCGGCCGTCTTGAAATCCTTCATATATTCATAGGCGACGATTTCGTTGAATTTCAGGGTCTGCATCATATCGTTTCCCTCGATGCTCATTCCGGCCTGAAATGCCATCAGCGCCAGTTCATATTCTCCCATCCGCATTCTGCACAGACCGAGCTGGTTGTAAATTTCCGGCTGGCTCTGGTCATTCAGCGTATAGTCGTTGTAGATGCTGGACGCATAATCATAGTCCTCAAGCGCTTCGTAAGTTCTTCCCAGATATAAGGATGCTTCATAGTCCGAGGAAATTTTTACTTTGGAAAGATAATTTCTCGCGTTTTCGTAATCTTCCAGATAGTAATAAATACGTCCCAGGTCATAGTCGGAAATCGTCTTTTCATTGTCGGCTATGACTTGCTGAAAATATTCTTTACCCACGTTCTTATAGCCGTTGTCGGCCAATGCGATATATATCTGTATCAGTCTGTCATAATTTCCAGCATCCAGGGCAATTGCCTGGTCGAAATCCTGTTTGGCGCCTTCATAGTCCCCGCTGTCCAGCTTTACACAGCCCCGCAGATAATATGCTTCCGTTTCCTTCGGGCGCAGCGCCAGAATCGCGTCGTAGGCGCTGATGGCATCGGCTGACTGTCCGTTTCTGAAATAGGCGGTCGCCAGATAGTAGTTCATATCAAAGTCCATGTCTTCCGGACTGCCGCTGCTTAACCGCAAAGCCTTTTCCAGATAGGCGATGGCATTCTCATATTCCGATAATCCCATATAGGCCAGCCCCATGCCCCTGCAGAGCATTCTTTCGTCCTCATGCGCTTCCAGCGCCGCATCAAAAAGCTGGAGAGCCGCCTCATATTCCAGATTTTTAACCGCCTCCATGCCAGCGCTGATATTATCCGTTTTTTCCTTTCCGCCGCAGCCCGCAGTCAGCAGCATAACGGCGGCAATTATCGTCAGACTTGTTTTTCTCATCGTTTTTCTCGTTTTCGTAACATCCGTTTTTATAACATCTGTTTTTTACAGAATCTGTTTTTCTTATTTCTTATTTTACCATATCAGAATCACCGCGCCAACGGCTAAATCAAATTTCCACAAACCAAATCTTTGAGGATTCCGAAAAATTCCCGGACCATATTGTTCAGCTGAAAATAGACATTGGATGGCGCCGCAATTCCGCAGACATGCCGGATTCCCTGGTGCTTAGCCAGATGCACGCCCCGGAACACATGGAAATTATTGGTCACAATCCCTACGCGGTCATTTTCCATATCCAGAAAAACCGAGCTGAACGCGATATTTTCCGAAGTGTCCGTCGATTTATCTTCCATGATAATCCGCTCTTTGTCGATTCCCTTTTCCACCAGATAATCGTACATCCCCTGTGCCTCGCTGTGGGGTTCGTTCGCTCCCTGTCCGCCGGAAACAATGCAGCGCGTATTCTCGTTCTCTATAAGGTAGTCATACGCCGTATCCAGCCGGAATTTCAAAGCGGCCGAAGGCCCTTTTTCCTTCACCTGTGCGCCGAGAACGATAAGATAGTCCAGGTTTTCTTCACCCTTCGCGCGGTAGGAGCTGATAATACAGCCCTCCACAACGATAAAAGCAAGCACACCGAGCACGATGACGATGGTAACCGCTCTTTGCAGACCATGCGGCAGCTTTGCCCACATTCCAAAATGTAAAAAGGCCGTCAGTCCCAGGAAAAAGCACCCTCCCGCTCCCCATACCAGATAGAACCGGGTTCCCGATTTGATACTGTAAATCAGAATACAATACCCAAAGCAGAACAGGCTGCACAAAATGCTGAATATTTCTTTTTTCATGGCTTTTCTCAAAACCCTTTCTCTTTTAAGTCTCTGACAAGGTTTACATAAAATTCTCTTACATCAAATTCCGGGATGTTTTCCCTGTTTAAGTCAATCATATCGCCATGCGAAATACCCCGTTTTCCTCTGGGGCGCAGTATTGCATAAACATCCCCCCAGAGAGCGGATTCCACGGAAACAAGCCCGTCGTTTTCCCCGTCAAAATGTTTTACGAGATGATAGGACACGTTGAGCGGAAAACGTCCTCCGGCAGCCTTTTTCATGGATGTTGCCACGCTCTGGTAATACACGGGCGGACAGTCCGGCAGATTTCCGTTTCTTGCAAGACAGGCCTTCGCGGTCAAATCCTCCACGGCGCTTAGAAAATCCGGCGAGCAGTCTCCCAGTCTGCGCAGCGTCCCGTTATAACGCGCCGCCAGGAACTGCCGCAGCCCCTCCGGCGCTTTTTCCAGAAGATAATCCGCAAAAAAACAGCCCCTGTGCGGCGTATTGATGGTAGTCAGAGACGCCGTAAAATCCGCCGCGCCGCATCTGGCAAGCGCATACCGCGCATCCAGCCCGCCTTTGGAATGGGCGATAATATTCACTTTCCCGCATCCGGTTTCCTCCACCAGCTTCCTAATACGTTCCGCCAGCTCTTCTCCACAGGAAGCGACGGATGCCGCCGACTGCTGATTGCCGTAATAAATCACCGCGCCGTTTCGCAGCAGCTCCTTCGGGATTCTGCCCCAGTAGCTTAAAAACCGGGAATCCCGGAAAAAAACGCCGTGCACCATCAGCAGCGGATATCGGGTGTGGCAGCATTCGCTCTCTTTCCGCACCGCATTCAGTTCTTCCTTTTCTATCTCCGTCTCATACTCCCGCTCAGCCAGTTCATGCAGCCGGTAAAAAAGAAACAGGTTCACGACCGGAATCCACCAGCCAAGAAGCAGCAGAATGCGGTAGCGCACTCCCATCTGTACGGAAGTTGAAAACAGGCGCAGACAGCCATTAAGCAGCAAAATGCCTTCACCGCACAAAAAACACAGAACCGCCAGGACAAAAAGCACAATTTTTCCCGCCGCCCAGACGGATATCTGCCGGAAACTGAAAATAACGAAAAAAACGCCTGGCAGAAAGGAAAGTCCCGCATACAGAATCAATACGGAACCTTTTCCCAGTTGTTCCAGCCGTTTCGTGCCCGAAGAAGTGCTTTTACCCCAAAACGGAGGCGCAATATTCGCATACAGGAAAAAAAGAAATGCGGCAATAAACAGCAGCGCCGCCCGAAGCCCGCCCGTCCCGGATGCCAGCAGAATACCCGGCATGTTCATGCTGACTGCAAGCAGCATCGCAAAAAGCAGTCTTTTGATTTTTCTCATCATAATTTCCGGCTCTCCACCCGGCCCGTATCAAAAAACATCCGAAGCGCCTCTTCCATCTGCTCGGACATTCCCGCATCTACGTTGATATCTTCATTTTCATCGAACAAAGTATAGGCATAAAGCGAATACAGATTGGAATCATCTTCCGCAAAATAAAGCACGACAACACCGGATTCCTCTTCATCACGGACAAATGCTTCCATTTTAAGCGTATGCCCCAGAAATGTCATGCCGATATCATCTATTGTAACGCGGTATTCTTCTTCCTCCTGTGCAAATTCTTCCTCCAGCATGTCCGTCATTTCATCCATATTTTCCAGAAACATATCCACCATGCCAAAAGCCTCTGTCACCTGGGAAATAATCAGGCAGTCCATCGCTTCGTCAGCATCGCCGCCGGGGGCATAAACAACATCGTAGCTGTCGCTCCAGTAGTCGTCTTTTTCCCAGCCTTCCGGAAGTTCAAAAGAAATACAGTCCACCTGAAAAGCGCCGTCGCTATTGCGCTCCCCGTAATGGGAATCCTCGTACTCGCGCCTTTCGTCGTTTTCCCGCCTTCTGTCTTCGGCGTCTCTGCGAAGCGCTTCTTCCGCCGCCGCGCGCGCCAGTTCCGACTTTTTTTCATTTTCCTGTTCCGCCGCGTCTCTGTCTTTGTCCCGCTTTTCGGAATTTTCCCGATTCTCTTCCCGTTCTTCGGCGTCCCTGTCCTTATCCCGCTCTCTGGCGTTTCCGTCCTCACTCCGCTCGTCCGAATCCGTTTCGGAGCTTTCGTCCAGGTGCCTTCTTACTTCCGCGCGCGCCTCTTCCCGCGCCTTGTCAAGCTGATAATCGGAGTTCCCGGAGGCTTTTGCGCCGCATCCGGTCATGCTGATTACCATACCGATACATAATCCCAATGCTATTTTCCTGTTTCCCACCTCAACACCCATGCCTTTCTCTCTGCCCGCGAATTTGTGCCTTCTCTTTCTCCGCGATTTAAGAATGCCAGTTCCCGCATACCTGGAAACTGGCATTCCGTCCCTTTGCCGTTCGCCGGCTAATTGTTCAGTTTTCCTGTTTCAAAAAACATATCGAGTGCATCCTGTACATCCTGTTCCGCTTCTTCGCCTTCGCCTGCCCAGATAACCGCATAGACCGCATATTGGGAATAGCCGCTCTGTGCGATGTAGAAAATGCCGGTATCGCCATCGGCTTTCATTTCCATCTTAAGAGTTTTGCCCATGAAAGTCTCGCCCGCATCGTCCACCACAAGGTCTGACACGTCTTCGCCGAGCACTTCTTCAAAATACTCCTGCGTATATTCCAAATCCGACAACATTTCATCGATAACACCCTCATCATAGGCGTAATCTTCTTCGATGGAAATATAGCCATATCCTCTTATCGCATCGCCTCCCGGCGCAAAAACGGATTCGCTGTAAGAGCTTTCATCTTCATCTTTCTCCCATCCTTCCGGAAGTTCAAATGTCATATATCCGATGTTAAAAGCGTCCGCGTTGAAATCGTCGCTGTTCTCAAATTCCGTTCTCTTCGCTTCCGCAAAAGACTCATCCCATCCGATTTCTATCTCATAGAAAGAAGATAATTCTTCTATCAGGTCTTTCGTCTTACCGGTCGTCTCATCGGCCATAATACAGATATCCACAAGTCCCATGACGTTATCGCCCAGTTCTTTCAGGCAGTATATCTGATAGTAAGGTGCATAACTGCTGTCATAAGAATCATATTCCATATAGGTAACTTCGCATACCGCAATGTCTTTCCCGATTTCCTTGACTTCGCCCATTTCAACGCCGTACAGATTAGAAGAATATTCTATTTCTTCCTGCACATATTCTTCCAGATTTTCGCCCACCGTATAATCCTGATAGTCATATTGCAGATACGGGTCGATATCCACATTCACGGTAACGCCCATGCGCTCGCTCGTCGCATAGGAACCGGAAACGCTCGGGTAATCGCCGTCCGGCACAAAAACCGACAGGGTCTTCTTATCCCCGGATTTGGTATTGGAAGTTGAAACAAGTTCTTCCATCAGATATTCAAATCCATCATATCCTTTGGCTTCGCTGGAACCAAAAACAATCCCGCTCGCTGCCTTTGTATCTTCCTTCTCTGCTTCTTTCTCTTCCGGCTTCTCTGTTTCCTCTTCTTTGTCCTCTTTTTCCTTTTCTTCCTCTGTTTCCTGAGTTTCCGAAACAGGCTCGGTATCTGTCTCCTTCGTTCTGTTCGCAGTCAAATCAGATGCGCTTGGCTCTTTGGAACCGCAGGCCGTCAGACTAAAAAGCATAGATACAATTAACAATGCAGCAATGGTTTTGTTTTTCATTCGTTTTCTCCCTCATTTTTCTTGTTTCCTAAATACTTGTTCAAAATACGCATACATTCTTTCACGTCGATTGGCTTTGCAATATGCGCGACCATACCACATTCCAGACAGCGCTGCGCGTCATCGGAAAAAGCGTCGGCGGTCATCGCAATGATTGGCACCCCGTTGTCCTCCCGTTCCAGCGCCTTGATGGCACGCGTCGCGTCATAGCCGTCCATAACCGGCATTCTGATATCCATCAGAATCGCATCATAATAGCCAACTTCCGATTTGTCGAACATATCGAGACATTCCTGGCCGTTTACGGCTCTATCCAGCTCTACGCCTGTTATGGAGAGGATAGCGCTCGCCACCTCCCAGTTCAAATCAATATCTTCTGCCAGAAGAATGCGTTTGCCGGTAAGGTCTATCTCCGTGGAAGATTCTTCCTCCTGACTGTCATCATAGTTATCAGCGTATTGTCTCAGACGATGATACAGTGTGGATTTAAACAGCGGTTTGGATATAAAGCCCTCTATCATGGATTCGTCTACCGAATCTTCCATATCGCTCCAGTCGTACGCCGAAATCAGGAATATCGGAATATCCATTCCCACTCTCTTCCGGATTTCCCGTATTGTTTCGACGCCGTCCATGCCTGGCATCTTCCAGTCAATCAGGACAAACTTGTAATCGTCGCCCGCCTTATGGCGCGCTTCTATCATTTCGATTCCCTTCATGCCGTTCAATGTCCACTCCGCATGGGTACCGAGTTCTTCCAGATTCGCCACCGCGCTTTCGCACAAATCACGGTTATCGTCCACTACCAGAATATTCCACTCCGGCAGCTTCATGCCCTCCTCGCTTACATCCGATTTTTGTAAATCCAGCGTGACATGGAAGGTGCTTCCTTTTCCCTGTTCGCTGTGCAGTTCAATGGTACCGCCCATCAGGTCCACGATTTTCTTGGCGATGGATGTACCAAGACCGCTTCCCGTAATGTAGCGTACCTGTTCGTTTTCTTCCCTTGAAAAGGTATCCCAGATTTTCGCCTGAAATTCCGGCGACATGCCGATTCCCGTATCTTTTACGAGAAAATGCGTTCTGACAATACCCGCATTCTCTTCTCCCGCCGTCTGTTCCTGATACATGTATACGTCTACCCGGCCGCCTTCCGGCGTAAACTTAATCGCATTGGAAAGAAGATTCAGCAGCACCTGATTCAGCCGTACATTATCACAAATAACATCCTCGGAAATAATATTTCGGATGAAAATATCAAAAATCTGGTTTTTGGCGCTGACCTGCGGCTGCACAATGTTGACCAGGTCATCCATCTGCTCCCGCAGAGAAACCGGAATCATATTTAACACCATCTTGCCGCTGTCAATTTTGGACATATCCAGTACATCGTTTATCAGACCGAGCAGGTGCTTGCTGGAAAGGCTGATTTTCCGAAGACAGTCCTCCACACGTTCCCTGTCGCCGAGATTTTTCTGGGCGATTCCGGTCATACCGATAATCGCATTCATCGGCGTACGGATATCGTGGCTCATGCTCGCCAGGAAATCGCTTTTCGCCATATTCGCATGTTCGGCTTCCTGTCTCGCCTTCGCCAGATTTTCTATCTGCTTCATTGACAGACGATAGTATAACAGGAAGATAACGCCCATCGCAATAAAGATAATCAGAACGGAAGCCAGCGTTACCCATACTCTGACAGCAGCCAGTTCGGAAACGGACTTTGTCATAAAATCCATAGGCATCGCAAAAATCAGATACCAGTCGGTATTGCCGGGAAGTTTGGAACAATATATCTGTTTTCCTTCCCCCTCTATCATGACGTTCGCGTAATAAACTTCATCATTCTGCATGGCCGTGGACAGTTCCTGGATATACTGCTCCGGCGTTTTCCCTTCATAAGCGGAATATGTCTCCCGGATACGGTCGAAATAGCTTTCCCGGAAAGCGCCGCTGTTGCGGATGACAAAATTGCCGTTCACATCAATGACATGGTAGTATACCGCTGTATCCGCCTCATCCAGAAAAAGCGCCTCGTTCATATAATCCATTGAAAAACCGGCTATCAGCGCAATGCTCTTCTGACCGTCTTCCATCGGATATTCCGCCTGTACGCCAAGCAGCAGCACCCGGCTCCCGCCTTCGTCCTCCGCCTCCGCTATCACGTTTCCGTCCTGAAGCAGACGCTCCCTTATATGCGGTTCGTTCGTATAACGCAGATTATCTCCCAAAATCACTTCCTTATTTCCTTCTCCGGCATATAACGCCAGATAAGTGAAGTCCCTGACCTGTGCGCTCAGCTTCAGTTCTTCTAAGAAGTCCTCTCCATAAACCGCGCTTTCCTCCGGTGTGCGCAGCGTAATTCCGCGCACCTGGTCCAGACGCAGTTCCACAATGGACTGGAATTTCTGCTGTACCTGAACGCTCATTTCCGACATATAACTGTGACTGATTTCTTGAACCGACTCTTCCGTTTTCACGGACATGAACAGGGTCAGAGCAATAAATACTGCGATGCTGACAACGATAACACTGGTAATGCTGCCCCTGAAAAAATTAATTGTCTTTTTATCCATCTTGCTTCTCCATTCGTCAGGAACCAGTCGTCTTATGCATTCTCGCTATATTTTTCAATACATGCAACGATTTCTTCCTGTACAGGAAGAACCTGTTCCAGAACCGGCCTCGCTTCTTCCGGCTTCCCGGCCCGCAGTAAATCTACAATTTTGGTATATGCTTCAAATAAAGGCGTAATGGAAAGATTACCGGAAACGCCTTTGAGCGCATGCGCTTTTTCAATCACTTCGTTATAATCCGTACCGTCAAAATCCGCATCGACATGATATGTATTGATGGATTTCATAAAAGTGCCAAGCAGTTTCGTATATAACTTTTCATTGCCGTTAATGCGCTTCAATCCGCCGTCTACATCGACGCCCAGGTTTTTCAGTTCTTCAAATAAACTCATGAAAATATCCCCCTTGCTTTTTCTTATCTTCCATATTACTATGTTTTCGTCCTATTTACAAGTTCCGGCACAGAAATTTTCATTTCTGTGCCGGAACTGTTCCTGATAATTCCTTTTTATGGAAAAATCAATACTTGCCAAAATCGTCTCCGAGAGAGATAACCTGTTCATTCGCCGCTGAAGAAGAGGAATAAGAACCGCCGCCTCTGTAGGAGGATGAAGCGGTGGAAGCGCTGCCCGAACCGAGATTGTAAATGGAAAGCAGCTCTCTCATTCTGGAAGCCTGGTTGGACAGTTCCTCGCTGGCCGCCGCACACTCTTCACTGGTAGCGGAGTTCGTCTGTACAACCTGTGATACCTGGGTGATTGCCTGTTCAATCTGCGCAACTGCAGTTGCCTGATAATTAGAGGACTCTGCAATGCCGTTGATAATGATTTCGCTGTCCTGTACAACTCTTGTAATTTCTTCCATCGCTTTGGATGTATCGTCTACAATCTTGGAACCGGAGCTTACCTTCTGGATAGAATCTTCAATCAGGTCTGCTGTCTCAGCCGACGCCGCCGCACTCTTTGCCGCAAGGCTTCTGACTTCTTCCGCTACAACCGCAAAGCCTTTACCCGCTTCGCCTGCTCTCGCTGCCTCAACTGCCGCATTCAGCGCAAGAATATTGGTCTGGAATGCGATATCGTCGATTGTTTTGATAATCTTGGAAATATTCTCGGAAGCTCTGTTGATGTCCTGCATAGCTTCCATCGTATCCTGCATCTGTCTGTTGCCCTGCTGTACGTCTTCGATTGCCTTCGCAACGAGGGATGCCGCTTCGTTTGCCTGTTCCGCATTCTGTTTTGTCTTATCCGCGATTTCATCGATAGATGCCGTAATCTGTTCAATCGCGCTTGCCTGTTCGGTAGAACCCTGTGCCAGCGCCTGGCTTGCGCTCGCTACCTGGGAAGAACTGATGGTTACCTGAGAACCAGCCTCGGAAATATTGCTCATCGCATTGAGGTTATCCTCTACCAGTTTCTTTAAGGAGTTACCAAGAATATCGTCTGCGGATGCCGGTTTTACGGTTACTGTCAGATTGCCCTGGGAAACTTCTTCGGCAATGTTCGCCTGATATTTGATATTGTCAATAACCTTCGTGTATTCATCTACCAGTTCGCCAAATTCATCATTGCTGTGTTTAACCAGTTCAATATTAACACGTCCCATAGCAATATCCTTTGCCGCATCGGAAAGCTGCCTTACGGACTTGGCAATCGTCTTAATCAGCGTCGTTGAAATCAGAACGGTGATGATGACGGAAAGAAGCAGAAGGCCGATGCTAATCCAGTTCGATATATTCATGGTTCTTTCGAGGGTTGCAATACGGTTATTCTTTCCGGTCTCCACAAAGGTGCTCAGTTCCTCTCCGTGGCTCTGCAGCGTTGCAATTCTGTTGTCTTTGCCGGTATTGACAAAATCCATCAGTTTATTGAGTTCGGCTTCGTCCATATTTTCAATGCTGCGAAGCTCTTCATTGATTTCAGACGCTCCCTGCTCGTTCAGGTCGCTGATGGATTCCACCAGCTGCTGTAAGCCGTCCTTAATCTGTGTCGCGCCGTCCTCGTTCATCTGGCTGATGGTGCTGACCGCATAATTCGTAACCCATACGCCTACCAGTACATTGATAATTGTAAGCAGAACGGGAATTGTAAAGCCCAGTATTAATTTTGTTCTTATCTTCATGTTTTTCATGTCTATCCCTCTCAATCTTCTTCAACATTCATTTCGTTTGCCTGTTCCACAACCGTCAAATCCTGGTCATTCAGGAGCTTATCCGGGTCAAGCAGCAGTTTCACCGCATCCCCGACCTTACCAATGCCATATACATATTTGTTCTGCACCTTATCGGTACGTCCTACACTCGGCGGCGGCAGAATGTTATCTTCTTTGATTTCAACAACCTCCGCGATTTTCTCTACAATCAGTCCTACCATCATGGACTTGATATTGATTACAATGATACAGGTTCTGTCATTGTATTCGAATGGTTCCTGTTTGAACCGCAGACGAACGTCAACGACCGGAATTACCTTTCCTCTCAGGTTAATCAGACCCTTGATATAATCTTCCGTTTCAGGAATCGCCGTAATCGCCTGTAACTGAATGATTTCGTTTACATACTGGATTTCCAGCCCGAAATATTCATTTCCGGATTTAAAGGTCATGTACTTTCCCTTTTGCGTATCGCGTTCGCTGGAATGTTCTTCGTCTACCTGTCTTTTCAATTCGCTCATATTCTCCATGCAATATCCGTTCCTTTCTTTCAATTTATTCTATCAAGCCCGGAGCGTCCAATATCAAAGCGATGCTTCCGTCGCCGAGCTGCGTACAGCCGGATAAGCCTTTGACCTTCTTAATATAGGAAGGAATCGGTTTTACTACGATTTCCTGTTCACCGATTAACTTATCGACGAGGAGACATACCTTCTTATCTTCCACTTCGAGAATCAGCATAACACCTTCTTCCACAGATTCTTTGTATTCCGTCAGACCATACCAGCGGCCGAGTCTGAGAACCGGGAAGCATTCGCCGCGAATCATGATGTATTCGTCGCCGTTCGGCTCGTGAATCATCATGTCTTCCTTCACGCGGACAAATTCCTTGATTGCGCCAGTCTCCATAACAAAGGATGAATGGCCGGTTTCCATCACGATACCGTCGATAATTGCGAGCGTCAGCGGAATCTTCAGACTCATAATCGTGCCAAAGCCCTTCTTGCTCTCGATTTCCAGAGAACCGCCGATTGCCTGGATATTCTGAACCACAACATCCATGCCGACGCCACGGCCCGAATATTCCGTTACGACTTCGTTGGTAGAAAAACCTGGCAGCGTAATGAACTGGAATACTTCTTTATCCGTATAGGAACTATCCGTTCTGGTCTCATCCAGAATGCCCTGTTTTCTCGCTTTGGCCATAATCTTTTCTCTGTCAAGGCCGCCGCCGTCGTCCTCCACGCTAATCCATACCTTTCCGGCCTCCGTCTTCGCGGATAACGTAACCTTTCCTTTCTCCGGCTTGCCGCTGTCGCGTCTTTCTTCTTTGGACTCGATTCCGTGGTCAACGGAATTTCTTACGATGTGCATTAACGGGTCTGAAATATGTTCCACAATATTTTTATCCACTTCTGTCTGGTCGCCGACCATCACAAATTCAATGTCTTTACCAAGTTTTCTGGAAACATCGAATACGATACGGTTCATCTTCTGGAACGTATTGGTAAGCGGTACCATTCGCATGGACATAATAACATTCTGCAAATCCGTGGATATCTTGGAAAGCTGCGCCGCCGCCTTGTTGAAATTGTCGAGATTTAAGCCCGGCACTTTCAAATCGGAATTCTGAAGCACAACCGATTCGGAAATAACAAGCTCTCCAATCAGTTCCATCAGCTGGTCCATCTTGCTTACATTAACATTAATAAAGGAGGCTTTTTCTCCTTTTGGCTTATCTTTTGCCAGTTTCTTCTGTTTGCCCGGCTCTTTGGACTTAATTACGAAATCACCGGGTGCAATCGCAGGTTTTGCGGGCTTTTCAGGCTTCTGCTCTTCCTTCTCGCCTTCCGCTTCCGCCGCCTGCGTGCGGGAATCAATTTCTTCCACGCTGGATTCTAAGTCGATGACCGGAGCCGCCGGCGCCAAATCCTGTTCGGTAAAGTCGAATCCCTGTAAAAATTCCTCCGCCTTGCATTCGTAGATATCTACTTTTTCAATATCATAACCGACACCCACGATTTTCCGAATCTCTTCCTCACTCGCCTGTGCCTGTAAAAGAATCTTAAAGCCTTCTTTGATGATGGTCTCCGCACAGTCCGGGTCGGAAATAATATCTTCCGGCGAATACAGGATATCCTCCGCAACTTCCTTTAATGCGTATACAATCTTATATGCGTGCACGTTTGCCATTTCGGTTTCCGGGAAAAAGGAAACATAAATCTTATAAAAATGACTGGCACTGGTAGCCATCGGCGCAATATAGAACTGTTTCGGCTCCTCATGTTTGTTTTCGGGAACCTCCGCGCCTTTCTTCTTTTTGCCTTTTCCGCCTTCGCCGCCGCCTTTGATTTTATTCAAGAATTCATCGAGCGTCGAAACGATTTCCCCGGCCTGACCGTCTACCGGTTCGCCGTTGCGGATTTTCTCCATTTCATTCGAGATAAAATCGGCTACTTCCAATACATGGTCCACCAATTCCAAGTGTGGAACATTTTCGGGATGGGATTCTCGTAAGAAATAGAAAACATCCTCCAGCTTATGCGCCACAGCCGTTATCTCGTCGAACATCATGATACCAGAAGAGCCTTTAATGGTATGCATGGTTCTGAAGATTTCATTGATACTGTCTTCATCAAAGCAATCCGCATCTTTCTGTTCCAGAACCATATCCTGCAGCTGCTCTAACAGCTGGCCGTTCTCGAACAGGTACATATCCAACATACCGTCTGTACTAAATTCTTCTGCCATATCGTTCTCCTTTCCTGCATATTTCGGTTAAGTTCTTTTGTCAGACCAAACCAAGTTTTTTCAGTGCCTGTTCAAATTTCTCCTGGTCTATCGGCTTGCCGGAGTATATTGTACATCCAAGCTCAAACGCCATCTTGACATTAGCCTCATCGTTCAGAGCCGTCGTCATGATGACCTTGACCGCCTTATCCTCCGGGATATTTCTTTCTTTCTCCAGATTACGGATACCTACTAACGACTGATAACCGTCCATGACAGGCATCATAATATCCAGACAAATCAAATCATAAGGCTCGCCGTCCTCCAAAGCCATCATGAACGCATCGACCGCTTCCATTCCGTCCACAGTCACATCACATTCACCGTACTTTGACAGAAAATTTACCATAAATTTTCTTGTGACAAAATCATCTTCGGCTAATAGAATCTTCATATCCTTTCTCCTTTACATGTTATTTAATAACGCATATGTTCTTCCTGCGATATCATTCAGCTTTTCCTGATACATTACCGCCCCATAATCATATGCGACTTTGGGCATTCCATAAACAACACAGGTGGATTCGTCCTGGCCAATCGTCTTTGCGCCGGCCTGACGCATGCTTAAAAGTCCTTTGCCGCCGTCGCCTCCCATTCCTGTCAGGATAATGCCAACCGCATCCTTTCCCGCCACTTTTGCAACGGATTCAAACAAAACTTCTACGGAAGGACAGTGCCCGTTTACCCTCGGCCCGGCCTTTACCTCCACCTGGTAAGAACCGTTCACCTTGACAAGCCGCATATGTCTGTCTCCGCCGGGAGCGATTAACATATGACCCGGAAGCACCCGGTCTCCGGTCTCCGCTTCCTTTACCTGAATCCGGCACTGGTCATTCAGCCGCTTCGCATACATTTCCGTAAATTTGGGCGGCATGTGCTGCACGCAGACAATGCCCGGAATATCCGTTCCGAAATCCTTGACGACGGAATAAATCGCTTCCGTTCCTCCGGTGGAAGCGCCAATCGCCACAATGAGATTGCTCCTTTTGACGGAAAGGCTCTGCTGCTGTTCATGCTGCATCATAACCGTTTTCTTGATATTGCTGATTCTCGCTGTCGATGCTATCTTAATCTTCGTAAGCAGTTCGTTCTTGATAAAGTCTTCCAGCTGCTGCCTGTTCGATACCGCAGGCTTCGCCACAAAGTCCACGGCGCCCGCATTCATCGCATCGAATACTTTATCGCTCAGAGCACTGATAACGACAACCGGAAGCGGGTACTGCGGTATCAGCTTCCGCAGGAACTCAATGCCGCTCATACGCGGGAGTTCCACATCCAGTGTCATAACATCCGGTTTATGCTGTAAAATCAGGTCCCTTGCCTCGAAGGGGTCTTTGGCAGTCGCCACGACTCTGATAGCCGGGTCTTTGCTCAGATTCTGTACGAGAAGTTCCCTGAATACGATGGAATCCTCTACAATCAATACTTTAATAGGCTGCATACTCTCTACCCCTCTCTTTTTCTGAATATCGACGGCTGGATAATCTGGAACGGCGTGCTGCTTCTGTCGATAGTTTCTGTCGTTCCGATAAAGAAATATCCTCCCGGCACCATCGCATCGTATACGCGCTGGACCAAATCCCGTTTGGTATTGTCATCAAAATAAATCATGACGTTCCGCATAAATACCGTATGGAGTTTTTTCTTAAAAGGAAGCGGGTCCATTAAATTGAACTGTCTGAAAATAACCTCCTTTTTCAGTTCCTCCGTCACCTGATACTGGCTTCCTCCGGCAGCCGGCCGGAAAAAATGTCTTTTCCACTGCTCCGGAAGGTTTTTCAGCTGCTCCTCGCTGTATATGCCGAGCATCGCCTGCTTTAAAACTTTCGTGGAAATATCCGTCGCCAGAATCTTTTTGTCCCACTGGTCTTTCTCCAGACCAAAAAAATCCGCTAGAACCATCGCAATCATATAAGGTTCTTCGCCTGTTGAAGCCGCGCCGCACCAGATACGCAAATCCTTGTGGGCCGCTTCCTTCATCTTCAGCCAGGGGAGCACAACGTTTCTGAAATAATCAAAGTGCTCAAACTCCCGCATAAAATAGGTATGGTTCGTTGTCAGGAAATTAACCAGTATCTTTTCCAGCGCCCCGGATTTATCCCGCTCTACCGAATCCATAAATTCATGATAATTACTCCAGCCATTCTTGCTTACATAATTCTGCAGTCTTCCGTTTACAATGACTTTCTTCTGTCCAAGTTCAATACCGTAGCGCTGTTTCATGAACACAGAAATTCGCTGTAATTCGTCATCTGTAATCATCATCTTTCCATTCCCCCGAAAAAAAGATTTTATGTAAAATATTTAGTTTTTATAACTATGATATACTCTCTGTCCGCGATATTTGGGCCTGAAAGGCACAATATTCGCCTGCCGAATAAATTCGGCTATGAAAAATCTCTGATTTTTCAACATCAGCATAACTGCCTTGATATTTTACAGCATATCGTGTAAATATCCGAGTTAAACTTTACGCCCGCCTCTTCTTTCATGACGGCAAGCGCCTCCTCCCTACCATAAGCGCCCTTTTCCGTCAGATTTGTATACCGCTCCATCACTGCTACAATCTGTGCAGCCAGCGGAATTTTCTGTTCCTTAAGATGTTCCGGATATCCGCTGCCATCCCAGTTCTCGTGATGATAACGCGCAATATCGATTGCCGTGCTGATAAACTCGTTATAATCGCTGTTGACATATAAATCGCTCAACAGCCTCGCGCCGATATTCGTATGATTCTGCACAATCTCCCGTTCTTCTTCCGTCAGGTCCTTCTTCTTCAAAAGTTCTACCGGCACACCGATATTTCCGATATCGCAGAGCGGCGTCGCCAGCTCTATCGTATCTACATAAGTATCGGATATTTTATCCTCAAACAACGGTGACAGCTGCATTCCCTGAGCCAGAATACCGCAGTTTTTTCGCAGCCGCTCCATATAGTCGTTTTCATAATCGCTGTTCTGCAGCGCGATATTCGCCAGCGCATACAGAATATTTTTCTTTTCCAGCTCCATTTGTTTCAGCTGTTCGCTGACGGAAATCTGGAGCCGCCTGTTCATCTCCATCAGTTCGTTCTTCACTTCATAGAGACGAAGATGCACGCCCACGCGGGCCTGAACCACTTCCGGTATAAAAGGCTTCGTGATATAATCTTCCCCGCCAAGCAGAAATCCTTCCACGATATCCATCGGGTCATCAAAAGCCGATATAAAGATAATCGGTACATGCAGTGTTTTGGGGTCATGCTTTAAATTTCTGCACAGCTCGTAACCATCCATACCCGGCATGGAAATATCCGTCAGAATCAGTTTTGGGGGACATTCTTTTGCCATTTGCAGCGCCTGTTCGCCGTTTTCGGCAAGCACAGGCGAGCAGCCCATATCTTTGATGATTTCTTCCAGAACCAGCCGGTTCGTTTCCACATCATCCACAATGAGTATTCGTTCGCCTTTCAGTTCCTTTGCCTCATGCCCCATGTCCGCCCCCTCTTTCCGAAAATAGAATTGCCGCTCTGCGCTTTCCTTTTTTCTTTATTATAGAATGAAATCATAAAATTGAATTTAACTCTTCATATCCGGCAGTCACTTTCTCGTAGCTTTCTTTCTGAACCGCCATCTTCAGCCGCAGGATAACGCGGCTGACTTCCCGCGGCGCTTCCTGTGTCAGCTGCCGGATGGTATCCATAAACATCTCGGCTTTCTCCCAGTTTTCCATTTCCACACATAGAATCAGTTTCGAGAGATTCTTTTTCAGCGCTTCCTTATTCTCCGGCGTGCCGTACTGCGTCACATTGTCCGTAGATTCTTCCTCCCCGCCGGGCGCCATCTCGAACATGTGCATGCTGTTGCCGTCTTCTTCCGGCTGCTCCTCCGCTTCCTCGCCTTCACAGATGCCTGCCCAGATAGAAAAGGAGAACGTGCTTCCCTTGTTCTTCTCACTCTCCACTTCAATCTTACCGCCCATCAGTTCCGCAAGCTGTTTGCAGATATTCAGGCCGAGCCCGGTTCCGCCGTACTTTCTGGAAATAGAGGCATCCACCTGGGAAAAACTCTGAAACAGCTTATCCTTGTCGGCTTTATCGATGCCGATTCCGGTATCTTTTACAATAAAAAACAGTTCTATTTTGTCTTTGACCCTGGCCGTCCTGACTACCTCCAGCGTAATCTTGCCGACGGCTGTAAATTTCAGGGCATTGGAAAGCAGATTGTTCAGAATCTGTATGATGCGCAGTTCATCGCCTACGATATACTCCGGTATCTGCGGCGATACCGTCATGAAAAATCCGATTCCTTTCTCTGTCAGTTTATTAATATGTTGCTTCCTGACATAATCCAGCATGTTCCGAAAATGGAAACGGCGCGGCTCTAACGTAAACTTTCCGGCTTCCAGCTTGGAAAAATCCAGAATGTTATTGATGATTTTATTCATATCGCCGCAGCAGCGTTCTATCAGCCGCAGCGCCTTTATTGTCTGTTCGTCTCCAACCGTTTCCAGCAGTTCCCTCGTATTGCCGAGGATTCCGTTGACCGGCGTCCGGAGTTCGTGCGTCACGTTCGCAACAAATTCAGACTTTACTTTTAATGCCTGCTCCGCTTCCTGTTTCACATGCGTAATTTCCCGGTTCAGATATTCTTTTTCCAGAATATCGTTGGCCATACAGATATAAGTATCTTCCTGAAAAGCGCTTTGTACCACTCTGGCTTCCACCGGAAAACAGGTCAGGTTTTTACGATATGCCACAAAGTTATGTAACTCGTTTCCAAACGGATGCTCCGTCTCAAAGCCGTTCTCTGTGGATTTAAAGGCTCCTGGAAAAACATCGCTGATACGCTTTCCGCACAAATCGTCCTCATATTCCAGCTTCTTTCTGGCGGCAGCGTTAGCATAGGAAATTATACCCGTACGATTGAACACAAAGACCATTTCCAACGCATCCTCAATCGGGAATGCGCGCCCTTCACTCCATTCCATGATGTGCCTCCCCAAATTCCCCTAATATATCGATAGGCAGCAAAAATCATTCCCAATCTTTGCTGCCCGCAATTTTTTATGAAAAGTCAAACATCTTAATTACTTCAACAATATTGAAGAAATCTTCCTTTGCAAGCGCAAAACATTCCAGTACATCCGGTGCAAACTGCCCGCACTCTCCATTCATAATCATATCGTACGCCATGCCGTTAGCATATGCGCTCTTATAAACTCTGGGACTTACCAGCGCGTCATATACATCCGCAATGGCAACCACCTGGGTATAGATGGGGATTTCTTCCCCAGCGAGATGGTCGGGATATCCCTTGCCGTCCCATCTTTCATGGTGATAACGGCAGATATCATAAGAATACCGGTAAAACTCGCTGGTCTGGTCTTTATAGGACTTCTCCAGAATTTCGCAGCCGATTGTCGTATGCGTCTTCATAATCTCAAATTCTTCCGGCGTCAGGCGGCCCGGTTTTAACAGGATTGCATCCGGAATACCGATTTTGCCGATATCGTGAAGCGCACTGGCTCTGGAAATCTCATCAATCTGTTCCTGTGTGATGCCGTATTTCGGATAATACTTCATCAGGTATTTGAGCATAATTCTCGTGAAATATTTGATGCGTCTCGTATGCTCTCCGGTCTCCGCGCTTCTCGCTTCTACAACGGAGCTTAACGTATCAATCATAAATTCGGAATTTTCACGAATTTTTCTTTCCTGTTCCCGAATCTCCGCTTCCTGTTCTTTCAGGCGTAACGCCATATTATATTTATGCTGGTACAAATCTACAATATTCTTGCTTCTTCTTTTCACGATATGCGGGTAAAAAGGTTTATGTATAACATCCGCCACGCCGTAGGAATACGCCTGGTCTTCGCTGTCCAGCGCATCTTCGCTCGTAATCAGAATGACCGGAATATCATTCAGCATATTCTGTCCGTGCATAAATTCCAGCACCCCGAAACCGTCCATAATCGGCATTACGATATCCAGCAGAACAAGTACGATGCGGTCATTGTTCTTTAACTTCGCAACGGCATCTTCTCCGTTGTCCGCTTCCAGAAGTTCATATTTGCCGTCTTTGAACATTTCTTTCAGTATTTCCCTGTTTACTTCTTCATCGTCAACAATTAAAATCTGTTGTTTTAATTTTTCCATCTCCTGTTCCATTGTCGTCTCCTGTCTCATTCTTCGTTAATAATCGTCATGTTATTAATATCATTATACCCAATGCCTGAAACGCCTGTTTTGACGATTTTCCTATCACATCTAAAATACCATTTTACCGCTATGATTGTCAATAAAAAGACACAAAATTTCGGAGAAATTTCTGGCAGTATGGGCGCCCGGACAGAGCATCGTTCTCTGACGGAGGCCCTGTAAAGGATGCCGGTCCTTAGCGAAAGGGCAGCTTGCTGCATTTGAGCTTAGTACCGCTGCATCCTTTAGCGGAGCGCAAGCGTGCCTCCAAAGAGAACGATGCTCTGTCCGTGCGCCCATACTGCCAGAAATCCCCCTACCGGTACAGAACATAATCCTGCATTTCCCGGATAAAGCCGCTCCGGGAAAGAGCCTTCGCCGCTTCCTCCGGATATTCCGTCACCACAATGCGTTTTCTGGCCGGAAAAATTCTGCCTTTCCGGTACTCTTCCACAAAAAGCAGAAGCAGTTCTTCCAGCCCTTCCGCCGCAAAAACCCGCAGCGTTTTTCCCTGGCGTTCAAACAATGCGGCCGGGAGCCCGTTTCGAAATGCTGCGGCGGTTCCCGGTAAATTGGTGAAAGAACGGCCCTGTGCATGGGGCAATATTTTGCCAAAAGGCTGTGCCGGGTCGGAAGCGTTCAGCCAGAGACTGTCCTCCGGCGGATTCATCAGCCCGGCCGTCACCGCTTCCAAATCTTCCTTCCGGATAAACTGGGCGCCGGAAAGCCCCTCCACGAAATAGCCCCGTCTGACCTGTCCGGTATATTCCTGTACGCGCAGAAGGGACAATGCTTCCTGAAAAGACAGGCCGCAGGCGGCGGCCGTTTCTCTGCACAGAATCAGGTATCTCTCAAAACATAAGCTCATCTGCTCCTGTATCGAAAAGGGTCTGAGAGGTTTTACCAGGTCAAAACGCCCCGCATAAAAAGCCTTTACTCTGGCGCCGACCCGCTGCCTTGCCACCGCCTTTTCCAGCTTCTTACGGTTTTGCCAGAGCCGCACCGGTTCAAAACTGTCCGCCGTTACAATCCCTTTTTCCATCAGTAAAAACAGCGCTTCCCGGAGCGGTTCCGCTTCCAGCGTGCTGCCAAAAGCCTGAATAAAACTGGCGCCGCGTTTTTGCAAAATTTCCACCACCAGCCTTTCCGGCTCCGACAGCGTTTCGTATGGGATTTGGGGCCCGCCGTCCCAGTCGGTTCGTTCTGAGTTTTCCAGACAGAGTTTTCCGCCCGCTTCCATACGCCAGAAATATTCCCCCGTAGAAAGAAGTTCATCTAACAGCTTATTTCTGTAATTTTTCACCCGCGCCGGCAGCAGCACCTCTTCCCAGAAGGCCGCCGGAAAAGCCATTCCGGTTAAAAAAGGAAGCGCTATCCGCAGTCCCTCTTCCGGCGGTGCCGCGCACCGGATGCGGGAAATCAGCAGCGCTGCATAGGCCGCCGCCGGACAGGTTGTGATTTCCGCCCGTCTGTTCTTTAACGTCTGCACCCTCGCCCGCCTGTAAAGCGCCGCATGGTAATAAACACCGTCCTGTTTAACCGCTTCCTTCCGGCCGCATAATGTTTCCAATACCATTTCCGCCGCTTCTTCCGAAAAACCGTATCTTCCGGCGGTCTGCTCCGCCGTCGCCCCGCCCCGGTAACGGAGCATCCGGCGGACAATCTGCAGAAGCGTTTCCCGCCGTTTCGTTTTCTGCTCTCCGTCGGTTTCTGCGGCTTTGGTGAACGTTTCCGCAAACGCCTCCCGGTATTGTTCTTCCTGTTCCGCCGCAATCCAGAGCCCCTGTTCGAGATAGAGCACCCGGCCTTCCCCGGCCAGATTTTCCAGCCATTCCACCGGAATGTCCAGTTCTCCGGCCGCCAAATCCCCCTCCGTCATCAGGAGCGAATGAAGCTGTTTCTCGTCTTCCGGCAGTTTTTCCCTAATCTGTGTCTGCCAGAGTTCTTCCTCTCCCGGACGCAGCAATTCTCTTTCAGCGCCACCCCGTGCGGCTTTTTGTAACGATTCTTCCACGACCGCGTGAATTTTCCGCGGCGTCGGGGCATAATCGTACATAACGGCCGCTTCCTGTGCCCATTGAAGCGGCAGAGACATGGGCGAAGGTATATCCGAATAGACGTCCCGCACCGCAATCAGGCCGGCGCGGATTTTACCAAGCAGTTCCCGGACGCCCTCCACGTCCCACAGCTGCCTCATACATTCCTGTCTCGTCTCCCGTATCAGCGGATGGTCTTCCTCCAACAGCGCCTGTTCCAGCATTTCCGCACTCCTAAGCCGCTGCATCCACAGGGGCTGTCTTCCGTTCCTCCGCACGCCCATCATCAACGCCCGGCCGCAGTTATAGCGGAATGCCATATTAAAAAGGGGGGTTTCGGGAAGCATAACGGCAAGCTGCGCCTCCACGTTTTCCGGCACAAGTCTGTGAAGCGCCCTTTCCGGAAACGGCCTGTCACCGTAAGAATATACCAGAAAGCCGTCTTCCTCGTCTACGCAGCCCGTTTCAATTCCCATCTCGCACCGCATCATCTGGCTCACCAGCAGAGCAAGAGGCGCGTTGATGCGCCTTCCGAACACCGAATGAAACATGAGCTGGAAATGGCCTGACTGGTCTTTAAAATGTTCCACCAGAACCGTCCTGTCATCCGGGAGCGTCCCCGTCACCGCTATCTGCCGTTTCAGATAGCCCGATGCGAGCATGGAGGCGGACGCATCCAGCCCCAGCCCCGCCAGCGCTTTTTCCAGCGCTCCGTTTTCCTCCGCTTCCTGTAACGAGCGCAGAATCCGCCCAAAAGCCTCTCCTGTTTCCCTTCCCCGTCCTTTCAGTTCTCCTTTCCAGAAAGGCAGGCGCGCGCCTTCAACCGGCGCCTGTGTGACCGTCACCGTGTCCCTTCCGATATTTGTTACCTTCCAGCCGAAAGAACCGAGAATAAAGCGGTCGCCCTTCTGCGTCTCATAGACAAATTCCTCGTCCGCTTCCCCGACTTTCACGCCTTCTTCCGTCCTGACCGTATAAAGCCCTTTGTCGGGAATCGTTCCCCCCGCCGAAACGGCTAACATCCGGCTGTAACCGTCCCCTTCCACCCTTTCATGGAGTCTGTCATATAAAACTCTGGGCCGCGCCGGAATATCCCGCTTATGCTCATAATCTCCCGCCAGCATCTCCAGCACGGACTTCACATCTTCTTTGCTTATCTCCCGGAAAGGCCACGCCCTGGGCAGAATCCGCATCACCTCGTCGAGCGTGTAGCTTCTGAACGCGGCCATTGAAACGAGATGCTGCGCCAGCACGTCCAGACAGCCCTCCGGCGGATTCGTCTTTTCCACCCGGCCCTCCCTTGCCAGTTCCGAAGTCATGCCGCACAGGACGCTCTCCGCCGCCGTCCTCGGAAACATGTACATCACACTGGTGCGGAAAGGATTATGTCCGGCCCGTCCGAGCCGCTGCATCGTGCCGGAAACCGTACGCGGACAGCCCACCTGTAATACCTGGTCTATTTCTCCCACGTCAATGCCAAGTTCCATTGACGAAGTAGCGCATAAAAGGCGCAGCTTCCCTTCCCGCAGAAGTTCCTCCGTCTCCTGACGCTGCTCTTTGGAAAGGCTTCCGTGATGAACGCGTGCGAAGTCTTCCCCGCCAATCAGGTTTACATAATATGAAAGTTTTTCCGCATAACGCCTGCCCTCCACAAAAGCAATGACGCTTTTCTTCCCCTGGCAATACTGGTATACCAGCCTGGATAGCTCCTGCCAGACCGGGTCCTTTTTCCGTTTACCCAAATCCACATAGGAGCCGAGAATCTGAATTTCCGTCTTTTTCTCCATCGGCGGCGCAACGATGCTGACCGCTTCCGGCGCCAGATATGCCGCCGCCAGAGGCAGAGGCGAAATGGTCGCGGAAAGACCGATGCGCTGAAGAGGCTTCCCGCATAACGCATCCAGTCTCGCCAGAGACAGCATCAGGTGCGCCCCCCGTTTGGTGTCTATCAGCGCATGAAGCTCATCCAGAATAACGGCCCTTGCCGTACAGAGCATATTCTGGCCCGTCTTACTGGTCAGCAGCAGATAGAGCGATTCCGGCGTGGTAATCAGGATATGAGGCGGTTTTCTAATCATCCGCTGCCGTCTGGCGGGCGTGGTGTCCCCGGTGCGGATGGCCGTCTCAATCAGCCCTTCGCCCCCGATTCCTTCCAGCGGTCTTTTTAAATTTTCCCGGATATCCGCCGCCAGAGATTTAAGCGGCGACACATAGATAAGCTGCAGCTCCTGTTTTAAACAGCCGTCTGCAGCCTGTTGTTTCATCGTATCTAAGAATACAAGAAATGCGGAAAGGGTTTTTCCCGTTCCCGTGGGGGCGGACACCAGCACATGTGCGCCTGAAGCAATCTGGGGCCATGCTTCTTTCTGCACTCTTGTGGGCTCCCCCAGTGTCTGCCGGAACCAGTCGGCCGTTTCCGCAGTAAATAACCGTAAAGAATCTTCCATTCCGTCACCTTTTTATTGCAATATCTGACGCAGCACGCCAAAGAGCACATCAATATCTATGGGCTTTGCGATATGGCCGTTCATGCCGCTTCGCAGCGCCTCCTGTTTATCCTCTTCAAAGGCGTTCGCCGTCATGGCAATAATCGGTATGGAAGCAAGGTCCTGGTTCTCCATCCGGCGAATCTCTTTGGTCGCCTCATAGCCGTTCATGACAGGCATCTGTACGTCCATCAGAATAACCTGATAATAACCCGGCTCGGACTTTGCCAGCATATCGACAGCAATCCGGCCGTTCCCCGCGATTTCCGTCGCAAACCCGGCATCATTTAAAATCGTCGCGGCAATCTCCTGATTCAGCTCCACGTCTTCCGCCAGCAGAATACGCCCTTTCGGCACTTCCGCCAGCTGCTTTTCCAGGCTCATCCCGCCATCCGTCTCCGTATGAATGAGTTTTTCCCCCGTATTGATGCGGAATGTAAAGCGCACGGTAAATTCGGAACCGACACCCCTCTTGCTTTTTACGTCAATCGTTCCACCCATCATCTCTACGATATTTTTGGTAATTGCCATACCCAGACCGGTTCCCTGAATGCCGCTGGTGGTACTGTCCAGCTCTCTCTTGAAAGGCTCGAAAATCTTATTTACAAATTCTTCGCTCATGCCGATTCCGGTATCCTGAATCACAAATTCATAATCCGCATACCCGCTCATAGAGCCTGGCGTCTCGGTTACTTTCACATAAATGCTTCCGCCGTTTAAGGTATACTTTACGGCATTGCTTAACAGGTTTAAAAGCACCTGGTCAAGCCGCAGTTTGTCACAGTAAATCTCTTCATCCGTAATATCGACGGACTCGATGCGCAGCGAAAGCTGTTTGGCTTTGACATCCGCCTGCAAAATATTGTAAAGGTCATCCAGAATATCCGGGAGACTGCACAGTTTTTCATCTATGTGCATCTTACCGCTTTCGATATGGCTCATATCCAGTACGTCATTAATCAGGCTTAAAAGGTGATTTCCCGACGATTTAATCTTCTCCAGATATTCTTCCACCTTCTCCCGTTTCTCAATATGCGTAATGGCAAGATTCGTAAACCCGACAATCGCATTCATCGGCGTACGAATATCGTGGGACATATTGGAAAGGAATACGCTCTTTGCCTTGCTCGCCTTTTTCGCCTGGGAAAGCGCGTCCTCCAGCTGTTTCGTCCGCTCCATCTCGTTGCGCGTCTCTTCGTCAATATTGCGGAATCCCAGAACAATGCCGCGGCTTTCGTTCCAGGAACCCGCGCGCACAACCTTCATCTGGAAATATTGGATTCTTCCATCCTTATCAACACGGTAATTGACATAAGCAGTCTTTCTGACGAGCAGCTCTTCCAATATTTTCTCTCTTGAAAATGCCGCCCGCATCAGTTCTTTATCCTCTGTGCATACAAAATTCTGTATGTAAAGCTCCATCGTTTCTTCCAACGTTATCTCTCTGGCGAGCAGCGAATTGAACACACTTCCGTTCTCCACATTATTACGCAGAAGCGAGCCTTTTCCCGTATCGAGATTAAAGAAACACACAAAGTTAAAATCAATGCTCAGCGCCTGAACCAGTTCCTTCTGATATCTCTCGTTCTTCTTTTCCTGTAATTTCTGCTCGGTACAGTCTAACAAAAACCGCTGATAATACAGCTGGCCGTTTTCCTTAAGCAGTTTGATATTGCCCATTACATGAACGATTGTGCCGTCCTGATGCTGGACGCGGTATTCGATGCTTACGCTGTCGCCTTCCTCTTTCAGCTCTTTAATTGCCTTCTCCAGAGCAGCCCTGTCCTCTTCCATAACCGACTCGGCAATCATGTTAAATCCGTCTTCCTCCAGCTCTCGCAGAGACTGATATCCCAATATTCTGAGCGCCGCACGGTTAATGCTCAAAATATGCGTTCCGTCTATGGAATGACAGAGAACGCCGCAGTCAATTGCCATAAAGATTGTCTCAAGCGAGCGGTTCTTCTGCACGATTTCCTGTGCATAGGCCTGTTCTCTCGTCACATCGATTCCGACGCCCACTGTTCCCATAACGCTGCCGTCCCAGTCGTAGAGAGGCGATTTGTAGGTCATGAGCGTTCTCATACCGTCCCCCGTCTGAATGACTTCCTCTGAAATGGCAGTCTCCTTTTTCTCCATGACAATGCGTTCGGATTCGATGCAGGCCGGGTCGTCCTGTTCCACATCCCATATATACGCATGCCGCTGTCCCTGTACCTGCTGTCTGGTCTTATTGACGGTTTTGCAGAAACTGTCATTAACCTTCTCATGCACGCCGTCTTTATCCTTATACCAGATAAGATTCGGTATGTTATTAATCGTCGCTTCCAGATACTGGCTTTCCTGCCAGAAATCCAGACTTTTCTTGCATTCCCGCTGCCACTTACGGAAACGGAATTCCGCTTCTGCCTCCGACATGGGCAGCATCCATATATCCCTGACTTCTCCCAGGACTTTCTGCGCCTCTGCTCCTTCAAAAGAAAACTGATTTTTCTCCATCAGCAAAATCAGCGCCGCTTCTTTCTTTTTCGCACCGCAAAGCAGCTTTAATGTTTTAACCGGGTCCATTCCCTCTAAATTGGCCAGAATCACATCGGCGCCAGCCGCCAGCCCACTATCCGGCTCATCACTCTGCTCAAATTCATGGGTAAAATTTTCAAGCGGCGCAATTTCCTTTATCACCTCAAATATGTTATTCTGATATCCTGTCAAATAAAAACGAAGATGACAATGATACATGGCTGTTTTCCTCCCGCGCTCTATAACAATAATCTGGCTATTATCTCTATTCTAACAAGGGCGTCGGACGATGTCAATATTCAGGAAGAAAAGTAAAAAACTATACCACCGTCGCCGGCGGAATGTTCATAATCAGCCGGAAAACAAACACCCCGTTGTCACTCTTAAAATCGTATTCTCCATCGTATTTCTCCGCCGTACGGATAATGCTGTGCACACCGATGCCTCCCGTGGCCTCAGGCTTGGGAAGTCCGCTGTGAATCTCCGTTTCGGGTTTACAGGTATTCGCACAATAAATGACGATTTTGTTTTTCTTTCTTTTGACCATCAGATGGATGAAGCATTCCCGTTCTTTCGACTGCTTCCGGACTTCCATACAGCCATAAATGGCGTTCTCGTATGCGTTCGCCAATACCGTTACCAAATCGATGTTCGGTATTGCCAGGTCTTTGCTGTGTTCCACCTCCATCGTGACTTTAATCCCTTCTTTTTTCGCCCACTCCGTATAGGCCGAAAGCAGATTATTGAGAGCCGTATTGGCAGAAACGACCGTCTCAACGCCTCTGTCCGTCTCCTCGTCATACTCTTTTAAATAACGCAGCAGCTCTTCGTTCTGTCCTCTGCGGGCATATTCCGCAATGACCGCATTGTGATGCCGCACATCATGCCGAATCCTTTTTCCCGATTCGACGGACTCTTCCATCAGCTCCATATTCCGTTCAAGCAGTCTGTGATTCATCTGTATCAGCTGATTTTCTTTCCGGTATTCGTTCTCCTTGCCGATATGAAAATAAAGCCGGAATACCAGAATCTGTAAGGCTCCTGTCAGGAAAAAGTTCATCAGTATCTGGAAAAGCCGGTAAGGCGTCTGCTCGTTCGTATTGGGGTTTAAAATAAATCCGATACCGAACAGAATGCTGATAATCATGACGGTAACGCTGAACCTGTCCAGCTCGTTTTCCACATAATCGCTGAATCCCTGGATAGCCCCCTTTACCTTCCTGTCGATAAAGAGCGCCATGAGCAGGATGAGGACAACGCGCGTCACAATATCCGCCCACACATTTCTGTCAAAAAACAGCACGGAGACTTCAATTCCGCCAATCAGAAATACCGCCAGCAGATAAAAGGTAAGCGCCAGCTTGTACATCGACAGCGCAAACGGGTCGCTGCTCGTCCAGACGGCATACACGGCAAAACAGATAAACAGGACAAAAGCGACCATTTTCGCACAGCTTTCCCAGTCCACGACATACCAGATACACGCCGCCAGGAGCGAAACGGTGCAGAAACACAGATATCCGGTTATCATCTTTTTCTTCCCGAATCTGGGTCTGCTCATCAGGGAAAACAGAAGAATTGTTCCCGCAAGGCTGATGCCGAACCGAATCAGCGCTATCCATACCGAACCACCTAACATACAACACGAACCCCCTTTTACCATACCTGTATAATATACAGCATAGCAGAAGGAGGCCCGTTTCAGCAACCTTTCGGTACAATTTGCAGTTTTTGGGGTATGCTTCGCTATATCCGGGGATTTCCCCCGGTCAGGCCCCGGGTAAAGCGGCCAATTTATCGGAAATCCATTTCGTCCGGTCGTGATTCCGGCCAAGTACTGATTCCGCTATGGCAAGGGCCTTACGGTATAAATCTTCCGCTTTTTCATATGCTCCCCGGTTTTCATAGAAACAGGCCAGACTGCAATAGTTTTCTATCGTTTCAGGGTGCGCATCTCCGTACAGTTCTCTGCAGAGTGAAAGTGCTTTCTGGTACCATGCTTCCGCCTTTTCATAGTCGCCTTGTTTCATATATAAATATGCAAGATTGCCATAAACGATTAGCACTCTTGGATGCTTCCCGCCGAACAGCCTTTCATAGATGGAGGCGGATTTTGCATAAAGTTCCTCCGCTTCCCGGTACTTTCCCTGTTTATTATACAGTTCCGCCAGATTATAATAAGCACCCGCCGTTTCCAGATTCCCTTCCCGGAATACTTTCTCATAAATGGCAATGGCTTTCCGGTACAGTGCTTCCGCTTCCGTAAATCTGCCCTGTGTTTCATAGACATCGGCTAAATTATGATAATTCAATGCGATATCCGGGTGGTCGGAATCCAGTACTTCCTTACAAATAGCGAGCGATTTTTCAAGCAGTTCCTCCGCTTCCCGGTATCTTTTCTGCTCCCAATAATTCATTGCCAGATTATTATAGCTGGTCGCCGTATCGCTGTTCTTTTCCCCCAATACTTTTTCCGCTGTCTTCAATACCTGTTGATAAAGAGATTCCGCTTCCTCATACTTTCCCTGTGATTCATAGATTATGGCCAGATTGTTGAAATATGCGAGTGTATTAGGATGTTCCCCGCCTAACAGTTCTCTGCCTATATGAATGGCTTTTCGGCTCAGTTCTTCCGCTTTCCTGTATTTTTCCTGTTTCCCATATATCAGTGTCAGAATATTATAATCGTCCGCCGTATCCGGATGGTTTCCCAGAACTTTTTCGTGGACGCTTAAAGCCTTATTACACCATATCTCCGCCCGTCCATAATCGGATAATTTTAAATATACAACAGCCAGTTCATAATACACAGCGGCGGTTTCCAAATGCTCCGCTCCCAGAATGTCCTCGTAAATTTCCAATGCTCTCAGCAATAACGCGGCGCTTTCCTGATAGTTTGCCTTATCGTAGGCTTCCTTGCCCTGCTGTACCAGCGCGTAGGCTTCCTGTAACCGCTTTTTGACCGCCTCCGGTTCCCCTTCTTCGTCCTGTTGCTGTGCATTCCGTGTTTTCTCCGGCCGTTCGCCGTTCCTCTCCTCCGGTCTGCCTTCATCCGGCCGCTCGTCGTTCCTCTCCTCCAGCCCGTCCGCTTCCGTCCGTTTCTCTCCGGTTTCCACAGGAAAGGCAGCGTCGGGTGCTCCCGTTTTATACGCATAACCATGAAAAATAATTCGCAGTTTCAGAAAAGAATAAAAGTCATAGGCCTCAGCCGCAAGCCTGTCATCGCCATAGGGCGTGGTAAAAAATACCAGATTTTTCTCCGTCCGGGCCAGCATGTCTCTGCTGAAATTCAGGCGGCTGATATCCTGTCCGCTCTGCAGGGCAAACTGAAAATTGACGATAAAAAAGGTCCGAACGTCCGCCAGAGAGTCCATCCACTCCTTTAATTTGGGAAAAGAGTATTCTCCCGGATATCGTTTAAAATCATAGACGCCAATCTTACCGCCCCGGTAAACTTCCGTAATCTCCCTCTGAACCGGCTCTTCGGCGACTACCAGAAACAGCCCGCTTTCCGACTGATTGATAATCCATCCCAGCGTCCGGTAGCCTTCCTGATTGTTTTCCGACATGTCAGACTAACTCCTGTTCTTTCAAAAACCGCGCCACAAGCGGATGCAGATTATGCCACCTTTTTCCGTTATATTCGAAAACCACCGACGCCTGTAACATTTTCAAAAGCATCTGTTTATCTTCAATCTGTTCTTTATTCCCATGATAGATATTTGAAAGAAACGCGTAGTCCTTCTGTTCAATCCGTCTCGTCAGGGAAGTCTTTACTTCCTCCAGCGCCCGCTCCGCATCTTCCACGGAAATGCTCCCGCTGTTTCTGCGCTCCGCTCTCTTGGCCGAGGAATTAATCATATGAAACAAATCCCTTAGCGAACCGCCCGAGTACCGAATCAGGCTGTTCAGTATGCCTTCCTCAAATAAAGCTAAATCCGCTCGTTTGGCAACAATCTCCCGGATAACAGCGATGCCCTCGTCATACGGCCTGCCGTCTATCGTTTCAATCTTTATCATGGGCAGCGTTTTCGGCGTAAAATAACCTTCCATTGCCGCGAATCTGGTATCATAAGAAAGCCCGATTGGAAACGTATAGATAACCGGAAAGGGCATCCCGGAAAGAACCGCCGCATAGTTATAAAATACATTCCAGGCATCCTCCGGGTTCAGCTTATCCAAATCCTCAAAAATGATGACCGGAGCCTTTCCCCCTGTTTTCTCTGTAATCTCCCCGGAAAGACCGCGCAGCAGTCCCATCCATTCGCTGGAACGGACGCTGATTTTCTTCCGGTATTCTTTTCTCGTTTCTTCATTCAGCTTCAAATCCGCCTTAATTTTGGCAAATACCTTCAAAACCTGAAAAATTCCCGGCGTTTCGGCCGCCGCCCCCGCTTCGATGTCGGTCGTTTCCTCTTTCCTTACTATCGAAGTTTCCGTTTTTTCATCCCAGAAATGCCAAATGGCGTTCAGAATATCCCGGTCGAGCACACATCCGCAGTCTTTCGCAATTTCCAGCAGAGCCTCTCCCATCAGAATAAAAAGGTCGGAATATACGATGTTAAACATATCCAAATCCATGCTGCAGACAATCGTTCTGACCGGATAGCCTTTCTCCATGAGCGCGGCAGAAAGCCGGTTCAGCTCCGTACTCTTTCCGCATCCCTTATGGCCGAGCAGCAGAAACGCGTTATGCCCTTCTTCCTGGCAGCCTTCCAAAATATCTTCCATCGGGGAATCATATTTATCGCTCATCCGGTATTCCATCGTGTCCCGGCAGTAAAACTCTTCCATCTGCTCACCCTTCAACGGTTCCGGTGAAAACGCATTCAGCATTTCTGATATCTGATTCGCATACTTCATTTTGTCTGCTCCTTATGCTTTTATTCCCATCTGTCTGCTTTAGCAGACACTCAAATCAATCGTTGAAAATCTTAATTTTATCCTATTATACACTATCCCCGGTGAATTGGCAAAATCTATTCCGCCGCCTTTTTCACGATTTCCTCAAAGTCCTTCTTCACAAGCTCGTATTTGGAAGGGTCCCGCAGAACCGCCGAGGGGTGATAAGTTGCGGTCAGAGCGCAGTTTTTGCGGTACGTCCAGGTTCCGTGCTGTCTGGTGATTTTGAAATCCGGCGAAATAATACGCTGCGCGGCCACGCGCCCCAGGCAGACAATGATTTTCGGCTTTAATAAAAACGTCTCATATTTCAGATACGGAAAACACGCCTCTTTTTCCGTCTCCTCCGGGTCCCGGTTGCCCGGCGGATGACATTTCAAAATATTGGTGATATAAAGTTCCTTTCTGTCCAGGCCGCAGTCCTGCAAAAGCCTGTCCAATATCTGCCCGGAGCGCCCGACAAACGGCGTTCCCTGTTGGTCTTCCTCTCCGCCGGGCGCTTCGGCAATCAGCATAATTGCCGCCTGATGGCTCCCGCGTCCCATAACGGGCTGCTGCCTGGTCCGGCTCAACGGACAGGCTGTGCAAGCGGCAATATGCTGTTCGATATCGTTCCATGTGTACTGCATCTTGATAACCATGCCTTTCCTCTATTTTAGCGGTTCGGCTTCCGCCCGGACAGAGCATCGTTCTCTGGCGGAGGCCCTGTAAAGGGAGCCGGTACTTAGCGAAAAGGCAGCTTTGCTGCATTTGAGCTTAGTACCGTTGCTTCCTTTAGCGGAGTGAAAGCGTGCCTCCAAAGAGAACGATGCTCTGTCCGGGCGGAGGCCGAACCGCTGCAACAATTTACCTTTCTTTTCCGTCCAGAATTTTCACCGGCCCGGATATCACTTCCCTCGCCACATACAAAATCCTGTCGGTCCGGGATGCCATCGTCCATTTTACGAGCGTCATTTCTCCCCGCTCAATCTCGATACAAGTGATACAGCGGGGATGGACGCAGCTTCCCGTATTGTAATAAAATGTCGGTTCTTCCGGCAGCACTGGGCGGTGGGTATGCCCTGTAATCAGAATATGGCGGTTTTCTTCTGCCCATCCGCGCAGAATTTCCTCGCACTTTTCTTTTACCTGATAATTCTTGGCAGCGCTGGTCGGGTCAAGAAATCCCAGATTTTCCAACGGACTCCAGAAATACCGGACCAGAAACCGTGCCAGAGGCCACAGCGTCGAATTAAGAAAACTTGCCTGATGGCCGTGGGTCAGATACAAAGATTTCTCCGGCATTGCGTCGGAATACAGAATCACCGCTTCCAGAAAAGCCGGGTCCTTCCGGCGCACGATGTTATGGTTTCCATAAATAAGGTAAAGACGGCCCCTTTCTTCAAACCGGGCGAACATACAGTAAACATCTTCGTGAATTTCCGTGATATTGCGCAGCTTCCGGTTCTCCCAGAGCTCTTCCCCGTCTCCCAGTTCAATATAGGTATACCCGTTTCTATAATAATATTCCAGCGCCGCATAATACAAGTGCTGATTTTTCAAAAAATTATCGGAAGAGGTTCCGACTCCTCTGTGGCAGTCGCTTATGAGAACATATCTGGAACACAAATGAAGTGGAAGCACCTCCGCATTCGCAAAGGCGCGTTCCAGACGTTTCCCGGCGCTCATGACTTCTTATTTCTGCGCGGACTGCACTTACGGCAGCATTTCGGACGATGACAGCCGTTTTTCTTATGACACCGCCTGTGGCAGCGGCGCAGACGCATCAGTTTTCGAAAACAGAACGGGAGATAGTAATAGAGAAACAGAATACGGTCTTCCGTACAGACAAAAGGCCTGGTAATCCATCTGTAAAGCCGGCAGTACATCCGGTTCAGGCACTGTGACAATTTCCGGTGGAAACGGGTCAGCGGACCGTAATGCCCGGGCAGAGGACAATGGAAAGTAAAGGACAGGCAGAGATTCCGCACCGTAACCATTTCCTCATGGTAACCGGCCCGGCACAGCCCCTTGCGGAAAGCCTCCAGCATTTCCCTGTCATAAAAACAGAGGGACGCCTTGAGACACAACTCAGACGGTCTGGAAAAAACGCCCGGGATAAAAGCAGTCAGCCACCAGTGCCTTTCGGAAATTTCAACGGAATTTCCATTTTCTTCAAACAATTCAAGAGAGCAGGGCAGCATTTCATTTTCCCCCACCGCCTCAAAAACCGCCGTGCGGTATTCCGCCTCTGTCAGCAGTCTGTCCGCATGGTAAATGCCGATTTCCGCCCCCGTATTGATTCCGTACTGGCCTTTCCAGAACTCAATCAGCCAGGTTTTTCCGTCGTAGTTAAAATAAACCGGAAGGGAGTCGAATACCATTTGAAAACGGGGCGCCATATAGTCATAGAGCCAGGTATATCCGGCGGCCTTCTGCCAGGCATCGACCGTGGAAGAAAAGAAACCGCAGCGGCAGTGATATGCGTAGCCAAAAGGCTCCGCCAGCTCTTCCAGCAAATCACATTTCCTGCATTTATCCATACACGCAATTTTGCAGATAATTTTCTTTCTGCGGAAATGTCCGAAGAGCATGCCCAGAAGGGCAAGCATCAATAAAATAAACAGAGCAATATACATACAATTACCTATTTTGTTGTTTTGCTCTATTATATGCTGTTATAGGGAAAAATTGCATATTATGTCGAATTAGCAGTTCAGTCTCAACGCCCTCTCGCCGTCTGAATGACGCAGTCCACCGCGGCCTCAGCCTGTATGGGCAGGTTTTCCAAAGCCTGTTCCGGCGCGCTCTCCGCCCTGTTCCAGTCCGTCTGAAAAACATTCAGTGCATATCTTGAAAGCAGTCCCGAAACGCGTCCTCTCTCGATGGAATCTTCGCTTCCCAGAACCACCACCACCAAATCATGCTCCAGGAATCCGTCGTCCGCAGTCAGGGAAGTAACCAGACATGCCCCGGCCTTATTGGTCGTTCCGGTTTTCAGTCCGGTGACCTCGGGCATATTGTACAGAAGCGGATTGGTATTGCGCACTTCCAAATCGAGAGACTCTAAAGTGATGCGCTCCTGAGAAGTAATGTCCTTAATCTGGGGATAAGTCCTCAAAAGATGCGATACCAGCAGAAACATATCCTCGGCGCTCATGCTGTTCTGACGCTTCGAAGGAATGACATCTTCCGTATAAACGGGCAGACCGTTGCTGTTAAAAAAGACTGCCTGGGAGAGTCCCAGCTCCCGCGCCTTCTCATTCATCATTCCGACAAAAGCCTCCTCCGAGCCGGCAATGGCTTCCGCCAGGCATAATGCGCATTCGTTACTGGAAGGCAGAAGCGCCCCCACAAGAAGTTCCCGCACCGTAATCTGGTCCCCGGCCTTCAATGGAATCACGCCGTCGCCCGATTCGGACAATAACTGAGCCGCGTCGGAAACCGTAACCGACTCGTCCAGGGAAAGCTGCCCCGACGAAACGGCGTCCATCGCCAAAAGACAGGTCATCAGCTTGGAAGTGCTGGCTATCGGATAAGACCTGTCGGACTGATACCGATAGTAGAGTTCTCCCGTCGTGGCGTCCCCCGCCAGCACGCTGTTGACACCATAAAAATATCCGGCCCGTTCCAGAAAAACAGGGGATATTTCAAAAGACTCCTGTGTGTAAATCTCCAGAGCGCCCGTATCGGAAACCGTGATTTTCACATCCAGAATCATAGCCAAATCCGCCGCCATCATAAAGCAATCATAACCGCCGGAAGGCAGTTTCATAATCATCGTATAATAAAATACCGTCTGTCCGTTTACTTTAAATTCGTTCCGGCGCAGGGCAATGTCCGGGTTTTCGTTTGTTTCCCAGGGAAGATTTTCCACACCCACCGGCGTGTAGTCATTTCCCGGATTCAGCGAAACGGCGCTGCCCGTAATTTCCAGCGCAAAAGATTTATCCGTATCTTTTAAAAGCATGGCAATATCCCGCAGAGAAAGATAAGTGTTGCTGCCGTAGCTGTAATCCAGCGTTTTCACCGTGTCTGAGGCCCCGGTATCAGTCTGCACCTGGCAGCTTCCGGGGATTTCAAAACTTGCGTCCGCCCGGACTGGCAGAAGGAAACACAACAGGATGACGGATAACATTATGGAAGCTGTTTTCTGTAAGAATTTTTTGTAAAAAGTTTTAAACATAAAACCATGCCTTTCTCTGTCCGCGATTGCCAGACACCAATTCTCCATGTCCTGGCAGTCTGCCGCGATGACACGCATACGCTCAGAGCACATCTCCGTCTCTGACTCAAATTGCCGGAATTTTCCCCTCTCACTCCTGGGACTCTTCCAAAGTAAATACCATCGGATAATCCTCCAAAAAAATCCTTGAAGAAGCCGCATCGATTTCTTCGGTCAGAATCAGACTTAGCCCCTTCCTGACATAAGATTCCACTTTCGTGCTGACGGCTCCGTTCCCATCAAACTGCCTGGTCAGCGTATTTTCCGCTATCTCATAAGTACCGTTGCCGCCATACTGTGCCTGCAGCTCTTCAAGCGGAGGCAGCAGTTCGGGGCCATAGGACATCAGATAAGAAATCGTGGACATCCCAAAGGTTTCCGTTACAAGAGCTTCCACGGCCTCCCTGTCCATGCTTCCCTCATAGCCCGCCATACGTAGCCTTTCCGCCAGCATATCCTGAAACACCAGGGCGAATGCCTCATAAGCCTTCTGACGACAGGCTTCGTAACTTTCCGGCACGACATCACAATGGAAAGTTCCCGCCGAACGGTCGGTTTTCTCGAAAGTTAGGTTGACCTGTATAGTCAAATCCTGCATATATACGCCCATTTCTTCCGGGGAAATGGAAACGGCTTCAATGTCCTGGAGCCAGTTTAGCGCTTCGACAGCCGCCTGCTGCGTCACATCCAGGCTGGCATTCCACTCCCCCGACAGGTCCCTGTCATCCTCTGCAAAAAAATGCAGATATGCCAAAAAAGCGGTGGAAATGCTTAACGTTAAAAGCAACAGGATAAATATGGTATTTTTAATGGCTTTTCGCATAGAGGCCTCCCGCCCGCAGGCGCAAGTGTGTCTTTCCTGAAAACAGATTCTTAGGAAGTATGTTTTCAGGAAACATGTTTTTTTATGTATTTATGAAAATACGGTAACGCATTTGGGGCGGATTGTCAATGGGGGAGGGAAACCACAAAAAGAGGTGAATCGCTTCACCTCTCTGATTCCTATATTCAAATCCTGTATTTGTTTATTCATCGCAAGGCAGGTATCCGTTCCCGGAAACGGAAGTTATATTCCAAGCATCTGACGCTTCTTGGCCGTAAATTCTTCTTCAGTCAGGATTCCTTTATCCACCAAATCCTTGAATCTCTGAAGCTCCGTCACCGTGTCCACCGCTACGCCGGGGGCCCTGACATTGCCGCTTCCCGCCGCTACATTGGCGGTCTCAACCGTCCGCTCCGGCGCACCTGGAAACGCCACCTCCATCAGCGCCCGCGCAAGTTCCTCCATCGGCTGGACAGCATCATTGTAACGCGCAAGATAATTGTTTACATCCGGCTCGTCGTTGTCAAACTCAGGTGCCTTTGTGTCCGACGTAAAGAACGGATGATAAGGATGTTCAAACTGAATCTCTATGATAAATTTTTGAAAAGGCACCGGAATATTGATAGATGGCAGGGAATGATACCTGTAACTATTGTTTTCGTTATTATCTCTGCTGCGCTCCATCATATATTCCATATCACGCCGCATCTGTATCTGCATCCGAAGCTGTTCAATCCGCGGCGCCATAGCCATAACGCGCTGGGGCACGGTGCTGGCATAACGTATCAGCCCCTCGGCGCTGCCCTGAAACAAAGGTTCCTGGTCTTCCCTGATTTCAAACGACTTAACCTGCCCGCCTTCATAAACGGTTTTCCTGAGCTTTTTATCCATACACAGCAGGCGGTTATCCATATCAAACAGAAACTTATCTTCAAGCCATCCAAAATCTATCTGCTGTGTAATCTTGAACCGCTGCTTCAGCTGCGCATTTTCTTCACGGAAAACCCTGTATTTCTGAAATTCTTCCATCGTTATGTGATTCATGGTCTCCTGTGGCAGGTCCACGTCACCATAACACAGGTTACAGACCAGCCGGCCATCGACCTTCCACGGAAATAACGCGGGCACTTTGCCGCCGCAGATAGCGCAAGGCTCTCTTTCCTTTTTACCGAATAATCCCATGATGCTCCTCCTTCCGCAGTCAGATAATATTTACCGGTTCTTTTCGGACAACACGCTTCAAAAACTGGCAGAGCGCTGTAAGCTGCCTGTCAAAGCCGTAATACCCGTTCCGGCCGTAAAGATTGTCGGTAAAAAAGGAAATCTTTATCTCCATATCCGGCCAGTAGGCGTCCGAAAAAGTCAGTTTCAGTTTGAAGAAGTCCGTCTTGACTTCGTCATCGTTTTTCAATATATCCGCAATCCCGGTAATTGCAGATAACGTGCTCTCTATCGCCGTATCGCCGGGAGTGTCCGCATCATCCACCTTTTTGGACGAGCGGTACAGCTCGTATCCGGTAAGCTGGTCAAAAGAAAATACCACCGGATTCTCCTCATCATGCAAATCGTCATGCGAAAGATAAAAAAACCCCGCACCCGCGTCAACGCCGAACTTCAATCCCGGAATATCCGTATACTCCACATCCCATCGAAGCGCGGCATATTTCTCCGCGTTTTTCTTCCGATATTCCAAATGCTCCCGTATCAATTCAGGCTCCGCCGTCTTCAACAGTCTTTTATTCATGGAAATTTGTTTTGAGCAATTCTTACACAGCGTCTTCTTATCTCCGATTTTCGTTAAAAATAACCCCTTTACTTCCCCGCCGCAGACCGGGCAGAGTTCCTTTTTTGAAAACAGTCCCATACTTACCCTCTTCTTCACCGTATATCTATCATAATCGGGCAGAGAATATTTTCTCATTGCCCACGCAAAAAAACAGCATATCCGCCGCCGGATGCACAGGCGGCAGAATAGCTGTTTATATTATAAATTGTTTTTCCGGCGCCGTGGGAAGGGCTGCGCGAATCGACCGGATAACGTGGTGAATCGACCGGATAATATGGTGAATCGACCGGATAACGTGACGAATCGACCGGAAAGGATTCGGCCGTGGACGGCGTGAACGGCGAAAGCCTGGGCAGAAACGGCAGGATGCCGCAGCATCTAAACCGTAAACGGAACTATGAAACAGACAGCATTCCGGACCGTTCAGTCCCTCTCCTCCGATACGAGCTCATATAATTTTTCGCGTACATTTTTTGTTACTTCTTTTACATCCTCAGACGCCGATGCAATTTCGTATGTTGAAGCGACCAGATTCTGGATTCGGCCGTCTACTTCTTCCACAATCTGAAGCAATTCGTCCGTGTTCTTATGCAATGTGTCAATCGAAATTCCGATGTCTGTCTTTGTCTGGTCGCTCTTACTCACCGTATCTTTAGAATCTTTGGCAAGCACATTTATCTGTTCCGCGACTACGGCAAAACTTTTTCCGGCTTCCCCGGCCCTCGCTGCTTCAATGGATGCATTCAGCGCCAGAAGATTCGTCTGATTGGCAATCGATATTACATTCGCATTATTGGTTTCCAAATCTCCCAGATAATCGCGTATTCGTTCCAGTGAAATTTTCAGTTCGTCCGCAAATGCCGACATTTTCGAAACCGCCGCGGAAATCTCATTGCTTTCCCGCGCATTCACGGTACAGCCATTCGTCATGCCGCTTATATTCGCGTCAAGGCTTTCAAACTGCTCATCGATTTTCTTTGACAAAAGCTCCTGCTGCTCTTTTTCATGAATACGCAGAGCATTCATTTCTTCTGCCAGACTGCTCGCCTGCGCCTGTTCTTCGACTGCGATGTCCTTCATATAATGCACGCAGTTATCCTTGTAATTAAACCCGTTATAAATTGCAACTGCCATTTCCGTACAGTTTTTATATCCGCACCCGCCACAATTTATGCGCTGCTTTTCCGGCGTCTCCTTTTTCATCTCCATAAAAATCCGGTCAAGCTCTTTTCTGTCCGGAGTCTTTTCTTTACATTTACCGCTTTTATCTGTATATTTACGGATAAAATCATTGAGATTCAGAGAAGCAAACGCCTGATTCAGGCGTTTCAGCCTTTGCTCCGGCGTCAGCCTCCTCGCCCACGCCGTCTTTTTATCATTCTTCTTGCTTTTCTGTCTTATCTGCTCAATTGCACAGAAAGCGTCTTCCGTTCTGGCCAGTTCTGCCTCCACCGCAGTTCCATAAAGGCAGCCCGCGCTGCAGTTAAGCGCATCAATAAACAGATACGGCGTATTCCCTTTTGCGATTCTTTCCTTATTTTCTCTCAGATAATTGTACATATGGCTTTCGCCTTCTACCTGACGGATAAAAACGTCCTCTCCCAGCAGCCAGTACACATTTTCTTTCAGGCCTCCGGGCATCGGATAAATCGAGCCAAGCCCATATTCTATCTCGTCACTGACCGGGGTTCCCTTTATATTATGCGTTCTCACATATTCCATCAAATGAGAAAATGTAACGTTATATTCCACATACCCGCCGGTATCAGGGTCATCGATTTCATTTTTCTTTGCGATACATGGACTGATAAACGCTAATTTATCTTCTAACCCCATGTATTTTTTGGCGTAAATCGCACTGCACATCATAGGACTATGAACCGGCATCAACTTAGGCAGAAGTTCAGGCAGATATTTCTCAATATAGCCGACAACAGCAGGACAGGGCTGGGAAATTCCCCCGATGAAATGATGTTTCTGAATATAATTAATATACGCCCATGTTGTAATATCAGCCCCATGAGATACGCTCAAAATGCGATTCACGCCCAGATTTTTTAACCCGCCAAGAACAGTCTCATATTCATTGTAATAATTCGCTTTAAACGCAGGCGCTAAAATAACCGAAATCTTTTCTCCTTTCTTTAAATCTGCGAAAAATCGTTCCGTATCGTCCATGTACCCTCTGGCATGGTGTTCGCAGACATCAAAACAGGCGCCGCACGCAATGCACTTATCCCCATCAACCTCAATCACATTTTCGTTATTTTTCTTTTTGGCAATATTAGCTCCCTTACAGCTACATGCCCCTATGCATCGGTTACAGCCTACACAGGCATCTGTTGTAAACACAAGCTGTTCCATATTCATTCCTCCTTTGCAACATATAACCACCTATTTGACTATATATTTTTTCAGGAGCAAAATCTATAAAATGGAACAGTTCGCACTTTTTATGGTACACTTTGCGCTTTGGTTTACATAACAACCTCCACATAAGACTGATACGCCCCGTCCTGATGAATCGTGACGGCTGCCTTCTGCCTCTCTTCGCTGTTAAAGCCATCCTTTGTATTGCTGTTTGGAAAGATGAAATTCTTCGCACTGGATGTAACCGTAAAGCGCATTCTGTGTCCCGGCAGAAACATATTGGATATTTTGGTGGTTCTGATGATTACCTCATATACTTTCCCGGGCTCCATGTACTGCGGTTCCTCGAACCCGTTCCTGTATTTGACACAGATAACCCCGTCGGCAAGTTTGACAGATTTTCCGTTTTCATCCACATCCGTCATGCGCAGTACAAGGTCTGTATCCGGGCAGTCACAGGAAACGAATAAATGTGCAACAATATCCCCTGTCACCGTGACGGGTTTCTCAAAAGGCTCCGAGGTAAACAGCAGAAAATCTTCCCTCTTTTCTTCCTGTGTATAATCTTCCGGCACTTCAATTTCATTTTCAGACATATCGATGATATGCGTGGCCGGGTTGTCCGGGTCATAAAGATAACTGTCCCTTTCCCCTTTCAGGTCAATGCGCGTCACTTTTCCGTTTTCCGGCGGCCAGGCATCCGCAGTCTTCCATTTATTCTCGCCCAGAGTGTAGTACTCCACTTTCGGCGTTTTCTCTATGCCGTTGTCCACGCCTTTCAGGAAGTGCTCCAGCCACATCATGCTCTGCAAATCCACATCGTAACGCAGGGCATCCTCCCCTATGTAGATTCCGTGCAGGTCATATTCCGTATTTCCGCCGTGTTTCCACGGGCCAAGAATCGTTTTCCAGGTTCCCTCCGGCCAGTCCTTTACCAAATCAAGCGCTTCGGTAGTTCCCATTCCGTTATCGTCAAACCATCCCGACAAAATAAGTGCGGGGACGGGCCCGCCCGCATATCGCTCTTTCCAGCTCGTGCGTCTCCACATTTCATCCATATTCTTATGCGCAAGCCATTCCGTCAGGAAAGGAATTTCCTTTCCGAGGGCTTTTTTCGGGATATCTTCCAGCGGACGTATATCCAGCACCGCATCCCAGTCGTCCCTTACCATCTTGTCCGCCGCAAACGTCTGCTCGGACATGGCAAAGGCCCAGGCAAGCATTCCGGATGTAAAACAGCCCCCTCTTCTTGGCAAATCCACGAAGGCGCTTCCCGCGCATACATTGCTCAGCATCGCCTTTAAATGCGGGTTTCCGCTGGCCGCTGCGGCCCACTGTACATAGCCGAGATAGGAACCTCCGGTCATGGCCGCCTGTCCGTCACTCCACTCCTGTCCTGCAATCCAGTTTAACGTATCGTCCCCGTCCTCCACTTCGTAGTAATTGGGCTGCCATTTTCCGGTGCTCTCCTCGCGCCCTCTCGTGTCCTGTACGACCAGCGCATAGCCCCTCTGCACGAAACGGTAATAGATTTCCACGCCTTTTTTCTTTCCGTAAGGCGTCCTCACAAGCACGGCCGGAATCTTTTTCCCGGCCCTTTCGCCTTCCTTTTCCGGCAGATACACATCTGTGGCCAGTTTTTCCCCGTCTCTTGTATTCACAAAAAAGGTTCCGAGAAAATTTACATTCGCCGGCTCTTCCGGGTACAGTTCTTTCCATCTGGAAAGCACGGTTTTTTCCTCACAGCCATCCCGCACAAGCACGGCCGTATAGTCCCTTGCGCTCATCAGCAGCGCATAGATTTTACCGTCCTCATAGAATAAATCCTTTGCCGCCTTGCAGTTTCTCTGAATATAAGCCTCTTCCCGGCGCTTCGTAAACTCCTCACCTGAGGCAGTGATTTCATGCTCCGCCCCTTTTTCTATCATTCTTTCGTATTCTTCTTTGTTGCGGAAAAATTCCCAAAGACTTCTTTTACAAAGCTGCACAAAATATTCGTCTGTTTCCCCGCTCATCGGCTCCCGTGGAAGCCAGCGTCCGGAAATGGCGTCCCGTCTGGAAACGAAAACTTCCTGTTCCTCTTCATAAAATCTCCCATATAAAATACCGGATAAGTAAAAATTCCACTGCATGCTTTTCCCCCTGCCATACGCCGGAAGCCATAGACACTGCCGCATAAAATACGGCTAAACCGCGGCTAAAATGAAATATCGAGTCCCAGTCCTGGCTTCTCCAGAAGCCGGAACATATCGCCGTTTCGTTCAAAGCCGCCCGGCATTCCCGTATCCGCATCCTTATAGTACATAAAACTGTCGCAGTCCGCCTCCGTAATATTCCGTCTGGAAGCTACGAGACTCAGTCCGGCCGTAATCGCAATCTTGCTTTCCAGCATACAGCCGACCATACAGGTCATACCGAAATTCTCGGCGATTGTACTAATCTGTCCGCCCCGGTACAGACCGCCGCACTTCATCAGCTTGATATTCAGAATGTCTGCCGCATTTGCCTTACATACCCTCGCCGCATCTTTTACGGTATGTATCGACTCATCCAGCATCAGCTGAATACCGCTTATCTTTGATTTTAAAAATACCGCACCCTCTACATCCCAGTCCGGAAGGCACTGCTCTGCCGCCTCCACGCCATATTTTTTCATACCTTCCAGCGCATAGACTGCGCGGGCCACATCATATCCCTGGTTCGCATCCACTCTCAGGCGGATGTCCTCTCCCACCGCTTTCCGAATCAGGCTGAGAGCCCTTAAATCATCGTCGGGATTAATGCCCGCTTTTATTTTTAAAATACGATACCCCTGATTCTTCACATAATCTTCCGCAAGCTCCGCCATTCTCTCAGGCGATGCGAGACCGATGGTAATATCGCTCTGTACTACATCCTGATATCCTCCAAGCACACGGAAAAGCGGCTGGTTCATTACTTTTCCCTTCAAATCATGAAGCGCTATATCCACCGCGCATTTCGCTGAGCCGTTCCCGTGTACGAGCCCGTCCATCATCACATGAATTTTCTCAATATCTAACGGGTTCATGCCAATCAGCCCCTGACGGAACATACCGAGTACCGCCGCACATCCCTCAAATGTTTCTCCCGTAACCGGCGCAAACGGCGCTGCCTCTCCGTATCCGCAGTACCCTTCGTCTGTCTCAATCTTGACCAGCAGGTTCTCACAGCTGCCAATTTCCGCAAAAGCCACCTTAAAGGGCTCCGTCAGTTCAATTGAGAATTTTTCAATCTTCACATCGACGATTTTCATGATTTTTCCTCCGTTTAAATGCTATGCCATTTTTACAGTCCCATTCGGCTCCTCATGCAGTATACATTTAAAAAGGTATAAATCCGTATACGCATCCAGTTCATTTTTCTTCCCGGCCAGGTCGCTTCTCTGGTTAATCGGCTGATAATTGTCTGAATGAGCAAATCTGAAATAGTAATCTTCAATCCCTTTATCCGAGTAAAACTGTTCAAAGTACGGTTCAGGATAATAATCATAGGCAAGAAGGTCCTCTTCCCGGTACATTTTTACCGCCTGTTTACAGCAGTCTCTCAATAAATACAAAGTATCCGCCGTAAACTGTTCGTTTCCCTTAAAGTTCTCCCACAGCCCTTCTATCATATCACATATCTTTTTGCGCAATGGTTCATTCTCTTTCTCATTTGCTTCCATCCCTATTTCCATAACGAAATACAGATAGATATATATTACAAGATTCTTATTCAGATACTCTTTTATGGATGTCTGGAAATTTTTTATATTTAGATTAGGCAGTTTTTTCATTTTCAGATAAATTTTCTGAGACTGCGCCTCAATATACTCATGTAACTTTTCCATTGTTATTCTACCGGATTTCGCTTTCTTACAAACTCTGCTCAGATAAGTTTTTAATTCCACTTCGTCTGCATGCTGTTCCAGATATTTTCCGATAATATACGCCTTGATAAAGATGATATTGGCGGACATAAAATACCGTATATATGTCATTTCTTTGATATCCTGCCGTACAAACATCTTTTTAAGCTGGTTCAGTTCTTTTATTCTGTATTTTGCATAGGACGGATTGATATACGCTACATTAAGAAGCCGCTCCAAATCATAATTCAATTCAAAGACATGTCTATTTTCTTTTTGTATAAATTTCACTTCTGTACAGACTGTCACATTATAGAGTCTTCTGTAAGGGAAAATATCTCTCCGGAATACCGTGCCAAAGGTCCCCGACTGTTCCATATTTTCCTTATCTTTTTCCTTATCACCATTCCTCTCATTACAATTGCACAGATAAAATACATCCGCTTTCCCGCTCCATTTTCTCCTGACAATAGGCGTTTTACACCTGTTGCATAAAATAATATTGGCATTAGAGGAAATTTCAAAATAAATCCGGTCCCACTCCTGCAGGTCATCGCATATGCGCAATAAGTAAGAAATGGGATTTAATACAAACACATTTCTGGTATACAGAGCTCCCCTTTCTTCTTTTCCGTTCAATATATAGGAATATGAATTGGTATGATTATATATCGCAAGCCCCGCAATTTCAATCGCACATTTTTTATATGGCTCCAGCCCATAAATAGCGCCATTCTCATAAAAATGCAGCAAAAACATCAGCGCTGACACAGCGCCGTGGTCTATCTTTTCCTTTTCTATTCTTTCTCTGATTTCTTTAGGCGACACTACCCGAAAGAGCAGGGAATTTTGTAAGACAGTAATAATCCTGTCAAAATCTATATGACCCGAACCGAAATTATATACATTCGCAATATAGGCAAGGATATCTCTTCCGGACTGCATATTGGCAACTTCAGGATATCCAATATCATGAAAAAGCGCGCTCATATAGCTGGACATAAAAACGATATTTTCAAGATAAAAGTTTCTTCTGTTCTCCCGCTCTTTCTCCGTCTCCTCAATTTCCATAAGCAGTTCATCTCTCTGCTCCAGCTGAAAATCGAGATACTTACAGACATATCTGGAAATTTTGCTGCTTCCCTCGTTTCCAAGAACATTCATAATTTTTTCCGCATAGCCATGTTCCAGCAGCACATCCATACTATATGCGTCACGCACCTGATGGATAAAATGGTCTCTGTAGAACTTCATGGAATGTCCGGCGTAGTCGATTCCCAGGTGCATTTCCCATTCAAAATTAATATATTTTTCGCTGAAAAGCCTTTCCATTCCATCGATATTAAGATATTGGTTGATGACTCTGTCATATATTAAATCATAGATTTCAATAATCTCTTCCGTCTGACAATGAAAAGTGGAATATTAACAGCCATAAGAACGCCTATATATCAGATCGTACTGCCCGT
>CAJTRL010000020.1 GCA_910578715.1 uncultured Lachnospiraceae bacterium | reverse complement strand
TCGTCCAGTGTGCTTTCCAGTAGGACGGACATCATGTCACGCATAACAGAGTTGACATCGGTTCCGCTTTTGATGCTGATATCGTTATTCTTAAGATAATCACGCATCATTTCCCTCATTGCTGCTTTTTGTGGGCTTTCATTTTTTCTTGCCATAATAATACCTCCAAACTGAGTAATCTTATCTTACATCAGTTTGGAGGTTTACACAAACTTTGGGATAGTCTCCTTTTAAGAACTCACGGCATTGAAGACCGGGCGCATTAAGCGTCCCGGTCTTTCACTTTTCCCGTTTCCTTCCGGCGTTTCCGCCCGATGACAATTCCCACAAGCAGCAGCGCGGCGCCCCCGCCCACGGCATAAATAATCCATGCTCCGCTTTTTTCTCCCGATACGAATCCGTACGCTGCCGACGCACCGGCCATTTTCACCTGGATATACTGACCGTATTCCTTATAAGCGATTTCCTGCCAGTTTCCGTCAACGAGCCCGAATACTGTATCAATTTTCTCATAAGGATTCAGGAGCCGCACATCCGAAATCGAGTCCACAGACAACTCACCATTTTCCACATAAATCTCATAGACAACAGATTCCGCATTCCGGCCCATTTCCTCTTTTGTCTGCTCTGGCGTATACTCCGCGGCAGTCACCGATAAAACGGCTTCGTCCGTATAAATGCCTTCCACATAAGCATAGGGCTTATGCCTCTCTTCCCCTGTATTTTCCGCCGCCACAACGCCTTTTTCCACACTGGTCAATGTTGTGATGGTATCGCAGTATTCTGCTTCCAGCGTAAGATTTCCGGCCATTGTCATATCCGTAACATCCGGCCATTTTCCGTAACTTCCGGGCACCGGCGGCGCCTGTGGAAATTCGACTTCGGAGAGCGCTTTCCCATACTTCACTTCGATTCTGTCCACAACCTTGTCATTCGCCACAAAGGTGAGCTGTAAGTGTCTGTACTGCAGAGGAATGCCTTCTGTCTCCAGCAGTTTTGCATAAGTAACCGGTTCGGCGGCTCCGGCATAGCTCACGCCGTCAACGCCGCCCAATGCACCGCCGACAAAGAAATTGCCGTTTATATTTTCATCGAATCCCAGACGTTCATCCTCTTCCGCTTCCATCCATCCGGCAATCGCGCCTTTATGAACCGCTTCCCCGTCAATCAGCACCATCGCATGGCAGTTTTGAATTTTCGTTCCAGAGCCCGCAATTCCGCCCACATACCTTGCGCCTTTCAGAGAAGTAAGCGACCAGCAGTTTCGAATCAGGGCGAGGGACTCTCCTCCGATGCCGCCCACGTACTCTCCTTCCGTGCTTTCCACGCTTCCATAAGCCTCGCAGTCTGTCACGATGCCCAGATTCATATAGCCGACAATGCCGCCCGCACCGTCCTTTTTGGCCGTAATCTGTCCGTTGTTTTCACACCCGGTCAGAATACATCTCGTAAGATAGCGGCTCCCGAAAGAGCGGTTCACGCTTCCAGCCGCGTTTCCTTCCGGGTCTTCTTCGTCGATTGCCATGGAGCCCGCAATCCCTCCGATATTGATGTCGCCTTTTACAATGCCATTGTTCACGGAACGCTCTACTTTCCCGGCCGTGCTCTCGTCGATATCTTCCTCTGAAATATCCTCGTAACCGTCCCCGTCAAAATAGAGCTCCTCCACATCATCAACGCGTTCCACCAGCAACTGGAAAATATAATTAATCTGGTCGTTGACGGCGTGCATATCCGCTTCCAGAATATCGGAATGAACGCCGAGGTCATCGTTAATCTGTCCCGCATAGTCCGTAATCGCATGGAGCTGGTTGAAGAGGTCGTCGATGGATTCGTCCATTTCATCGTCCAATCCGGCAAACTGAATATCGAACTTTCCGGTTACATAAACGACCGTCGAACGCACTCTGTCAAAAGCGGAATCCAGGCTGGCAAATACATCTTCCAGGTCATCAAGGATAAACTCCAGCTCCACATCCGCCTGTTCCAATGCCTCTTCCAAATAAGGCGTCATGACGTTGGAAATGGAAGTTAAATCGCTTAAAAGATAAGAAAGCGTCGTTCCCGCATCCGACAAATCCTGGGCCAAATCGAGAATATAGCCGACCAGCACTTCGCCGTCCCCTCCGTCTTTGATTTCATCCCATGTTCTTCCGTCAATAAACTGATTGATTTGAGACATCGTATCGGAAACACTCTGCATCTGCGTTTTCAGCAGACTGACATTTTCATTCAGGTTATCCTTCGACGCGCTGACGGCGGACGAATCCGTCCCAGCCGCAAAAGTGATTCTGACCCTGACCGGAGGATTGGCACCGTTTAAGTCGATTTCATAAACATATGCCCCCGCGCTTTTGGCGGAGACCATAAGAGTACTGCCTGTGCTGTCAGCCGCCGTCGGGTGTCCTTTTTCCATATAACCGGCATTCGGCTTCACATGCAGGGTCAGTTTGTTGCCGGATATGCTGTAATCCGCTTTACCGCCCGCATTTGATTCCACGATAACACCCGCTTTAACAAAACGGACATCCACCGTTACATCCGCATCCGGCATGGTAAATTCATAGGCGCGGCCGTCCAGTTTTTCCACCGGAGCAATCTCGCCGCTATCCGTCGTAATCCGTATGGAGGCCTGACATCCGCTGTCCGGCTGTACATTGACCACCACGATATCGCCCGCATGAGCATTTGTTGTATTTTCTTCGGCATCGTTTTTCCGTACCGTAATGGTATGCTCTACGGCAAGAGCATCCGCAGAGCCTCCTGTCGCATTGACCAGCTTTCGGAACTGATGACTCGTTTCGATGTTACCGCCATCCGCAGATACCGCACTCCGGGCAATATCCGCTGTGCCGCTATTTCCTTCCGAAGCATTACCCGATGTGGAATCCGCGTCTCCGTCAGCTGCTTCCGGCGCTTCTGCACCATCGCCCACGTCATTCGCGTTGGATGACGTTGTCCCGGCACCGCTGCTTATGCCGTCGCTTGCACTGTCGGACTTTGAGGAACCCGCATCGCTGCTTGTACCGTCGCCAGTACCGTCGGACTTTGAGGAACCCGCATCGCCGCTCGTGCCGTCGCCCGTACCGTCAGACTTTGAAGAATCTGTATCGCCGCCTGCGTCACCGCTCTCCGCACCATTTCCGTCTGACAAAACACTGTCTTTATCCGCGATTTCCGCGCCGGAGGTTCCTGTCCCTGCTCCGGGAACGCCGCTACCATTGCTGCTTCCGGTATTGCCGCCCGTTATTCCTCCCGTTATTCCTGAATCAACGCTTCCGGCCTGACTGCCGCTTCCGCTATCCCGCGAGCCGGAGGGGGATGCAACAACCGTTACGCGGCCATCCCCCACATCCGATACGCTGCTTCCGTCATACACAAATTCCGCCCTGACCACTACGTTTTCGGCTGGCATAACAAAGGAATAATCCGTATCTCCAAGCATCGTCAAATCAAGGGTCTTTTTGGCCGCGTCGGATGCGCTGATATAGCTTAACCGGTAACCGTCCAATGGCGATACCGTAAGCGTAACCGTCTCTCCTTCTGAGGGCATCGCGCTGTCCGCATAAACATCTCCGCCCACGCCCGATACAAGCGACAGACGCGCATGTGCCGTCTCATCGTACAGGGTATCCTCCGCTTTTCCGTTTAAATCCAGCGCATCGGCCAGTCTGCCGAGGGCATCCGTCGTCTCATTCATGCCGTCGATGGCGGAAGATACGTCATCCGCAATAAAGGGAACCTGTTCCATGCAGTAGCGCAGCCGGTCCGCCATTTCATTGACCGCAGAAATATTATCGTCAATAAATTCCGTCGTCCGGTCCGCAATCGAATCCGCATTTTTCAATGCTTCATCCGAATGACCGCGCAGAATATCGAAATCCTCGCTCATTTTATCCTGTGTATTTCCGGCGTCATCCAGGAAAATATCCACCAGGTCGTGCAGCCGCTGTACCGCTTCCGAAAGGGACTCCGCCTCTTCTACACTGATGTACGGCTCCATCTGCCCGACAATACCGCCCACGTCTTTACGACCGTATACGGAGCCGTTATTATTGCAGAAAATTACCTGGCCCGACTGTCTTCCCACGATACCGCCGATATTATATCCGTTATGCTCATATCCGACGACGCCTTCGTTATTGCAATTAATCAGGAGTCCTTTGGAATATCCCGCAATCCCGCCGATATCCGTTCCGCTTACCAGTTTCCGTTCCTCCACGTCTTCCAGCAGCCACGCGAGTCCCGCCTCATCCTCTTCTTCCAGCCAGGAACTGTCGCTGTTGATTCCGGCTTTGTTGGTGCAGTTCCGAATTGTTCCATAGTTGCCTCCCACTATGCCTCCGGCCCTGTCATATCCTGTTACGGAACCGACTGCAGTACAACTGCTGATGGTTCCGGTACTCTCATTTTCTCCGGCGATACCACCCGTCTCTGACTTGCCTTCCACTCTCCCCGAAAAAGTACATTCCAGAATCCAGCCGCCGTTGACGCCGCAGAAACCGCCCGTGCATTTTTCTTCGTTTTCAGATTCTACCCAGCCCGATATCGTCAGATTCTGCACGATGCCGGACGGTGTAATATAGCGGAAAAAACCGTCCGCGTAGCCGGAACCGATGTAATGCCAGTCGGTAATCGCATGCCCGTTACCGTTAAAAGTTCCGGCAAATACGGAAACCGGTTCAAAATCGACACCCGCGAGGGAAATATCCGCTTCAAGCTCCACCAGCTTATCCGCAGACCAAATATCCGTATCGCATTTTTCTGCAAAAGCCAGCAAGTCTTCAACCGTTTTAATAACGATGACTTCTTTACCTTCCGCGGATATGACGGGCGTTTCCGCCGCTCCGGCGTCCCCCTGTTCCTGGTCTGTCCGCTCCCTTTCCGTCTGCTCCTGTTGTGAATCTTTTGGTGCTTCCTCTGCAAAAGCCACATTTCCCGACACGGTTGTCATAATCAGGGAAGACAGCAACAAAACACTGAATACCTTATTCCAAAATTTCTTTTTCATCCTTGTCTGCCCCCTTTCCGTTTTTGTCATTTTTCTTTTGGGCAGCTTCCACTTTCTCTGACTCCGTCTCTGCCTCTACCTTCTTTGTTCTTCCAAATCCGCCGCTTCCGTCCTCTATGGCAAGCAATGTTTCATCCACCTTATCTAACGGTATCATATCGCCCATTTCCATAATGGCGTTTATCTCGCCGCGCACAATGCCGTGAATTTCACCGATAACAATACCGTTCACCTGTCCCCGTATTTTACCGTTGACGCTGACAAATCCCGTGGCTTTCTGCGTCATAACCGGCATGGACACGGTGAAGGATGTCTTGTCGATGACTTTTTCGCCGAGCAGAAGAATCTGGGGCAGAATGAACATAACGATAAAAATGGAAATAAACGTCCCGCGCCCGAGACATTGCCCGATGCCCGCAATCGCCGCTTCGGAAGTCATCTTCCCAATCAGGACGCCCGCAATCGCCAGCATGGAGCCGGATGTAATGATTGTCGGAAAGGCGAAATTCATCGTCTCAACAATCGCATCTTTCTTGCTCATTTTTTCCTTTAATTCCATGAACCGCCCGGAAATGACGATTGCATAGTCGATATTCGCACCCATCTGAATGGAGCTGACAATCAGATAGCTCATAAAGAACAGATTGGACTGCATCAGAGCCGGGAAGGAAAAGTTAATCCAGATACTCCCCTGGATAACAATAATCAGCAGCACCGGCATTCCGGCGGATTTGAAGGTAAACAAAAGAACTGCCAGTACCGCCAGAATGGACACCACATTTACCACCGTGTTATCTCTGGAAAAAGTCTTGCAGAGGTCATACTGACTGGTGGATTCCCCGACGACGAGAACGGTTCCTTCTTCATAATATTTCCGGGCCATCTCGTGCATTTCATCCAGAAAAGCAAAAGTCTCCTCCCCTTCCTCCGGCAGGTTCAGATAAATGAGCATGCGGCTGTATTCCTCGCCCTGTAACTGTTCTTTGGCGATATTCATCTGGTGATACGCACTTTCCAGTGTGTCCATCAGCTCGTCTTCCAGCGTCACATACCCTTCTTCCACCTCTTCATACAAAAACATTATCATGTCGATTAACGGCACGCTGTATGTGGAAACGCCGCTTACCAGTTTTGCGTAGTTCTCATCGTTGACCGCATAAGCCATATACAGCAGTTCCGCCACTTCATAGTCCAGTTCCAGCAGTTCCGAAAACTGTCTTGCCGACAATTTATCCGTCAGCATATAACCGTCCATCGCCTCCGTATTGGAAAGGCCCATGGAGAAATCCACTTCCTCCCGCGCGTCCAGGTCCCGGAGCAGCTTACTCTCTTTTTCATAATTTCCCGCCGGAACAATCAGCGCCACAAAATTGCTTTCTCCAAAACTTTCTTCTATCATGTTGTCCGCTATCTGATACTGATTTAACAGCGGCGTTTTCAGCGTGCTGTACCCATAAACATAAGGGCAGTGTTTCTGTAAAATAAAGAAAACAACCAGCACCGCGACGAACAGCGGCGGCACGATGAACCGCGTCCGATGTGCAAATTTTCCGACGAACGGTATTTTCGGTACAAAATTTTTGTGGACGGTCTTATCCATCAGATTCCCGAACAGAACGAGCAATCCCGGCATCAGAAGGAAAACCGACATCAGGCTTAAAAAAATCGCTTTTATCAGGCAGATGGCCATATCGCTTCCGATTCCGAACTGCATGAACATCATTGCAATCAGACCGCCGATGGTCGTCAGGCTGGAAGACGATATTTCCGGTATTGCCTTGCTCAAAGACACGATGGCCGCCTCCCGGATTGGCAGCGCCGCATGTTCTTCCTTGTAACGGTTACACAAGATAATCGCGTAGTCAATGGAAAGCGCCAGCTGTAAAACGACCGTTACGGAATTGGAAACAAAAGAAATCGTGCCGAAGATAAAATTGGTTCCCATGCTCAGAATGGCAGCTGACACAAATGTCAGTAGCAGCACAGGCACTTCCGCCCAGGTCTGGGAGGTCAGCAAAAGCACCGCCACCACGATAACCGCAACCCATACGACAATCACGCTCATTTCCGAGGCAATCGTCTCCGAAGACTGGTCTCCGAGCGCAGTCGATACATAAAAATCATATCCGGTCAGATATTCTTTTAAATCTTCCAGCGCCTCCAGGCATTTATCGTCCGTCTCGTCGTAATCAAAGGTCACGTCGTACAGCGCGGAAAAATTGTTATAATGGTCCGTCGTATTATCAAACGTAAGCATGCCGACCGTGTCCATCGCTTCGATTTCGTCCGCCAGCTTCTGCGCCGCATCGTATTCGATATTCGTCACCATGATTTTGGCGGTTCCGTATGTAATGAACTGTTCTTCCATCAAATCCAGTCCGATACACGTTTCCGCCGTATCGGGAAGATAAGCGGACAGCTCGTTTTCCACCTGAACCCAGTTCCTCGAAAATGCCGAAAAAATAATCAGAATGATGTAAATCAAAAAGAACAGGTTCCGCTTATCCACAATAAAACTGGAAATTTTTATCATGATATTGGATTCCTGTCCTTCCGTCTGTTGTGACCTGCTCACAATAAATGCCTCCTTTATACGCCAGACTCACAATGGAAAACCCGGAATTTTCCATTTGTATTCGTGAGCATCATTGTAAAATAAGAGGCTGAAAAAAACAATTTACAATCTGGGGGATTTGTATAAATAGAAACTGAAATCACACCTGCCCTTTATAGAGCCGGACGAGAAACTCCGTCCGGCCGTCAGGCGCCTTCCCGGCCTGAACATACGCCCGCTCGTCTTCCAGAATTGTCCTTGCAATATACAGGCCCAGGCCGACTCCTTCCGTTTCGTCTCCATGCTTTCCCCGGTAAAAGCGTTTGAAAAGAAGCGGATATTCGTCCGGAGAAATTTCTTTTTCACTTCTGTTCCGAACAGCAATGCTGACATAGCTTGTCAGCTCCTTTGCCGCTATTTCAATCTGTGTTCCTGGCTTTCCGTATTTTACGGCGTTGTCTAATATGTTAAAAAGCGCCTCTGCCGTCCACTTTTTATCTATCAGCGCAGACGCCCGTGTTTCGCCGGACAAAACGATTTCCATCTTTTTGTTCTCCGCTTTCGCCACAACCTGATTGAGCGCATTTAAAACCACCGGTTCTACTGCCTGTTGTTCCGGTTTTAAGCGGATGAGCCCTGTCTCCAGCCTGGAAACTCTGGAAAAACTCTCTCCGAGCCAGAAAATTTTATCCGCCTGCTCTTCCATACACTGCAAAAACCGCTTTCTTTCCTGTGCCGTCAAATCATCCCTCTTCAAAAAACCGACATATAACCTGATATTTGTAATTGGCGTTCCCAATTGATGCACCAGATTCCCAATATTTTCATCCAGCTGTTTTCTCAGCTTCTGTTCCTGTTCTCCATTTGCGCACAGAATATCATATAATTTCAAAATCTGCCCCTGAAGTTTGGACAGAATCGTTTCCTGTGCGATGGGAAATGCCATTTTGAAAGCCGCTTCCTCTTCTCCTTCTCCCGGCCCTCTGCCGCTTATCAGCTCTTCCATCATATCGCCGAGCGCATACAACGCGCTTCGCACATGATGTGTCAACGCCAGATAAACTGCCGTAAACACAAGCAGATTCGCCGCACCGTACAAAACTGCCCAGAGAATAATATTATCCCGCTCCCGGACAGCCGCCGCAAGAAACAGCAAAAGCAGTATCAGCATCGCGCTCATACCGCCTTTCCAAATCCCGTCGGCGTCCCCGCTTTTCCGAATCCGGTATAACAACCAGTCTTTCATAACAATATCATGCCTTTCCTGTCAACAATCATATCCGTCTGCCAGTAACCATACCCTTTTACCAGTAACCATAACCCGCCTGTCAGTAACCGCGCCCTTTCACCAGTAACCATGTCCCGCCTGTCAGTAACCGCGCCCTTTCACCAGTAACCATGTCCGCCTGTTAATAACCGCGCTTTTCCCGTCAGCCGTCCTCCCACTTATACCCGATGCCGAATACCGTCCTGATATGCCGCGGCTCCTCCGGATTATCCTCTATCTTTTTCCTCAGTCTGCGGATACTGACATTCAGCGTCTTTTCCTCCACATACCGCTCTCTTGCATCCCAGATTTTGTCCAGCAGATTTTCTCTTGTCAGCACAATGCCCTTGTTTTGAATAAAATACTCCAGCATCCGCACCTCCAGCGCGGTAAGCTCTACCGCGCTGTCATGCCTTTTCAGCGTTTTACTGTCGAAATCATAAACCAGTTCGCCAAAGCAGTAAATCTGCCTCGACGTTCCTTCGCTCCGCTTTAGCAAAGCCTTGATTTTCATTATGAGAACGGGCATGGAAAAAGGCTTCGTCACATAGTCGTCGCATCCGGCCCAGAAGCCTTTCAGCATTTCCTCTTCCGTATCGAGGGCGGTCAGGCAGATAACGGGGACTGACTGACCGGAGAGGATATTTTGCAGAAAATCCCGGCCGTCCCCGTCGGGCAGATTCACATCGAGCAGAATCAGATTCATTTTCCGGCCCAGGCTCTGCTCCGCTTCCAGCAGACTATGGACGCTGTGGGCAATATACCCTTCTTTTTCCAGCGCAAAGGCAATACCGCCGTTCAACGTTTTGTCATCTTCGATAATTAAAATATGCTGTTCCATCCTTTCCTCCATGCCGTCCAGATACCGTTTTTAAACAGCCTCCCTCAACCGCTCCACCACCGATTTCCGGTTCATAACCTTCCTCAGAATCCGCGCCATCGCCGCACAGAGCACTAAAGAAAATAGTAACAAAATCGCAAACGCCCATGCGAAATCCCAAAAAGAGAAGCCTGTAAAAGTCGGACTCCCGGCGGCCTGGTAAGTGAGAACCGAGCCAAATACCACAGCAAGCCCTACCGACGTCAGGATATAGCGGGCGTACTTTGTAAAAATATCCCGCTCCATCTGTTTTCCGGTCATACCGATGGACTGCATCGCGGCATATTCCAGCTTTCTTGTCATCACATCCGTCGTCACCGTATTCACCAGATTGGCGATGCCAATCAGGCCGACAATCGCCGCAAGAAACATGCCAAAGGCCGTAATCGTTTTCTTATTCCCAACAAATTCTACGCCGCTTAAATATCTGGCGTCGAGCATAAGCTGCAGATTGCCCTCTTCTTTCAGAATCCCCGCCACCGTTTCATACTGTGCTTTTCCGGCTTCCAGATTTTTACTGTTTAATGGGAGCGGAGAATCAAAACATATCCGGCTTACGAGATTTTCATGGTCGGAATAAATGCTGCAAAATTCCTCATCGCTGAGGATGATATTACCCTCTTTCGTATTTGACGTCCCGAACATGCTATTGCTTGCGATAACCGCCATAACGGTATAGCTTCTTTCCACATACCGCTGTGCCGCGTCGTCATAAAAACGGACCGTTACCCTGTCGCCGGCATGTACCTGATACTCCATGCCTTCCATGAGCTCCATTGCCTGTTCTTTGCCGCCCAGACCAAGACGGTTATAGACAAGATACTCTCCCTCGGCAAATTTCTCCGCGTCCAGAACGCCTTCCAGTACGTCCACATATTTTTCATCCCGGAGCAGATATTCCGGCGGAACACCGAGCACACGGACTGCATAATTTCCCCTTTCATTTTCCGGAAATATGTCTATACCGCCTTTTGCCCGCCAGCTTTCATTACAGGCGTTCATATCCAAAGCCAGTTCCCCTTCTTTCCCGATTTCCCCGGAAGAAGAACGATACCGGTAAACACCGTTCCACAGATAGTAATCCGGTTTCGTTCTCGCCGAATAAATCAGTCCGAAATTCTCCGCAAAATCAAGCGCTTCCAGTTCATGAACAAGCTCCTGGCCAATCGGCCGGTAAAATTCTTCCTGTTCCCACATACAGCCCTTATGGCTGATGCGGAAATCCGTCTCGTTATACCGTTCCATCATCACATCCACCCGGTACCCCATCGAAATGGTATAGACCAGAAGGAACAAAATCCCGCTGATGCTGAAAGAAAGCACGGAAAAAAGCCCTTTTTTCTGTTTTCCACGGTATCTGGCCGCCTCCACCGGAGAAATCGCACAGGCCTTCCGAAAAGGCCGTTTTGTGCTGATATAAACGGTAAGCCATGCAAAAACCGCGCTTAAAGCGAACGTTTTAAGCGGTCCGGCCGGCTGGTAATACATGGCAATTCCTTCGGCGAACCCCGCGACCAGTTTCCGGGATGCAAACTGCCCGACGCCATATCCGACAAGGCTTCCTATGACAATTCCCCACAGGGATATCCGGTTCATCTGGTAAAAAAGCATCCGCCCAAGCTGTCTGGACGTCATGCCGATGGTCTTTAACGCCCCGTAAAACCGAATATCGTTGACGATGGAAATATCGAAAACATTATAGATAAAAATATATCCGCAAAACATAACGATAGCGACAATCAGGAAAATCAGCGCCATGATGCCGCCGCTCGTATCGCTCATTTTATACCCGTTTCCGTTTCCGCCTGCAAGCACATTCACCTCTGCCAGCTTCTCTCCTCTGTCGCGCCCCAGCTTCCAGAAATCCAGATTGTTCAGCCTGACATAAATCATATCATAGCCCGGAACCAACAGCGGATTATAAGTCGGAAGAAAGTCCTCTCCCGTATAAATCTCTTCATAAATACTGCTGATATTGGCAAGCGGATTCCTGTAATAGCCGCATACTGTCATGGGAATTTCCCGCTCGGTTTCCCCGTCTTCCCCCTGTACGACGACCGCCAGCGTATACACCGCGCCGATTTTTTCCTCCAGCCCAAGTCGTTTTGACATCGTATCCGATACGAGAATTTCATCCGCTTTCTCAGGATAATGCCCGGAAATCAGCTCCACCATATTTTTCTCATAATGCACCTCATCCGCAATGAACAGACGGACATCCAGGCCGGAAAATTCTTTGTTATGCAGATAAGTCGTACTGCATCTTCTGACATAAGCCGCCCAGTCCACCTGGGGAAGCGCCTCCGCCCGCTCCAGAACTTCCTCATCGCCGTAGATAAAACAACTGTCCGCTCCCGGTCCGGGCGACGCGCCAAAAGACAGGCTCACGGCCCTGACAAATCCGAATCCGACGGTGAAAACGACACAGATTAAAATAGTAGTCAGCGCCACCGCGAGAACGGCCATTCCGTTTCTGACCGGATGGGCCTTGTAATCTTCCGCCGCCAGCTCTTTTTCCAGTCCTGTGTTGGAGTTTTGAAACATATGAATACCATACCGCCTTTGATTTTTCAATCTACTCATCTTGACCGTCCTCCTCTTTGTCCCCGACGATTTTACCGTCTTCCAAGTGGATGACGCGGTCCGCAAGCTGCGCAATTGCTTCATTATGAGTAATCATGACAATGGTCTGATGAAATTCTTTTCCCGTCATCTTTAAAAGTCCGATGACCTCCGCGCTGGTGGCCGAATCCAGATTCCCGGTGGGCTCGTCTGCCAGCAGAACCGCCGGCTTTGCCGCCAGTGCCCTGGCAATCGCCACCCGCTGCTGCTGCCCGCCGGAAAGCTGGTTCGGATATCTGTCCATCTTTTTATCAATTCCGAGCACATCGCAGATATGGCCGATATAGACTTTATCCGGTCTGTTCCCGTCCAGCCGGATTGGCAGAACAATATTCTTATAAACATTCTGCACCGAGACCAGATTATAATTCTGAAAAACAAATCCGATATTTCTCCGGCGGAAAATGGTCAGTTCCTCCTCTTTCATGTTCAGAATGGAATGACCGTCCACGATGACCTCTCCGCTGTCCGCATAGTCCAGACCGCCGAGCAGATTTAACAGCGTTGTCTTTCCGCTCCCCGATGTTCCGACTATTGCCGTAAAACTTCCTTTTTCAACGGAAAAGCTGATGCCGTCCACCGCCTTCACCAGATTTTCTCCGCTTCCATAGTATTTTTTCAAATTTACCGTCTTTAAAATTTCCATAAAATAAACGATGCCCCTTTCACAGATTGTTTTGTTATATTCTGATGATAAACAGGGGTTATTACATTCTGGTTACATTTTGTAAAAAATTTAATCCTGAAAACGACCGGGCAGACGGAGAAACAGCCATACGGCCCCTAAAAGTAAAATACTCAGTCCAATCACTCCCGTCGGCGCCGGCCCCAGTAAGCTGCTCTTCGTGGATAAAGAAACCCAGGCGCCCGTCTCTCCGACAATATCCGCGGCGCCGTGAATGATTGCAGCGTACATACAATTACCGGTTCGCAGCGTCATATAGGACATCCAGATGCCCAATACAATCGTTACGAAAACCATCATGATAATTCCCGTATACGGCGCGCCAAAATACTCCGCACCGTAGTTCATTCCATAATAGATTAACGGCGCATGGGCCAGTCCCCATAATGCGCCATTTATGATAACGGCACGTTTCGCCGACATTTTTTGACACAGCAAAGGCAGCAGATATCCCTGCCACCCAATGTCTTCCCCAAGCGCTATATACCATATCGGAAAGGCAGCTGCCGATACCGCATAGACGATGACGCCCATCAGAAGCATGGTTCCGGTTGTCAGTTCTATATCCTGCGGCGCGCCGAACGCCCCGTATTTCGCCGAAATATAACTGCCCTGAAAATCCAAATCCTCCGGAAATATCAAAAAGAATAGTATTGTACCAAGAAAAATAGCGGCGCCCGGCACCAGCGCCGAAAAAAGAAACGCTTTCCTGTCCTTTAAAATTTTCGTACTGAAATGAAGGGGCATTGTATCTTTTGTCAGCTTTCGCGTAACGAAAACAGCAAGCGCGGGCGTCCCCATAAAAACAGCAGGAAAGCTGATTACCGCATAGATTGTTGTGCCAAGACCCGGTATCAGAATACCTGTCATCCAGGGAATATACAGGATTCCAAATACGATGGATAAAAATACCATCATCCTCTTTGTCGCCATGTCATTTGTTCTGTCCGCCATTCACACACCTCCTGATTTATTATAACCTGCTTTCTTTCAAATCCATATCCGTCAGCCGCATCCACTCATTCGCCCTGCGGCGAACCATCGCATAGAGTTCTTCTTTGTCCGCTTTGAAAAGACCGGAAGCGGTAAAACAGGCGAGTCCATGCGTGTAAATCATAGTGTCCCGGAAAAAGGCGCTCACATTTTCAACCGACGTCCCGGACTGCTCTGCTATCTGCTTCACCATCTCCGCATTTTTACCCACGGTTGTAAGAATATCAAAACCTCCGGCATAGTGTCTTCCTTCATCGCTCATATACAAATAGCGGAACAGATTCGGTTCCTCTACGGCAATATCAATATAACCTGTTCCCACTTTTGCGAAAGCCGCCATTCCTTCAGTAGCGGAAAGCATCTTACCATTTGCATAGCTTTGCGCATACCCGGCAAGCGCTTTTCTGAAACCGTCCATACTGCCGAAATGCCATGAAACGGGTTGTGTGGAACTGTTTAATTTCCGGGCAACCGTCTTAATCGTTACATAATGATATCCTTTTTCAATCAGGAGTTCTAAGGCAGCTTCTAAAATCATCTCTTTCGTAATTTTCGGACTACTTGGCATTTTCCGGCCCTCCCTCTTGTATATGCAATAAATTCATTTACGGAAAATACTATAAATATATTTACTGTAAACTTGTTTATAGTATTGCAAAAAAAATGCTTTTAGTCAAGTCAAATGAAAAAGTAAAAAACAGGCCAGCGGCAGAAACGCCGAATGACCTGTTCTCTTTTTATCCTATGAAAATATTGCATTTTCTCCTATTCGTCATACCCGTTCGGATTATTGCTCTGCCATCTCCAGGAGTCGGCGCACATTTCCTTGATACCGTACTGCGCTTCCCATCCCAGTTCCTCCTTTGCCTTCTGCGCATTGGAATAACAGGTTGCAATGTCGCCGGGACGTCTGTCTTTGATGACATAAGGGATTTTCACACCCGTCGCCTCTTCAAAATTTTTCACGATATCCAGCACGCTGTACCCCGTTCCGGTGCCCAGATTATAAATACAGAGTCCCGCTTTTTCTTCAATCTTTTTCAAAGCCTTTACATGGCCGACCGCCAAATCTACCACATGAATATAATCGCGCACGCCCGTACCGTCCGGCGTATCATAATCGTTGCCGAATACGCCAAGCTCTTTCAGTTTGCCGACCGCGACCTGCGTAATATAAGGCATCAGGTTGTTAGGAATGCCGTTCGGGTTTTCACCGATGGTTCCGCTCTTATGCGCTCCAATCGGATTAAAGTAACGAAGCAGAATCACATTCCATTCCGGGTCAGCCTTCTGCATATCGGAAAGAATCTGTTCCAGCATGGATTTCGTCCAGCCGTAAGGATTCGTACACTGTCCTTTCGGGCATTCTTCCGTAATCGGAATCACCGCCGGGTCGCCATATACCGTTGCGGAAGAAGAGAAAATGATATTTTTTACATTGTGTTTTCTCATCACATCAACTAACGTCAATGTTCCGGCAATATTGTTTTCGTAATATTCCCAGGGCTTTGCTACGGACTCGCCGACCGCTTTCAGCCCCGCAAAATGAATACAGGAATCAATGTTTTCTTTGCCGAATATCTCCTCTAACGCCGCTCTGTCCAGAATATCCGCCTGATAAAATTTCACGGGCTTTCCCGTAATTTTCTCTACCCGCTGTAATGATTTTTCGCTGGAATTGGACAAATTATCCACCACGACCACATCATAGCCCGCATTCTGTAATTCCACTACCGTATGGGAACCGATATACCCCGCTCCGCCTGTCACCAAAATAGCCATAAAAGCGCCTCCTTACTCTTTTTCCCGATTTTCGTTTTCTTTTGAGAGTTTTCACTCCGCTTTCTTTATTTATACTTTACGCTTAATTCAGGTTTTTATACAAGTCCGGAATGTTGCCCATGTCTGTCGAAATGTTAAATAACTGTAAAAAGAGCAGCAGCGCCGCCCCCGCCCGGACAGTGCATACTTCTCTGACGGAGACCCTGTAAAAACGTTGACTACTGAAAGTAGTCATGTACTTTAGTGAAAAAGGCGATTTGCGCCTTTTGAACTTAGTGCCGCTACATTTTTAGTGGAGCGAAAGCGCGTCTCCGCCAGAGAAGTATGCACTGTCCGGGCAGAGGTGACGCCCTACTACAACCTTTTACAATTCAATCCCATTCTCCTTGCAAAGTTCCCGTGCGCTTTCCACGGAATCGATGCCTGTTCTGTTTTTAATCGGGGCAAACTCATAGTTTCTTTCCACCTCGTAAGGGAGACAGGAATCCAGTTCATGAATCATATCCAGAACGAGCTGTTCATATTTATAACCGTTCGGTTCCTCCGGCTTGATGAGTTCTCCTTTTTCGTCCAGACAGGGAATCTTCTTCTCCACGATATGAAGCGGCAGTTTCTTTGCCACAATTTCCTCCAGCGCTTTTTCCCGGAATAAATAGTTCAGAATCACGCCAAAGCTGTATGCCGGGTCTCCGTTCTCGTCTTTGGCGTTCATCAGCTCTTCTGTCAGTTCATAATATTCCACGATTGACGGCCTTCCATCCTCCAGGCACATAACGCCGATTCGCTCATCCGGCGCATTTTTGCGCACGACTTTAGCGCCCACATCGCTGTCGGTCAGAATCGTCGCACCGACAAAGCATGGGTCTGCAATTCTCTGCAGTACATTGTCCACCGCAAAAACATTCAGCCATTCAATGCCTGCCTCGTGAATCTTATCCACGACGCCCCATTTCATCATGGAAGAAAACCAGCCGCCGTTGCCGTTGGGCGACGTGGAAATTCTGTCTTTCGCTTCCAGATAGACTTTTCCCTCGTAATCGGTTGCGGGAGCCATCTCCTGCATAAAAAATGTGATATATTCCGGCCGGTAGCCGAAATAATTCTTTTCTTTAAAAAAGGCGGTGGTCGCTTCGTGATTCTTATCGCTTGTCATCACGAACAGGTGAATCCAGGCGTCCGCCTGACGCACCACGTCCAATAAATTCTCAATCAGACGCTGGAAAATGAAAACCTCTTTCGTGAGGCCGATATTATAAACGCCTTTCGGCGCGTCGGAACCGAGTCTGGTTCCCATGCCTCCGGCCAGCAGAACGGCGCCCACTTTCCCCGCGCGGACTGCCTCAAGGCCGACGGACATAAATTCGTCTTTTCTCCGTTTTATTTCGCCAAGCTGCATGGCGGACAACGGAGTAATTTTTCCTTTCTGCGTCAGTTCCTCTTTGTGCTTACAGGAACTTGTCATCGAAAAGTCGAGACGTTCCACCTGCGAAAGCAACGCTTCTTTTTCCTCCGGTTTCAGCTCCTCATAATATTTCAATACATGAAGCTGACCGTTTTTCTCCAGTTTATCGTATGCCTGCTGATAATTCATGCCGCTGCCCTTTTCCTTTCTTTACAATAAATATTTTCGGATTTTTACCATTTTATCACAGGTCGGCGGGATTCTCAAGAGGGGGACGGCGTTCTGTCGCCAGCTTCCGTGACAGCCCAGCCTCCGCCCGGACAGAGCATCGTTCTCTTTGGAGGCGCGCTTTCGCTCCGCTAAGAATGTAGCGGTACTAAGTTCAAAAGACGCAAAGCGACTTTTTCACTAAGTACCGACATTCTTACAGGGCCTCCGACAGAGAACGATGCTCTGTCCGGGCGGGGGCTGGGCTGTCATCCGGTTCCCAGGAAGAGCCATATTCCCTACCCGCGCAAAAAGAACCAGCGGAGCATAAACGCCCCACCGGTTCCCATCATCCATCCTATATCCCGCAATTAAAACATTGCCGACCAATACTGGAACATTTTGTTAATACTTCCCGCATTATTGGCGTTTAACAGACTGATTACCATATTATTTTTACTGCCGCCCGACGCATAGTTTACAAGTAAATTCTGCAGGCTGTCAAAAATATTTCTGGCACTGTCCTCTTTACCCGCCAGCTTGTCAAAAAGCGCCTGATAATCTTCTTTTAACTCTTTTTCTTCCTGTTCCGAATGCGTTACCCTGCCAATCTGCTGATACGCCTTCGTCCGTTCCTGTGCCTGACGCACGTCCGCGCTTATCCCTGTCGCATTAGGCGCGGAAATGCTTTTCATGCTTTCGCAGTACAAATCCATGCTGTTTCTGTGATTCTCTGCCAGTCTGCTATTGTAGTTTTCATATTCCTTAATCAACGCTTTAAAGCCATCCCGCATTCCTTCCGGCACATAAGTTTCCGCAAAATAATTCAGGGCATTGACAGAGGAATACAAATCCAGTTTTGCCGCTTCATGAGACATACTGTTATCCCAGCGCCCCGCATCCAGAGGTCCTCTGATACTGTCCATTCCGGCGGTAATATTTTTTAGCATATCCTCCATTTTTCCCGCCTGTTCATCATTCATATCATGGAAAAAACCTTCGTCATAAAGGAATTTACTAAACACCAGATATTGTGTCGGTTCGTTTTTGCTCAAATCTCCCCGATAATCAAAAGGACTCCAGGGATTTTCCGCTTCCAGTCTTTCCTGTTCTGCCCGCTGCGCCGCTTTCCGCTCTGCAACCCGCGACATAAACTCCTGGGAATCGGGCGAAAAATCCACGATAAACTTCTCGGCATGAATGCCCATTTCCTCATAGGCCTTCTTTCGTTCCTCCGGGGTCTGTGTTCTATCTGCCCGCTGTGCTTCCGCCGCTGTCCGGTCTTTGCGGCTGTCGGCTTTCTTTTCCCTGACTCCTGTATAATTTGTCAAATTAACATCTATGCAGCTCATATTGTTCTTCCCTCCTTTTAATTATTTCGCTTGAAATTCGGTCTGTCACTTTATATGTTTTATCGGCACTTTCCGGTGCTTTCCTTATTTTTATTAGTGATTTTTTTCTACCAGACCGCAATTACATAAAGCATGAGATACAGCCGAAATATCTGCAGAGGAATGCGCTAAGAATAAAATTGAAATGAGAAAACTTTCCATATGTAAGTTTCATAATAGCAATTTTGTGGTATAGTTATGGTGATTTCAAAATCAGGAAGGGAGCCTTCGACAGTAAAATGAAAAAACACAAAATCCGGACCGCGCTCATCGCCGCGGCAGTCATGTTTTTATGCAGCGCCTGCGGCGGACAGGCCGCAGACAATCAGACTTGCCATATTTCCATTGACTGGCAGACAACAGAAGAATGCGATACCGCGGAAGACGGCACGGTTCTGTTTATTGGCAGCCTTTATTACCCAATCGTTACCATTGAAGGAAACGAAGAAGCCGCCGACAAAATCAATCATGATATTCAGGAACGGCTCGCCGCGTTTGAGCAGGATACGTCGGTGCGGGAGTTTGCCAGAGAAAACTATGTGCCGGAAAATGGCGGTTTTATCAGCTACAGCCAGGATTTTACGCTTGCTTCCAGAAGAGCTGACAACAATGTCATCTCTTTTGAAGCCGTCTATGCTTTCTATTCGGGCGGCGCCCACGACAACTATACCAGCATCGGCCTCAACTATAATACGCAGACCGGAGAATTAATTGATTTTCGGGAGCTTGGTGAAAATGCGGACGCTTTCCGCGCAGATACCTTTGCCTATAACCGCGCGCTGGCGGACACGGAACCCTACCTGGACAGAATGTACGGAAGCCCTTCCGACGAGGAACTGGAATCCGTTCTCTATGCGGAGGATAAATGGTTTCTTTCCACCGACGGTCTCACCTTTATCAGCGACACTTATGCGCTCGGCCCCTATTCCGGCGGAGCGATAGACTTTACCATTCCTTACAGCAAATTGGAAAATATGGGTCTGAAAGAGGAATACCGTTATACCGGGCCTCTGACACTGCGTTTACAGGACGGTCTGCCCGTCTCGATGGATTTAGACGGCGACGGAACAGAAGAAACGATTCTCACCGATACCATCTACGGCAGCAGACCAGACGCCAAAGATGAGTTTTCCGGTTATCTGCTGATTAATGACATCGATGTCACAAATTACAATGACGAACTGGCAAAACTGCTGCTCGATTTTCCCTGGGCCCAATGCGTCTTATATGACCTGGAACCTTCTGACGATACGGTGGAAATCGCTTTCATTACGACAGAATATATCGGAGAAGAAGAAACGCCTCTTTTTACAAGCTATTTTTTCCGGTATAAAAATACTTCCGATGCGGCAAAAGACTGCGTCATTACTTATCTTGGCAAAACGGACGGTTATCTTTTAGAGCCCGGATTTGAAGTTTCCCTTACCGCTTTTCAAACCGAGTAGGGAGGATTCGGTTGAATAAACTTTTTTACGGCTTCCGCCACGCGGCGCTGTTCCGCCTCTTCCGTGCAGAACATGCGGGCGGAAGCCTCTACCGCAATGTCCGAAATCCGTTCTTCCTGTAAGAACCGGATATGTTCTTCCCGCAGACCGTCCGGCTGACAGGCGTTGACAGCGTCGTTTGGCTGACAGGAGTTGACGGCGTCATCCATCCGACAGGCATTAACAGCATTGTCCATCCGACAGGCATTGACAACATCGTTCAGCCCGTTAAAATACCGCATCAGCGCATCGAAGTCCTGAATTTTGTCGATGACACTTTCCCCGTACTGCGCCTGTTCCAGTTCACAGACCGCAACGACCTGCATCGCAAGTTTCAGCTCGCCCGTGATATCCGAAGCCTCCATCAGCACATCAGGCCTCTTTTCCAGAGACTCCAGAAAATATGCCTTCGCCCCCGCAATATCCTTCTGCCTGAAAAATTCCGCCAGCTTTTCTTTCATCCGCATCGTTTCATACTTCTCTGTCGTCATTCCAATCTTGCATTCGCAGACTTTCAGCCCTTTCGTCTCCACCCAGACGAGCAACAGAAATTCCGAAATAAAACCGAACACCCGCTTATGGTAATCATCGTAACCGGACGCGTCAATGCGCTTTTCCACTTCCTCAAAAATCGAAAACAGCCATGCGCAGTATTCGTCATACAGTGCCTTCGGCGCCACCATCATATTTGCAAAATAGGTACCGTTTCCATGTACGAGCCGCTCAAAATTCTCATAATACGCCGGATATTTCTGCCGGATAACCTCTCCCGTCGTAATCAGGTCGAAAATATTATAATCGCTGGCATAGCCGTCAAAATAAGAATAATTCAGCTTCAATTTTTTGGACGTAATAATATCGTATTTTTCCAGAATCGACAGATAATCCCGTTCGTTAAAAATCCGTCCTTCCTCGGTGCAGAAATACCTTCTGTAATGGCAGATTCCGACGGGGCCTTTTGTCCGCACATTTTTCCAGACCCAGTAAACGCCCGTCAGTTCCCCGTAGTAACAATTTTTCGCAGAGATATTATCCCCTGTATCGTCCCCCGGATATCCCAGATTCGCGCCACAGGCGCGCCCCACCTGTAACGGGACATAAATGGAGTCCGAAGGCTCTTTAAACTTTTTGTGCGTCATCGTAAAAATCGTAACCGACATAATATACCAAATAGTGCACGACATAAAAAATTTGTTATGCCGTTATCTATTGTTCCTTTCATATAGTCTTCGGACATAGCCTTTTCTCCATTGTCCACGGGAATCGGCCCTACCATTTCCCTGTCTGCGGCATTTCAACCTAAGCCGCGCGCTGACGCGCCAGCGCCTGTTCCATCCGGCGCTTCACATGCAGATAAGCCGGAATCAGGAAGATATCCGCAAAAACCCATGCCAGCGGATTCGCAAATCCGACTGCCGGGAATCCGAAAAACGGCACCAGCACAAATCCCGCCAGCGCTCTTGCCACCATCTCAAACATCCCCGCAAAAACAGCCAGTTTGCTGAATCCCATTCCCTGAATCATGAACCGGATAATATTGACCAATGCCAGCGGAAAATAAAAGCAGCTGTTCATCGTGATGAACCAGCGCGCATTTTCCAATATCGCCGTCTCATCTCCGTTTACAAATAAAAGCAGTAAATATTTTCCAAAAAGAAGGATGACGCCGAGCGCAACCAGCGAATAAGCGGCTCCGAGCAGTATACAGCTCTTCAATCCGCTGCCCACGCGTTCCAGCTTCCCGGCCCCCACGTTCTGGCCGCCATAAGTCGCCATCGTACTTCCCATCGCATCGAAAGGGCAGCACAGGAGCATGCTCACCTTACCGCCCGCCGTGACCGCCGCCACCGCGTCGGAACCGATGCTGTTGACCGCGCTCTGCAAAATAACGCTGCCGATTGCGGTAATGGAATACTGCAGTCCCATCGGGAGTCCCATGCCGCACAGCTTGCCCATAAAATTACCGTCCCGCCGCCATTCTTCTTTATTCATCCGCAGAATTGGAAATTTTTTCCGCATAAAAAGAAGACAGCTCAATCCCGCCGCAAGCTGCGAAAACACCGTTGCAACTGCGGCCCCGGCAACGCCCATATGAAAGACAATAATGCACAGTAAATCCAGTCCGATATTCAGCACTGCCGACATCACCAGAAAAATAACCGGCGTCTTACTGTCGCCGAGCGAACGGATAACCGCCGACGTCATGTTATAAAGGTAAGTAACCGGAATGCCGATGAAAATAATCACTATGTAACTGTAAGAACCGTCTATGATATTGACCGGAGTCCGCATCAGACGGAGAATCGGACGACAGAGCAATACGACGGCAATCGTCATAACGACTGAAAAAACAACGGAAAGCCAGACGCTGTTCGCCACATATTTATGAAGATTTCTTTCATTTCGTGCGCCGAACTCCTGTGCTATCGGAATGGCAAAACCGTTGCACACGCCCATGCAGAATCCAATAATCAAAAAATTGACCGAACCGGTCGCTCCTACGGCCGCAAGCGCGTCCACCCCCAGATAGTGCCCTACGATAACCGTATCGACCATGCTGTAAAGCTGCTGAAACAACAATCCAAACAGCAGCGGAATAGAAAAGCCCAGTATCAGCTTCATGGGGCTTCCCGTCGTCATATCTTTTTCCATAATATCCCTCCACTTTCCGGTTTCCAAAACCGGCCATGCCCTTTTTAAAAAAGGTGAAATCTTCTACATTCTATCGCATTAGTTAGGATTGTCAAGATGGTTGTGAGAAAAATTTTTATGTTTCCATACATCCCAAATACATACCGCAAATGACCGCATCCCCATAAAGGAATGCGGCCGTCTGCGGCAGTGACTTCACTTTGCGATGAACTTTTGATATATTCCGTTATCTCCAGGTGGAGGGGGACAGAAAAGCAAGGTCATGTTGGGATTTTTATATCAGACAGCATTATCGGCCGTATCATTGGCAGCACAAGTACAATTTGTCCTGAATCTATTTTTTTCGGCCATTACAATCGGCACTACGGTTTTAGCAGCGCAGTATTGGGGAATGCAAAACAGGGAATCAGTGGAAAAAGTTCTCTGTATTGCATTGAAAATGTCAATTTTAATTTCTATAATATTTTTTATAGCGGCATTTTTCTTTCCACGGGTACTTATGCGGATGTTTACATAGGTTAAAAACCTAACTACAAACCAGAAATAAGGAGGAACTTATGAATCAAAAAGAAAGAATGTTGAATGGTCTGCCTTATAAGGCATGGCTTGATGGCCTTGAAGAAGAGCGGGAAGCCTGCAAGCAGTTAGTTTATGAATTTAATCTCCTGCCACCGAAAAAAAGGGGACAGATTCCCGAGCTACTCAAAAAGCTGCTTGGAAAAACAGGGGAAAAAGTCTGGATAGAGCCGCCCTTTCATTGCGACTATGGGTGGAATATTGAAGTAGGCAATAATTTTTTTGCAAATTATAACCTTACTATCCTTGATGTAGGAAAAGTCACAATCGGAGAGAATGCACAAATCGCACCCAATGTATCTATTTATACGGCAGGACACCCGATACACCCGGAAAGCCGCAACTCCGGCTATGAATACGGAATCCCTATAACGATTGGCGATAACGTATGGATAGGCGGCAATGCGGTCATACTTCCGGGAGTGACGATTGGAAACAATGTCGTAATCGGGGCAGGAAGCATTGTAGCAAAGGATATTCCCGACAACGTGATTGCAACAGGTAATCCCTGCAGGATTATCCGTGAAATAACGGAAGAAGACAGAATTTACTACTTCAGGAAAAAAAAGTTTGATACGCAGTCTTGGACGGATATGGAGGAATACAGGACATGAAGATTGAACATATTGCTCTTTCCGCAGGGACAAAGGAAATTGTCGATTCATTGACAGAACAATTAAGGAAAGACGGTTATCGCATAATCAGCAATCCACGGACAACAGGGGACGGATATTATGAGAGCTGCATAATTGATTTTGAAGATAATCAGATTGAAATAACAATTTAGCGGTGGAAAAAAGAAAATGAAATCTTTTAATGAATCTTCTCCCGAAAACCCGGTTGCACGGATAGATATCGGAGAGGGTTCATACATCAATTTTAACTGTAACTTTATTGATGACGGTATCATCACAATAGGAAAAAGCGTTATGTTTGGTTCAGCCGTTACGTTTCAGAATCTGTTACTTAATAGAGAAGCGTACAATGGAGATAGTAACATATGAAAAAAGTATGTAACAAAAAAACGCAGCATTTTCATACAAAATGTTGCGTTTTTATGATGACCGGGTAAAAATAGTTTATGCTATTTTACAAGTGCCTGTGCCAGCTGTTCCAGCTGTTCCATAGAACTTTCGTTCAACGTGGATTTTATCGTTACGACAGGCTCCAGCAGTGTCACTTCTTTCAGTTGGGAAAGGCTCTCTTTCATCACTTTTCCCGCCATCGGCGCCCAGCTTCCGTTCTCTATCAGTCCGACGGTGCGTTTCTGATAATTTTTGGACTTCAGCCTCGACAGGAAACTGTCCATACAGGGGAAAATGCCCGCGTCATAAGTGGCCGCCGCCAGAACCATTCTGTCATACCGGAACGCATCTTCGATAACTTCCGCCATATCTTCTCTTGCCAGGTCCGACACCACTACTTTTCCGGCGCCTTTCTCCCTTAACAGCTCCGCCAGCTTTTCCGCTGCCTTTCCAGTATTTCCATGAATGGAAGCATAAGCAATCAGGATGCCTTCGTCCTCCGGTTCGTAACTGCTCCACAACTGATATTTTCCCAGATAAAAATCCTGGTTTTCCGACAAAACAGGTCCATGCAGCGGACAGATTATCCGAATATCCAGCGCGGATGCTTTTTTCAGCAATGCCTGTACCTGCATGCCATATTTTCCTACAATATTAAAATAATACCGCCGTGCTTCACAGCTCCAGTCCTCTTCTGTGTCCAGCGCACCGAATTTTCCAAAAGCGTCCGCGGAAAAAAGTACTTTATCCGTTTTTTCATAAGAAACCATGACTTCCGGCCAGTGCACCATCGGCGCCATGACAAATGTCAGCACATGACTGCCCAGATTCAGTTCATCGCCTTCCTTAACCACCACGCTTCTCGCGCTCATATCCAGCGTAAAAAACTGTGGAAGCATGCTGAGCGCTTTCGCATTGACTACGAGCTGTGCCTGAGGATATTTTTCCATAAACTTCTGCATATTCCCGGCATGGTCCGGTTCCAGATGGGATACGACAAGGTAATCCGGTGTCTTTCCATCCAGCGCTTTCTCCAGATTCTGAAACCAGGCTTTTTCCGCTCTTTCGTCCACGCCGTCCATCACGGCAATTTTTTCATCCAGGATGATATAGGAATTATAAGAAACGCCGTTCGGCACTATGTACTGACTCTCGAATAAATCAATCTCCCTGTCATCCGTTCCTACATATTGAATCGTGTCTGTAATATGAATATTCTGCATTTTAGCATTCGCTCCTTTCGCCGGGTTCGGTCAAAATCTCTGATTTTTAAATCTTAGCATATACCCGCCTTTTGCGCAAGCCAGTCCCATCATAACTTTCTTAATCCGTCCAGTACATCTCAATCTTTTCACTTGCTTCCTTTTCCTTCAGCGCATACTGCAAAACCAGCTGCTCGCATGCCGCTATTTTTGAAGCCCCAAGATTTCTGGCGGTTTTTACCAGCTTCTCTATTCCGGCGGCTATCCCTTCCTGATATCCTTCCAGTCTCATATCCTCAAACGCTTTACACATATCGTATCTCTCCTCTCCGTCCTCTACCGACTTAAACTTCTCCGGTATTCTGATATTTGCCACAACCTCCAGCATTTCCTTTGTTTCGCCGTCTATCTTACTGTATGCTTCCCGGTTCTCTTCCATCATCTTCCAGATTTTCTCCTTATCGCCCGCATACCTGGCTATCTCAAACACCTGTCTTAATCCGGTATGGTATTCATGAAAAGTATCATGTGCCTGACAATCATACAGATTCAGCCGGTAATTGGACACATACTCCTTTAATTCATCGTCGATATCCAGCAGGTCATGTAAGCATTTTGCACCGTCCCAGGGATGGTCCGTTCCAAAATATACCACCAGCGTTATAATCGGAGCAAATCTCTCTTCTTTCTTGATTCCCGAAAGATACTCGTCCTTCCCTTTCAGATTTCCCGCCGCCCTATGCCGCCGTTTTTTCCGTTTCCACTGTCTGCGGTAACCGATGCTTTCCGAGAGCATGTTTCTTAACACCATCTGATAATCCACATAGTTCTGGTTTTCCACCACGAGAATATGCAGCTTTCTTCCTTTCCAGGTGCGTATCTTATCCACCATTGTCCCTGTACTGCCTGTCCCTGTTCCCATAATGCCCGGCCCCGTACTTACAGTCCGTGAATCCTCCGGTTCGAGTTCTTCCGGCTTTACCACCTGTCTTCCATGAAACAATGCCCCGTTTATCTGGTCGGCAAACCTTTCGTTGTCATCCAGATAATCAAACTGATATTCATCTTTTTTCCCCATCAGCCTTCCTCCCTTATTTGATTTTCATATAAGGGATTCAGATTCCATGATGTGCTGAAAAGATGTTCCAGAATTTCAGATTCCCAGATATGTTTTCTTAATCATAACATAATTGTTGTAATTTTGTAAAGTCGTATTTCTTTTCCTCTGATGCAACTTTGATGCAAAAATGATGCGCCTTTGATGCAACTTTGATGCCCCTTTGATGCACAAATGATACAAATATGATGGTTTCGTACGGTACTCTTTAAATAGAATCAGTTTTCCATAAACCCGGAAAGGAGCAATCAATGAAAACAAAAAATTACAAAAGACTGTTATGTCTGCTCACTGCCCTTTGTCTGTTTCTCGGCTGCGCGCCCGCCGTACATGCCGAAGAAGCGGACGCCGAAGAAAAAGACCAGACCCGCGCGCCATACTTTTATGTAGAAAGCGAAGAAGTTGGCGTAGACAGCTTCCCGTTGAAAAAAACGAGCGTCAATGTCACAATAGACGGCATTATCGCCGATACCTATGTGGTACAGACTTACGCAAATGAAGGTGCGAGTCCCATCAATGCCAGCTATGTTTTTCCGGCATCCACCAGGGTCACTATACATGGCATGGAAATGCAGGTCGGCAATCAGCGCGTGACCGCGGTCATCAAGGAAAAGGAAGAGGCCGAGGAAGAATTTGAAACGGCCAAAAGTGAAGGCAAAACCGCTTCCATGCTGTCCGAGCAAAAAGCCAACATGTTTACAATGGACGTAGCCAACATCATGCCGGGGGACGAAGTCCGCATCGAACTGCATTACACGGAACTGATTATGCCCACCGACGGAACCTATCAGTTCGTTTTTCCCACGGTCGTAGGCCCCCGCTATGTAGGCCCTGTTCTCGATGACTGCGGCAATCGGGAAGAATGGAACGGCATGCCTTATCTGCCGGAAGGAAGTCTGCCGGAAAGCGCTTATGACATCAATGTCAACATTACTTCCGCCGTACCCATAGCCTCCCTGTCGAGCAGTACGCACGATGTTAAAATTGACTGGAAGGAAAAAAACGCCGCCCAGGTTACGCTGGCCGACCAGAAAGACTTTGCGGGCAACCGCGATTTCGTCCTGGACTATAAGCTCAATGGAGAGGCGATTCAGACGGGCCTCCTGATGGACAGCAACGAAAACGAAAATGTCTTTATGCTGATGATACAACCGCCGGAGCGTTGTACACTGGAAGAAATTCCGCCAAGAGAATATATCTTTGTCCTGGATGTGTCCGGCTCCATGTCCGGTTTTCCGTTAGATACCGCCAAAGTCCTGATTCGGAATCTGGTTTCCAATCTGCGGGAAACGGATACTTTTAACCTGATACTTTTCTCCGGCACATCTTATCAGATGTCCAGGCGCTCCGTGCCCGCCACGGAAGAAAACATTGACAAGGCCATCGGCCTGATTGACGAGCAGAACGGCGCCGGGGGAACGGAGTTGTACGAAGCGCTGGATGATGCGCTCCGCATTCCCGAAACTGCCGATACTTCCCGCAATATCGTCGTAATTTCCGATGGGTATATCTGGGGAGAATCCGATGTTTTCCAGCTGATTCATGAAAACCAGAGCGACGCCGATTTCTTTTCCTTCGGCATCGGTTACGCGGTCAACCGCTATCTGATGGAAGGCATTGCAAAGACCGGACAGGGAGAATCCTTCGTCGTCATGGAGGAAGAAGAGGCGGCGGCAGTTGCGGAAAAATTCCGCACTTACATACAATCGCCGGTACTGACCGATATTCAGGTATCTTTTGAAGGCTTTGATGCCTATGACGTGGAACCCACAGCCCTTCCTACCCTCTATGCGAGCAAGCCCATCGTTCTGCTCGGAAAATGGCATGGAGAAGCGGAAGGAACCATCAAAGTTACAGGAAAAACAGGAAACGGCACATTTACACAGGAAATTCCGGTTACCGAAGCCAAATCCGGGAGCAATGATGCACTGGGCTATCTGTGGGCGAGAAAACGCGTGGAACGCCTGACGGATTACGGCATCAGCCCTTCCAATCCCGACGTAAAAGAAGAAGTAACACAGCTCGGGCTGAACTATCATATGATAACCCCGCATACTTCCTTTATTGCGGTCATTGATATCGTCCGGAACCCCGACGCGGACAGCACCGACGTTGACCAGCCGAATCCGCTTCCGCTCGGCGTCTCCAATCTGGCGGTCGGTTACCGTATCGGCTCGGAACCGGGAGAAATTATTCTCTTTGCCGCACTGGTGCTTATGATGTTCTTTCCGGCCCTTTCAAAGAAAATATGGAAGAAAAAGGAGCACCCGGCGTCTGCCAAAGCGGACGGACAAAAAGTATAACGCCATGCAAAAATATGTATTGCCAGGCGGCACAACGAAAAAACTTTTAAACGAATTATTAATGCGCGCTGAAGCGCACAAAAGGATATAGGTGTGTTTATGACAATGAAAAACGCTTTGAAAAAATACTGGCCGCTCTATCTTTTGACAATTGTTATCGCTTATGTTCTGCGTTATTTTTCCAAAATAACGGACAGCGATGCCATTACCTGGATGCTGACCCCCACCGTATGGTGGGTCAGCCATCTGTGCGGCATTCCTTTTGAATACATTCCTCAGGAAGGGTACCTCAGCCGCCCCCTGTTTGAATACTTTCCGAAACAGGGCGGCGCCGGCTGTATGTATCGCTTTCTTGTGGCTCCTTCCTGCGCCGGCATCCGCTTTCTGATGATACTCTTTGTCATGCTGGTATTCTCCTTTCTACACCGGATTGAAAAAAGAAAAAGCGGCTGCTTATGGTTCGGCTTCTGTTGTGCCGCTTCCTATTTCGCAACAATTCTGGTAAACGGCGTCCGCATTATCGCCTCCATTTACCTTCCGCTGCTGTTCGGAAAACTGGGTATCACAAACGGCCTGCTTCAGGGGAACAGTCTGCATACCCTGACCGGAACGGTCGTATACTTTTCCTCACTCTGCCTTCTTTATCTGCTGGCATCGTCTGTCTGCAGAAAGTTATCCGCCGTCTCCGGCACGAAACAAATTCCTGTGGCGGAACGGGTTTCTGTTGCAGAGCAATCCTCCTCTGCGAAACGGGTCTCTGTTACAGAGCAATCCTCCTCTGCGGAACAGGTCTCTGTTACAGAAAACACCCCCGCATCTTCCCACAGTCCGTTTGTTCCGGCTTTCTGGTATTTGCTGACAGTCCTTGTACTGCCTTTTTGCAAGAGAATCCTGACAAATGAATGGGAAAACTTCGGCTCCTATACACTGATGGTTCTCGGCACCTGTATTATCATCATCACGCTGTTATGTGCAATGTCTCGGTTACGGCGCCGACATACAGGGTGAACGGCCTTCTTTTTATACTCTGATAATCCGGTCAAACGCTTCAAACGAGGTTGACCGATGGGTGACCATCAGCACCGTTTTCTGTCTGGTCAATTCCTGCATCGCCTGTTGAATCTTTTTTTCACTCCGGACATCCAGTGCGGAAGACGGCTCATCCAGAAGCAGAATCGGCGCGTCCTTCAAAAAGGCTCTTGCCAGCGCAATGCGCTGGCGCTGTCCGCCCGAAAGATTCCCGCCTCCGGGTTCTATCAGCGTATCATATCCCTGTGGCAGCATGGTGATGAACTCCTCCGCATAGGCGGACTCTGCCGCCCTCCTGATTTCCTCATCGCTCACCTGTCCTTCTCCGACATATCCAAGCGCAATATTTTCACGAACGGTTCCTTCAAACAGATACGGGTTCTGAGGAATATAGGAAATCATCTTTCTCAGCCGCCCAGGCGGGTATTCCCCGATGTCGCGTCCATACAGCCTGATTTCGCCCGAAGACTGCCGGTAAAAACGCAAAAGCAGTTTCAGCAGCGTGCTCTTCCCTCCGCCGGATTCACCCATTATCATGACTTTTTCATTATGCCGGACATCCATGGAAAAATTCACAAGCACATCGGATTTTCCGTCATAAGAAAAAGTCAGATTTTTTATTTCCACCGCCATGCCGTCCTTTTCCGACATTTTATGGCCTGATTCCAAACAATCCGTTTTTCCATATTTTGCATTTCCGCAATTGGCATTCTTATCATTTACATTCTCATAATCTATTTCTTCCGGCCCTGTCTCCTCGCAGTCCAGCTCCAGAAAATCAAAAACCCGGCCCGCTTTCACCAAAGAGGCAGAAAACGTCGCAAAAGCGCCGCCAAAACCCTGTACCATAGAGCTTACGTCAAGCTGCAGCGATACGACTGCCATAACCGTTCCGTAATCCATTTTTCCGCGGGCCGCCCAGAACGCCCCCACGCTGATGGTTCCGAAACTCGCCAGAATCCCAAGCAGAAACGATATCATTTCAAGCCCCGCAAGTTTTTTTATTTTCTCCTGTTCTTCTTTGGCGGCCTGTCCGTTCTCGCTTCGAAAACGCTCCAGCACAATGGCGGAACCGGGAAACATTTTCAGCGTAATAAATCCCGACAGGATATCGCTCAGGCGCTCCGTAATTCTGGCTATTTTATTCTGAATTTCCTTGTCCATCCGCCGGATTTCCCGGTTCATCAAAAGGGAGATAAACACCGTTACCAGGCAAAAACCAATGGAAATAACGGTCAGCGCCGGACTGTAAACGAGCATTGCGACTATTGATACCACACCGTTTATCAGTAGACCGGACACCCAGTAAATATGGGAAAAATAGGAATCCTTCAGCGAATTGGCATCCCAGTTCAGGGTTTTTAACGCTTCGCCGCTGTGATGACTGTCATAATAATTCATATCCATTTTCATCAGTTTATCAAAGAGCCGTATTTTGATGTCGAACACAATTTTGCGCACAACCCGGATTAGAAAATATCTTTCATAAGGTGACAGACAGCCGAGCGCTACCAACAGAATACATAACGCTGCAGCCCGTGCAAACAGTTCCTTATCCCCGTACTCCAGCGCGTTAAAAATCTGTTTGTTCATATAGGGGGACAACAAAGTCAGCGCAATAGAGGTTCCGAGCGTAACCAGGAAAATGCTCCAGTAAGAAAACCGATATTTACCGATATAGGAAAGATATCTTTTCAATTCATTTGTTAATTTATTTTTTGACTCATTCATGCTGAATCTATCCTCCCTCCTCAGCCTGCAAAATTCCGGCTTTCATCTTCTCCCGCCGTATAAGCATGGTACATTCTGCAATATTCTCCGGCCGCTTCCATAAGCTCCTCATGCGTTCCCGCTTCCACGATTCTGCCTTCATCCAGAACGAAAATCCTGTCATAATCCGTTATCGTTGTAAGGCGGTGCGCCACGGTAACGACCGTCTTATCCTTTGCAATCCTTTTTAACGCTTCGTTCACATAGTTTTCCATCTCCCTGTCCAACGCGGAAGTCGGTTCGTCCAGCAAAAGCACCGGAGCGTCTTTTAACATCGCTCTTGCTATGGCAATCCTCTGTCTCTGGCCGCCGGATAAATTACTTCCCTTTTCTTCCAGATTCGTATCATACCCTTCCGGCAGTTCCCTGATAAACGCGTCGCATCCGGCTTCCTTTGCCGCCTTCATAATTTCATCGCGTCCCGCTTCCGGTCTGCCGATACGGATATTATCGAATACGCTCATCGGGAAAATAACCGTGTCCTGGGAAATAAGCGAAAGCTCTTTTCTGACCGCACCCGGCCGGATTTGGGAAAAAGGTTTTCCACAGAATACAATTTCGCCGTCGCAGACTTCATACTGTCTGCACAGCAGTTTGATAATCGTGCTTTTTCCGCATCCGCTCCGGCCGACAAGCGCAATTCTTTCTCCTTTTCCGATACACAGATTCAGGCTCTCCAACGCGCCCTTTCCGCTTTCCGGCGCTCCCGCGTAGGCAAACGATACATTCCGAAATGCAAAGACCGGTTTCTCCGCCTGTACCGCTTCGGCTGTCTGCCTGAATTCCGCTGTCCGCGGTATGCTCCCCTCTTCCTCCGACACTATTTCTTCCTTCTCAGAGTCCTCCTCTTCCTCTGGCATATCCATAATTTCAAATACCCTTCTGACCGCTATCATCGCAAGCTGTGTCCTGACAACCAGCTGGTAAGCGTTCACGAGCGGCTCATTGATTTTCTCGACGCCGCCAATAAAGGCAACCAGTACGCCAAGCGTCACCTTCCCCTGAAACGCCAGATATCCTCCGACGCATAGCGCAAGCGCTCTGGGCGCCATCCGAATCAGACAGGAAAGCGGCTCAATATTGTACTGGCGTAAATCATTCCTGTTGGAAATATCAAAGGTTTCTCTGACGTCGTCATAATATTTGTTCTTCATCTTCTCCTGAAGCTGATATGCTTTTATCATTTCCGCCCCGTCAAAAGCCTCCTGGATATTGTTATTCGTAAGCCCCAGCAGTTTCACATATTCAAACTGCGCCATTTTGACCGGTTTCAACAGTTTAATGCTGAGCGGGACCATAACTGCCAGCGGGCCAAGACAAACCGCCGCAAGCGTCGGATTTATCAGGAACAGGTACAGCGCGAAAACAACGACGATAATCGGCACATACAGGCAGTCTTTGAAATAGCTCTGCATATATCCGGCAATCCCTTCAATGTCCGATGACGCTCTCTCCATGATATCCCCGAAATTATTTTTTTCCATAAAATCCGGTGACATCTTCATCATGTGCTCCACGAGACTGTTCCGCAAATCCTTTAAAATCCCCGCGCCAAAAAATCCGGTCATCCGTATAACCAGATAATTCGCGGCCATTCCCACAACAACTGCCAGTGCTGCTTTGAGAGCAAGCCCCGGCAATACGGCGCCGATTTTTCCTTTCACCGATTCATCTATCAGCTGCTTTAAAATATCAATAATCCACACGTTCACGACAGAGCATCCAATGCCCGCAAGCACGGTAACCGCCAGATATCCCCAGTATGGTTTTGCAAATTTCAATAGCTTTTTCATTATATTTGCCCCCCAAATCAAGTTGTCCTTAGTGAGCAAGCTCCCACAGACAATTTGTACAATCATTTCTGCATGGCTGAACTGTTACCATAATACAACCTTTTTATGTAGATTTTCTTGCATTTTTCTATTGTATTATCCTTTTTTCTATGTAAATATATTATTACCGTACGGTTTTCCAGGAATCCCATATGGTCCGGAGGTAAAAGATTTTCCAACGGAAAACGGACAGAACTCAAAACCGAAAGGAGCGCATCTTCATGCCATTGCCATTAAAAAAAGGATTTAACGTGCATATAGAATACATCGAAAAACCCTTCAATTATGTTATGCGCGCCGTCGATATCTATCAGGATTTCTACGGAATCGGCATGATAATCAGCGGTGACAGACAGACGACAACACCGGAACAGACCTGTTTTATCCATGCCGGCAATGTAACGCCGATGAATATCGGCGTTTACCACCAGACTTCCGCACTGTCCACCGCTCCCTATAAAAGATACGGTATGAAATTTACGCCCCGGATTGCCAGACGCTGTATGGAACAAATCGGCGAAAAAAATTTCAACAACGTCATGTCCCATTTATGCTATGAATTGTCCTCTGCCTGTCAGATAAAAGTGCGGCAGATGTTCGAAGATATGCTTTATGAATATGAACATTATGATTCCAATTCGGAATTTATCATCGAGGGGATTCTCGGCCGCCTCATCATTACGCTTTTAAGAGAAGGAAAAGTAAAAGAATCCGCCGAAATGAAACTGAACATTCAGGATAAAGCCATCTATGAAGTCCTGGCCTATCTGGACCTTCATTATGCGGAAAATCCTTCCGTTGAGACGCTGGCCGCTCTTGCCGGACTGTCGGCGTCACATTTCATGAAACGGTTCCGCGAATGCACCGGTTCTTCCTATAAAACATATCTGAAATGTTACAAGATACGTCTGGCCCAGAGTCTGCTCCTCCATACGGAGCATTCCATCTCCCGGATTTCAGAGGAACTCGGCTTTTGCAATTCCAATTATTTCTGCAATGTATTTCACGAAATCTACGGAAAAAGTCCGAGAGCATTCCGGAAAGAACACAGACATTCCTAAAACTGCACCGGTTCCACTTCTTCGCTCAATGCCTTCATTTCATACTCAGGCAGACTGTCCAGCAGTTCTTCCAGACAGACGCCTGTATTATACACGACGTCGTGCGCCAGCATGACTACTTTCTGCCGCCCCAGGGTCGTGGACACACCGTTGGAAATCAATTCTTCCGGCGTCGTATCGGGCGCGGCATCCTCCAGACTGGCGTTCCAGTCATAATAAATATAACCGAGTTCCGTCATTTTTTCTATGATATCCTCATTTACTTCCGCATTATAAACATTGACGCTTCCGCCGGGGAAACGGAAGAGCTTCGCTTCCACTCCCGTCACTTCATAAATCGTCTGACGCGCCGCCTCAAAATCCTGAATGAAGCTGTCCGCATCCATATAAATTTTTTCGTAATCGTGGGTATTGCTGTGGATGCCTATCGTATGGCCTTCCTCCACAATCCGCCTTGCGATTTCCGGGTTTTTCTCTACATTTTCACCTACCAGGAAAAAAGTCGCATGAATGCCCCTTTCTTTCAAAATATCCAGCACCTTCTCCGTATTTTCTTCGGAAGGGCCGTCATCAAACGTCAGATACATTGTTTTGGGATGAAAATAATAATCAATACCCCGCACGATGCCCGTTGCAATCTGCTCCTGATACTCTTCTGTAACGAGCTTGTTTCTTTCGTCCGTATTGGTCAGAAATCCCGTCTCTATCAGACAGGCCGGCATTTCAGTGCTTCCCGTCACATGGAAATCCGCATTTCCGCGGAGCTCCCTTTCGACAACCTGTGTGCTTCTGGCGGTCTGCTGTCTGATTAACCGGGCCAGCCTTTCATTAGAACGGGCCGCATCGGAGCCGTCATACCATACTTCCATGCCGCTCGCATCGCTTCCGTCATCCGTCGAATTCTGATGAATACTGACATAAATGTCAGCCTGAGCCGTATTTGCCTGTTCCACCCGCTCTTCTTTTGGAATATAAACATCGGACTCCCTCGCCATAATGACTTTATAGCCGAGCGCTTCCAACTGGTCCCTGACTTTAAGGGCAATTTCCAGATTAATCGTCTTTTCTTCCACGCCGCACTTGGAGCATCCCGCATCTTCACCGCCATGTCCGGCGTCCACATAGATAACCGGAATCGCATTTTCTTCTATGAATGCCTGCAGCTGCTCCAAATCCAGCTGTACCGGGCCGCCGGACGCCGTCCCCATATCGGCGTTTGGGGGCCAGCATACGACATCTTTGGATGTCGCGGCCAGCACTTCTCCGGCCGGAATCCGACGGACGGTAAAAACAGCAAGACAAGTTATGCTAAGCGCCAGCGCCGCTGCCAGAATCCTTCCGGCACATTTCCGCCTTTTTTCTTTTCTCTGATATTGATGATAATATCTGGTCAGATAACTTCCTCTTTCGTATTTTCTCATGGCAGTTCCCTTTCTTACGGTACATTCATGCAAACCGCGGCATTTCCTTTTCCGTTTAACGACATATCTGTCATTTTTATCAGATTCCACGGCGTTGAAATAGTTTCTTTTTCCAATTAAGCGTAAAAAAAACGCCCGTGTCATCTCGTTAATACAAGATTACACGGGCGCTGCATCATATTATCATCATTTCTGCATCAAATTCACATCATATTTGCATCATTTTTGCATCATACACAAGATATTGATGAAGAGCCATTAATCCCTATTTCTCAATTTTCAGAAAAAGCTCGTTAATCCCTTCATAAAAACCAACAGTAACGATTGTCCTGGCATCTCCCATTCCCGGAAATACATATTTTTTGTAGTAGGGCGTTGTTTCCAGAAGAGGGTTTTCCGATTCGTACGGCTCCGGGCTTCCAAGCCCCATATAACTGCTCCATCCCTCCACGACGGCGTCCGCATCGATTTCATCCCACAAAAGCGGCGTCCGCACATAAAACTCATACAGCTTCCCGTCCTCCGCACCGATATAAGCGTCCATCAGACGGTTTTCCTTATTCGCGTTTTTCTGGCTGTTGGAAAGGCTCAGCTTCCAGACCGCAATGTTATTGCGCGGCTCCAGCACGTCGATGGCGGAATAAAGCGTCGCCTCATAGGACGCCGGCATCACATCCTTGACTTCCTTCGGAATAATGCCGGCTTCCTGTAAGGTGTCCAGCGCCTCATTGCATGTTTCGTAAATCTGCTCATCGGTAATTTCTTCATCCGACGGGCTTCTGTAATTTGCGATAAAAGCATAAGAGCCATCCATATCCTGATAGGCCGTTCCCGCATCCGCCCGATGCGCCAGCGCGTTCTGCTCGCTTTCCGGAACCGTCTGACTGCTCAGGCACCTGGAAAGGATATATAATTTTTCGTTGATATTCAATTTATATCGATAGCCAACGCCCGCCTCTTCCACGGTCTCCGCATGAATCTCATTTAACAGCCCCTTGTCCTGATATCTGGCGAACGCTTCCGGTCCCCAGATGGACAACGCCATCGAAAAAACCGCAAACAAAATGAATACCGCTATTTTCATTTTATATTTCATTCCTTAGCACCGCCTTTCGCCAGTATGAAACCAAAACAGGAGCCTTTACCCGCTTCGCTCTCAATTTCCAGTTCGCTGTGATGGATTTTCAATATCTCCACGCAGAGCGCAAGGCCGAGGCCCGCGCCGTTTTTGCTTCTCGCGCGGGATTTATCCACCATATAAAAGGCTTTCGTAATTTTATGCAGTTCTTCCTCCGGGATGCCGATTCCATAATCCCTGACGGCAAAGCGGTAACCGTTTTCCAAAGCCTGTCCGCTTATCTCGATACGGCCGCCCTCCTCAGACGCTTTACAGGCATTGTCAACCAGATTCACCAGAACCGTTTTAATCAGGTTGATTTCCGCAAGCACTGTCCCCGGCTCATGCTCAAAATAAAATTCTATTTTCCGGCGTCCCACAAACATTTCTTCCAGATAGTCGAATACCGGCTCCACAGGAACCTCCTGTAATTCCGCCTCTTCTTTCCCGGCAACGATAATGTCCAGCAGACGTAAGGACATCGTTTCCAGACGCTTTCCTTCCGTATAAATATAATTGGCGGACATAATGCTCTTTTCTTCGTCCAGCTTATGGGAACGGAGCATATCCGCGTAACCGATAATCGCAGTAAGCGGCGTTTTCAGCTCATGGGCAAAAGCTCCCATAAATTCCTCTTTTGCCTCAATCTCTTCTTCCAGCATCTGGATATTCTGTTCCAGCGCCCCCGCCATGCTGTTAAAATCTTTTGTCAGCTGACCGAGTTCGTCCTGGCTTATCTGCTTTGCGCGGTAAGCATAATCGCCCGCCGCCATTCTTTTGGTCGCTTCCGTTAAAAGCCGCACCGGTTTGGTCAGCAGTGAAGAGATAATCTGCATGATGACCATCCCCACGAACAGCATGACGAGCGTCACCTTCCGGTACAGGGAAAAACCCATCTCCCGTTCCGTAAATACTTCCGAAACGTCTTTCATATTTTCGAGATAAAGAATCCGGTTCAGCGCATTGACCGTCGTTCCGGTATGGATATAATATTTTTCGCCCACCTGTATGATACGGTATGTTTTGATATTTTCCCCGGTCTGCTGCAGCAGCTCGTCGTCCATTTCGAAACCGTCGCTCGTATAGAGCACATTTTTTTCTTCATCCGAAATGCGCAGCAGACGGCCCGTGCTCTGTCCGCCTCTTTCCAGATTGGAGGCGATTTCTTCCACCGTATTATTGGGCAGCACGCTGTATTTAGCCGGAACGCTCAAAGCCGCTGTTTCAAACGCAAATCCGAGAATACTGCTCTCATCCACCGCCTGTCCCACTTCCCGTTCCAGAGACGTTTCAAACACATAATTTACAAAGTAAAAGCCGCTGAATCCCAATGCCAGAGCCATGACGATAATCGTCCACAGCAGAATTTTCATTGAAAATTTCATCACTGATAACCTTCCTTGTTACGCCATTTCCAGACGGTAACCGACCTTATAAACCGCCACCAGACAGTTTTCCCATCCCAGTTTTCTCCGAAGCCGCTGTACATGCAAATCCAGTGTCCGGCTGTCTCCATAATATTCTTCTTCCCAGACCTTTTCATATAATGTTTCCCGAAACAACGCGACATTTTTGTTTCGGATAAAAAGAACCAGAAGCCCAAATTCCTTATTCGTCAGTTCAACCGGGCGGCCATCTTTCGTTACAAGACGCGCTTCCACGTCTACGACGACATCTCCCGCCGTCAGCCGCTGTTCCGTCTTGTTATAACGGCGCAGCACCGCTTCCACCCGCGCGACCAGCTCCACCACATCGAAAGGCTTCACCAGATAGTCGTCCGCGCCGAGCTTTAATCCTTTTACCCGGTCCTTTACCTCATGCTTTGCGGTAATAAAAATAACGGGAACGCCGAGCGGCCTGATATACTCCATAACGTCGTAGCCGTCCGCGCCGGGAAGCATGATATCCAGCAAAATCAAATCATACGATTCCTGCTCTATTTTCTCGATTGCCGTCAGCCCGTCCTGAACCGCGTCGCAGTGATACCCGGCCGACGACAAATTCAGGTCAATCAAATCGCAAATCGGTTTTTCATCATCCACTATCAGTATCTTTATCATCGTTAGTAACCATGCCTTTCTCTCAGCCTGTCTTTACCTGTCTCCCTCATGCCAGCGCAGCTTGCCGCGTTCAACCTATTCCTGTCCGGACCAGCCCCAGTATTTTCTCGCTTCCTCAACCAGTATTTCCATCGTGTCTTCATCGCTGCACCGATAGGTGTCTTTGATTTCCGTGTCCAGTGAAAAGCCGCCTGTCCGCTGGTAATAAACGGAATAATCGCTCTCCACGATGAGCTGGCCTTCCTCGCCTTCATAACTGTATCTTGCCAGAATGACGATATCTTTCAGACCGTCCCCGTCGATATCCCGACAGTTGATTCCTTTGAGCGCATACAGGTTATCATAATCCCCCATCGGCTGTAAACTGAATAAGATATCGCCCTGTTCGCTGACCAGATATACCATAAAAACATCGTAATTGGAAATGCGGTATGTTCCGGGCACGACCTGTAATTTCCCCAGTTTTCCAAAAGTTCTGTAATGACACTGCTCCGTAATAATCTGGAGCCCCTTTTCAAGCAGTTCCGACAGCGTCGTAGCGGTGTACAGAAATTCCGTCGAATAACCGTCTCTGGCAAAAGCAGTAATGACTTCCGCGCTTTTGTTCATCCCGTACCGGTTGATTTTATCCGCAATCCGGTAATCCCGGTAAAAACCCGCCTGTTTTTTGCTCTGAAAAAGAACGTCTCCCACCTTGTATGTTTCCCCGGAACCATCCACGGCTTCACAGGCGGTAATCAGAATAATATCCGTGCGGCCGTCCATATCCAGGTCCCGGAAGGACACCGCCGCAATAGCACAGGGGGGCTGTTCCATCTGCCCAAGAACGCGGTTGTTCGTTTCCAGCTGGTCCGTCTTATAAATAACCTGTCCGTCCGCCGTCACAAAAAATAAAGCGAGCCGATGGTAGGTCTCATCGAACGCCGGAATAAGCGAGACTTCCCCCTCTCCATATCCCGCAATATCTATCGGAAAAATCTGACTTTCTACCACGGCAAAACCATTTGTTTCGATTTCCGTTCTATGTTCTATCGCTTCCAGCCGCTCCCGGTATTCCTGATACTGCGCGAGGACTTTTTCTTCTTCGTCCAAAGACGCGTTCTCCGCCGCCAGCGCCGTTTCACAGCGCGCAGACAGGACGCACCAGAATACTGCGGTCAGAAAAAATATTTTCTTTATGTACTTCCGGCGTTTTACGCCTTTCCGGGTTTTCCAAACATTCATTCCCAGCCCCCGCTTTTATCTTGCTGTGTCTGCGTTTCTTCTTTGATATCCGTCTTCCGCTTCCTGTGTCCGGCTCACGCATTCTTTTTCACAGGCGGCAGTTACTTAATATTCGTTGTACCAGTTTCGATTATACACCCTTCCCCGCCTCCGCGCCAGAGAGATGTTCAATGCACGCCTTACGCCAACAAAATCCCCTCTTGATAGGAACATTTTATATAGTCAGGATTACTATAGTATACATTTGAATTAAAGTTTGATATTTCATCACTTATAAAAGATGAAAATACATCTATAATTACTTGAGCCACTTCATTTTCTTTTGTAACTGCAAGTACCAATTGCTGATATACGCGACCTATGGCCGTCACTGACGGTACATTATATCTACAGCTGCTTACTGTATCAAACTCCCCCTCTGTTATCCCATATTGCTCAATCCACTCATCTGCAACCTGTTCAAAACTCAGACAATGATTTACTTCAGCCGCATTTAACTGATATTCCACCTCATTTTTTGTAAGAAATGAAACAATATTCTTTCTATGATTTTTTGTTATTCTTGCCACATATTCAATCATAGTACAGACATAATAGATATTATCTTTCCTTTTCTCATCCATGAATCCTTTCACTCCTCTCAAATCGAAGACAATTCAAAGCTCTTATTGTATGGAAACTTATCTGATGTGTCGGATGTTTAAACTTTGCATACTCCCAAAATACTTTCTTGCTAATAATATTATTCAGATAGTCATTTACAAAATTCCAGACTGTATCATCTGCCATAGGCCCCTCAACAATATCATAATTATGAATTTTCCCTACTCGACAACTAGCAATAAAATCAAGCCATTCATCCGTCATCGTCTCAAATTTCAAAATATTTAATGATAAATCTTTATGATAAGAATAAAAATTTATAACCCCTTCTTCACGACGGCGCTCTGCCCACCTTTTAGCCTGTTCATAACTATTTGTACAATAAAACCCCCATGAAAAGTCTTTTGTATATTTCGTTTTCCTAATTTCCGGAAATTCTATCTTTTCTCCGCTTCCGTGATATAGTGTGATTAATTCCATTTTATTTCATTTCCTCTCGCCTATTTACTTTTATATTTCCTACACAAACATATTCTGTAACATAAATTTTTTGATACCTTGCAGTTCATCACACTTATGCTGGTGAAGGGTGATGAGGTGAGCAAGGTTGCGGAAATAATCGCCAATTTGCTTCTGCTCTTCATAATTTGGACAACTAATTGGAATATTTTTACATACTTCCTTATTCAGTTTTGGCATTGCCATCCCTGTATTATATTGGTTATAATTTTTTCTTTCTAATGAATTACAAATAAAATTATTCTCATTTCCAAAATTGGTTTTCAACACAGGAGCATGGTTGTTGACCCAGTATTTACCAGATGCCAAAAAGCATACTGGATAATTTCTATCAACAATATTTGCCCCATCCTCACTCAGCAAAACCAATTCTTCATCAAATAAATATCCATCGACATAATCAACAAATCATTTAACATTTGATTGATGCTTTCATCAAAAGTAATCAGGGCTTTCATGTCTATTTCTTCCATCGTAATCCCACCACAGTTGTTTTGTAACCGGCCTTTATTTTATCATTTGTTAAATAAATATTTTTGTATTTCCGTTAATTTGAACAAATACAGTGACATCGTAATTATAGCATATGCCTATCGTAATTACAATTATGTTGTTCGAGAAATCCAGTAAGTAAAACTTGGAAATAACACACCGGAAGATACCTATTTCCGCCAAATCACCTTACGAAAACAAGCTCAACTGCTCGTACCCCTGATTTTCCGGAAATTCATGGAAATAGGAAAACAGTGCGTTCACATCGAACACGATATGGTGCTTCTTGCACCTCTCCCGGAGCAGTGCCATCAGTTCTGCATTGTTTTCACTGGCAATTTCATACTGATAACCGTACTTTTTATGATATTTTTCATGAAGGCCCGGAAAATGCCTGTCCAGCCTGGCATAAAAATATTCCCGGTTCCCCTGCCTGAGCGTCAGACCGATGCCAAAGCACAATATGCCGTACACCCCCGCCCGTATGCAATAATCCAGAATCCCTTCCACATTTTCCCTCGTATCATTGATAAAAGGAAGCAGCGGCGAAAGCCAGACGACCGTAGGGATTCCGCTTTCCTTCATGATTTCCAGAACCTCAAAACGCCGCCCGGTCGTACAGACATTCGGTTCCACGATACGGCACAAATCTTCGTCATAAGTAGTCAGCGTCATCTGCACCACGCATTTCGCCTTGCGATGAATGCTCTGTAATAAATCCAAATCTCGCAGAACCCGGTCCGATTTGGTCTGAATCGCCAGGCCGTAACCATATTCGTCTATCAGTTCCAGGCAACGCCTCGTCAGCCGGAGTTCTTCCTCGCACTGCATATAAGGGTCGCACATGGCACCCGTTCCAATCATGCACCTTTTCCGCTTGGAGCGCAGCGCCTTTTCCAAAAGCTCCGGCGCGTTCTGTTTGACCTCGATATCCTCAAAATCATGGGTAAACTGATAACACTGACTGCGGCTGTCGCAGTAAATGCAACCATGCGTACATCCCCGGTATATATTCATGCCGTTTCCGGACGATAAAATTCCTTTTGCATCTACAAAGTGCATTCCGCGCTTCCTTTCAAAATTTTTTTTAACCAAACGATAATGGCCGCAGATATTCTCCTGTTATCAGTGCCTGAGTCATTATCATTATATTCCATCCTAGGGTATCTGTCAGCAAAATTGGCAGGCAGATTTGAATTTACAACGCTCCAGTCTCCGCCCGGGCAGAGCATCGTTCTCTGACGGAGACTGAACTGTCACTTGAGTTTTTGTAATATTATCAAGGTTTTCCGGGCACAATAAAAACTGATTTTCGCGGCATTCGTCAGCTGACCCGCAACTGGCCGCCTGACGACCTGCACGCAGAAAAATACTTGTAAAAACACTAAATTAGAAACGGAGGCAGTTATATGGAAAACCGCGATACAATTTCTTTACTCAAAGAATGCGATTCCGGCACGAAAATGGCAGTCACTTCCATCGACGAAGTGCTGGGGCGCGTTCAGGACACCGATATGAAAAATCTGTTATCGGAAAGCAAAGCGCACCATGAAAAACTGGGGAATGAAATCCACTCTCTGCTCGTCGAGCACAACAGCGAAGAAAAAGACCCAAGTCCTATGGCAAAGAGCATGTCCTGGCTGAAAACCAATATGAAAATCGGCATGAATGAAAGCGATTCTGCCATCGCAGACGTGATGACCGACGGCTGTAACATGGGCGTCAAATCGCTCCATAAATATATGAATCAGTACCAGTCCGCCGACAAAACCTCTAAAGATATCTGCAAACGCCTGGTATCTATCGAAGCGGAATTATGCAAAGATTTGAAGGATTATTTATAAAAAACTTCCGGAGGACCAGACAGACCTTCGGATATTTCTCTTTGAGCATGAAAAAGGTCTGTTCTGCTCCTGTGGCGACGCCAACCTCCTTCCGCCGCTTCCCGTTCATAACGGTTCCTTTGCTTTTTCCCCCGCTTTTTTGTATACTGATATCAATGATACTGGCATCAAATAAAGGCAGATTTTTCATCGGAGGTATTTATGAATTTCGACGCATTCATAAGGGATATTGAAAAAAACAACTGGAATGTCCATGGTCTGGAAATATATGAAAACGACCGGCTCCTTCACCATTACGGAAATACAACAGCCTCCCGTTTTCCCATCTATTCAGCGACCAAAACGATGGTTTCCATCGCCGTCGGCATTGCCTGTGACCGCGGAAAATTTGACCTGGAAAAATCAGTCCTTACATATCTTCCTACGAAAGCCGTCAGACAAATGTCCGAAAGCCAGCGCGCCGCATTTCAGACAGTGACAATCGAAAGACTGCTGACCATGTCCGTAGATGATTTCCCTTTCCGTCCGGAAGGCGGAAGTTATCTGCGGTATGCCCTTTCCTGTCCGCTCCCCCATATACAGTCGAAAGTCTTTCATTATACAAATATTTCCGCCTATCTGGTGGGCGTCGCCCTGACGGAAGCTCTTTCGGAAGATTTATTCCAATATCTGAATAAAAATCTTTTCATACCGCTGAACATTGCAGAACCTGTTTATCAGCGATGTCCCGACGGCTATTTTTACGGTGCTTCCGGCATGGAAATGTCCGTTCACGATTTAAGCAAGGCCGGTCTGATGCTTTTTCATGGCGGCGTTTATGAAAACAAAAGAATCCTTTCGGAAAAATATGTTAAAACAGCCGCCAGCATCCGCCAGATGAACCGGGAAGGAGGCTACGGATATTTTATCTGGAAGTACCGGGACGGTTTCTGCATCAGCGGAAAGTGGGGGCAGAAATGCTATGTTCTTCCTGAGCGCGGCCTGGTGATTACCTACCTTTCCCATTTGGAAGAAGATTCTCACAGGCTGACGGAAAGCATGGAAAGACATCTTTTAGAGATTCCCGGAATCAGTTGACGATACAGCTCTCCATATCGGATTCCGCATGGTTCCAATAAGAAGCGGAATAACCATAAACGCCCATACGACTGGTTCCGAAATCATTACTCCCATATACCCGATAAACGGCGCGAGCAAATATGCAATCAGCACCTTGCCCGCCAGTTCTATCAGGCTGGACGCGAGCGGCGTTTTCGTATCGCCAAACCCCTGCATACTGTTCCGGAGAATACAGATAACCGCCGGAAGAAAATAAAAAACCGCATTGATTTTCAAATATAAAGATGCCGTGTCCACGACTTCGCTTTCCGCGCTGGCCGTAATTGCCCGGATAATCGTCGGCGAAAGCGTGAATACCATCAGCAGCGCGGCGACGCACCATATGAAAGAAAGCAGAATCGTGTCCCGGATTCCTTTTTGGATTCTTCCATATTCCTTTGCTCCAAGATTCTGCCCACAGTATGTTGCAAGCGCCGAACTTAACACGAAGAACGGAATCAGAAAAAGGGACGTCGCTTTTCTCGCCGCCGTATGCGCTACGATAATATTCGTTCCGAACGTATTGATACTTGTCTGCAAGGCAAGCGAGCCAAGCGTCACAAAGGAAATCATAAAACCCATCGACAGGCCCGTTGGCAAAAGTCTTTTCCAGATTTCTTTATCCGGCAGAAAATCTCTTCCCGACAGACATATTCCGGGATATTTTTTCTTCATATACAAAAAACAGCAAAAAGCCGACAACGCCTGTGAAATTATCGTTGCAAATGCCGCCCCGGAAACGCCCATCCGCAGTTTCAGAATGCAGACATAATCCAGAAAAATATTCATAAGATTGGAAATTACCAGAAAAATCAGCGGCGTATAAGAATCCCCGATGGCGCGGAGCACAGCGGCGCAGATATTATAAAGCGTCGTTGCAAGCAGTCCGCAGAGAATTATCCTGATGTACGCCGCTGCCTGTGGCAACAGCTCGTCTGATATATTTAATATACGGAGAATGTCGGGCAAAAAAGCAGAGCTGAGCCCACTGATAAACATGGTTCCCGCCACGCCGAGCACAACGCTCCCGCCAATCGCTTTTTTCAATCCTTCTTCGTCTTCGGAACCAAAAAATGTAGATATGATAATACCGAAGCCACAAATAATTCCATTCAAAAACTCTGTCAGCATATCGCTTAATGAAATCGTCGCGCCTACGGCCGCCAATGCTTTTTCGCCCAGTATCCCACCGATGATTCTTGTATCAATCAGACTATATCCGAGTTGGAACAGTTGTCCGACGTACAGCGGAACTGCAAAAAGCAATATTACTTTTATTGGCTTTCCCTTTGTCAGACTTTTCATGTTTCCTCTCATTCTGCTGTACCAGCAACATTTGGGTTGCTTCTTATTTTACCACAACAATCTCCTCCCCTTCAACATGCCGTTTTTCCATCTGATGGCGCAGCTTCCGGTTGGAGACCGTATCGAAGAGAATCGAAAAGTCATAATCTTCCGGGTACAGCTCCTCGGCCTTGATATAAAGTTTCACCCGTTTATGATTAATCCAGATTTTCTTGTCCGGCATCTGTACCCGCAACACGCCTTTGTCATTGGCTGGCTGACATACGATGCCGATTTTTTTATCCGGGTAGACCATAACGCTGTCGCCCAATTGAAATTTTCCGGCCTCCGCCTGTTTCCGGCTCTCCTTTTTGCGCTTTTTAATTTTGGGCGCGCTTTCTTTCTGTAAAACAATTTCCTCCGGCCCGTTAAGCAGCGTTGTTAAAACCGCCGATTCCTCCGGCCGATGCTTCTTCATCGTTTCTATCCCGTGTCCGCATACAACATCCTCCGCCTCCGGCATGCCTCCTCCGTACGCCGCCTTTACCGCGTTTTGCAGCATAGTGTCGGGCATGCCGAGCTGTTTGGCGATATACAGGGCGCAGCTTTCGCCCGCTTCGCCGATAACCATCTGGTAAAGCGGACGCAGACTTTCCCTGTCAAAAGTCATCCGGGCGTTTACGATAGTTCCTTGTTGTTCCGCATATTGCTTGACTTCAGGATAATGAGTCGTCACGAGAAACAGCGCGCCGCTTTTTTTCAGTTCTTCCAGAATGGCAATCGCAATTCCCATTCCCTCCGTCGGGTCGGTTCCCGAACCGAGCTCATCCATTATGACAAGGCTGTCAGTATTTACTTTCCGCAAAATATCCAGCACATTCGTAATATGAGCCGAAAAAGTCGAAAGGTTTTCGGACAGGTTCTGTCCGTCCCCGATATCGCAGAGGAAGTTACTGTTCATGCAGACTGCTGCTTCCTCCGCCGCCACATGGAGGCCGCACTGAGCCATCATGCAGTTCAGGGCAACGGTTTTAATCGCAACCGTTTTCCCTCCCGTATTGGGTCCTGTTATCACAATGCCGCGGATTACGCCGTCATCTTTTTTATTTCCGAGCTCGAACTGCAAGGGCACACAGACTTCTTTATCCATCAGCGGATGTCTCGCGTTTTTCAGAATAATCTTTCTGTCCGTATTGATTTCCGGCTCTGTGCCGTCATATTCCAGGCTTAACTTCCCTTTGGAAAAAATATAATCCAGTTTTTCCATGGCTTTTATATTCTGCCGCATCGCTTCCGCCTGTTCCGCAAGCATCGCCGTCAGCGTATAAAGAATCCGGCGTTCTTCGTTCTCCGCTTCGATTTGCCGAAGCTGTAATTCTTCTGCGGATTTCGCCACCGCGGAAGGCTCGATAAACAACGTATTGCCCGTCGCGGATTTATCGATAACGCTTCCGCTAATTTTAAACTTATATTCTTTTTTGACCGGAATACAGACATGCCCGTTCCGCACAGTGCTGAAACTGTCCGACATACACGCTTTGTTCGCCCGCATGACCGCATCCGCTTTTTCCTTCATCCGGTCTCTGAGCCTTTCTATCTCGCCTCGAAGCGTTTTCAGCAGCTTAGATGCACCGTCGTCCACCCGGCCGCTCCGAATCTGCAATGAAATCATCTCTTTTATTTCTTCCAGCGGGTCCAGGTTTTCCGCATAATACGCCAGCGGAATCTCAAACTGCTTACATCGTTCCAGATATTGTTTCAGCCGCATAACGGCCACCAGGGCAATCCCCGTCTCCTCCAGCTGTTCCGAACTCAGACAGCCGCCTTTTTCCGCAGCCATAAGATATTCCCGGATGCCCGAAAACGATACAAGAGGCGGATTTCCGCACTTTTCTATCATCGTCCGGGCTTCACCCGTCTCCCGCAGCTTCACGGACAGTTCGCTCTCCGACAGACACGGCATTGTATTTCGTATTTCTTCCTTTGCCCCGTCTGTCAGCGCCAGAGCAAGCCATATTTCTTTTATTTTATCAAATTCCAGAATCTGTTCTGCATTTCTTGTCATGATTACTCCCATCTGTCTGCTTCAGCAGACGCTCAAATCAATCTTCTACTCTTTTTCTACTTCAGACAATTGTTAAATTGCCATGCCCGTTCACAGTCCGGCTATTATACACAAAAAAACCATGCAGCTCTGCCAGACAGCATGATTGCATGGATATCCCAAAAATTTTTTTCCAGCGCCCCATGTGCCGTCCTGGCGGCGTACATCCTCTGTATGGAGCTACGCATAAAACATAAAAAACATGACCTTACAGTCATGCTTTTTGAAAGACTGCATCCTCGCGGCAGACCACGGGACGTCAATCGGTATAAATACTCTTTAGGAGTAAAAAAGGGCATAGGTATGCAAAGCATTTTGTATGGCAGATACATCAGCGGCCGCGCCGCCGACATCGACTATTCAGTTCGCTGAAAGCTCCAATCCCACAATGCTTAACATACAGTTCCTCTCTTTCTGAAAATATTTGCATATCAGAATCCGCCGATTATGAGTATGCGGATTCGCTTCACTTATCATAGCGGATAAAAAGTGTTTCGTCAATAGGGGAAAAATGTCACTTATTGTTCTAAAAACACCCTTTTCCTCGCAACGATTTTATTCGATGCGTGCAAATGTCTGGGGACGCCGGGATGCTCATCCTCAAATGTATAAGACTTAAACTGCAGTATTTCCCAGTCGGCATACAGTTCGGCTATCTCCCCGTCTTTCGCAAGCCCGACCGCAAACGGCGCAATATCCGCCGAAGCCGGAACGGTATCGGTAAATATCTGCATGATATGGACGCCGCCCGCCTCGGTATGAGCTTTCGCTCTATTGATAAATGCTCTCCAGTCCTCTCTTGGCACGAAATGCAGCGTGCCAAAGCACAGAACCATATTATAAGACTGTTCAAACTGATAGGTTGTCAAATCGGCGGTAAAGGCGTTCAGCTGAACTTTTTCCGCTTCGCATTTTTGCCGCAGTTTAGCGATTCCGTGCTCCGAAATATCAAAAGCATCGACATGACTATATCCCTGTCTGGCCAGATAAAACGCGTTCTGTCCTTCTCCACACCCTGCTTCCAGAATTTTGGCCTGTCTGTCCAGCAGATATTCAAATTCTTTCAACGTCCCATTCGGTTCGGAAGAAAACGCGTTAATATCCTTATTCCGGTAGGCTTTTTCCCAAAAAGGGATTTTTTTATCAATCTCTTTCAGCCTGTCCAGCCTTGACTGATTATCATACGCCCCCAGATATTCATAGTAGCTTGGAATATCCAGTTCTTCGATTCCGTCTGCCTCTGCATGGCTCAGCCCTTTTCTCGACAGGAAAATCTCACAGGGATAATCCGTACATTCGGAACAATCCGTTAATTTTCTGTCCTGTACACAGGCGCGGACGGGACAGGCATCATCGACCCTGTGGGCGTCTGCTTTTTTGCATCGGCATCCGTCACAGTTCATGTTTTCGACTGGGATATTCAAACCATAATACCGCTTCCAATAACCGGCCAGAATCTCCCGTTCATCCTTTTTCCTGGTATTTCCGACAAACGCTTTGCACATATCACAGCAGTAACCGCACATGGTCAGAATTCTGTTGGGAGACTTCTTGATTTCCAGCAGCATTTTTATCTCATCAAGCAGCTCCGCGTTGTTCACATCGAACATCATCCACTTCCCGTCGTGATATGTTTTGGCGCCGTAATAAATATTCCGTATCGTTTCTGAAAAACGGCTTTCCGTTTCTTCAAACTTTTTCCGCTCCTCTTTCCCGAAGATTACCATTACACCAATCCGGCCCCGTCGGAAATATACGGTACAGAGCGTTTTGCCGCTGCGGCCATAACGCAGACAGATTTCCCAGTCTTTCCCGCCTTTGTCCCATTGCTGATTCACATTGTAAGAATCCAGTATATATTCATTAAGCCGTTCGTACATCCCGTAGTATTCTGCACCCGTCAGCTCTTTCAGCTGCTTTTTTGTATATTCCATCAGCTCTCTCCTCTTTTCCCAACCTTCCAGTCACAGGGCAGCGCTCCGGACCCGGTACCGCAATATGGTTCTGAGTTTATCCGGTTCCACCCGCTTCGCATTGCTCAGATAGATTTCTCTGTGGCGGTTTTCCATACGCACCAGGCCGTTTTCCTCCGCAAACCGGTTCATCTTTTCAAAAGAATCCGGCTCACTGTCATACGTACCTGTATGTAGGATTTCAATACAGTTCCCGTCCTGCATGGAGGAAAACCGCACCTCGTCAAGCAAGGGCTCCCGCTTTTTCGCTTTTACCCGTTCAACCGCTTCTTTCACCATCTCTTCTGTGATAAAATCCGGCTGGCGTATCATAATGGTATATTCCAGTTCCTCCTTGATGAGCTTCCCGTCCCTTTTTAATTTCCAGACGCCCTCCAGCGGGTATACCGCATAATCGTCAATGCCTCCGCTTTCCTCTCTTTCCGCCATCACAGTTTTATAATTCATTTTTATCGCATATGCCAGCGAAAACAATACCCCGACCCGGTTAGAAAAATCCGCATCGTTGGGATTTCCCTGACCGCTTATCATCACGAAGTTCTGTGCCGGAACCGATACGAACGACGGTGTTTTCCCGACTCCGTACAATGCTTTTTCATGTTTCTTCCACTCGTGCTTCATTGATTCCTCCATTCCGGTGTATGCAATTGAAAAATGACACACCAGCCCGGTCCAGTAGCATTTCGCAGTTGTTTTTCCGGGCTTTTTACAAAGAATACCACACAAATCATGACACCTTATGTCAGGTTTTTAAATTCGGCTTTCCGCATTTTGATTTTCCGCATTTTGATTTTCCGCATTTTGATTTTCCGCATTTTGATATTGAAATATAAGATTCCAGATAAAAACAATTTCCTTTTCTGCTAACTCTTAGTATACTATATTTGAAACATACTAGCATACGATAAAAATCCGGTCAACAGGCGAATAATGAAGAATAACACTACTATACGACAATCTGCATACGACAAAACTTTCGGTTCTGCATACAATAAAACTTTCGGCATCCTGTCCGGCCTTACAATGATTATGGTCGTTGCCGGACATCTCGGCTATGATATCATGGCCGTAGGCGGCTTATTTCCTTACTATTCTTTTCATGTGCCGCTGTTTCTTTTTATTTCCGGCTATTTTTATAAAGACGCGGAAGAAGAGCATCCGCTCGCCTATGTGTGCAAGAAGTGCAGGCGGCTTATCCTGCCCTATCTTGCCTGGAACCTGTTTTACGGCCTCGTCGCCCAGTTTCTGCATACACGCGGTTTTACAATGGGAGAAGAAATCAGCTTCCGCACCCTTTTTGTGACGCCGTTTCTGCACGGCTATCAGTTCCTTTACCAGTATGCGGCCTGGTTTGTCCCGGTCCTATTCTTCATTGAAATGATGAATCTTCTCATGCGGCTAATCGCCAGACGACTTTTATCCAGACCGCTGTCGAAATTTATCAGCGCCCTGAACAGGAAGCACGCCTCCAGCGAAAGTTTTTCCGAAGAGGCTTCTGCCCAAAAGGCTGACCGCTTTCTGGAATGGCTGTACCTGGCCGCCGGCCTTTTTGTCGGTATGATGGTCGTATCTTTCGCCATCGAAGGACGGGTCTGGGGCAATTATAAAATGCCCGGCAGAATCCTGTTTCTTTTTCCCTGTTTTCAAATGGGACAGTTTTATCGGAAAAAACTGGAAAAACATGACACTCTCGGCAATTTTGCTTATTTTGCGATTTTGCTGGCTTTCCAGACACTTCTTCACTTATGCTGTAACGGATTGAGTTTCAGCGCCGTCTGGTGCACCAGCTTTGCCAATGGTCCTGTCATTCCATATGTGACAATCGTGTCAGGTATTGTTTTCTGGCTCCGCATCGCCCGGCTGCTGACGCCCGCCGCCGGAGAAAGCCGCCCGGTGCAATATCTGGGACGCAATACTTTTACGGTTATGATGCACCATGTGATGGTCTTCATGCTCATTAAGATGATTCTCGCGGGCATCGCCGCCCATTCGGGCTTCTGCGCTGATTTCGATTTTGAACAATACCATACCAGCATTGACTACATATACCTTGTAAAGGGTGTAGAGCATTTTAAAATGGTCTATCTGGCGGCCGGCGTTCTGGTACCGCTGTTACTGCGGTATCTGGCAGAGTCCATACAGAACAGGCTGCGCCCGGCACAAACGACGGACGCGTCCTCAGACGGTCCTTTGCCCCGGCGCCTGCAGAAATAAGAGAAAGGCATGATTTTTACATGAAAAAGGAAAAAAAGATTCTCATCACGGGCGGCACGGTTTTTGTGAGCCGATACGTCGCAGAATATTATGTGCAAAAAGGATACACGGTTTATGTACTGAACCGCAATCACGGCATACAATCCAATGGCGTCAGACTCATTCAGGCTGACCGGCATGCTCTTGGAGACAGACTGCGCCCCCTTCATTTCGACGTCGTTTTCGACATGACCGCTTATACCGCGGCGGATGTCAATGACTTGCTCGACGCCCTCGGCGATTACGACGATTATATCCTGTTGAGCTCCAGCGCGGTTTACCCGGAAACCGCCGGGCAGCCTTTTACCGAAGAGACGCCGACAGGCCCAAACAGCTTCTGGGGAAAATACGGAACGGATAAAATAGCGGCGGAAAAAGCCCTTATCGCGCGTTTTCAGGATGCCTGTATTCTCCGCCCGCCCTACCTGTACGGACCGATGAATAATCTCTATCGGGAAGCCTTTGTTTTTGAGTGCGCCCTGAACAACAGAGCTTTCTATCTGCCGGGAGACGGCGGGATGGAGCTGCAGTTCTTTCATGTGCATGATTTATGCCTTTTCATGGACGCGTTTCTGGAAAAAAGGCCGGAGGAACGTCTTTTCAATGTGGGAAACCGCAAGACCGTTTCCGTTCGGGACTGGGTCACGCTATGCTATGAAATCGCAGGAAAAACTGCCTCCTTCGTTCATGTCAGCCCGGATATCGAACAGCGGAATTATTTCAGTTTTTACAACTATGAATACCGTCTCGACGTCCGAAAACAGGAACGCCTGCTGCCCGAAACAAAACCACTGGAAGAGGGATTGCGGGAATCTTTCCAACGGTATCTTGCCAATGCCGACAAAGTGAGAAAAAAGCCTTTTATGGATTATATTGATAAAAATCTGGCCTTATGACGCCATTGGCAAAATCCGACCTCATGACGCCGCGGAAACATCTTTCCACATCGCGTAACCGCCCGCTTTCTATTGAATCTGCACCCACTGGCTGCGCAGATTCCCGCTCGGATTGGTGTTATGCAACCCGATGCCTTGTTAAAATATCCTTGTAAAAACAAACCGGAATCTTCCTGGCTATTCATGGTAAAGATATTCCGGCATCAAAAGGAGGAACTCAAAATGGATTTATCGGAAAAATTATTGAATCTTCGAAAGGCAAACGACCTGACCCAGGAACAGCTGGCGGAAAAAACAGGCGTTTCGAGGCAGTCCGTTTCCAAATGGGAAAGCGGACAGTCCGTACCGGAACTGGACAAAATCGTGGCGTTATGCGACATTTTCAATGTCTCGACGGATTATCTGCTCAAACCGTCCGAAATCGACCTTCTGTCGGCCAAAACGCAGATGCTGGAAAATCAGCAGAAAACGCTGGAAAAAGAAATACAGACAAAGGAACGGAAGAAAAAAGCACTTCTTAGCTGTGCTGCAGTCTACCTGATTGCATTCGCCCTTCTGATTCTAATTAGGTCACTCGTCTGGGAGATTGATTTTTTATGGCGGCTTTTTCCCGGCTTCACGCTGCACATCATCCTGTTTTGCATCGCTACGGCTGTCTCGATAATCGTCTGTCTTCGCATGAAAGCGGATTCCCGATAAAGCGTTAAACAAGTAAGGCGCCTTTTGGCGCCTTTTCCTGTCTTTATCCCCTTGCCACAATATTCTGCAGCCATACGCCCTTTTTCACCAGAACAAAACCGATGATACATTTAATCCAGTCCGCTATCTGTACCATTGCAAAAATCAGAATGACAGGCATTCCCGTAAAGCGGCTCAGGCAGTACGCGACCGGAACGCTGACGCACCAGACAAAAACACTGTCGAATAAAAAGGTAATAATTGTTTTTCCACCCGAACGCAGCGTGAAATATGTGGCGTGCATAAAAGCCGCCTGCGGCATGAAAATGGCCTGTGCGATGATGAACTGTACCGCCACCGCCTTCACCTCATCGCTCGTATTATAGATTTGCGGAAACAGCGGCGCGATGCAGACCATCAGAGCCGCCACCCCGATACAGCAGCATACCGAAAAAGCGATGATTTTATTATCCGTGTCGCGCGCTTCCTCCATTTTGCCCGCACCGAGAAGCTGACCGATGATGATTGCGACCGCATCGCCCATTGCGATGAATACGACATTAAATACATTATTGATGGTATTGGCGATATTCAGCCCTGCAATGACACTTAATCCCCTCACGGAATAGCACTGGGTCAGCATTGCCATCCCCGCGGACCACATCGTTTCATTGATAAGCAGCGGCGCGCCTTTGATAAAAAACTTTCCGGCAAGATGTCCCGGCACTTTCAGCGTCGCATATACGCCTTCTATGTAAGGATTCTTTTCCTTATGCCTGTGCGTCCACACGATGACGATTGACGCTTCCACATATCTTGAAATCACCGTCGCAATTGCGGCGCCCACAACGCCTAAAGCGGGCAATCCCATTTTTCCGTATATCAGCAGATAATTCAGACAGAGATTCACCAAAACCGCGGCAATGCCCGCTTTCATCGGCACCACCGTTTCCCCGCACTCGCGCAGCGTGCTGACATAAATCTGCACCATCATAAAAGCCGGAAGGCCAAGCAGCATCACCAGCATATAATTTTTCCCATGATAAAGCGCGGCCGCCAGGTCTCCGCCATCGCTGCTTCCGTTCAGATACATCTGAATCAGATTTTCTCCAGAAGAAAGAAACAGCAGTATAGCCCCCGTCGTCAGAATGAGCGCCATCCAGAATTTATACCGGAAAGTCTGCCGGATTCCCTCGTCATCCTTCTGCCCGAAATACTGAGCCGTGAAGATTCCGGCGCCCGCCAGTCCACCGAACACGCACAGATAATAAACCATCATCAGCTGATTGACAATGGCAACGCCCGACATCTGCTCCGTGCCCACCTGGCCGACCATGATATTGTCGAGCAGTCCCACAAAGTTAGTGATGCCGTTCTGAATCATAATCGGCACGGCCACAGCCAGCACCATCTTATAAAAAGCCCTGTCACCGATAAATTTCTTTTTTGCCTTACCGAACATTTCCGCACCTTTTCCTTCCCGTCCTTATCTGCCCGACAGATTCCGTCCGGCAATATCCCCCGTCTGACCCGGCAGATATTTTGACCGTAGTTTTACTATTATACCGCATTCTGATATAAATGCAAGACACAAATTTGCAGGCCGGGAAAAGACTGGGAAAAGGGGCTGAATGAAAAGCATGGTTATTACTGTCAATCCTGGCCAGGCGCATGTAAATTTATCATAGAAACAATCTGCTTCTGCATATCCTCAACGGTTTCGATTTTAGTCCGGCCGATACGATTTCTTATCCCCTCGAAGTCTATCTCCGGAAATATCCTTTCACAAAGCCTGTTTGTTTCGGGAGATGCCCCCATTAAAGCAATCACGAGGGAAACTGCGTCAAACGGCTGCAATGCTTCCTTCAATTCCTTTTCGGCGATTGTCGTAATCTCCTCAAAATCTGTTATCCGCTGTGGCATTATTCCGGGTTCTAATATATCATTTATTGTAACACCATATAATTTGGAAATTTTCAGCAAAACATCCAAATCCGGAACCGCTGTTCCCGTTTCCCATTTAGAAACCGCCTGTCTCGATATGTCCAGCCTTCTTGCCAAATCCTCCTGGGTATAGTTGTGGCTTTTACGCAGAAATTGTAAGTATTTTGATATGATATTCGTATTCATAAAATACCCCCTTGCCATTCTCACGTTAATACGCTTTTTACCATTATAAGGCATATGATAAAGAAGATACAGAACTTACCAGGCGCTAAAAAGCGAATATTAGTTGCGAAAAAGCGGGCAAAACAACCGCACATGCAAGTCCCGTCGATACGGCCCCATTTGTTCCGAAAAATCTGCTATTTCTACGCTCCTGAAATTGTAGTATACTGGAAAAATAGAAAATCATGCCAGAATTTACGGAGGAACAAATGAAGATTTTAGAAATTGCCGAGATAACGCCATCACTGTCAGAACAGTTAATCATCGTATGGGAGAAATCTGTAAAGGCAACGCACCTTTTTTATCGGACTAGTGTGCCATTTACCAATTTCATACACTTTTCTCCAACTCTTTTTTACGTTCTTTCCAATCCGGCATCATCATGGAAACAAAATCCCAAAACTGCCTTGAGTGATTAGGATATATATAGTGCGCAAACTCATGTAAAACAACATACTCAATGCAATTTCTTGGTACTTTTATCAACTGGCTGTTTAATGTTATAATACCCCTTTTCGGCTGACAAGATCCCCACCGGGAAGTCATATACCGCACCTTTAACTTCGGATAAGGAACATGATACT
>CAJTRL010000019.1 GCA_910578715.1 uncultured Lachnospiraceae bacterium | reverse complement strand
TCATGAAAAACTGGCTTAGAAAGAATGTGTTTGCGATTTGTAGTGCGTGTATTGCTTATTCAACTTTTATTTATTTTGGCGCACATAGTGTATTCTTTTTGGGAGAACCGGAATTTCCGGTGGAATAACCGTCAAAAAGGTGGAAGTTCTGTACCGAATTTCCACCTTTTTATCCGAATCCGTCAGATTGATTTTCTGCCGTCAGATTATTACCGCACAAGACGGCTACAAAAGATATTGAAACGCTCGATAATATCCGTTAATCTGTTCCCCGGTACAGGCAATCTTATGTTCTCCACAATAGTCTTCCAATACCTCTTTACTGATTAGCAATTCAGACAATACATGCGCATTCTTTGGGTCCTCCATTGTAAGCTGCGTATACTGTATTGCCCTTTCGAAAAACATATTTTTTTTATTTGGGTCCGAAGAAAATTTCAACGCCCGCTTTACTTCGTTTCCAATATTCACCATCTGCTGCACAAGAGACAATTGAAACCATCCTTCGTTCAAAACTGAATCCATTTGCAAATCACCTCCGTTGCTTTTGCCATAATATCCGAATCCAATATACCCATTCCGCCACGGGGAAAGCCGTGAAGCTGGTTATTATGGATATTAATAAAAGAATCATATTCCAAAATTTCATCCATCGACTGGTTTTCCAACCATAAATTGAATCCCCACATATCGGCTTCCTTCGCTCCCCGCTGTTCTTTCAGATAATCTGCCAGTTCATAGTGCATGTCCGCATCCAGCGCTACCAGTTCTTTATCCAAATCCACAACACCTTTCACAAATCCGTTGGAAAAAGTATTTATTTCATAAAGTTCTTTAATCGTATATTTTCTATCTAAAATCACCATTTTCTTAATCTCCCTCATCTTTTATAATCATTATCCCATATTTTTTAATTATGTCTACAATATAGTTTCAAATATCTTTCAATACATATGGGATATTTACGCCTGTTTACTCTGGCAGTTCTATCTCGAATGTCAGATAATTCAAATCATCCCGCAATTCGTTATACACCATAATGTTCCCTTTTCTATTTTGTACCAGGCGCTTCAGTTTCGACAGCCCAATGCCTCTGTTTTGTCCTTTACTGCTATATCCTGTCTCAAAGAAATACGCCGTCAAATCTTCTTCATACTGTGGACTGGTATTCGCCACCAGCAGTTTCATATTATCGGCCGTTTCATTCAGGGAAAAGAATATCTTTCTGATAAAGCCTTCCTCCATGCCGTTTAACGCTTCAATGGCGTTGTCCAGTAGAATGCCTGACATCTCCACCAGCTCATATTCCGGAATTACCGTCTCCTTTTTCTGAAATCCTATTTTATAATCCATCATAATATGGCAGTTTTCCGCTTCCTTGATTTTGCTGTACAGGAAACCGGCTATCAGGGGATTTCCCGACGATAACACCAGCTTTGTCTTTTCATTCTGTTTGATAACATAATCGCAGTATTCCTTTTGCATGGCAATCAGTTCTTCATGATTTTCCGCCGTATAGGATAAACTCAGTATCGCATTAATATGATTTTTCATATCATGCTGTCTTTCTCTCACCAGCATAATTAATTGGTCGTAGGCTTCATAATACAGTTTGTTCATCTCTAACTGAGTTTTCTTTTTCTCTGCATCCATCCTGGATTTTTGCCATTCGTATATAACAAATAAAAGTACAAGAGCAAAATACACCATTTGAAAGGATGTCTCACTCAATATAATTCGTTTATCCATTATCTGATAAAAATTGATACTAAAACCACAAAAAATAAACAGAATAACCACTAAAATCAATTTATTTCTCTTTATAAAGAAATCAGATATCTTTTTCAATTTCAGTTTATTCTGACATATGACAATTAAGCAAAAGCCTCCTATATCAGCCAGCAGACCATATAAATTAATGTATTCATATTGGGGAGAAAATATATAATTTAAAGATAGATATATAAATAATGGTATAAATGCAACTATTAATACCGATATAAAGCAATTCACTAACGTTAGTTTAATATTTTCTCCATAATATAATAACCCATACACAAACATAGTTATATAACCCAATGAGTGAAAATAGGATGGGAATCCAAAATCATTGATAGCTGTTACTATGAACAGATTAAAAATAATAAGTACCACGGCATGAATACCTATTTTCAAATTTTTACCGTATAATTTTGCCAAACAATACAAAAATGTAAACAACTCTATCAAATTCTTCAAATTACTAACCAGCCCGCTACCCTCCATACAGTCTCCCCCATTCCTTAAATCACAGACATCCGCATCAGACGATATCCCTCAGAAACCGCTTCTTATACGAATTTCCAATCTCAATCGGGGCTTTCAGTCCCCTGAGCTGGATATAGCGGTTGACGGTATCAATTTTGTCGATGTAATCGCAATTTACGATATGATAACGACTGCATTGTATGAATTTGTCGGAAGCCAGTTCTTCCAGAATCTTTTTATTGGGTTTATATGGCAGTTTCAGATTGCCGTTTGTACAGTAAACAGTCTGCCCGGCTCTGCTGTTTTCGATATAGATAATCTCTGAGATTTCCTTTTTGTACAGAATGCCGTCTTTTCGGAAGAATACATTCTGCGGTTCATTATGGGCAGCCGGAAATTCCAGCGCTTCCGAAATAACCGCAGAAACCTTAGCCACATCGTAGGGCTTTTCCACATAGTAATAGCAATGCAAATCGCTGTACGCGTGCAGTTCCGGGTCTTCTAACGCCGTAATGAAAATAATCGGCGTATATTTATATTTCTGAAAAGTACGAATGTGTTCTGCGAATTTCATCCCTGACACATCACCGGGATTAGAAGCGTTCAGAATAATATCCAACATGAATAAGTCGATATTGTATTTCATCGCCAGAATAGCGGCTTCCTCCTGACTGGAAGCGGTCTTGATTTCTACGTCAGTTCTAAGGTCTTCTATAATTTTGACAAGCATTTCCTTGCTTCTGACATTATCTTCTACAATCAGAACTGTTTTCATCATTTGTTTCTCTTTCGTAATTCATTACTCTGTTAAAACTGGCGCAAAACCCTCCATGTTCTTTTTAATGTAATCAAAAGCGGGTGCTTTACACCATTTTTATACAATGCCATATAGCCTTCCTTAAAAGAAACAAGATAGTTCCTAAGTCCCGCATTGCTCGTTCCGCCGTAAAACATCGTTATCAGCACTCTCGGCACATATGCGAGCCTGTTCGTCCTGTCTTTTAAGAATCGTACCATAAATTCATAGTCTGCCGCACAGCGATAGGCAGTATCATACAGACCATACTTTTCATACACTTCCCGTTTTAAATACAAAGCAGGATGCCCCGGCATCCATCCCTGGCGGATATCGCCCTCTCCCATATGCCAGCCGCGAATCTGCTTATCTCCTTCCACATAAATCAAATCCGAGTGCGCGCCGATACAATCCTCACCGGCTTTCTGGATTGCCTCCACAAAAACCGCAATGGATTCTTTTTCGCTCAGACGGTCATTACAAACGGCGATAATATCCCCTGTGCTCATCCGGTATGCCTTATTCATAGCATCATACAGCCCGTCGTCCGGCTCGGATATCCACTTCACTTCCAGTCCGCTATTGTCAGCAAATTGCCGGATGAGTGCAACTGTGCCATCCGTAGAGCCTCCATCCACAATAATGACTTCGATAGGAGCGTATGTCTGCTCCTGTATGCTTTCTAACGTAATCGGAAGATTTTGCATAGAATTATAAGTTGTAAGCAATAAGGAAACTTTGTACATCACGGACCTCTCATTCTTTTTGTACTTTTCAGAACATAATTCTACCTTATTTATTCCCAACTTACAATTCCCAGTCTGCTATTCCTTATAGTATTTCATATCGGTACATAGTCCGCTGTCTCAGACAATATTCTATTTCGCCACACAGCCCACTATCCCAGACAATATTCCCTATCGTCGCACAATCCGACGGCTTATGTAATATACTTCATACAGGCTTCTGCAAATTTTTTCTCTTTTGCTCTGCTGACGCTCAGCCTTTTTCCATTCATAAATTCCAGTTCACTGCTGTTCCATTTATGCAGATAATGGCAGTTGACAAGATAACTGTTATGCGCGAACTCAAAGCCATAAGCAAAAAGACGCGGATATAAATCCCTGAGTTTTTCTTTTACCCTGACCGTGCACAGTTCCCCGGAATTTTTGAAATAATAAATATAACTTCCGCTCTTTGCAATCTCAAGATACATGATATCTTCTATATTGAGCTGGATATCCGTTTTGCCTTCCGTCACTTTCAGGCAGGACTTAATCCTCCGCCTGTACATTTCTTCTACTGTTTCCGATAAATCCCTCCGCAGTTTCCGCGGATAGTCTTTTCTCAGATAGCGATACGGCCCCAGACGGAAATCGTCCGGAATCGGAGACGTTTTTCCCGTGCAGAATACAAACATACCGTCTTTATTTTTACTGCGGTATTCATGTGCTATATCTCGTCCGTTTTCTCCCGGAAAAACCATGTCAAGTATGAGCAAATCATATCTGCCCACATTCGCTTTCAGCAAAGCGTTTCCCGACGGAAATATAGATATTTTAAATTCTCCCGACTCCGCTTCACACTCAAGGAGCATATCCCGTATCTCTATCAGACTTTCTCTTTCGTCATCGCATATTGCTATCCAGAATAATTCATCGCCCGTATATTCCATCGCTTTCATCCTTTGCTATTAACACTGTCTTTTATATTCTACAACATTCATAATCGCAATTTCCCATTTACAACATAGTATTGTAGTTATTCTCATTTTATTACTTTTCACCATGTTTCATCAAACAACAATTTGTTGTTTATCATTCTGTATAACAACGTTCATGTATCGACAGCATGGAAATATACCGCCTCCTGATAATATTTCCGCCATCTTAAGATTTCATGTGATAAGTAAAAAAGTATTTGTGTATTATGCACAATTTTTTCATCAGTCAGACTGCGATAGTTGCTTTTTCATCCAAAAGTGCTATAATTTAATTATTCTAATCATTGTTTATCTCTAATGACAATTAGAACCTGAACCTTGACATCCGAATAATGTTGTATTTAAGCTACTCCCCCAATAATATATATAAAAAAAGAAAGGAACTCTTTGCTTTTTGGGCAAGAGAACAGGAAGTTATATGGTTGAAAAAATAAAACAAATGAAAGTTACGGAAAAACTGAGATTCTGCCTTACGCTGGTGGTCTGCGTTGCAAGTATTTCCGGCATTCTTGGATTGATTTTTCTAGTGGTCAACAATATCCAGTACAGTAACGCGCTGGTTAATAACGGGTTTTCCCAGGGCGAAATCGGTATTTTCAGTACATATCTGAACAAAGAGCCCGCTATTATCCGGGAAATGATTTTACTGCATGATGAAGCAGAATTAAAAGAAGCGATGGCCGAGCTGGACCAGATTCAGCTCACTACGAACGAAGCGGTTCAGGTAATGGTAACCCATTGTAAAACGGCCGCAGAAATGGAATATATCAATATCATTGCGGAAACGCTGCCGGAATACCGCTCCATCTTCGCAACCGTTGAGGAACTTGCGGTCTCCAATCAGGATGACGAAGCGACAGAATTACTGCTGACGCAGGGAAAACCGGCATTAAAGAAGCTGACCGACGCCGTGGAAGGTTTAATAGACCTGAATGTAAAGGAAGGCAACTCCGTATCGACGCGTTTACAGATTCAGACCCTCATTATCATCGTCGTTATGGTTCTGGTTATTATTGTGGCTGTCCTCATCTCCACAAAATTTGCCAAAATTGTAGCCAGGCTGCTTTCCGAGCCGATTTCCAAAGTACATGAGGCTTCTTTGCAGCTCGCCAGCGGCGACCTGAACATCTCTGTTGAGAAAATGTATCCCGATGAAATCGGAGATATGGCGGAATCATTTAATGATGCGGCCAGCACTATCCGGTCGTATATCGAAGACTTAAAACGGGGACTTGGAGAAGTGGCTGGCGGTAATTTCGCCATTGCACCCAAAGCAGACTTTCGGGGCGATTTTGTCGCACTGAGAGATGCGCTCCAGACAATTATCGTATCGTTGAGCGATACACTCAAACAAATTCATGAATCCGCAGAATCCGTTTCTCTCGGAGCAACCCAGATGGCGGAAAGCGCCCAGACACTGGCCGAAGGCGCAACTGACCAGGCCGCTTCCGTGGAGGAATTAACTGCCACTATCCAGAATATTACGGACGCTGTTGTCAATGCCTCTGATAAAGCAAGTAAATCCCATCAGGATGCGATGGATTTCGAGATAGAAGCCGGAAAGAGCAACGATGATATTAAAGAACTGACAGCGGCGATGCAGCGCATTAATGATACTTCCAAGCAAATTGCCAATATCATCGCCGAAATAGAGGATATCGCATCGCAGACAAATCTGCTTTCGCTGAACGCTTCCATCGAAGCCGCGAGAGCCGGGGAAGCCGGAAAAGGATTTGCGGTCGTTGCCGACCAGATTGGAAAACTGGCCGCGGACAGCGCAACAGCTGCCGTCAATACAAGAAAGCTGATTGAAAATTCCATTCATGAGATTGAAATCGGAAATGAAATTACAGAAAAAACCACTTCCGCGATTGAAGTCGTAATCAACGGAATTAAGATGCTGGCGCAGTCTACAAAAGAAATCAGCGACCTTTCCGAAACACAGGCAGATTCCATGAAGCAGCTGGAAACAGGCGTAGAGCAAATTGCCGAAGTAATTCAGAACAACTCGGCCGCCGCACAGCAGACTTCTGCAACCAGCGAAGAATTATCCGCACAGGCTTCTACGCTGGAAGCGCTGATTAATCAGTTTAAATTAAGAGATTAAAATGCCAATGAGAAAATTCATTAGGCTAAACGGTGATAAGAAGCAATAAGAGCCAGCTTATCTGCACAACATTTAAAAGAACCGGAAGCAGAAGGGTCATCCTTCGTTTTCCGGTTCTTTTTCTTTTCCTATCCATCCTGGGAAATTCTTTCTTCATGCAGAAAACAACCCTTTTCGTGGGCATAAATGACGCCGACCGCCTGTAAATAAGCATAGATAATCGTTGTTCCCACAAATTTCATACCGCGTTTTTTCAGGTCTTTGGAAATTTTATCCGATAAAGGGGAGCTGGCCAGGCCGATTTCATGAATGACCTTTCCTCCGCTCCAATGCCAGAGATAATTGGAAAATCCCTGATATTCTTTTTGAATCTCCCGAAACACTTTCGCGTTAGCAACCGCAGCCCGGATTTTCAGTTTATTGCGTATGATGGCCGGATTCTCCCGCAGGGCCGCCATTTTTTCTTCATCATAATCGCATACTTTCTCCAAATCGAAATTGTCAAAGGCCTCCCGGAAAGCCTCCTGTTTGTTCAGCACGCATTCCCAGGAAAGCCCCGCCTGAAAGCCTTCCAGAATCAGCATTTCAAACAGCTTATGGTCATCATATACGGGAACGCCCCATTCCTCGTCGTGGTAACGAATATACCGTTCATTCTTTGGATTTGCCCAGAAACATCTTGTTTTTCCGTCTGTCCATTCCATCTTTAGGTTCCTTTCCCTGATTCATTATCTGGTTATTCTTCGTTCTGCTCTTTTTTTATTACTTCTTTATCAAGACCCTTTTCCTGTTATCCGCCGGCATGTCTGCCTGTTAAGATGAACCCAGGCTTTCCCGAATCACCTTCCAGGCATCCACCAGCCTGTCCAGAGAATAGGCCGCATTAGCCGGACTCGTGGATGGCAGCGGATATGCTGCTCTGCCATTCACCGGATAAATATATTTCTGGTATAACTGATGCGCTTTTCCGCCATTCGTGTAGATAGCGCGGATATCCGCCAGTGATAAAATAGCAGACAGGTCGTTTGGCTGTACATTACGGATGCTGGCATCGGAAGAACCTGTAACTTCACAGCTTGCTATCACATCCCATACCGCCACATGGTATTTTATCAGCATGGCCCGTTTCTGTGGAGTGTCTTCCGGCACTTCGCACTCCAGCACGTTCGCCAGCACACGCCAGAAACGATTCTGTTTGTGTCCGTAAAAAAACTGCTGTTCCCGCGATTTCACAGACGGGAAACTTCCCAGTATTAAGATTCGGGATTCCTTGTCATAAACAGGGGCTATTGGATGTACCATTTGAACGACCATATCCTTTTCGTTATGTTTGATTTTCTTTTGAAAAACAAATGTCTGCTTCGCAGCCGCTTGGTTTGCTTTTGCGGGGGTGTTCACTCGCAAACCCGCGCTTTCAGCGCTTCTTGTCCGATTTCATCGGACGTTTGCTCGTTAATCAGTGCAAAAAAACAAATGACGCTTCGCGTCGCTTGGTTTGCTTTTGCGGGGGTGTTCACTCGCAAACTCGCGCTTTCAGCGCTTCCTGTCCGATTTCATCGGACGTTTGCTCGTTAATAACCGCAGAAAAACAAATGTCTGCTTCGCAGCCGCTTGTTTTTCTTCTGCGGTTATTATATCATAAACAATAGATTTAGGGAATGAGCGCAAAAGGAATTGAGGAAAGTGGCTAAAGGGAATATAATAGATATGCGGAATGGTAGATGAAAACGCCGATGAAATTTGCCGGAAGTATCGCCGTGAAGGACGTTTTTTTGATGAAATATTAAAGGAAGATTACGACTATGGAAAATTTTAGTTCAGACAAACGACAGCTCTGCGATATCCAGGGCCGCCTATTTGAACTCTCACTTAAAAACGGATATGACAGTCCGGCTTTTATAGAAATTTTTATGAACAGCCGTTCCGCCGCTTCCATCGATGATACCTATGACCGCTTGCAGTGGGCCGGTGAAGAGTATATTCTGGAAGAACTGGCCGACGAAGCCGGCGGACTTCCGGAGGGCGGAACCGCCTACGCGAAAGATACTCTGTACTGGATTGGTTATACTTATCGTTACTGGCATTATTATACCGGGGAAAACAGTCGTGATATCTACCGGACCGCCGATGCGCAGACGATGAACCGATGCTGGGCCGGATTCCATACTCTTGACGTCAAAATGGCTATTGACAATCTGAAAGAACTCCACAAACAGCTGCACACTCGTTAAACTTCGCAAAACGCCGGACGCTTCTTTCAACCGCCGTCATCAGCTTCTTTGTCTGTCTGACGCCGTCTTCGAACCAGATATTTTTAACCGTAAGCACGCCGCCCTTCCGGTCCGCGACCGCTTCAATGCGTCCCGCGAAGCGCTCTCCATACAGTATCGGCAACACATAGAAGCCGTACTTCCGCTGTACGGCTGGCGTATAGATTTCCCATTTATAATCAAATCCGAATAGTTCCCGAATCAAATTTCTATCCCATAAAAAGCAGTCTAACGGCGCGAGGAACTCACAGCGCGGCCTGAACGGCTCTTTCCCGTATTTATTTTCCGTTTCCACAGCAAGCACCCGTTCCATAAACGGTCTGTCCTTTGCGCTGAAGAACAGAGGCGTTTTGATTCCCTCGACCTGTACCGGAAGAATCGCGCCTTCCTCCTGTAACTCTTCAAAAGCCTGTGTTCGCTCTTTCGCTTTCATTCCCCAAATGTTCAGCCACGCATCCGAGGGTCTGTTCCATAGAAGGCCTACCGCAGTAATCCGACGCAGCAGACGCCATTTTCTGTGGGCAGACTCGTCCGCAATCGGGTCTGGTGCTTCCAGAATCTGCCTAGGAAGATAATCGCTGGCAAGCGCATAATATTTTCGTGCTCCCTGTTTATGGTGAATCACCAATTCTCCCGTAGAATAAAGCTGTTCCAGTACTGCTCTTGCGGCATTGGTCTTTCCGCACCACTCCCCGCTCCAATGGATTGCGGAATGCCAGCGGATATTTCCGTCAATCGGTAAGTCATCGGAGCTGACAGGGCCATTTTCCGCGATATAGCGTTTCGTCATTTCTTCCAGACCGGCCAGTTCCGGGAACTGTTCCCCGCCGTTTCGAGCCGCCTGACGGTACCGCTCAAAATACGGCCAGTCCTCCGTCGGAAAGATAGAAAGATTTTTATCCGGGTAATCCACCAGCAGACGGTCTTCATATAACAGCTCATACAAAGTCCGCTTTGTAAATCCTTTCACGCGGGACTGCAGCGTCAGTTCCGCGTTTTTGCCGCACGCATCGACAGGGTCGAACTGAATGCAGCCCGCCTGGCGCACAAAGTCCAACGCTCCCTGTTTCCCGGTAAAAATATGCTCTCCCAAAAGTCCCTGTTTCAAAAGCAAAAATTGTCTTGCCTGTCTGTTTGTCAGCTGTATCATGGTTCCCCCATAAATGTCGGCTTCGCCGCCGCTTGGTTTTCCTTTACGGCTATGTAGACTCGCAAACTCGCGCTTTCAGCGCTCTTTGTCCGATTTCATCGGACGTTTGCTCGTTAATCAGTGCATGAAAAACAAATGTCGGCTTCGCCGCCGCTTGGTTTTCTTCTGCGGGTGTGGAGACTCGCAAACCCGCGCTTTCAGCGCTTTTTGTCCGATTTCATCGGACGTTTGCTCGTTAATCAGTGCATGAAAAACAAATGACGCTTCGCGTCGCTTGTTTTTCCTTTGCACTGATTATATCATCAACGGCGGAAAATCGCAATATTTTTAGAACATTTGTTCTCGTGTTAAGTCAGCTTTTCTCAAATCAGCTACGGGCAAGCAGTTCTTTCCACTGTGCATTTTCTTTCATGTACGCAAATTCTTCTTCGTCCCGGAAAAATGCGGTGAGTTTTTCCCGCATTCCGTCTATAAACTCCCCGGACAGTTCCCGGAAGGACATATGCTCGTACAATTTCACATTTTCATAATTACCCACCTGTCCCGAGCTTTCTATCATCTTTTCCGCGCATAGAAGCGTCGTCTCCACATCTTTTTGGGCCTGTGCGAGTTCGAGGCGGGCGACATATTCCTGATAGGCTCCCATCTCAAACAGTCTGGCAAGCTGCGCGGTTTTATCCGACAAATACGCCGCCTTTTCCATATTTTTTTCCTGTAAAGTCATGGAAAACATACTGTATAAAATGGAGGACAATATCTGATAACTGTTAAAAAGCAGTTCTTCGTACAGCTTACAGGCTTCCACATTCTTTCCTTCTTTCGCATACAGAAACGCCTGTTTCCGTTTTTTCTCAGGGTTCTGTGCTGATAAATAATCCAGGCATTTCCCGGCCTTCTCATACTGTTCTCTTCTTACATACAAACCGTACAGCGCATCCGCCGCAGTCGTCCTGACATATTCTTCGCTGCTTCCTAAAAGCCGCTCCCAGGTGGAGCATAAAAAAACGTCATATTGTGCTGCATCTTCCACTTCTCTGACAATGCGCCCGCCGTCCAGAGTAATACACATGTATAAATGCAGATGCTCACAGTTTGGAAACTGTTCCATTTTTTTCTTTGCCCACCGGAATACTTCCGCATAATCCTCCGATTCCATTTTCTTATTTACCGTTCCCACCAGTTCGTTTATTTCCAAATCTGTCAGTTCTTTTTCAAAAGAAAGCAGCTCATTTAAGGAAATATCAAGAAGTCTCGCAATCGGCGCAAGGAGCATAATATCCGGCATGGAGTTTCCGTTTTCCCATTTATTGACGGCCGGAGCGCTTACGCCGAGGCGTTCCGCCATTTCCTCCTGTGTCATATCTCTCCTTTTTCTATACTTTCTGATTACCTGTCCTATCCGCATTTTTACTCCCCTCTTCTGCTTTAGCAGACACTCAAATCAATAGTTGAAAATTTTATTTTTAAACCTTTTACCCTTCTTTTCCTCCAGCTATAAACAAGCATATCAAACGGCGGCTTTCTTCACAACTGAATCGTCATTAACAAATCGTTTCAAAAATTAACCATACGGAATAAAACCCGCCGAAATATTATCCGCCCGATGCGCGGTCCGATATACACATCATAATTGTGCCTTGTCTTTTCCTCAAAAAGCGGCTATAATAGGTGGCACGCTGCCTGATATATTTTGTTCCACGGGGAGGATTTATGAGAACAGATAACCGTCACATTTCCAATCAGATAACGGAAGGAGTCATCTGGAAACAGCTCCTTTTTTTCTTTTTCCCAATTTTATTCGGCACCTTTTTCCAACAGCTCTACAATACGACGGATGCGGTCATCGTCGGAAAATTTGTGGGAAAAGAAGCGCTTGCCGCAGTCGGCGGCCCGGCGGCCACGCTCATCAATCTTCTGATAGGCTTTTTTACCGGACTTTCTTCCGGTGCAACCGTCATTATTTCTCAATATTACGGGGCTGGGAAACAGGATGATGTGAAAAAAACGGTACATACGGCTATGGCGCTTTCCATCGCGGGCGGAGCCGTTATGATGGTGCTCGGATTTCTTTTTTCCGGGGCGGCGCTACGTGCCATGAATACGCCGAACGATATCCTCTCGCTCTCCATCGTATACATGCGGGTGTATTTTCTCGGCGTCATTCCCTCCCTCATCTATAATATGGGGTCCGGCATTCTGCGGGCTGTGGGAGATTCCAGGCGTCCGCTTTATTTCCTGATTTTGTCCTGTTTTGCCAACATTATACTGGATATTCTTTTTGTTACGATTCTGAAGATGGGCGTGCTAGGTGTGGCGGTGGCCACGGCGCTTTCTCAGGTAATCAGCGCCGGAATGGTTATAGCCGCTTTGATGAAAACGGAAGATTCTTATAAACTGTTTTTAAAAGAAATCCGGTTTTCCCCGGTTCTTCTTCACAACATCATACGCATCGGCCTGCCCGCGGGGATTCAGTCCACCATGTATTCGCTTTCCAATCTCATCGTTCAGTCGAGCATCAATTCCTTTGGAACGGATACGATTGCGGCCTGGACCGCTTACGGCAAGGTGGACGGCATTTTCTGGATGATTATGGGCGCCTACGGCGTGGCGATTACCACCTTTGCCGGGCAGAATTTTGGTGCGGGCAAATACGAACGTATTCGTAAAAGCGTGCGCATCTGTCTTGCGATGGCCGCCTTTACGAGTGTGCTGTTAAGCGTCATCGTGCTGTCGGGAGGCCGAATTTTCTTCAGCTTGTTTACAAACGACCCGGACGTTGTTTCCATCGGTCTTGGTATGATGAAAGTCATTTCTCCAAGCTACATTACTTATGTCTGCATTGAAATTCTGGGCGGCACGACAAGAGGCTGCGGCGACGCAATCCCGCCCATGCTGATGACGGCCGCCGGAGTCTGCGTTCTCCGCGTAGCCTGGGTGCTGGCCGCCGTTCCTTTACGGCCGGAAGTTTCCACAGTCGCTTTCAGCTACCCGCTGACCTGGACAGTGACTTCCGTTCTGTTCATCATCTATTATCTGAGGGGCCGCTGGCTGAAACGATGCCGGAATATGGCATAATAATTTTTCAGGGCTTGTAATTTCTTCCTGTCTGTGTTATGCTGAAATTCCCTTTCGCCAAAAAGGGGCAACTGAATATTTTACCTACGGTATCTGCCTGGCAAAATCCAGCAGAACCAGACCGGCTTGGCAAGATATGAGAATATAACTACCAGGAGGAAGCAATGTTGAAAATTGAAAATTTTCAACTATTGATATTGACAATATCAATTGCACGTCTGCCGAAGCAGACAGATGGGGGTAAAAATGATTACGATGGAACATGTATGCAAATCGTACCGGATTGCAAAACGAAATGCAGGGTTCGGTGAGGCCTGCAAAGCTCTTTTTCACAGAGAGTATGAAACGATTCACGCCCTTTCGGACGTCAGCTTTACCATTCACGACGGTGAAATGATAGGCTACATAGGACCGAACGGAGCGGGCAAAAGCTCCACCATCAAGATTCTGAGCGGAATATTGACACCCGACAGCGGAACCGTCCTCGTAGACGGGCGGGTTCCTTATCGGAACCGAATCGAACACGTCAGTCAGATTGGCGTCGTGTTCGGACAGCGTTCTCAGTTGTGGTGGGATGTTCCCGTCATAGATTCCTTTGCACTTCTCAAGGATATCTATTCTATTTCCAATACGCAATATCATCAAAGCCTGGAAGAACTGACCGAATTACTGGATTTAAAGGAATTACTGCGTTCTCCCGCAAGACAGCTTTCGCTCGGCCAGCGAATGCGGTGCGAAATCGCCGCCTCGCTTTTACACCGTCCGCGTATTCTGTTTCTGGACGAGCCGACCATCGGTCTCGACGCGGTTTCCAAACTGGCGGTGCGGGATTTTATCCGCAGGCAGAATAAAACCGCCGGGACGACCGTCATCCTGACAACCCATGACATGCAGGATATTGAAGCCCTTGCCAGCAGAATTATTTTAATCGGAAAAGGGCGGATTCTTCTGGACGGAACGCTTAACGATATCACCAAAGGAAATGACGATATCGACCGGACGGTTGCCGAATTGTACCGTTCCTATGACATCAGCTGAAAAGAAGGGAGCCGGATTTTCATGAAAAAATATTTATCTTTCTTCCGTCTTCGCTTTTCCATGGGATTGCAGTACCGCGTTGCCGCGCTGGCGGGTATTGTGACGCAGTTTTTCTGGGGCGTTATGGAAATCATGATTTTCCGCGCCTTTTACCGGACAGATGCTTCGGCCTTCCCGATGACTCTGTCCGCCACTTCTTCCTACATCTGGCTGCAGCAGTCCTTTCTTGCCTTTTTTACGGCATGGATGATGGAAAACGAAATTTTTGATTCTATTGTAAACGGAAATATTGCCTATGAATTGTGCCGCCCCGTCAGCATTTACAATATGTGGTATGCAAGGAGCATCGCCAACCGCCTGTCAAGGGCCGTACTGCGCTGTTTTCCGATTTTAATCGTCGCGTCCTTTATCCCTTATCCGTATGGCATCGCCGCTCCAGCCAGTGCCGGGCATTTTCTGCTTTTTGTCATAACGCTGTTTCTGGGACTTGCGGTAATGGTATCTTTCTGTATGCTGGTGTATGTGCTGACCTTTTTTACCATTTCCCCACAGGGCCTTCGGATTCTGTTCGTCTCCTGTGTGGAATTTTTCTCCGGCGCGCTGATTCCGCTGCCCTTTTTCCCGGAAAAGGTCAGACAGGTTATGGAACTACTGCCTTTCGCTTCCATGCAGAATGTCGCTTTGCGCATTTACAGCGCGGACATGAACCGTGCGGAAATCGAAAGAGCCGTCATTTTACAGGTTTTCTGGCTGATTGTGATTACGCTTATCGGAAAACTGCTCTGCAAAATAGCGGAAAGACGCGTTACCGTACAGGGCGGGTGAAAATACTGAAACGCCGCCATATAAGGGGATGAATGCTCCGAAAAAAGCTCCTTACAGGACGACGGAACTTCTTAAAACCACTGCACAAGACTCCTGAAAAACCCTCAAGAGAAAGGAATACATCTTGCATGAATAAATTACTATCTTCCATAAAATTATATAAACATTACATTTCCATCGTAATCCGCTCGACGATGCAGTATAAAACATCGTTTTTTCTGACAATGCTCGGGCAGTTTATGGTGTCTTTTAATGTTTTTCTCGGCATCTTTTTTATGTTCCGGCGTTTTTCCAGCGTGGAAGGATTTTCGTACAGCGAAGTTTTGCTCTGCTTTGCCATTATTCTGATGGAATTTTCGCTGGCAGAAATGTTTGCGCGCGGTTTCGACTGCTTTAGCGGCATTGTGCGCTCCGGCGAATTTGACCGCATTCTTGTCAGGCCCCAGAGCGAAATTGTACAGGTTCTCGGCAGCAAGTTCGAGCTGACCCGCATCGGCAGAATCTTCCAGGCCGTCGTTATGTTCGTTTACGGCATTGTAAAAAGCGATATTTCCTGGAACTTCCCCAAAATCCTGACCGTATTTTTTATGCTCGTCGGCGGCGCGTCCGTTTTCTTCGGCCTGTTTCTGATATATGCGGCGCTCTGCTTTTTCACGCTGGACGGGCTGGAATTTATGAACGTCTTTACGGACGGCGCCAGAGAATTTGGCAAATATCCTGTCGGCATTTACGGGGAAAAAATACTCCTGTTTGCAACTTTTATAATTCCATACGCGCTGATTCAGTATTATCCCTTGTTGTATCTTCTGGGACGGAGAACGTCTGCGTTCTACATCATCCTTCCACTGCTCGCATGCCTTTTTCTCGTTCCGGCGATGCTTTTCTGGAAGTTCGGCGTCAGGCATTATGCGTCGAGCGGCTCATAATTTCCAGAAAAGAAGTGATTTTTCCATGAAGATATTCCCCTTCAATCAATCCAAACTCCGGGTCGTAATACTTACCGTCATACAAAAGGCTCCAGTGCGTATATCCGCCGTTGGTATGAACGGTAAGTATGGAAAAAGGGGCCGGAACAGGATTTTTCTTTGAAATTCTCTTATTTCTCTCCGCGTGGGCAATCCCGTACTTATCGAGAATTTCCATCAACTGCCCAATACTGACAGGACCGTCAGTTTTCATATCTTTGATAACCTCTTCAATTGATTTTCCGGCTATCATGGCAATACACGCCTGTCCACAGGTCGTAAAATTTATCTGTTTTATCAGTTCCATTTGTAGTACCTCCAAAAGTTTTTTCTTTATACGAATGAAAAATTAGTAAACGATTCCGTTCTGGAAACGCTGTCCACATGGATAGATACGTCCATACAGGTCATGCCGTTTTTCTGATAGACATATTCAAAACAGGAAAGAATATCCGTCTGGGGCTTCTCCTTAAAACCGTTCGCCTGTAAATATTCCATGATTTTCTTATATGCGCCGGGAATCCGCCGGGCGGCCGCCTCGAACGGTCGATAAACCGTAATGACGGCATAATCGGCATCGACCTGATTGGCATATTCCACGCCGGGGCAGTCGGTCTGAAATCCTTCCGGCAAAACATATGCGGCCACATAACCTTTCAGACCGAATCTGTTCTGCAGTTCCAGCGGGACATAGGGAAAATCCCACCCGATTCTCCGGGCTTCCGGGCAGGCCGCGAGCAGACCCGACCGGCTGGCCCAGTTATCCATATACCGGTTGACGTCGTCCTCCGGATTCGGCGTAACCATAACATATCTCGCCATGCGGAATCCACTGACCTTTTTTATTGTAACTTCGGAATAAATATCATCGCAGTCCGCCAGATTTTCCCGCACCAGCGTATCCAGTCTGCAGGAGAAAAATGCGCTTAAAGCGACAAGTTTATTCAGTTCCGGAACAATCTCGTCCGTTTCCCACTTCGACACGGTCTGACGCGAGACTGCCATTTCTTCCGCCAGCTGTTCCTGTGTGATTTTCTTCTGTTTCCTCAGATATTGAATGTTTTTACCAAGATACATCAAAGCCCTCCCGTCCCGTACGCCGTTTGTTCCAATCGATACTACCTATTTATTGTGACATATCAACAGCCAAAAATACACCACCCGAAAGGCACTTTTTATCCCGTTTCCGCCACCTGGCGGTTTGCAAAAATAACGGGCGGAAACGGAGCCGTTCCCATTTTATCAGCCGTTTGCATAGCAGTACTTTCCATCAAAAAAAGAATCTGATAAAATAGAAAAAAAGGCTGCACATCCGCCCTGTGGATTCTGCAAAATAAAAAATGGAGGAATTGCCATGACCCCGAACGAAAATCTGAAACAATATACCCTGAAAGAAACGGCTTACTACAAGATTCATGGAAGAACCGACGAAACACAGGAAGCGCTTCCCCTGTTCTTCAACGGAAGCGGCATAGAAGTAAACGTGAACGGCTCCGAACTGTGGATAGATATCGATGTGGATTTCAACACCCACGAACCCTGGATTTGGACCGCATTAAACGGCTCTTTCATGAGCAGGCAGATGCTGCTGCCCGGCGCATATTCTCTATGTCTTTTCCGGGGCATGAGTCCCGATGCCGTGAAAAATGTCAAATTTTTCCGGGAGCTTCAGGCCATGTCGGAAGATGACGCCTGTCATCTGCTGGTCAGGGGCTTCCGTACCGATGGCCGTTTTCTTCCGGTTAAAGACAGACATTTTAAGCTGGAATTTATCGGAGACAGCATCACTTCCGGCGAAGGAACTTACGGAGCAAAGGATGATACCGACTGGCTTTCGATGTACATGGGAACGAGCCGGAATTATGCAAGAATGGTCTCCGATGCTCTGGACGCGGAATACCGTCTGATTTCCCAGGGCGGTTGGGGCGTCCTGTCCAGTTGGGATAACCACCCCGACCATAATCTGCCATCTCACTATGAAAAAATCTGCGGGCTGGCCGCGGGAGAAATGAATGAACAACTGGGCGCGGCAAAACCTTACGATTTCCAAAGCTGGATGCCGGACGCCATTATCGTCAATCTGGGAACGAACGATGCCAGCGCTTTTGAACAGCCGGAGTGGCAGGACCCTGTTACGGGACGGACATTCAAACAGCACAAAGAACCTGACGGAACGTACCGCATGGAAGATATCGCACGCTTTAAACAGGCGGTCATCGACTTTCTTTCTATGCTCCGGCGAAACAATCCTACATCCCATATCGTCTGGACTTACGGCATGCTCGGCTATGATTTGACTTTCGCGATTACAGACGCCATGAACGCCTATCAAAAAGCAGCCAGAGATTACAATATTGCTTTTCTCCAGCTGCCCAATACGACGGAACTGACGGTTGGCTCCCACGCCCATCCCGGCGAAAAATCTCATGCGAGAGCCGCCCAGGTCATTGTCGAATATCTGGCGCCGATTCTGGCACGATAAATGTTGAATGCCTGTACTCAGCCTTGTAAGGAAGAATGCCCGCATTAAGGGCATTCTTCAAGTTGAAGAAGGTTCGCACCGCGAACCGTAGAAGTTCTTAGCGAAGCGCCCCAAGGCGCGAGCTTTAGAACTTCTCTTCAACATAACCAGCAAATAAACGCCGTTTTATCCTCGCTGTTATAACCGGCCTGTCTGTAAAAATTCAGCGTGCTCTCCTGTTTTGAGCCGGTCAGGAGCATCATTTTATAGCAATGCTCCCGCTCCGCAATTTCTCTGGCGTAATCCAGACAGGCCGTTGCCAGCCCGCGTTTTCTGTACCGTTCATCCGTAATCACATTTTCCACGAAAGCGTAGGGCTGCTGGTTGTGCGTCAGATTCGGAATAATCACAACGACACAGGAAGCAACGATTTTCCCGTCCTCTTCCGCTACGATGATATGATGGTCTTTATCCTCCAGAATCCGCCGCCACAATGCGGAAATCTCCGGCGTTTCCTCCGGCATCGGATTGTTATGTAACTGCATATAAAGCGCCATCAGTCCGTCAAAATCCTTTTCCTGTATTTCTCTAATCATGAAATCCTCCGTTTTAAAAACTACCACCAGCAGCATTTTGAACCGTCAGTGCTGCACATCCCGGCCTTTTGTCATCCCCGTCAATGCTGTACGTCCTGTCCCTTCGTCATCTCCATCATGTTGAACGGCGGCAGAATGCTGTCAATCAGCTCATAGAGCGCATCGTCAAAGTTCATCCGCACTTCGCATTCCCTGTCGAAAATCATCGTCGGTTCCTGGTTTTCTGTCACTGCACGCCATTCCGGAAGTTTCTCGAAATTCGGATTGCCTGATTTCACAAAATTCATGAAAGCTCCGAAAATCTGCTCTTCCAATTTTTCCGTAATACCCGGCATCCCGCAGACTTCCACTTTGTCCGTATTATGGAAGAAGAATGGAATATCCGAGCAGTGCCATGCAATCTTATTGTGCATAAAAGGAAATTCCAGTGTAAAATCATATAAATATACATTTGTATTTCCGACTTTAGCCAGAAGTTTTGCAAGCTGTTTGGAAGGCTGGCGCATCGCCCGGTCAACAAAAAGCACATCGGTGGGATTTTTGCCCGGATAGGTCTGTGCAAACGCCCCCATAATTTCTTTCGTGCGCGCTCCATATACTTTGCCGATAATTTCTTCCATTTCCGGCTCCGTCAGTTCCTGTTTATTGAACATCGCCGGGGCAAAAGCAAATTCTCCAAAGACCGTACCAATCATCACCGGAATCTTTCCGGCGCATTCCCGCAGACCGTACCCTAACGGATGGCCTTTGTAATATTCGTTTGCAAGCGGCGCGCCTCCGATGTAGCCGCCTTTTTCCGCTATTGCCGGACTCACTTTCAGATATGCCTTTGCCAGCTCATAATAAGGAACGGTTTCCAGCTTTTCCACTTCCGTTTCCGCAATACCCAGTTCCACAAGCAGCGCATGCACAATTTCGCGTCCGTCTCCCGTACAGGACGGCTGAAGCCCCTCGCTGCTGACGCCGCTCATAATCAGTCCTTTGTGGAAAAGGCCGTCCGCTTCCTCAATCTGCATCAAATCCGCAACCTTCATTCCGCCGCCGGACTGTCCGAAAATCGTCACATTATCCGGGTCGCCTCCGAACAGGGAAATATTTTTCTGAATCCACCGGAGCGCCTCCACCATATCCGCATGTCCGGCATTTCCCGAATTGGCGTATTTTTCCCCATAGGGAGATAAGTCCAGATAACCGAGAATATTCAGTCTGTGATTAATAGATACGACGACCACATCGCCAAGCATACACATGTTGAAACCATCGTATGCAATCTGCTCAATGGAAGAACCCGCGAAATAACCGCCCCCATGAAGCCAGACAACCACCGGCTTTTTCGCCTTTTCATCCAGCGTTGTCGTCCAGATATTCAGGCTCTGGCAATGTTCATCCTGGGGCCAGTAACGGTGTGGAACCATCAGTTCCCCCCTCGGATTATCCTGCACCAACAGCGGACACACAAGACCGTAAGAACAGGCGTCTTTCACACCGTCCCACTTTGCTTCCACAGGCATCTGGAACCGCTCCGCATGTGCATACGGAATCCCTTTAAAAATGTATTCTCCGTCGTAAAAATACCCTTTCAATTTCCCGGATGCTGTCTCAAGCACCGGAACTTCATCATACTGAAATGTTTTGACCATCCTCGCGTTTCCTCCTTATTTTAATAAATTTTCATTGCTGCTCTCACAGAAATTTATACTGTTTTTTGAATCTCCCTGCTTCTTCCACTCAAAAACTTTTGGGCACAAGTTCCAGTTTATTGATGGACTCGTGCGCTCTGACCAGCGCATCGTGCACCGCAAGCACATCTTCCGCTTCCCAAGTCCTCAGAGATTTTTCATCAATGACCCCTTTACTTTCCCGGATAATTTTTGTCAGCTGTTCTTCATCGGCAACCGCCACGACTGCCTGTACCGCCGCATTTGACTGCGCTTTCTTCAGGTTCAGAATCAGACTGTCAATCGAACCTTTGGACTGCACCTCGAATACATAAATGGCTTTCCCCATATTACCGATTTTGGCTTCCCACACCGCATCGACTATTGCGCCTGTCATAATTTTTACTTCCGACTTGCTTTCAAATCCAAGCAGTTCCCCTATGATAACCAGCTTTTCCTTTATTTCATCATGAATGGACTTTTTACTGCTGCTATCCTTCTCTTCTTCCGTCTGCCGCCTTTCCGGAATCTTTTTTTCCGCATAAGGCAGTAATTCATCCCACATAAAATAATCTACCGCAAGCATATCCCATTCCTGTGCTCCGTTCTTCCGCAGCATCTCGGAAATCTCTTTTGCGATGGCGCATACTTCCGCATATTTTTTACCTGTATACTGATAATTGTATTTGGGCATCCCTTCAATTTCCAGATAAGTAAAACAAGTAATCGTGTTTTTATTAAAAATAATATACTTATCAGGGTCTACATAGGTGAGCAGTTCACTCATTGTAGCCGGTCCAAGCCCTTTCACAGCTTTCAGAAAGACATCCCATCTCTTTTCTATCCGCTCTTCTCCATAAAGCAGCGCCGCAAGATGTTCCTTCAGGTGCCCAAAACCATTATCCTGAATCAGCTTATCCACAATATATTGTTTATTGCCCCATATCAGCATGGACCATAGCTGGCTGATATACTCGTAAAAATCTTCTTCCTTCATATGCAAAAGTTTTTCACGTGTATATGACTGATAAAATGCTTTCCTCTTTTGCCTTTCTTTGTAATTATCGTCGTAAAGCTCCGATTTACTCTTCTTTTCAGTCAAAAATTGACGGATTACCGGTTTCAGTTTTTCATAATTCATGATAAATCCTCTCTCATCCCTCTCTCATGTCATTGCGGCGCCCTGTCCATCTTCATCATATACCTGCCTGAAGATGAACAGGCCGTTACGCTAATTATCAAACTTCCTGATTTCCCTGTTGAAACAGGACAGAATGCTGACCGCAAATCCACAGATTCCCGTGCACAAAAACATCGCCGCCATACCGCTGCCGCCGCCGTTTCCCACAATCCGGCCAAGCAGCATCGCAGGCTCCGTGCCCTTGTTCATAAACGGCTCAAACACATAATCCGCCAGATAACCGCCTAACAGAATGCCGACCGGAATCGTGCCAAACTGAACCGCGTTCCGCACCGCGAATACCCTTCCCTGTATCTCCTCCGGCACCCTTTTGTACAAAATTGCATTCTGGTTCGCCATGATAAAAGGAATTGGTACGCTGGCCGCTATCGCCGCCGCCGACCACCAGAATCCGTTTCGTCCAACCGCCATAAGCAAATCCCCGAACAAAAAGGACAGCGCCGCAGAAAGATAAATCATCTCCGCCTTGCGATGGCTTTCCTTTTTCAGCGATACGATAATGCCGCCGGCAATTCCTCCAATCCCCATACAGGCATTGACAACGCCGAGCGTCATACTGCTGCCTCCGCTCCTCGCGAGTATCATCGGCGATAAAATATTTTCGTAAGTCAGCCGCGAAAAGAAATTAATCAAAGCCATCGTGAGCATGATATAGAAAATGCCCTTCTCTTTTCTCAGAAATGCAAATCCCTCCGCAGTTCCCGCAAACGGCGAGCGAAAGTTCTTTTTTACAACCTGGTCCGGTATCTGAATCGCAAACAACAGCACACAAAATGCCAGCATAAAAGACGCCAAATCGACCAGCAGAATCAGAGAAAGTCCTCCCGCCGCAAAAAGCGCCGCCGCCAGCATCGGACTGAATACGACAATCAGGTTTTGGGAAAAGGAATTCATTCCGCTGACGTTCGATACTTTATCCTTCGGCACAAGTTTTCCGACCGCCACCGCCGAAGCCGGCTGTTGAAATGCCGTCGTGATGCCGATAACCGCATTGATAATATAAATATTCCAGATTTCCAGCCATCCGCTCGAAAACAATACGAAGACCGCCACCGTTCCGGCCGCCGCAATGCAGTCCGCAACGAGCATAATCGTCTTTTTCCCGTGCCGGTCCACAAACGTTCCGGCAAAAATACTGACGAGAATATACGGTACATAATTGCAAAAAGATAACAAGGAAACCGATAACGCCGAACGGCTCTGTTCATATGCCCACAGCACAAGCGCAAACGACGTCATAGAGCTTCCAAGCTGTGACACGCTCTGACTCATCCATAAAACCACATAATTTTTAAAATTTTCCATTGAATTTTTCTCCTATCTACTCTTTTTTTACAGAATAAATATGTACAAAATCCAATGGGGGACAATTTCTTACCTCTGCACAAATTTTGTCCCGTCATCAGACTTTGTACAGAGTTTTACGCTTAAATCGATTCGCATACGGCACAGCATAGCTCTCACCTCACAATCTGCTGTTTTCTCTATATTTCCGCGAACAACGGGCCAAAGTCATACTTGCATAACTTTGGGCAACTATTCATGTTCCCGTACATACTGCATAAATTCTTCTGTTTTAGACCAATAGCGGATTCCCCAGTTTTCAAAATTCCATTGAAAAGCAAATGACGCTTCGCGTCGCTTGCTTTTCTTTTGCGAATCTTTAGACTCGAAAGCCCGCGCTAACGCGCTCCCTGTTTGACTTCGTCAAACGCTTTCTCGTTAATGGTGCATGAAAAGCAAATGACGCTCCGCGTCGCTTGCTTTTCTTTTGCACCTATTATATCATAGTTTTTAAGATAGATGAATGAATATTTTTCGCTGTATGGGGAGGGCTTTTATGGAAAAATTGAATCGGGAAACTGCGGGCATCATGGCGGAGCGATTCGGGAAGGATTCGATTATTGCGCTGGCGACCACGGAGGGCGGCGTTTTATTATCGCACGGCAAGAGATATGATATTGATTTTACGGGATAAAATGACACAGTAAATGAGTAACATAAGGAGACAGAAATGGTCACGAGGACAGATATCTTAAAATACGTTGATAAAAATTACCACACAAAAGCAGAGCATCCCTGGGCCAAATATCCGACAAGTGAAATTCTGCGCCACGAGCGGAATCGAAAATGGTATGCGCTGATTACAGACGTCCCCCGCAGCAAGGTGGGGCTGAAAGGCAGCGAGCTCATCGATATTCTAAATGTAAAATGTGAACCGGATTTGGTCTTTGCTCTCTCCACACAGGAAGGCTTTGCTCCGGCCTGGCATATGAATAAAAAGCACTGGCTTACGATTATCCTGAATGGAACCGTGTCGGATGATGAAGTATATCGTCTGCTCGACCTTAGTTTTGAATTGACGAAATAGACGGAAATCTGTAAAAAAGCAGAAATATTTCCCGGCACCGTATGGAGATTTTATCATGAGTAAAACAAAAAGAAGCATCAAAAAAATAGCTGTTATTATCGCTGCCGTTATTCTTTGTACCGCTTTGGTGATTGGCGGTATTGCGGCATATGGCAAATACCAAATGAGCAAAATACCGGAACTGACTTTTGAGGAAGCCCTTGCCTACACAACAAAAGACAATGCAAATGCAATTATCACCGTCGGTATCATTCAAAACGGCCAGAGTTCCTACAAAGTCTATGGAGAAAACGGCAAAGAACTTCCAGCCAAACTCCACACCTATGAAATCGGCTCTCTTACCAAAACCTTTACCGCCGCCCTGATAAACAAAGCAATTACGGAGGGCAGAATTAATCTTGATGATACGATAGACTGCTATCTGCCGCTTCCCGATGGCCGCGAATATCCGACAATCAAAGAATTACTGACACATACTTCCGGGTATAAAGGGTATTATTTTGACAGCCCGATGATTTCTAATTTTTTCAAAGGAAGAAATGATTTTTACGGTATCACAAAAGAAATGGTGCTTCACAAAGCAGGCCGTCTGAATATGAATGAAGATAATTACCGCTTTACCTATTCCAACTATGGATATGCAGTGTTAGGTCTGGTGCTTGAAGCGGTGTATGAAACTGACTATACTACTTTGGTAAATGATTTTGCGCAAAACGAATTAGGACTCTCCGATACAAAAATTTCCGACAAAAGCGGCGACCTCGGAAATTATTGGGACTGGAACGCAGATGACGCCTATTTGTCGGCCGGTGCAATTACATCAAATATCTCCGATATGCTTTCCTACGCACAAATGCAGCTTGAAGGAGGTCCGTATTTTGCCGCATGCCATGCGAGCCTTGAAACAATCAATGCTTCTACCGCAGATTATGAAATGATGGGCATTTATATGGACAAGATAGGTATGGCCTGGATTATCGATAAGGAACACGGTATTATATGGCATAACGGCGGGACGGGAGATTATAACTGTTATCTCGGCTTTGACCCGGAAACCGGAACGGCCGTCATAGTGCTCTCTAACCTTGCGCCGGGCTGCCGGATTCCCGCAACCGTGCTGGGCGTTAAATTGTTGAGGGAAGTAAGGGATGGAAATGAGGGATAAAAAAGTGGGGACAAAGCGGACAAAACAGGATAACCTTTGCTTTGACGCCGTTGTTTATTACGACATTTATTACGACATTTTAATACGACATCTAATACATCTTTAATAGACTATCCATTTTCCGTTGCGCTTAGCGCCATTATGTTCAATCGTGCCTTCTTCCTTCAATTTTCGAAGGATTCTCTGAATCTGCCGTTCTGAAACGTCAAGTTCCAAAGAAAGACTTTTGGCAGAATGTGCCGCCTTCTGTCGTAATAATGCAAGCACTTTATCCTCTATCCTTCCCTTTACCTGTGCATTTTCATTTTCTGTATGTCCCCAGACCAGCTCCTCCAGTGAATCCCTGATAATTTCAAGCATAAATCTTACAAAAACCGTTGATTCTCCGTCTGTATTGGCAGCATTCAGAGCCTGATAATACTCTTTCTGTCTCTCCTGAATAACGGTTTCCATCGGAAGCCACAAGAAGAACTCTTTCCATTTCGCCAGAATCAACGTATGCCATAGTCTGCCTGTTCTTCCGTTTCCGTCAGAAAAGGGATGAATGAACTCAAATTCATAATGAAAGACACAGGATTTAACCAGCGGGTGCAGTTGTGATTTCTTTAACCACGCAAATAGTTCCTGCATTAATCCCGGTACATATTGCGGCGGAGAACCGGCATGAATTAGTTCGGTTCCAGCATACACCCCAACTCCTTTGCTGCGGAAGGTCCCATCTTCTTTGACAAGTCCAGTCATCATTACTTTATGCGCCTTCAGCAAATCTTTTATAGAATATGGATTCAATTTCACTAACAATTCATATGCTTCATAAGCATTTTTTACTTCTTTGATATCTTGCGGGGGGCCAAGAATTCTTTTCCCCAAAATAATATCGCTGACCTGTTCCACGCTCAGGGAATTCTGTTCTATTGCCAAAGACGAATGAATCGAGCGAATCCGGTTTTCTCTGCGCAGTTTGGGATTCTTGTTCAGACTGTCCGACAAAGAAATTTTTCCAGTAAGTTCTGCAATTTCAATCACAAGATTCGTTATTTCTTCTGTCATTGTAAAGGGCGGTTTATAGTTGTCCGACAAGTCTTATACCTCCTACTGATTAGTTTCTTTCCATTTCCTTCTCTATCACCGCAATCAGGGAAAGGTCCGCCGGAAGCCACTGCACATCGTACAATGTATCTTTCGTAAGCCATCTTGCGGCTTCCGCCTCTTTGAGCACCAGTCCGCCTTCTCTTACCTCCGCCAGAAAGCAGTCCATCGAAAGGTGAAAGGCCGGATAATCATATTCAATGGTATGAAGCAGACGGCCGACTGTAATTTCCGTGTCCAGTTCTTCCCGAATCTCCCGCATCAGAGCTTCCTTTGAAGATTCTCCCGCTTCCACCTTGCCGCCCGGAAATTCCCATTGGCCCTTGAACTCGCCATAGCCTTTGGCAGTTGCAAAAATTCTGGCGGGCGCCTTCATGTCATCGCAGATAATTGCCGCTGCTACTTTTATTGTTTTCATTGGATGGTTTCATCCTCCTGCATCTTAATATCAAAGATAGCATCTTCTATCACTTTAATGCACTCATCGGTATTTTTCTTAATATCATTTCCCCAGAACCGGACTACCGTCCATCCCATGAACAGCAGCTTTTTATTAACTTCATCATCTCTTATCCGGTTTCTTGAAATTTTACTAATCCAAAATTCACTGTTATTACTTTTCGCCAGCCGCGGTTTTAATACTTCCCAGTCTTTTCCGTGAAAAAATTCTCCGTCGCAAAAAATCGCAATTTTATATCTGGTCAGCGCTATATCCGGGCTTCCGGGCAATTTTTTATAGTTCTTTCGATACCGGTAGCCTTTTTTCCACAACGCTTTCCGTAACAGAACTTCTATTTTGGTATCGCCGGAACGAATATGCTGCATATTCTTCCGACGCTGTTCCGGAGTTAATACATCAGCCATTCTAATAACAATACCCCCACTATAAATTTTTTTTCTCGAAAGCATTCTCCTTGATATAATCCGCTACCAATGAATTATCTTTCTTCATATCGAGAAGTATCTGATGATACCTGACCGTCCTCTCTTCCATAGAATGAATCCGGCGGGCATCAAATATCTCCGCTTCCGCATAGGTCGGCAGAATAATCCCTATATTATCGGCGTTCATCATCATGCTATATGCAAGGAGCTGAAGTCTGTCATTTCTGGAAGAGCCGTTGCTGTAATCTTTGTATTTTACATCAAAGACAACCGTCTCTCCTGTTTCCTCATTCATAAGAACTAAATCCGGTTTAATAGAACCTGCAATATACTTTCCGGGATTTAACAGACCTTCCTCTTCCTGAAATATGTCCGTTTTACTATCAAACTTTTTAAGTCTGATACATTTATCTGCTTTCTCTTTGTATGAACTGATACCATGCTTCTTTAAGTATGCACGGACATAAACTTCAAACAATTTTTCCATTGAAATAGCGTAAGGCACAACATATCCGGTTGTGTTTACTTTACCGCCTGACTCAATCGATATATCATTGAGCACCATCTCCGCCATTTCCATTACCGGCCTGTAATAAGCGTAGCACCCGGAAAACCTGAGCCCGGCACAGGATGAACCGCTGCACTGTATATCTGAAATATGTCTCAGCGCATTGGAACAGTATGATATCATCCTTGCATAATTGTTATTGCCCATACTATAATCTCTAAAATAATCAACCACAAATCTCTTTGCCTTTTTCAGAGCCGCCTTTAATATCTGATTTTCAACAATATTATCCGTAAAATGCAAATACCGGCAATAGAATCTGTCGTTTCTGCCACGCATTGTATTGGTTCTGATATTTTTTTCGACAACGATTTTCCCTTTTACCTTACCGGTTAAATTCTCCTCTTCTTTCAGCATCCGGCCCATCAGCGGCCTTTTGCACAACAGCCTGAGAAGCGTAAGAAATACCGTTACCGTAATAATACTGTTTTCGGCCGAAATTTTATCATCTACCTTTAAGGGTTTCTCATTTTCAAAGAAATAAAATATTTCATTTCTGTCAATTTCTTCAATTTCTTTGTCCTGATGCCTGTTACTGATTGTCTGAGGAGCCATATAACGGTCGAACTCGTCATCTTCTCTGATAAAGTTGAGTAACTCCACAACCGTCACATCAAAACGCGGAACAACTTTCAGCAATAGTTCATTTCCATCTGAATCATAAAGGCTGTCGCCCCCGGATGTTTTCAATCTGCATATTCCGACATAATTCGACGAGTATAAGTGATTCCGGTAAAAATGGATTCCAAGATTTGTCCTGGACTCACCATAGGAAATGAAAAGTCTATCAACGTCACCGTCCTGAAAGCATTCCGACAAATCATCCATCCGGGTGTTATCCGTTATCAGATAAATTCTTTTTCCGTCCTTTGGTTCCTGCCATCCATTCATAAAACCACTCCAATCTATGAAATGAGTTCGTTAAAGATTTCCGCAATCTTTTCTTTCTGTGTCGTCATATTGATTTTTCCTGCAATACAATTTAAAAATCCGTTAAATTCTTCCGTTTCATCCGAAGCTCCGGACGTGATAATACCATCCTTATAGTACTCTTTCAGTATCGGGATAATCTGATATTCAAATCTTTTCAACAGTTTTTCCTCGCTGTCCGCCAGAAAATAGGTATGACCTATCTGCACATCTTCCCGTCTGTATTCAGGACTAAGAAATCCCTCTTCAAATAGTTTCTGCACATTCTCAAATAGTTTTACGGCTTTCTCATTCAGCGCCGCCTGCGCTTCTCCTGAATCCGCCCTGTATGCTCTGATTACTTCTTTATCCGGGAGCTGCTCAAAAAACAGAAATCTTCTTCGGATTGCATAATCTATGCCGCCTATGGATTTATCGGCAGTGTTCATTGTCCCGATAATATACAGATTGTCCGGCAGACTGATTTTATTGCTTTCCTCCACCGTATAGGGGGTCGCCACAGGCTCTTCCCGGTATTCAAGCCCATAAATCAGTTCGCCGAAAACCGTCGCAAGATTCGCCCTGTTTATCTCATCGATAATCAGGAAAAATCTTCTTCCCGGATATTCTTTCGCCAGTTCCGCAATATTTCCCAGTACTTTGTTTACCGTCTCATACGAAATTGTTTCCGAATCCTGTTTTGTTGAAACCTGGATGCCTCTGATAAAATCGTCATAGCCATATGACGGATGAAACTGGACAATATCCCAGGCAATTTCCGGGGCGATGTTTTCCTTTATCAGTTTATCGCAGTATTTGTCTTTCTTCGTATAATCGATAATCTGCATCGCCGCAAGGTCTTCCTCCGAACAGTTCCCCGCCATAAATTTCAAAAATTCCTTTGCGGAATATGTTTTTGATGTTCCGGGCGGCCCCTGAAGAATCATCTGTTTAATTCCTAACAGTTCCATTGCATCCCGGTATTCCTGATAAACGTTTTCATCCATATCATTTACCACTCCTTCTAAAATAATTTCGGAACCGTCCGGCATTTCTAACTTATCTCCCGGATTGCTCCAAAGCACTCTGAGACTACTGATGAGTTCTCTGACTCTTCTGTTGGCCTCTTCATTATTCTTATTCTCTGCCTTCTTATCCGCATTAGCGGCTACCCGCGGCCTTATACGTTTGAAATCAGCCAGAAATGTCTCCCATTCTGCCCTGATAAAGTCAAGCAGATTTTTCTTTTGCTCGTCCGTAGGATGAAATTCCAGGTATAAATCCAGATTATCCGTCAGCGTTTTATAATACTGCCATACCAGTCTGTATAAAATAACATTAGGAGAAGTAGTTTCCCCAGTCTTATACCCATCCGTAATATCCCAGATATTCATCCGTCTGCCAGGATTTTTTACCGTATATTCTGTGGCCTGCATCCCTCCGGTAAAATGATATTCCTTGCCGTCAATTTTTATCGTTCCTCCATTATACCACTTACGCCTGTCACCGCTGCTTCTGCAAATTCTCTGATATGCCTGTCCTGCTGCCAGCAACTGCCCCTGATAAGTCACACCATCCGATTCTTTCTCCTTGTAACATACGCGTGTATTGAACAGCAGATTCCTTTTTATCTCATCATTTGTCAGCAGCCTCTGGTCAATGATTCTTCCGATGAGATTTTCCAGCGGAACCGAAGCAGAACCTTCCGCCAGAAAAATTCCGGCCGTTACGCCGCTTTTGTACCCGTCAAAACAGTTCTCCTCTGTTGTTTTCACCGTCCCTTTCTTTTTGTCATTGCAGGCCCTCTCAATCATCCTTATAAACGCTTCTGACGCGCTGTCAAGAATGCCTTCCGCAATATACTGTTTGAGCAGTGGAATCAGCTGATATTTTATTTTCAGAATTACATTGTCGCCGCTAAAATAACCATGTCCCGGCAGATACCGGTTCTGTTCATAAACGCTTGTCTGATACTGCATGTCCAGATACCGCAGCATCATGCTCCTGGTCTGTTCATAAAATACTGTACTTTCGGATTCGCTATCTTCCGTAATATACCGGATATCAGATAAAATTTCCCTCACATAAAACTTTCCAAACAGTTCCCCTGCCATCGGAACCGCGCCGGTTTCGGCTGCATTATAGGTACCGATAATATAGAAATTGGGCGTAATTTCTACCTCTGTTTTGAAGTTCAGGCATAACCTGTGCGTTCCCGCTCCGGCGCCTATCGCGCCGACAGCATCGCCAAACAGCGATGACATGTCATTTCTCTGCATATCATCAAAAATCAGCACAAATTTTGCACCGCTTCCTTCATGGTATGCCTTTGCGGCATCAGCAAGCGTTTTCACCATAACTTTGTCTTTATATTCAAAAACCATCTTCCCGGCTTCGGTGTCCGCGGTAATACCGCTGACAATGTCCTCATAGGTAACGCCGTTATGGCAGGAAATAATTTCCGTTCTGACTGACTGTTCCGGGCTTGACGGAAAACAGCTGTATTCTCTTCCTCCCATCTTCTCCGCAATCTTTCTGGCCAGATACGTCTTTCCCACCCCGGTATTTCCGGTAAGCAGCACTGCCTTTTTATCAAAAAGCGCCTCCGTCATCTCTGACAGCAGCTGTTCCGTTTTTACTGTCATTTACTTATCACCCGTTCTTTATCCATTTCCTCCAGCAAATCATACAGCGCCAGTGCCACTCTCTTTGCAAGCTGCGGCGGAACCGCATTGCCTATCATCTGATAGGCATTGCCCTGTGACCCTGTAAACTCGAAATCGTCATCAAAAGACTGCAGCCGCGCTGCCTCTCTTACCGTAATGCTTCTGCACTGCTTTGAATCATAATGAATAAAACGATTACCGTCCTTATAAAGATGCGCAATAATTGTTGTGCTCGGCATGTCCGGCTCAAGCACATGATAACGGTGAATCGGCGATTTTGACCCTATTTTTTCCGCATAAAGCTCACTGATTTTCTCACTGTCATATTCACGTCTTCCCGACTCGATATCCAGCGCAAGCGTCCGAAAAGTGTCCATATCTCTTAAATTATGATATCTCGGTTTATGCCATGTAACATCCGTCTCCGGCTCCGCATGTGATTTTCGTTTTTTATGATGCTCTTCACCCAGATAAGGCATACAGGCCGGCAAGTCTCCTATCGCCTCTTTCACCGTAATCTTCCTTTTTTCTTTATAACCCGGCAATATCTCCTCATAAAACTTATGAAGCATTTTCTGCGTGTCCGAATGGATGCGGCTGTCTATACCGACAATCATCATCCGCTCCCTGTTCTGCGGCACTCCAAAATCGCCGGCATTTATTTTCGCCATTTTCAGGTCTTCAATAATATCATATTCTATCTCATGAAATCCTTTCCTGATTCGCTCCGTAATAGGCGTGCCGTCGGGCGCCGCACTCAGTATTCCCGGAACATTCTCAAACACAAAAACACCCGGACGATAGCGGTCTACGACATTCAGATAATGCTCAAAAAGATAGTTTCTGTAATCATCCCGCATCCCGTTTTCGTCCCGGACGCGTCCGGCTACGGAATAAGCCTGACAGGGCGGTCCTCCGATAATAACATCTATACCGTTCATTTCGCTGACGTAATAATCCAGTCCCCGGCTTCTGCCAAACGTCTCGTCATCCCACCCTTTAAACAATTCCTCTGTCCTCTGCATATCGAAATACATTACGCGCTCTGCAGCATCTTTTATGTTCCATTTTTTTTCCAGTCTGTGTATCAGGGTATTTACCTGAGGTTTCAGCCATTCAACCGCCGCTACGTCGGTATATTTACCGGACTGCAGAAAGCCGTCTTCCAGCCCTCCGCATCCGGCAAACAAATCAATAAATTTATATTTTGTCATGACGACTCTCCATCTTTTAAGTAAGGTAATAATGCCTCGGCAACGACCTGTCCTAACATCGGCGGGACCGCGTTTCCCACCTGTCTGTATTGCTCAGATTTATTCCCGTAAAATATAAAATCATCGGGAAAACTCTGTAATCTTGCACTTTCACGCACTGTCGGAATCCTGTTCCACTTATAATGAAAATGCGACCTGTGACCTGTATTGATTGTCAGAGACGGTCTTTTACTATGATATCTTGTCAATGCTTCATGATATTTGTAAATTCCCTGATATTCCTCCGGAAGAGCCTTATAATTCTTTCCCTCCGGCACCAGTGAAATCATGTGTTTTGTCTTTTCTATCGGAATGCTTCCGATATGATTCCGGACCGTTTCCGAACGTAACCGCATTTTTTTCTGATATTCATTCCACGCCGGCATGGCATAATCCTGCATTTCGTCTCCGTGGATAATTTCTCCGTCGGAAGTCTGCAGCGACGGCAAATCGCCAATCGCTTCTTCACAACTTATGTAATGTTCCTTATCGACCGTCGGCGCCGGAAAAATAAAATCTTCCACACCATCTTTTAATCCTACAAAAAACACTCTTTTTCTAATCTGAGGAATGCCATAATCCGGTGCATAAAGCAGTTTCGGAATCATTCTGTATCCGATTCCGGCAAAATCTTCCACGACTCTTCTGGCGCCGATACCTCCGTTCGTCTGCATCATGCCCGGCACATTCTCCAGCACGACCACCTGTGGTCCGACTCTCTCTGCCAGCCTGACCATTGCCGTATAAAGTGTGTTTCTTTTATCTCCCATATCACGGGGACCGGCTACGGAAAAGCCCTGACAGGGCGGGCCACCGACCAGAACGTCCAGTTTTATGTCTTTGTCTTTCAGGTACTTTACTATGATATCTATATTACTGGGTTCAAACAAATCCAGCTTCATTGTCTCAGCGCCGCCGTGATTCTCCCTGAATGTCTTTAACGCCGCCTCGTCAGAGTCCACTCCCAATACTACATCATATCCGGCATCATAAAATCCTCTGGAAAGACCTCCGGCGCCGGAGAATAAATCAAGGCATGTATATTTATTATTTCTCATCGCAAAATCCTCTGTCGTTTTATTTTTTACCGTTATTCTTCCGGTTATCGTCCGGCTTTTTGGTATTTTTCGGAAGAAGCCACAGATTGCCTTTTTTGATTGCACCTGGAATGCGCCCTTCCTTACAGTAAATCGTCACCATCCGTCCTGAGATATTCCAGCATTCCGCCATTTCTTTTACGGTTAAATATTCCATATACACTGCCTCCTTGACATTATTTTATTATACTTCTTTTTCTCGAAACTTTCAATATCACGAAATTTTCTTTTTCTCGAAATAATTAACCATGAATATCTTTTTTTCCTATTATATACATAAGATGTACAATAAACAGGACTCTAAGGCTATTTTGCATCTTCATCCAAGATTAAAAATCCTGATTTTCATGCCTGTTTCTCCCTACCGCCCGCCCGCCATCTGTGCTACAATAAACACATACAACCACCATAACCGCGAAAGGAGCCCCCAGCATGTCTTTTACCATTTATGTGCGAATGAAAAAACTCGGAAAACAGAAAACCGCGGATTTACAGTCCGTTCCGTATGAGCTCGACAAACGGCCTGATTCTGTCCGCGAACTGCTTACCGCCCTGACCATATGCGGCGTTAAACAGTACAATGCCAGGAAAGACGAAGGAAAGATTCTGGCTTATCTGACAAAAGAAGAAATCGCAGAACAGGCTTCCCGCGGAAAAATTGCTTCCGGACTGCGGGGCGGGGAAGACGCTTCAGAAAATCAGGCGGTCGAAAATACGATTCAGTGCTTTGAGGACGGCATATACCGTGTGTTTGCCGGGGAAACGGAGCTGACAGATTTATCCGAAAAGATTCCCTGGACGGAAGATATTGTTTTTACCTTTATCCGGCTGACGATGCTCGCCGGATGGTAACAAGACCGTAAAAAAGCGCAAGCTCCGCAGCTTGCGCTCCAAGAATTTACTGCGTAAATTCTTGTTTGAAGCCCACTACGATTACAGCAATTTCCTATTAAATAAAAGATTTCATCTTTCAAGAAAAATGAATCAATACGGAGGATTACATATGGCGGAATTTACTTATCAGACGCGAAGAAAATTAACGGAAACATGGATTGGGGAATTAAAAGGAAAGGGAAAGCACCTTTCCGAACAGGAGAAAAAAATGCTTCCCGACCTCTATTATTATTCCATTCCCCAGGATGTCTGCAACGACCTGCGGGAGCTTTTGTTCAGCGGAAAATACAATACGCTGAGCGCTTTGTACCGGGAGCGGTTTCCGAATCTGGTGGATGTCTGTGTCGCCAGAGCGAAACAGGAAGAGTTTTATTATGCGCTGGATGAAATGAACTGTTACCAGATGACCGCCGGATGGTACAGAAGAAGTCTCCGCTCCGGCAGCTATGCGCCTTTTGTGGAGCAGAGTCTCAAACTGCTCCGGGCCTATGCGCGGCTTACCTTATACGGCGGAGACCTGGCGGATGTGCTGACCGGAAACGTCACGCCGGAACTGTACGACCATGCCCGCAACGAGCATTTTACTTACGCGGGAATCCTGGCGGCCCAGATTGACCGCGGCGAGGCCAAAACAATCAATGCGGTAAAAGATATTCTTTTCGGGGAAAACAATACGGCGATGATGAGCCGCGAACTGATTCTCGGCATCGTTATGTCGAAAAGTCAGGCATTGTACGAAGACCTGGGCAGATTCCTTCTCGCGGCAAGGCTTCAGGAAGGCGCAAGGCAGGCGGTCTGCGAAACGATGGACGCCGGACGGCCGGAAGCATTCCTTCATTTGTTCTCCGTCATTGAAGAGAACAACCTGATTCGCTATTCCTCCGTAAAGCGCGCGGTCAGCACATGGATTGGTATTTTTAATGAAAACAGCGTGGACCGTATCAGTGATAAACTGCTGCGTCTGATGGGGCAATGTCTCCGGGATGAATCTTTTGTAAAAGAGCAGCTTGCTACAAACGATGCTGTTGCCATCAGCTGTGCTCTCTGGGCAAAAGGATTTTACAATGTGGTGGATGCCGTGCAGACGGTTCTGGCATTAATCAGTCAGGGAACGAAACCGCAGAAAATGACGGCTTCCTATTTTTGTCTTTCCATACAGGACACGAAACTGCAAATGCGCACGTCCAAAGAAGTCATCCGCTCCTGTTCCGATGACCTTGAGCTCGCAGCCTGTTTTATGCCCGGTTTCATGCCAGGCACGGGCTCCTGGTTTCACCAGCTTACCAAAGAAGAAAACGGAAGTACCTACGGCGTCCGGAGCAGTCAGGTAAGAAAGCCGAAACCGCTGGCTTCCGGTGAATATTTTCAAAGCGACGAAGAGGCGGAGCAGTTTTACGGCATTTTAAAGGAACTGATGGGGCGCATTCCCAAAAAGGGACTGACGCTTTCGCCCTGTATTTTCCCCTGGCATCAGGTAACGCTGAGTCAGTCGGATATCGCCATTCGCCTGTGTCTGATTGCATGGATGCTGCAAAAAGACGCTCTTTTAGATGAGACTGCGGAAATGATTCCGCTGATTGGCCAGGGCGAAGGATATTCTTATTATGGCGCTTCCAGAGCCAATGTTTCCAGAGTACTGCTCTATCGTCCCCAGTCGGAGCGGCGTAAAAAAGTGCTCTTTGAGCTTCTGCACAATGCGGAGGAAGCCACGAACCTGTCAGCGCACGCGCTGGTGGAAGACATGGAACTTTCCGCAGATGATTTCCGCAAAATAGAAGAAAATCTGAAATATAAAAAGGGGCGTGCCAAAACCCTTGCCCTGTTACGGAAACAGGATAACCGGAATCTGACCGCCTGTATCGGAAGGCTGCTCGAAGACAAATCCGAAGAATGTCATATGGGCGCGCTGGACCTGGCATTACAGCTGAAAAAAGAGGATGAAAGGTCTTTTGCGGAAATTTTGCCGAAGCTCCGCGCTTTCTCCGAGCCCACCGGAAAAGAACAGGTGCTTTTAGAGGAACTTCTCGGTGCGGGAAGCGCGGCACAGGATATTCTGAACACACCGGGATATGGATTATATGATGTGGACAAAGACTGGATTCTGCCTCCGGTTCATGCCGATGAAAACGAAGCGTCAAAGCTCTTTGTCAGCGGAGAAGAAGCGTGTATACGCGTTTTGCGGAAACTGGATGAGCTGGTTCACGCCAACCGGGAACGCTCTTATACATCGGCATGGAACGAGGACCTTCTGCTCGGCAGCAAGCTGAGCCAGTGTCAATGGAGCCGCGATGAAGTGGAACCTCTCGACCTGTATCCTTTCCGGGAATTGTGGGAAGAATTTTATAGAAAAGAAATACAGACGCCGCAGCTTTTAATCGAAACGGAGCTTTTCCTCCAATGCTGCGGACAGCGTAATTATTATGAGCCAAATAAGAAGCTCTATCAAAAGGTATTCGGAAGCGGCCTCCTGAAAAAAGCGCCCTTTTCCAATCCGGTTGCCGCGCTCTCCTATCACGGTCAGGTGAATACCATCCTTTCCGCCCTGTTCCGGCAGTATGCCCCGCACGCGCTCCTGGTACATTTCGGATTATGCGGAATCGCCAGGCTGCTCACCGTGCTGGACAGCTCCAACGATTTGTTTACGGTACAGGAAAAACGCTGGAACGGAGAAATATCGGTTTATACGAAACGCGCGCTGGAGCTTCCCGTTTTTTCCAGCCTGTGCCAGTGGCTTTCTTATGCCCAAAAGGAAAATAAGGAGGACTGGGAAAGCGCTTTTACGCTGCGTTTCCGGTTACAGCAGCATTATGCGAAGCAAGCGTCCCGGGAAAAACAGCCCCGGTATGCTTACAATAGCGGCCGTGGAAATTATCTGGGTCTGTCGGATTATGTACAGTGCCATATACGGGGAATCTGGGATAAAAACCTGTTCTATAAGGCGGTCTTTGCCTTTTCCGGCATGGGCAGCCTTTTGGAGCCCATCAGCGTTGTGGAGCAAAAAGGCGCCATTCCTTCCCGGAAGGCCGGCGTCCGCGGACTGAACGCCTTCTTCGGCCAGGGCGTCATCCGGCCCGTGGACGGAAAATACCGTTTCGACACAATCGGAGCGGAAATGCCGGAAATGACCTTTGCGCACGAGCTTTACCGGGAAGTGCTTCCAGTCGTTCTGACGGTGGAGCTCAAACGCGGCGAGCAGCCAACGCCTTTTTCGGCGGACATCAAAAACATTCAGGTCATTTACGGCATCGACTATATGATTCAGATTTTAACGGCGCTCGGCAAAGACCCTTTACAGCGCGGGTACAGCTATTATTCTTCCAATACGGACAGAAAACTGGTGCTGAGCCATCTGCTGAAAGTCTCCATGCCGGGACCGGATGAAACGGCGGGCGACCTGAAAAAAGCCCTGAAAGGGACCGACATCGCCAAAAAACGCCTGATAGAGCTTGCCATGTACGCGCAGCAATGGATTCCCATGCTGGAAGAATATTTTGACATGCCCGGCTTTGCGAGTACCTGTTACTATTTCATGGCCCATACGAGCGAGCGGTTCGACGACCAGCTTACCTCTACGATTGCCAAATACACGCCGCTTTCGCCGGAAGAATTAAGAGACGGCGCCTTTGACATTCACTGGTTTTTCGAAGCATACGAAAAACTGGGGGAAAAGAATTTCAAACTCCTGTATGATGCCGCCAAATATTCCTCCACCGGAGCGGCCCACGCGAGAGCCAGAAAATACGCGGACGCCGCCCTCGGAAATACGGATAAGGAAAAGCTGAAAGCGGAAATCAACGCAAAACGCAACAAAGACCTCCTGATGAGCATCGGTCTGCTGCCCCTTCCCGCGGAAAAAGAAGCGCGGGAAACGGAGCTTCTCGACCGCTATCAGTTTATCCAGAAATACAAGAAAGAAAGCCGCCAGTTCGGCGCACAGCGGCGGGCCAGCGAAGGAAGGGCTTCCGAAATTGCCCTGAACAACTTAAGCGTGAACGCCGGATTTACGGACGTCACCCGTCTCATACTCCGCATGGAAGGCAGACTGACCGAACTTTCTTCCGCTTATTTCGACTGGCAGAAAGTCGGTGAAATCGAGCTGATGATTTGCGTGGATGAGAACGGTAAGAGTTCCCTTGCATGCAGAAAAGACGGCAAACCCTTAAAATCCGTTCCGTCCAAATATAAAAAGGACGAAACGGCGCTGAAATTCCAGGAGCTTGTCAAAAAGTTAAAAGACCAGTACAGCCGGACAAAACAGATGATGGAACAGGCGATGGAGGATAAGACCGCTTTTGAGGTCTGGGAATTTCTGGAACTGTACAACAGCCCGATAGCCCGCCCGATTACGGAAACGCTTGTGGTGCGGACGACACAGGAAGAAAACCCCAGGCTCGGCTTTTTGACAAAAGACGGCATTCTGGACGCTTCCGGCTCCCTTCATCCTGTAAACGCGGACGAAAAGATTTTCATCGCCCATCCTTTTGACCTGTACAAAGACGGCCATTGGCACGAATATCAGAAACTGCTGTTTGAAAAACAGCTCAGACAGCCTTTTAAACAGGTTTTCCGCGAGCTCTATGTAAAACTGGACGAGGAACTGGAAAAAGAGGAATCCATGCTCTTTTCCGGCAACCAGATTCAGCCCCAGAAAACCGTCGGCGCCTTACGGAGCCGACGCTGGGTTGCGGACTATGACGACGGTTTACAGAAAATTTATTATAAGGAAAACATTGTTGCCCGCATCTACGCGATGGCGGACTGGTTCTCGCCAAGCGATGTGGAAGCGCCGACGCTGGAATATGTGGTATTCGCAGACCGGAAAAGCGGAAAGTCGCTTCCGATAAAAGATATCCCGGACATCATATACAGCGAAGTCATGCGGGATGTGGATTTGGCCGTCAGCGTTGCCCATGCCGGAGGCGTTGACCCGGAAACAAGCCACTCGACCATCGAAATGCGCCGGGCAATCGCCGCATGCAATCTTTCTCTGTTTGGAACCAAAAACGTCCGTCTGGAAGGAAATCATGCGATTATCGACGGAAAACTCGGCCAGTATACGGTGCATCTCGGAAGCGGCGTCGTACACCAGATTGGCAATTCCATGCTGTTCGTCGTTCCGGTTCATTCACAGCACAGAGGACGCATTTTCCTCCCCTTTGTGGATGATGACCCGAAAACGGCGGAAATTATGTCCAAGATTCTTTTGTTTGCGGAAGACGGGAAAATAAAAGACCCTAATATCCTGAGACAGATTCGGTGAGGGGGAACCCTTTTTCCATTGAAAAATTGCGACAGTATTCAGAATAAAAAATGGGGCCTTTGCACTAAGTGACGGCCCCATTTTTCCATTATGCTAATTTTGTTTTTATTTTTCTTATATCCGTTTCCAACATTCTGACTTTAATTGCCAGCATTTCAATCTCATTATTAGGCTTCATTGCATTATGCAGATTTCTTGACAAATCGAGATGACCTTCCGCCACCCGTTGGATATTCACCCGTATTTCATTTTCAAGTGTCAATTTTATATCTATGATATCATTTTCAATCTTATCCAGTTTATCCAGTTTATCCAGTTTTGAAAGCATTAAATCGAGTTTTTCGCTATCTGTCACTCTAATCACCATGCCCTTCTCTCTGCCCGCGATATTTGGGTCCGCGCTGAAAGCGCAGCGCCCTCAGCGCAATGGCACAAATATTCGCTTGCCGAATAAATTCGGCTATGAAAAATCTCTGATTTTTCAACCTAATCACCTCTTTCATTCCCACGGCACTAAATTAATTTTCATCACAGGTTATCAGGTAAATCCAGTATAGCATAACAGGAATGTAAAGTCTATTTCATTATTATTCTCTTTTTTCTTTTTCATCGTACCACATAACGTTTCCAAATAGCAATACGCCTTTAAATGTGCTAATATAAAATTACGAAAAACAGGCAATGCTAATTCAGTAAGTCTGTCTTTACAATACACAGAAAGGAAGCCTTTCCCCAAATGACCGAAAACCACCATACCTATATTGCAATCGACTTAAAGTCATTCTATGCTTCCGTCGAGTGTGTGGAAAGACAGCTCGACCCGATGGACACCAACTTAGTCGTCGCGGATTCCGCGAGAACGGAAAAGACAATCTGTTTAGCGGTCTCCCCATCCTTAAAATCCCTCGGCATACCGGGACGGGCAAGGCTGTTCGAAGTAGTCGAAAAAGTTAAAGATGTCAACGTTCAGCGGAAACGCCTGTCGCCGGGCCATGCCTTCCGGGGGGAATCCTGTTTTGCCGGAGAACTGGAGGGGCACCCGGAGTTTTCCCTCTCCTATATTGTCGCCCCGCCCCGCATGTCCCACTATATGGAGTACAGCGCCCGGATATATAAAATCTATCTGAAATACATTGCCCCGGAAGATATCCATGTATACTCCATCGACGAGGTTTTCATGGACGTTACCGCATACCTTGACACTTATTCCCTGTCCGCGAGAGAGCTTGCCGGAAAAATCATACAGGATGTTTTTGCCCGGACAGGCATTCCGGCGGCCGCCGGAATCGGAACAAATCTATACTTGTGTAAGGTCGCCATGGATATTATGGCAAAACATGCCCCGCCGGACCAAAACGGAATCCGCATCGCCGAGCTGGATGAAATGAGTTACCGCCGGCTCCTGTGGAACCACAGACCGATTACCGACTTCTGGCGGGTCGGACGGGGCTATGCCAGAAGGCTGGCAGAACACGGCATGTTTACGATGGGCGATATCGCAAGATGTTCTGTCGGCGACAGTCAGAGTTATTATAATGAAGAACTGCTTTATAAACTGTTCGGCATCAATGCGGAACTGCTGATAGACCATGCCTGGGGATGGGAGCCCGTCACGATTGACCTGATTAAACAATACAAACCGGAAACGAACTGCATAAGCTCGGGTCAGGTACTTCACTGTCCCTATGACTTTCAGAATGCCCGGCTTATCGTCAAAGAAATGACCGACCTCCTCGTATTGGAGCTGGTGGAAAAACGGCTGGTAACAGACCAGCTGACGCTTACCATCGGATATGACATTGAAAACCTGACAAGGCCGGAAATCAGCCGAAAGTACAAGGGCGAAATCACGACAGACCACTACGGCCGCCGAGTGCCCAAACACGCTCACGGAACGGCCGGCCTGAAAAGACTGACTTCCTCCACCCGGCTCATTATGGACGCGGTCATGGAACTCTACGATACTATCGTGGATAAAAATCTGCTGATACGCAGAATCGGCATATCGGCAAACCGTCTGCTGGACGAATCCGCCGCCCGAAACGAAGAACAGGTTTCTTATACGCAATTGGATTTATTCACGGACTACGAAGCGCTGGAAAAACAAGAGCTGGAAACGGAAGCCGCCCTGAAAAAAGAGCGTGCTCTTCAGGAAGCCGTTTTATCCGTCAAAAAGAAATATGGGAAAAATGCAATTCTCAAAGGGATGAATCTGGAAAAAGGCGCGACCACCGTCGAACGGAACCGACAGATTGGAGGACATAAAGCGTGACGGAAACCGAAAGAAATAAATCACATTCGACACCGGAAGGTAAAAAGATGGCAGAAAACAAAGAAACGCTCATAAACAGCAAAATGGCAGAACAGGCAGACAACAAATTATACGACGATATCATTCATCTGCCGCATCATGTATCTTCGAATCACCCGCAAATGTCCTTATTGGACCGTGCGGCGCAGTTTTCCCCTTTTGCCGCACTGACAGGGTTCGAAACGGTCATCGAAGAAACCGCCCGGCTGACCGGAGAAGAGGCGGAGCGCAGAGAAACCGAATCATTCACGGATGCCTGACATGCGCCATTCATGGGCATAATAATTATATCGGAGATGGAAGGTCCTCTGCGTGCCGTACAGGGATGCGGTACAGACAAAATTCGCGCCAAGAGAACTGCGTTCCTGGTCGGTCGAAACCACTTTTTCAATATGAATCGTTATCATTTCACCATTCCGGTCCCGGAAACGAAACCGCATCGGCGTAATTTTTCCGTTTGTATCGGTGCACGAAATCATCTGCACCGGAATATCAATGCACAGAATACTTTCCACTTGCTTTCCTCCTAAGCCGTTTTGAATTTAGTATTCCGTTTTTTTACTAAAATTATAGCTTCCCGGAAATTCATCTGTCTGCGAAGGCGAAACATCAAAAAACCGACGCCGCAGATACACCACAGACGTCGGTTTCCTTTGTTCCCTCGCTTCACGGCAGTTCATTTCCCGAACAGCAACAGGAATCCGTACCGCTTATTCCGCCGTAACCTCTTCCGTATATTTCGCTGCGAGCTCGGAAATCGTTCCGTCCGCAAGTTTCGCTTCGATAGCCTTGTTCAGCATATCGAGAAGCTCCGTATTGCCTTTCTTTACCGCGATTGCGTATTCTTCGGATTCAAAAGCGGAAGCGTCTTCTACAATTTTCAGACCTTCGTTATCATTAATATATTTCTGCGCCGTAGCGGAATCGATAACAACCACGTCACATTTGCCGTTTACCAGTTCCATAACGGCCTCTGTGCCTTTTTTAAACGCCTCATAAGGATAACCCATATCCTGGACGCAGATTTCGCCCGTATAGCCCTCTATTACGCAGATTTTCTTATCCGCCATGTCCGCTGCCGCCGCGATATCGGAATCTTCTTTCACAATCATGACCTGGGTCGCCGTATAGTAAGGAATGGTAAAATCCGCCGACTCCTTACGGTCTTCCGTCACGGTCATACCCGCGATGGCCGCGTCAATCTGACCGTTTTCCAGCGCGATTAGCAGAGAAGGAAACTCCATATTCTCAATGGCCGCCGTCATGCCGTTCTCCTCCGCAATCTGCTTCGCGATTGCTATATCGATGCCGTCGTACTGGTCGATAACGCCGTTTCCGGCTACAAACTCAAAAGGCGGAAACTCCGCATTTGTACCGAAAGTCAGAACGCCCTCCGTTTTGGTTGTGACCGCACTACTCTGCCCCGCGTCCGCATTTTCTGTTCCCGCAGCACCCGCCGCTTCTGTGTTTGCTGTTTCCGCCGCCTTATCCGCACCTCCGCATGCCGTAAGCGCAGACACTGCCATCGCCATTGCGAGCACAAGCGCCGCTGTCTTTGTTACTTTTTTCATAATTCTCTCCTCCCTTTCTGCCCGGCACATGTTTCATGCGCGCCGAAACATCCATTTATAAATTTGTGTATATAAACCGTCTGCTTTGAAAACATACTTCTGAAAAACATGATATATTTCCTTTTTGCAGACGGAATAACACCTTACAGTACCTTGCTCAAAAACAACTTCGTCCGCTCGTTTTTCGGATGATTGAAAACCTCCTCCGGCGTGCCGCTTTCCATCACGACGCCCTGGTCGATGAAAAGCACTCTGGACGCCACTTCTCTTGCAAATCCCATTTCGTGAGTAACGATTACCATCGTCATACCGGACCTGGCCAGGTCTTTCATAACATCCAGCACCTCTCCCACCATTTCCGGGTCCAGGGCCGATGTGGGCTCGTCAAAAAGCATAATTTCGGGATTCATGGCAAGCGCTCTGGCAATCGCCACACGCTGCTTCTGCCCGCCGGAAAGCTGAGCCGGATAGGCATCCGCCTTTTCCGCAAGATTGACGCGCGCTAAAAGCTCCTGTCCTTTTTTAACCGCCTCTTCCTTCGTCATCTTTTTGAGCAGAACAGGCGCCAGCGTGATATTATCCATAATCGTCAGATGCGGAAACAGATTAAACTGCTGAAAAACCATGCCCATCTTCTGTCTGACCACGTTAATGTTGACTTTCGGCGTATTAATCAGTTCGTCATCCACATAGATTTCGCCTTCCGTTACGTCCTCCAGCAGATTCAGACAGCGCAGAAAAGTGCTTTTCCCGGAACCGGAGGGCCCGATAATAACCACCACTTCGCCCTGGGAAATATGCTCGTCTATGCCGTCAAGCACCATCAGGTCATCGAATTTTTTATGTAAGTTCTTTACTTTTATCATAAAATGAGCCACGCCTTTCTTGCAGTATGTTTTCCCGCTCTATCTGATATCGGACTTTCTTAAATGATTCTCGACCTGCCGCAGCGCCAGCGTCAGAATCTTAATCAATACATAATAGATGACGGCGGTTCCGACTAACGGCATAAACGCCTCGAAGGTTGCGCTTCTGATAAAATCGCCCGCTTTCTGAATATCCATCAGGCCCACATAACCGACGATGGCGGTTTCTTTAATCAGCACGATGAACTCGTTGCACAGCGCCGGGAAAATATTTTTCACCGCCTGGGGAATCACAATCCTCGTCATCGTCTGAAAAGCGTTGAGTCCGAGCGACCTTCCCGCCTCGGTCTGCCCGCGGTCCACTGACAGAATGCCGCCCCGGATGATTTCGGAAACATAGGCGCCGGAATTGATACCGAACGCGATTGCCGCAATAATCCATTTGGGCCAGTTGACCGATGCAAAAATAACGAAATAAATAATCAGAAGCTGCGTCACGGACGGCGTGCCGCGTATCACATCGGTGTAAACGCCGCCGACTGCCTTTAGAAATTTATTTTTGGAAAGATTGCACAACGCAATCAGCATACCGATGATAATACCGATGATTACCGCCAGCAATGAAACTTTAATCGTAACGCCGATACCGCTCAGCAGCAGTTTATACCGGTCTTCCTTGATAAAGCATTTATAAAACAAATCGCCAAACTCGGCAAACCATTGTTGAATCCCTGTCATCCGTTTTTCGCCCTTTCCTCATCTGGAACAATACAACCCGCATTATAACACAAAGAATACGGGTTGAAAAGCATAAATATAAGGAAATTTAGAAATATTCGACGGTTGGGTGCATATTTATGAAGGATTTACTACATAGCTCTTTAATTTCTTTTTCCACAAATAAAATCAAGTAAAAACCTCTCCATTTCTGTATAATAAATACAGAACAGTCGAAACGGAGGAATCAGTCAATGTATGAGTGGCAGAGGCAGATACAGAAAATGGTCGAAGAAATAGACCTGTATATCAAAAGAAACGAGAATGAATTGCTGTCGTTAAGTTATCTTTCCGAAAAGTCAGGCTATTCCGAATTTCATTTTTCCAAAAAATTTAAGGAAATTTCGGGAATGCAGTTCCGGGATTATCTGCGGTACCGGCGGCTGGCCTTTGCATTAAAGGAACTTCGGGATACGGAAAAAGGAATCCTGGATATCGCTTTGCAATACGGCTTTTCTTCGCACGAGGCTTTCACCCGTTCCTTTAAAGAAGCCTACGGCATTACTCCGAGTGAGTACCGCAGGCACCCGCGGCCTGTGGCCTTACGCACCATCCTGAAGCCTTTCGACTGTTATTTATCAGAAATAGGAGAAAATACAATGAAAAATTCCACACAGGAAATCAAAACTTATTTTGTAACGATTCCGGCGCACAAATTTCTGCATGTCAAAAATCTGGAAAGCTGCGGTTACTGGGATTTCTGGCAGAAACAAAGTCTCATTCCCGGACAGGACTGCGAAACCGTCTGCGGTCTGCTGGACAGCATCAAAGGAAAACTGGACGATTTGGGCGGCAGCGATGCGAACAGCGGAAGCGGCCAGATTATGGCATTTATCAATGACCCGGCCGGCAGAATCTGCAGTTGGGGAATCCCTCTTGCGGAATGTTACGGCGTGCGGCTTCCGAGCGATTATGACGGCGAAATTCCGCATCAAATGCTGATGGCGGATGTGCCGGAAGGAGAGTATCTTGTCTTTGAACACGGCCCCTTTGATTACGAAAAAGAAAATTGCAGCGTAGAAGAAAAAATCGAGGCGGCTATGAAAGCATATGATTATGCCGCTTCCGGTTACTGCCTTGACACTACGCCCGGCAGAATTTTCTACTTCTATCATGACCCGGAACGATTCTGGAAATATGTCAGACCGGTGCTGAGAATGTAATTGTCATGGCCGGCATTGTCCTTGTGCATATTCGGACGATGCCGGCCATTCGTTCCGCATCGGAAATCATTCCGCGTTCCCGCCGCAATCATACCATTCATAAGCCGGCAGATTGTACGTTATAATCTGTCATATTGTACATCATCACTGCTTTTCATTCTGCAGATAAATCTGCTCCTCTTTGATGCGCGGATATCTTATCAGCTCCCTGCCCTCCAGATTTTCTTTATACATATCGACAGCCGTAATCTGATGATTGTCATAAGAAGTATAATAATAAATGCCTTTATCGGTATTACAGCACGAAGTATAAATGGTGATTTCGCATTCGCCATTTTCCAGCTCACAGCATCCTCTCTGCTGGTCCACCGCATTCAGGATATGGAAAAACTGACTGACACTTTCCTTTTCACCGTCTCCCGAAACGGAGTTCATTTTTACAAAAGCCGCTCTGACAAATCTTGACTGCGACGATAAATCCCCCGGAAGTCCGATGGCTCCCATTCCCCGGCCATACGCTTCGAGGCCGAGATTCTTTGCAAACCTGTTTTCCGGCGGCTTCGCAGATAAATTCATATAATTGTTCAACATCATCATCTGCATGTCGAAAGGCGGATTGTTGGTCAGAATCCCCACCGGATTGTCATATATTCTGATTCCGTCTTTCATCGGCTCCACCGTGATGCTTTCCTCTTTATCCGCTATGATATAATGGAGCTGTGCCACAGGCAGTCCATCATGAAAAGGTGTTTTCACAATATTGACTTTTTCAAACAAAATACGCGCTTCTTTTACGCTGGAGCACTGGCCTAAAATCCAGGGTATCAGTTCAAACTGTGCAATATTGTCCTTCTCTTTCCGGCTTTCTCCAAAAAAGGCATTTCCTACAAAATTTAATCCCGCCATCCCTAATCCTTTTTCGTTTACGGCTTCATAATATAAGGGATAATCGTCCTCCACATAGGACATGCCGATTAACGCAAAATGACTGTCCATCGTCCCTTTTTCCCTGAAATGGAACGGATAATTCCGGGGCGTAATCACCACTTCATCGCCATAAGAAAAATCATAATCCAGTGTGCGTCCGAAATAAAAATCTTTTGTCCGGTAGGTTGCCGCCGTACACATGATTTATTCCCCCTCTCTTTCTCTTTTAGATATTTTTTCCATTTTTGCTATCAGATAGTCCAGACAGGCAAGTTTTTCTCTTTTCGTTTCCAACTCTTCTTTTTTTGTCCTTCGGAAACGACAGACCAGTCCATACTGTCCCCGGATGTTACCCGCCTCCTGACAGCGCCGGTACTGTTCCAGCATCACAAAATCAGCGCCTTCTTCCTTCAGTCTCTGGTAAACAGGTGTTTCTTCTTTCATTTCCAATCCCCCTCTGCCTGGAGTTTTTTCACAGGTCACCTGACCCCGCCTCCTAAAAGTCTCCAAATCCATCCGCCCGAAGGCCTTCAAATCCGTTCTTGCAAAATAGCCGGGAACTATATAAAATATATTAAAATAGATGATAAGAATAAAGGAGTTCCGTCTATGATTGAAACCCGCCTGCTGCAATATTTTCTTGCCGTTGCCGAAGAACAGAGCATTACCAGAGCCGCAGAATATCTTCATATTTCCCAGCCCACTCTGTCCAAACAGATGATGGACTTAGAGGAAAATCTGGGCAGACAGCTTTTTATCCGCGGCAGAAAAAAAGTCACCCTGACAGAAGACGGGGCTTTTCTGCGGGGACGCGCCCAGGAAATTATATCCCTGATGGACAAAACAGAAAGCGCTTTTCGGGAAAATGAGCAGAGCATCTCAGGCGATGTTCACATCGGCTGCGGTGAATACCGCTCCACTTTTTCCATCATGCAGCTCATCCACTCCATACAGGAAGAATATCCTGACATCCGATTCCATTTTTTCAGCAGCAATGCAGACGCCATCATCGAACGGCTGGATAAAGGGCTTCTGGATATGGGATTTCTTTTATCTCCGGAAATCAGCCCCCGTTATGATTACAAAAAGCTCCCACTGCGCGAAGCATGGGGCATTCTGATGCGGAAAGACTCTCCCCTTGCCGGTAAAGAAACAATTTCTTTCGAGGAACTTACCGGGCTCCCGCTGATAATGCCCAGTCAGGCATCCAACAGCGGACATCTGGCTGAGTCTTTTGCAGAGGCAATGACGGAGCCAGATATCGTTTCCACTTATAACCTGATTTACAACGCGGGACTTATGGTGGAAGCCGGAATCGGCTATGCTCTGTGCATCGATGAACTGATTAACACCGCCGGCAGCCATCCTTTAACATTCCGCCCTTTATCTCCAACGCTCTATTCGGATGTATATCTTTTTACCAAAAAATATCAGGTTTTTTCCAAAGCCGCTAAACTGTTCCTGAACCGCCTGGAAAAAAATGTCCTGTCGGCGCGTTCTGCATCCTGCTCAAAAGGTCATCCAGAAACCTGATACATTTCTGCTCTTTATGAATCCCTTCCAGCAGCGCCTCCCGCTGCCCTTGCAGAAGCAAAAGTCCCTTTTGCATCTGTCCCTGTCTGATACAGTCCAGAATGCTTACTGCTGTATCGTCCGCACAGCCGGCATCTGTCAGGTTCTGAATCAGTTCTTCTTCCGTCTGACGGCCGCTAAACATATTTTATCTCTTCCCGGAGTATGACCTCCCCTGTGCATTCCATTACAGCGTCACCGCGGATAATTTCCCCTACACTGTCCGCAATAATTCGTCCGGATTTCGGATTTTTGACGGAAAGGATATGGCCTTTCACATCCGCTTCTACATCCGAATACTCAAAGGACAAATCCGTTTCCTCCATGATGCAGTTTACCAGTTTCAGATTTTTGCAATAGCATAGCGGCTGTGTCCCGATAATCGTACAGTTTATCAGCGTCAGATTTTCGGAAAACCATCCCAGATACTCGCCTTTTATAATGCTGCCCCTCACGGTGACATTTTTGCTATGCCAGAAAGCGTCCTTCGTATCCAGCTCGCAATCGTCTATCTCCAGATTTTCTATATACTGAAAAGAATATTTTCCCTTCATTTTTACGCCGAGCAGTTTCACATCCCGGCTGCCCATCAATAAATATTCCGATACAATGTCTGTATCAATCAGTGTCACATCCCGGGACTTCCAGCCAAACTCCTGGGATTCTATATGGCAGCGTTCCAGACGGATATGCGCGCATTCCCGCACCGCCTTAATTCCTCCCAATATACTGTCCGTGATACTGCCGTTTTCCGCATACCAGACCGCCGCGCGGGTTTTGTCATCCATCGTGGATTTTTTCACGGTAAATCCCTTTACATGCCACAAAGGATAGCGCAAAGAAAATCTGCAGTTCTCAAGTCCCACATCTCTGGATTCCTTCAGCGCGGATTCCCCGTCGGCCGGGCCGTCAAATATGCAGTCTATTATATCCGCATTTTGTAAATGATACAATGCCCTTTCTTCATCAAACTGTTTTCCGATAATATTCGTCCTTGTCATTTTTATAAAGACTCTCCTTTCCCGGCATAAAAGCATTTATCCCTCTATATGAAACAAATAGGCCTTTTTATGTAAAACATTCCTAAATCCAATGCCCTTCTTTCACATATATCCGCCTGTTTTCTGATTTTATTATAAAGCCAGACTCATACAATAGCAAATACCTATGTTGAATATTTTTGCATTGGTTTTAGGAATATTTGACAAAGTCAAAAGAAGAGGATATTCTGTTAAAAATACGGTTAATCAATACTGAAGAAGGATGATTTCATGGCTAACATTTTAATTGTAGAAGATGAAAAGAATATGCAGAATATTATCTGTGATTATCTGCACAGGGGAGGACATGCCTGCTTTACCGCCGACGACGGTGTGGATGCCCTGATGTTGCTAAAAAACAATCCCATGGATTTGATGATACTGGATATTATGATGCCGCATCTTGACGGTTTCTCCGTATGCAAAACGGCAAGAGAAATGAGCAGTCTGCCAATCATTATGCTGACCGCCAAAAGCGATGAAGAAGATAAATTGAAAGGCTATGAATTGGGCGCTGACGATTACATGACCAAACCGTTCAGCCCCAAAATATTGCTTGCAAAAACAAATGCCCTGCTGCGCCGCACTTCCATAACGGCCGCAGACACAGGAAGCGATAAACAAAGGCTGATGCTCAGCGCTGGAAAAATCATGATAAATCCGGCATCCCGGAAAGTATTTGCAGACGGTGCGGAAATTACATTAACCCACAAAGAATATGAACTGCTGTATTTCCTTATGTCCAACCCGGAACAGATTTTTTCACGGGAACAGCTGTTAAACCGTATCTGGGGATATGACTTCGAGGGGAATACGCGAACGGTAGACACCCATATCAAAACTTTGCGGCAGAAACTGGGCAGTGAAGGAAACTCTATTGTAACGCTTATCCGTTCAGGATATAAATTTGAGGCGGCCAGATGAAAAAACATTTTTTACTCCGCACGGTACGGAAAAAAATAATTATGGTTTCAAAGATTGCGGGTGCCGCACTGATAATTTCTTACATTGTCACGGCGCGATTACCTTTGGACGCGGATATTTCTTTTTTGCTCTGGATAATTTTGGTTATATTACTAATCATGGTAGTGGATTATCTGCTGGGCCGGTTTATTTCGGAGCCAATCGATAAGATTGGTGAAATGGCGCACAGAACGGCAAGACTGGATTTTTCCCTGCCATGCGAAATAAACTCAAAGGACGAATTTGGAGAGCTTGCGGACAATCTCAACAAAATGTCCGAAAATTTGCAGGAAACGCTTGAAAAACTGGAAAATGCAAATATCCGGCTTGAAAAAGATGTTCAACAGGAAAGAAAATTATTGAACGAAAGAAAGGAATTGACAGACCGCCTTTCCCATGAAATGAAAACGCCGATAGGAATTATCCGCGCTTATGCGGAGGGAATACAGGACGAAACAGACGAGGAAAAAAGGCAGAAGTATTCCGAAATCATCATTTCCGAAACGGAAAGGATGGGGACGCTTATCGAGACTTTGTTAGATTTGTCCGCACTGGAAAACGGAGCGGTATCATTGACACCGGAGCGTTTTGATTTCGTAGAATTTGTAGAAACGACAGCCGGGCGCCTGCTGACGGATATGCCGGAAACCGATTTTGAATTGCAGTACGAACTCCCGGAGCATAAGGTTTTTGTTTATACGGACAGGCGGCGTATGGAACAGGTGTTAAACAATTTCATTGTCAATGCCAGAAAGAATGTATCACCAAAGGGTATCTTACGCTTATCACTGGTTGAGAAGGACAATATGCTCCATTTTTCCGTTTATAACGAAGGCGTTTCCATACCGCCTGAAAAACTGTCTAAAATCTGGGAAAAGTTTTACCGCGATAAAAACGCAAAATACAGCGGTTCGGGATTGGGCCTTGCCATTGCCGCCCAGATTTTATCCATGCAGAATTTAGAATACGGTGTGGAAAATATCTCAGATGGCGTCCGATTTTTCTTTTCCATTCCTGTCATAAAATAAGACTTTCTTTATAAGCGGCTTTTCCTTCTGAAGTAATAGGAAAGCCGTTTTTTCATGCCGTTTTTTTCACACCGATTTCACAAGGAGCACACTCTGATTTCACCCCATTTGTTTATTTTATATGCACAAGGCTGCATAAGAAATTTACAGTCTGGCATGTAAAAAAGCAAGGAGGTATTGCATATGTTTTTAGGCATTGAATGGTATTGGTGGATAATTATCGTAATGGCGCTTGTAATCTCGATTCCTTTCAAAATGAAATTTATGAAGTGGTGGAGCAGATGCCGGCTGGAAAAGAAAGACCGCATGCACGGGAAATGGGGGGATGACGAATGATTGAAGTCAAAAACCTGACTTTTTCTTACGGAAAAGACAAACAGGCGCTGCATGGGTTAGATTTTACGGTAGGAGACGGGGAAATCTTCGGCTTTCTTGGGCCGAACGGTTCAGGGAAATCCACGACCCAGAAGATTCTTACCGGAATTTTAAAGGGACATGGCGGTTATGTATCGTTGTTCGGACAGGATATTTCCATGGCACATACTCAGGATTTTTTTAACAGGATAGGCGTATTGTTTGAATTTCCTTATCTATACGCAAATCTGAGCGCCATTGATAACCTGAAATACTTTTCTTCTTTTTATCCCGCAGAGCAGCTAAGGGATATCGGTGAAATTTTAGAAAAGTTAGAATTTAAGGCCGATTTTCTGAAAAAGCCTGTTTCGTCATATTCCAAAGGCATGCGCCAGCGTGTCAGTATGGCAAGGGCACTTATCAGCAGCCCGAAACTGTTGTTCCTGGACGAACCGACCAGCGGGCTTGACCCTTCCGGCGCTGTCTTGTTCCGCCAGATTATAGAAGAAGAACGAAAGAAGGGCACAACCGTGTTTTTAACCACGCATAATATGCTGGATGCAGATTTGTTATGCGACAGGGTCGCTTTTATTACGAATGGAGCTATCGCTGCCTTAGATACGCCGAAAAATTTAAAAGAGCAGAACAGCAGCCGTCGCGTGCGGATTGATTATCTGTATCAGGGCAGGCGCGGAGAAAAAACAATAGAGACTTCGGAGTTGGAAAAAGGCATTCCTTTTCAATATGATGAAATTATCAGTATTCATTCAGAAGAACCAACTTTAGAGGATATGTTTATCCAATATACAGGAAGGAGGCTTTCCTGATGTTAGGAAATTTTTATTCTCTGTTCAAAAAAGACTGCCAGATGATGTGGGCCGGAAAATTTTTCCTCGTCGCTTTGGGTTCACTGCTTATATATACATTGTTTATTAACTTTGGCTATATTCATTATATGAATGCCGAGCTCTACAATGTATACCTGTATGACCCACAGGAAACGCAGCCGGAAGCATCCGAACGGATTCATCCGGTGTCCTCGATGGAAGAATTGGAGGCTGCTCTTTCCTCTGACGCAGACGGCGTAGGAATAGACGCCAGCGCCGGTACGCCGGGTATTGTCATTTATTTCGGGAGCGAAAAGAGCGATAACCACAGGGCTGACTATGCAATATCGCTTCTTCATCCGGGAAATGAATATACTGCCCAAATCGTAGGTACAAATACGCCGGAATCAAAACAACGAAAAGAAATGTGCTGCGAATTATTGTTTGTAGAACTCATTGCCGTCGGTTTCCTGGGAATTGCCTCGGTGCTGTTTAAAGAAAAGCAAATGGGTGTTATCCGTGTCCATGCGGTTCTTCCATTCAAAAAGGGCTTGTTCATCATGGCTAAACTGACTGTTTTCCTACTGTCCGATTTGATTTTTGCGGTATTGATGACGGTATTAAATATAGGATTTTCCGATGCTGGCGCCATTTTACCAGCAGTATTGGTGCAGACCGCAATTCTGTCATTGATTATGGCGCTTACGGGATTTGGATGCACGATGCTGCTAAAGGATTTCAGGCAGTTTTCCCTTGCCTATGTGGTAATCGTCATCTTTGCTTCGGCACCCGTATTTTTATCCGCAAATACATCCATAAAAATGGCATGGATAGGCTGGCACCCTTTTTATCATATCTATATGGGACTCAAAAATGCCTGTTTCGGAACACCTGTCACCAATCCAATTTACTATATCTGCTCCGTCTGCGGGATTGTCATTCTGTTTCTGATTGTGCAAGCCGCATTCCGCGGAGAAATGGGAAAGGAGAACTGATTATGAAAGGTTTATTTTATCAGCTTAAAAGTGTATGGAAGGACAAATTTTGTATCCTGTCTTTTCTTCTGCCCGTTATCGTCGCTCTGGCTTTGAACTTTATCGGCGGAATCGACCTGTCCTCTGTGACAGAATATCATTTCGGCGTATTGGAAAACGACCTGTCCGATAAGACAATTTCGTGGCTGGAAAGATATGGTTCTGTAACCATATATGAAACGTGGGAAGATATGACTAATGCGGTCAATGAACCTTCTACCTACATGATTGGCGTATTGGCTGACGAAAACGGCATTCAGACCATGGTGTCCGGCGATGAACTGGACATATTCCGGCAGACGGCCGACACGCTTCCGGCATTATACAGAGGAAGAAACGATGCAGAGCACATAAATGTAACAGTTTTAGAGCGTCCCGATATCATGTCCGGACTTCAAAATATATTTATTGCTATAACACTGATTGTCGCTATGTTTATGGGATGCACTTATAACGCCGTAAACATGATATCGGAAAAAGAAAACGGCGTCGATTTGGTCAATCAGATACTGCCCATGACGCAGAGCGGATATGTGGTACAAAAAATTTTTGTCGGCTTTACAGGCGGATGCCTGTCCGCCGTTCTGACGGCATGCTGCTATTTCCGGCTGCCGCCGGGGAACGCGCTGCTAATGCTGGCGCTCATGATTCCCTCCGCTTTTATAGCGGCTCTGATTGGGTTGTTTATCGGTAAATTTTCCGAAAGCCTTATGTCAGGTGTTGTCTATATTAAGATTATTATGATTATATTTATGGCAGTGCCGCTTGTATCCTATCTGCTGGGAACAGACGGTTTGATTTCAACGCTTTGCTATTTTGTACCGTCCAGCGCATCCTTTGAAGGAATTATGAATCTGGCCGCCGGAGAACAGCCAGTGGTTACATCGGTGATTGCAAAAGATATGCTCATTCTTACAGCGCACTGCATAATTTGGTTTCTGCTTTATCTGTCCATTTCTAAATGGCAGAAAAGGCGCGTATTGACCATCTAAATCTTTTTCAGGCACGGTTTCTTCATTTCTGATTCTCTTTGCAATCATTACAGGATATATAAGAAAATAAGTTTTGTTGCTGTAAAATCAAAATTACGCTAGAATATATGGAGAGGCCTGAAATGAAAACGCAAAGATACTGTATGCCAATTATCTTTTATCATTAAGAGGAATCCATTGTATGGAATATAAAGAAAATGTTTTATCTTATGAAATTTATCACAGGTTACGGTCATGTGCCGGATGGGAAAATTTTTCAGAGACACAGGCACAAACTGCACTTGCCAACAGCCTGTATACAGTAATAGCGGTTGAAGGTAGTGAAGCTGTTGCTATGGGCAGATTAATCGGTGACGGGCAATATTATATGATTGTAGATGTAATTGTACACCCGGATTTCCAGAAGCAGAGAATAGGAACATCCATTCTGGATATGCTGCTGAAATATGTAGATAATCATACTCCTGTTGGAGGACGGGCAAGCATTCAGCTCATTTCCGAAAAAGGAAAAGAGGCATTTTATGAAACTTTAGGATTTAAAAAAATTCCGCATGAATTTTGTGGAAGTGGTATGAGAAAGGTAATTTATAAAGAAAATTAGGATATTCTCCCGAATCCCTTATAAAATAAGCGTTCAAAATCCCCTGAAGCGTAACAATACTTTTTCCACTTCCCCTGCAAATAGGAGCTATTCGGTTTCTTGAATGAACCGACAGGCTTCTCTTGCATAATCAGCATTTTCAGGAAACAAGTTAGGAAGTTCATTAATTCCGCAGACTTCATCCAGTTATCCAGCTTATATTCCCGCCCTAATTCATGGACAATCTCTGCAAGCCTGTCATAATTTGCACAGTATGGTATATCAGCTTCTTTCACTCCCATAATGTATCGGTATATGTTCCGTATGGTACATCTTCAGATAGGGTTTTTCACTATTATTCATTTTAATAAAAACGGTTTCACCAAAACTTCATTTTTTCCTGACACTCACTACATTCTCTATCTTGAATGGAAATAATACCACTACATTTAGGACAAGTATACTTTTCTTTCTGTTGTTCCATGAAACAATCCAAACCATATTTTTGAACAAAACGACTATTTTCTATCAGGCTTGCCTGATACCGCACATTATAGCTTTTTTCAAGATTTTTAATCAACTTGCATGGATATTCAGAACATTCAAAACAATAGGTTAGGGCTTTTTCTTTGATACAGTGTTTGATTTTACATTTGCGGCAATGTTCAGGCTTTCCCTTATCGCTGTTCAAACAGCCGGCACAGGATTTGGGGTGGTAACAATGCTTATAGCAGACTTTACAATTCATACCGCAAGGAGCAAACATACTTATATCAGTATTATCTTTTGGCATTTTCATAAATTCCAGCCCTTTTCTGTCAATCTCGATTTTTCACTCTGCTCACACTGATGAACGAGAAATTGTTATTTTCTATTTCGATAAAAGGCGATACTGGAAAGAGCAAAAACTAATGGAATAATGGCGTACCCTGCGTTTGCCTGTCCTCTGTTATATAAAACAAATCCAGCACTAATAAACGTTAAAATAATAAATATAACGCTTAATACCAAAGCAGTCTTTTTCATGGTGTCCTCTCTTTCAACCCCTATTTGTCCATTTGATTATACCATTTTCATTTCTGATTTACCACTTCTTTCAATTTTTCCATAAACGGACGTGCTTTTTTATCCCGATAATTCTTTGCTCTCATGAACGCCCCGGCAACTGCCATTTTCCATTTTCATCATAGGAATAAATATTTCTCGCCATGACGTCCTTTGACTGTGCCATTCTGTTGATTTTCTGTTGCAGCTTTTTCTGCTGTTTTCCCAATTTTTTATTTTCGGATAGCAGCTTTTCCTTATCCTCTTTCAGTGTTTCCGTCTGCTCCTTTAGCAGAAGATTTCAGCCGCTTCCTCTGCCGTTACATACATTTTCTTTCCATTCTCCATATAGT
>CAJTRL010000018.1 GCA_910578715.1 uncultured Lachnospiraceae bacterium | reverse complement strand
GTTTTAGGGGACATACCCCTATACAACATGTTTTTGTGCTTAACAATGTTATGGTGGAAGAGATTGCTTTTGGAAATATGAAAACATCATATAAACGAATTCCTTTTTTTATATTGCCTTAGTAGTTATTATCATTTCAGGTATATTATGCTTTAATAAGAATAATAGAAAAAAAGGCAGTATTATGCTGGCATTATCGTTTGTACCAGGAATATACGTTCTTGTTAGACATAATTATTTATTTTTTATCATGTTTGTAAATATATATCTAATGTTATATATTTTTTTAGAGCAATATAATCATAATGAAATGCAGATACATATTCTTATATTAGTTATCTCTGTTATAATTTTTCTAACAAACATGATAATGTTGACTAAGCACTTTAGATTAAGTTTTTCAGGCAGAGAATATGAAACATTGGTTCATATTTCGAAAATTAATTTGATATGTTTTGCTTTATGGTTTATTCCTTATGTAATATTGTTAGTTAAAGAAATCAAAAGGTTGAAGTCTGCATAAATGAGCAATTTTAAAAATGGTGAAACTCAAAATTGTTTTGAACATTATACTATGTTATAAAGCGTAATGTGGAGTTATAATTGTGGAGAGTACAATTTTAGTTTATAGGAGAAAATCATTCCATGAAAATTTGTTTAAAATGTAAACAGCTTTGCAATGATGACACCTTAACAAAATGTCCTAAATGTAAAGGTGAGTTGATTCAATATAGCGAAGAAAAATATAAATACTATTTAAACAATCAAAAACACGAAAGTAACAAATATGTTTCAAAAGATGATAGAATGTACCAGGACATTCATACTATAAAAAATATTTTAGTTTTGTTTGCGGTTTTAGCAATCATAACTTTTATATTTAATTTCTTTATGATGATGGGCTAATAAAATTTCAACGGTAATTATGTCAGATGAACTTTTTGAAATGGAACTTTCCAAAGAATATATTACTGAAAATGATATAAGCGCACATAATGAAAAAATGACAATTTTAACTTATACAAACATTACCTTTTTTGGAACAATAGAATAAAGATTTTACACAGGAGGTTCAACAAATGAGATACATATTTTATTGCCCGCATTGTGGCTTTACCGGGAGCGATGTACAGAGTCAGGCGTATAAACCGCCGAACTGCCCCGAATGTCATAATACACTAAAATATACCGGTATACCGCAGCCTGAATGGAAAGAAAAAACGGCGGAAGAAAAAGCATTGTGGAAGAATAAATGGAATGAGGAATTGGTGAAATCAAGTTCCGGCGCGAATACGGAGGACGCCATCAATTGCCGCATCAATCATATGCTGACTTCCGGGTATAATTTTGAGGGATATAAGATTACATCCTATAACGGAATTGTCTCAGGAGAAGTAGTTATGGGCACGGGTTTTTTATCTGAATTTTCCGCGTCAATAACGGATTTTTTTGGCAAAACATCGGAAGAATTCAGTATAAAAATGATGCAGGCAAAAGAAATGGCGGTTTCAAAAATGACAGATGCTTCCGTTGCCCAAAACGGTAATGCGATTATCGGCGTTGCGTTCAATTATACCGCTTTTGGCAATAATATGATTGGAGTATCAGCCAATGGGACGTCGGTGGTAATTGAGAAACTTTAGCAATCATACCTCATCCCCTCAAAACTCCGTCACCAGCTTCGTTTCCACAGGAATCACGAACAGGTGGTTCATGCAGTATTCATATTTGGCGTCGCCGCTGTGGTTTCCGCCCACGCCTTTGTAGGCCTGGTGGAGGTTTGTAAATTCTTCGATTTCATCTTCGGGGACGCCGTTAATGGAAATATAATATTTGTATTTTTCATTGATTTTGTCGGCGAGGATTTCACGCTGTGCAATCATCAGATTGTTAATCTGAATGCTGTTTTCCGCATATCGTTCCTGTAATGCGGCAAGGTTTTGTGAAGTCTGCACCAGCAGTTCATGTTCTTCGCGGCGTTTTTTCATGCCGCCTGTCTCGATACCGAGACGGTCGATAAGCCATTCGGTCAAAGCGATGATTTCATTGAAGATTTTCATACGCACCTCCCGTCTCCGGCGGGGGCATCGAACAGTTCTTTTTCGGCGGCGCGTCTCCGCACGAGTCCTTTCAATATTTTACCGCCTGCCTTGTTGTAGGCGGGAATCCTGGCGCTGATTTCCGCAATGGTACGCTGGCCGTTGTTAAGCAGCGTCCGGAGATTGCGGCTTCCGCAGTTAAAGGTAAAGCTGACCAGGGCATCGAACTGGTTCTGGTTCCAGCGGTATCTGTCGTAGTAGCGGTTGACGGCATTTTCGGCGTTTGCGCAGTCCGCCTTCAGAAAGGCGTCGGCCTGTGCTTTTGTGATGGTCTGTCCTTCGGTTACGCCGGACGTATGGCCGTAACCGATGGTCCACAGGCCGACGCTGTCCCGGTAGGCAGTCAGGCGGATTCCTTCAAATTGCTGAATCAGGGAAAGGCCGCGGGCGCTTATGGATAATTTCATAAAGCATCACATCCTTTCCCGGTTTCTGGCGATGCTGACGGATGACTCGATTTTGAGTTTCAGCCATTTATCAAAGGAGCCGTATAATTGTTCGATGACTTTTTTCGTTTCATCGGAAATCAGATTCAGGGCTTCCGCATAGGCGAGCCGGAAGGCTTCTTTCTGGGCGGCTTCATCGAATCTGCCGCTTGTTTTCAGGGAATCCACATATATCTGGTTGACATAAAGTACAGCGTCCATCACGTCGGAGAGTGCGTTTTCGATGGTCTGGGCAAGCGCTTCATTGTGGATTGCGTTCGTAATGAGATTGCTTTTCTGAATGCCGGCTTTTATCAGGCTGACCGTATATCCGGCAATGACCGGAAGGAGCATTGTTAAAATGATATAAAGAACATCGTTCATAAATTCTGTAAATTCCATAGCGGACCTCCGTTCTTATTTGGGTGATAAAAGGTCTGTCCGGGCAGACCTTTTGCGGGGTGGTTTTAGTGTTTCAGTTTGTTCGCAGAGAGGCGGCGCATTGTTCCAGCTTTGCGCACACATAATCCAGTTCTTCTTTTGTCTCCCGGCCGGAAAAGGTCAGCCGCACGCAGCTGTGCATGTTCTGGGGCTCCATGCCGATGGCGTACAGGGCGTCGGAAGCGGAGGGGCTTTTCTGGTTACAGGCGGAGCCGGTGGATATCTGAATCCCATAGAGGTCGAGAAGGTGCATCAGAGATTCGCCTTCGACGCCCCGGAAGCACAGGTACAGGTGATGGGGGAGCCTGTGTCCGGAGGCTGTCGGGGCGCCGATGAGGGCGCAGTCCGGTATGCGGCGGACGATGTAATCATATACATAATCTCTGTTATAAGGAGAAATGGAAGCATAGTCATAATCCCTGACTGCCTTGCCGAGGGAAGCGATGGCGAGCGTATTTTCCGTGCCGCCGAAAAGCCCCTGTTCCTGTGTCCCGTAAATCAGGGGAGCGAGTCTGATTTCCGGGCGTTTCCACAGGACGCCGACTCCTTTCAGGGCGTGGAGTTTATGGCCGCTGAAGGTCAGCATGTCCACACAGGAGCGCCAGCGGCCTAAGTCGATGCGGTAGGAAGGGAGATATCCGGTGGCATCGACAAGCAGGAGGCCGTTGTGCTTTCGGACGACGGAGCCGATTCCCATCACGTCCTGAATGGTGCCTGTTTCCGAGCTGGCGGCTTCGATACAGACAAGCGGGCACAGGCGGCTGTGTTTCCGAAGAATGTCGTCCAGATAAGAGAGGCTGATTTCTCCGGCGGAATTTACTTTGAGCGGCGTATGGGAGCGGCAAGAATCACAGGCCCGTAACATGGATTTATGGGCCGTCGGGGAATAAAAGACCTCGTACCGCTCATCCGGTGCATTACCGGGGACGAGGCCTCTGACGGCCAGCGCATTGCTGGCGGAGCCGCTGCAGGTGAAAAAGATGTCTTCGGGGGCGGCATTCAGGAATCCGGCTACAGCCTCTCTTGCCTGTGTGATAAGTCCGTCGGCCTTTTCTCCGACGGAGTGGAGGGAAGAGGGATTGCCGTACACTGACAACAGGGAAACCAGATAGCGTTTCATGGAATCGGAAAGAGGGGTTGTCGCTGCATTGTCAAGGTATATGGATTTCATAGGCATTCCTCCCTGTTGTCATGACAGAAATCAGCCGGAGCGCTTTGGCAGTCGTCTTGCCAGATATCCGCAAGAACGCTTCTGGCGCCGGATTGATAGGTTTTCCATCTGGATAAGTCGAAGGCGGACAACAGCTCTCTGGCGCTTTCCCGGTCGATTTTCCGGTTATTGTAATCTTTTAATATCATAAAAATTTTGAAGTGTTCGAGGGTGTCCGTCAGCGTCCGCCAGGGTGTGAACGTACTCTGGCTATCGCATTTGTCACAGCTGTGATATCCGGCTCCGCACAGAACGCACCAGTGATTTATTTTTTTACTGTTATTCATGTTAATCCTCCATGTCAGAGCAGATTGCTGCCTTTCTCTCAACTTGTATTTCGCGCGGAAAACGCACAGGCGTCAAATTGATAAGAGCGGCGCGGGAAGCGCCGCTCATGGGTTTGATGAAATTATTCGGCTACGATAACGCTGAACAGGTCTGTGCCTTCCATGGAGTCGTCGCAGTAGTCTTTCATGAAGTCGATGCTGAAACTGTGTTTTCCGGTTCCGGTAAGGGCTGTTTCGATTGCGGACGAATCGATTTTGCCTCTTTTGGCAACGATGGTTCCGGCGTATTTGATGTTTTCATTGCACATATCTCTGAAAATGGCGAAAATCTTGACGCCGACCGTTTCCGGGAATTTATCCGCGCTGTTTCTGACGCGGACCGCGTTTGCGGATTCGTACTCATATTCCACATAGATTTTGCCCGTTACGTCCGTGGGAACGGTGATTTCCTGGTCGGAAACGGCAAATTCCGAAGCGCTGGCAGCAGCGCCGAGCGTATATTTTGTGGCGAGCTGGCCGTTTTCCAGTTTGTAGATGTGTTTGATTTCCCCGGCCGGCATGTGGGAGAGTGTAACCTTGCCGTTTTCGACGGTCAGGATTTCCTCGATAGGAACGATGATTTTGTCGGATTCGCTGGCAAGTTCCTTGTCGGCGCCGTACTGCAGTGCGAGCAGGTCTACGCTGAACAGAGAGTTGTTTGCGGTGAATTTGCCGGTCTTTGCCCGGAACAGCTTGGTAATCAGCGCACCCTGTGCATCCGTGATGTCTTCGCCTTCCGCCGCGGTCTGCAGGCTGGGCTCTTCCAGCTTGGTGAGCCGCCCGATGACGGAGCCGTCGGAAAGGTCGGTAAAAATAAGGCTGCGCACCTTGTCGAGAATCAGTTCGTTTACATTCATATTGTATATCCTCCTTTTGATTAAAATCGGGGGCCCGCATTTAATCGAGCTCGCCCATATAATTTAAAACATCTTTGTCGATTTTGGACAGATTTACGCCAAAACCGGAATAGCCGCTCTGCAAAAGCAGTTCGGCATTTTTGATTTTGCTGATACGGGCAACGCTGTCCATAAAGGCGCGTATTTTCATCTGAAAAACGCTCGTATCGTCCCGCTTGAAGCCTTCCGAGTTCACCATTGTGGATATGAGCGGCATAAGGCATGACCTGGCGGCCTTGTCTTTGTTCGCCTCGTATTCGTCCCGTGCGTCCTCAATTAGAATCTGGCGGGTCATTTCATTGCCCGGAAGCTCGTCATTGCGTTTTAAACGGTGCATCTGGCGCAGTATGCCGACGATGGAAGCGTACAGGTATTTATCTATCTGTAAGGGTTCCTCGTCTTCAAAGCGCTGTACCATGACGTATTCCTGAAGCTCCTTATGAAAAAGGAGTTCCATCCGGGAAAAATCCAGAGAATCGCCGAACAGAATCCGGGTATCGTCTCTGGTGTATCTGACGGCCAGAATGGAATAGAAGAGTTCAAAATCGGAAATTCTGGTGTAGTCGATTCCGATATCGTGCAGCTGCCATTTTAAATCAGCGCCGACGGCGCACAGCGTATGTATCATATTGAAATACCTGTTTTCGCCGTATTGCCTGATATCGTCGAGAGTCGGCTGGCGGATGGACAGTCTGTCGTTTAAATGATAGCTTTCGCCGCCGTAAATTTTTAAATCATCGAATTTGTCACAAAGTTTCATGATGTGTTCACCTGCCTGTTCCTGCGTCTGCCCCGAGTGCAGCGGTTCTTTCCACTTCTGATATATAACACCGGAAAACGCGCCGGAAAGCCTTTCTTTATGGGGAAAAACCTGTTTTTCCTAAAAAGTAACACCGTCTGGGACGGCTTCCGGAAAGTAACGCTTCTTGGGACGATTTCCGTTCAGGGAGTCCGGGCGGCGTTTCTGCTCCTGAATCTTTTCATGCGCAGGGCGGCGTTTTCCCGGTTGATTTGGCGGTAGCAGTCTTTGCAGTATTTTACCCGGTTATTGGTTTTCTCCACCAGGGCGCCGCACCGTATGCAGCGGCAATAGCGGTTTCCGTGTCCGCGTCTGACGTGATAGCATGCTTTCTGGTAGTTGCGGAAACGGTTTTCCAGCGTCCGGCACAGATAGGCCGTATAGAAGTGGTCTTCCGTGAAAAAATCGAAACTGCTCATAAAGCCTGATGTATCTTCATATTCTCCGATGAGACGGCAGTTTTCGAAGCCTGTCCGTAGAAAGCCTTCGACGATTTTTTTGTAGTCGTTCCAGGGGAGGAACATTTTTTCCTTTTGAAGCCGGGATTTCACTTTTTCGGCCTGATTCATTGCCTCTTCGATTAATTCGGAGACGGTTCCGGCGTCCGTGGCGGCGCCGGAAATCCATTCATAATACAGTCGTTTCGGGGTTTTTAATAAGTCCATATATTCCCGGTCCAAAATCACGTCCTTATCAAAGTATCTGGTATAGAGGTTATTGATTTTCTGCCGGAGAATGGAAGGCCAGTCGTCCTCTTTTGTCCTGGATTTATGGCGTTTGTATCCGACTTCGGACCAGGCGGCGAATACCTGTCCCGCCGGGGTCTGCAGAAGGTTGTCCGGCACGCGGAACCGGATGGATTTATTGTAGATTCTTCTTTTGTTGGCGGAAGACCAGACAGAGGCGCAGAATGCGCCGAAAATGTCGTCTTTTTCTTCCTGTGTGCCGGCGGCTTTATAGTCCTCCATGATTTCATATAAAAAGGCTGTTTCATTTGTGCCGATAGGTATCACTTCCTTTGGGTGTATTGAACTGATAATATTTTCCGAGATATTCATAAGCGCCTTCCGTCCGGGAGGAAACTTCCTGAATGGAAAAGGTTTCTTCCGCATTCGTGTGTTTTCTCAGGTTTTCAATGATATAGTCTCCGAAAGCGGACCAGGCGAAGGATTTGCTGATGGAGACGGAGGCATAGGAAACGCTGATGACGTAGTTCGCGGCGAGGCGTTCGTCCATTCGCGTATCGTTTGCCTGTGTTTCGTTCGTGTGCGTATCGTCTGCCTGTGTTTCGTTCGTGCGCGTATCGTCTGCCTGTGTTTCGGTCGCGCGCGTATCGTCTGCCTGTGCTTTGCCCGCTCGTATTGCGTCCGGGCTTCCTGACGGAGCGGCGGGAGCGTTTTGAAGCTCTTCGAGCAGCTTCTTCCTATAATAAGCGGTCATTTCTTCGCGATAGCATTTTTCGTCCGACGCATCGAACTTTTCTCCGCGGAGGGCGATGTGCTGTTTCAGCCCGGCGGCGTACTGGTTGATGTATTTCCGGCATATTCTGCCGATGTTTTTGTCCGACAAAGGAAGGGCGGTGTCAACGACCAGCTCCCGTATCTCGGACAGGTTACCGATATCGTGGTTCCAGAGAATCTGTTTTTTCTCCCATGCACAGATATAGTCGCACAGTTCGTTCATGGGCGAGGGCGAGCGGTAAGCGTTCAGGGGCGCTTTGTCAGCTTCGCTTTGTGCGCGTTTGTTCTTTTCCAGGACAGACTGATAGGCTTTTCTTTTGGCCGGATAATGAAAAAGGAGAAAATAGGGCAGTCTGTCCAAATGTTTTCGCAGTCCGTTGTTCATATGCCAGCGGAATCCGGTTTTCAGAAAGTCGATTTCTTTTCCCTGAAAAATGCGCAGCAGCGATGCGTAATCGTCGTATCGCTTCCGGATATCCGGGTCGGTGGTGTATTTGTTTTCGATGCTCGTTGCGGCATTGGTAATTTCGCCAATCCGGGAATCCCTTGTCATGACTTCGTATTCGACAAGGTTTTCGGCGGTATAGGGTCTGGCTCTGGCGGTTACTTTGTCTTCGATATCGAGGATGATATGCTTGTCGATTTTGGAAGCGGCAACAAGCGGCTCATCACATAGGAAAAAGATGTCGCCGTCAAAATCCGCGCCGCCCTGTTGCGGGGCGGAGACGTCGTGCATGTTATACATGACGATGTCCTGGTCTTTGAAATGCGCAAACCACTGCCGTAACAGGGCGTTCGACGTATTTTTAATCCGGTTGACTTCGGAAGGGTCGATTAAAGGAGAGCGGAAGGATGCAATATCGCCGCATTCGAAGTTGGCGCTGTATACTTCCCCTTCTTTTAAACACCCTATGGGCTCCATGCCGGCCGCATACTGCAGATAACCGAGCATGTCCCCGACGCCGGTATGGTAGAAGCCGGAGCAGTAGATTTTCCCGACTTTGGCATCGTCGATGGATTTCTGCAGTTTCCGATATAAAAACTGTTTTACAGCCGGGTCTTTGAGCAAGGCATCGTTGATGAGCACGGCTTCCAGATATCTGCTTTCCGGTTCTCTGCCGTCGGCATCCGTGGCGCCGAGAAATTTCAGGGTATAAAATTTGTCTCCCCGGATGATTTTTTCGTACAGGGAAGTGGTATATTTCGCAAGTCCGATGATTTTTCCGTCATTGCCCTCATCCAGAATGTCGTAGCCGTCAGCGCCTTTTTGCTCATAGTGGGCGATGTATTTCGGATTCCACAAATCGAGGCACTGCAGATACTGAAAATTCATGCGGGTATATTTGTTGAGATACCGGACATGGTGGCTGTATTTGCTGATACCCAGTTTGAACGCATATTTTTTCAGCGTGCGCATGTATTCGTTCCAGGCGTTGTTACCGTATTTTTCCAGAAAAATTTCATGCCCTTTGAACATGGAGGTATTCCAGATACAGTCGATGGTATCGACCGGATGGCTGTTGCCGTAAACATCGGTAACCGCACTATATCCCCATTCTTTTAATATCCGGCGGAAGGGAACATAGACGGAATACCCTTTGATAAAAGGCAGACGGACCTGCGTGCCGACCGCGTTATAGTCGAGATTCAGCTGTGCGCTGACGTTTTCCATAAATTCCTGTTCATGGCAGCCGCACCCGTCGAAAGGGGAGAGTTTCAGGTCTTTGTACCCTTCTTCGATTTCCTTTGCGGTATATTGTTTTTGTTCGCCCGTTTCCTTGTCGGTAAACTCCTTTTTTCGTTCCGCCACATATTTGATAAGCCGATGATGCAGTGTTTTTTCATATTCTCCGATGATGACGATATTCGGCATATAATCGTAGATGAGCGTACAGGAGCTGAATACCAGGCATCGCTGCGCTTCATATTTGGAGATGACGCATTCTTTTACCGGGATGTCCATCTGCGTAATGCGGTACAGTTCTTCGAAGATACTGTCGCATACAAAAGCGGTGATGCCCGCCTTGCCCTGCGAAGCGGATTTCCCGAACCGGGAATAGTGAATGCCGTTATAGCGGAATCCGTTTTTCAGTAAGTGCCGCAACTCTTTTTCCTGTCGGGGATTTTTCACGGCGGAAACAAGAATCATTTCTTCTATATGGAAAGACGGATATCCACGCAGTCTTTCTATCTGGTCGAAAAGAAGGGAACTGCCCTGTGCAATCAGGTAGCCGTTTCGGATTTCCGTTTCCCTGTCGGGACGAACGTCATAGTTGTGCTCTGTCAGTTCCCGGAGGGGAAGTTTGATTAGGGTATACTGTGTGCCGTTCATTGGATAGTCATGCCTCCTTTTTTGTCTGCTTCTATGTAATTTCTACGCTGCTTTTCCAGCAGATTTTTACGGCATTGTTCGTCGAAATTCCGGTCTGCCATGATTTTCTCCGCCATTTCGCGCATCGTGGTCCGGCGGCCAAAGTCGCTGAAATACAGTTTGCCGCCAAAGGTAGAGTGGTCCGCCGGATTAAATCCGGTCCGGTAAATGCTGTCCCGGCATAATTCCGGGTAAAAAAATGTTTCTGTCATTGTGATAAAACGCCTCCTTTTGATGATGCCATCCGGTGGGACAGGGTGGTAATTATTATTTCTCTTTTAGTGATGGGAAAAGTTGCAAAAAGGGAAAGGGTCATAACCCGGAAAGCGGAGGGGCGTGCATGTTCTCTTTGGAGGCACGCTCCCGCTCCGCTAAAAATGACATTTACAAAAATCAGAACGCACGTTCGGAATTGGTATTGACAAAAACAAACGTACGTTCTATACTAGTTACAAAAGGAAACACCAGAGGGGAAGGGTATAGAAATGGAACAGATTTTAAACAGGTATTACGCGGATAATGCGGGAAGGCTTCACAGAATGGTCGATGGAATACTGGCCCGGTTTGGGGGACTTGCGGACAAGGACAGGGACGATTTTTATTCGCTGGCGAACGAGGTCTTTGTGGACGTCCTGAGAAAGTATGATGAAAAGCGGTCTTTTGAGAGTTTTCTCTATTCCTGTTTATCCAACCGGATGAAGACGGAAATAACGAAAAGAAACCGGGAAAAGCGGCGGGCGGAAAAGATGAACGTATCGCTCGATATGCCTGTCGGGGAGGATGAGGAGACGACGTTTGGCGATATGCTTGTCGGTCCTTTTGATATGGAGAAAGAAGTTCTGGAAAAGGGCACGGAAAAGTACAGCGGCAGAATACGGTTGTATCTTGACCGGCTTTCCGGTCTGCAGAAAGAGGTGCTGCGCCTGAAAATGGACGGTTTTTCGCCGGATGAAATCAGGAGCAGACTGCATATCAGCGGAAAACAGTATGCGGACTGCAAGGCGGCGATTCATGCCTATCGGAATATTTCCGTATTATTTTAGTGTGTGTTTGAAAATTGCTTTCCGACAGGTGCGCCGGGCCCGAAGGAACAGGTAGTAGGAAGGAGTATGATTTAGAAATGGCGAGACCTCGTAAACAGACATATACACTGGATATGTATCTGAAAAAGAATAAAAAAGGCGATATTGATAATAATGCGGATGTCCAGCGGAACTTTGCATGGAATAACGAGCAGATAAACGAACTGATTGTCACTGTGCTGACGGACGACTATATTCCGCCGATTATTCTCGGAGAAGAGGCGGATTCCAAACTGCGTATTGTGGACGGCGGGTGCAGAACGGCCGCCCTTAGAAAATTCCGGGAAGGGAATTATAAAATTACTTCCTCCATAGAAAATTCGCTTATTCCTTATAAAAAGAAGGTCGTTGGGAGAAATGGAAAGACCGTCTATGAGGACGGGCTGTTTGATATCAAAAATAAGACCTACGCGAAACTGCCGGAAGAATTAAAAGAAAAATTTGACGAATATCAGATTGAAACGGTGATTCATGAATGCTGTGACAGCGGCAGGATTTCCGGCTATATTAAGCGGTACAATAATCATGTGGCCATGAATACGGACCAGAGGGCGTTTACTTATATTGACAGGTACGCGGGACGCATCCGGCAGATTTCGGAAAGCAGATTTTTCTTAGAATGCAGCAATTATTCGGAAAGGGATAAGACAAAAGGCGGCATCGAAAGAATTATTGTGGAAACTTTAATGTGCATGAATCATTTTGAGAACTGGAAGAAACAGCCGAAAGCGCTCTGCCAGTATCTGAACGACAATGCGAAGGAAGAAGAATTTGCGCTTCTTACGCAGCATTTGCAGCGGCTGGAAAAGATAATTACGGCGGACATCAAAGATATTTTTAACAAAAAAGACTCCTTTCTTTTCCTGACCTTATTCGATAAGTTTTCAGGACTTGGCATGGAAGATATCCGGTTTGTGGAATTTCTAAGAACGTTTCAGAAGAATCTGCGCGCCGTCAGAAGAAATAGAAAAGGACTGCTGTTCGATGAAATCGGCAGAGGGCTGAGCACGAAGGACAGGCCTGTTATTGCCGATAAGCTGGAAATGCTCGAAGGGCTTATGCTGGAATATCTGCATATTGGCGGAAGCGACAAATCGGCCGGATTAAAAGCGCAGCAGACGCGGACGGTCACGCCCAAAGAGATTCTTGCGGAATACGAGGATGAAGAGGTGACGGACGAAGATATAGAGCTGTATGAAATCATAGCCAACGACATATCGGAAGCAATCGAAGACATCGATTCCGGCCTTTTATCGGACGAAAACCGCCCGTCGTTTGTGGCCTTAGTTGGTTATGCGGTCAGGGAAGATACGGAAGGACTGCTGAAAAAATGGCTTCCCGGATTCGAAAAAAAACGTCCGCCCATCCGCAGTCAGAAACAGAATTATCTGTATATGAAAAAAGCGTTTGAGCAGTTTGCGGCGCAGTGACGGAGGCCCAACGGTAATGCCCGTGTAACAGCGGAATTGCGTAGACTTTGCATTTGGGGCATGCTATACTGGAAATAATCAGTCGTGGAAATGTTGAAGGGATGCCGGGCAATGAAAAAAGGAGACCTTCCTATGCGGAAAACAGTATATGAAATTATGCACAAGGACAGGCGCGTTGCGCGTATAGATGAAACGGGACATTGCAAAATATATTTTAAATCTTTTGTGCCCTACAATCTGTATCTGGAAGAAAGCGAAGAAATAGACGCGCTTGTTAATAATGTGACAAATTTTAATTACTGGTGCGCGTCCAGGGTGCTTACACTGGATAGAAAATATGCCAAAGAAATTTTGAACAGCATCGGAATGACACAGGCGGTAACTGATAAAGAAAGAGCGAAAATTGCATTGTCGTATCGTTGTGCATCCCTGACGGATGTTTTCTGGGTAAGGGAAAAGGGGGAACGGACTGCTTTTTCGGATATCAACCTTTATGAGAATCATTTGAGCAATACGTTTATCGATATTTCTTTACGGGGAAAGCAGTATACGGTCCAGAATGAATATCTGGCGCGGGATTTATCGACTGCCGGACGTTTTCCAAAAGCATGGCAGAGGGTCGGTGACGGTTTCAGGCTGTTAAAGGACGGAGAGAAAGAAGCGGTGGAAAGGGAACTGACTGCAAGCCGGATATGCAGATGTTTTGACGTTTCACAGGTATATTATGAGGAAGCCGTATTTGACGGGGAAAAGGTTACCGCAAGCCGCAATGTTACTTCCAAAGAGTACTCCATCGCATCTATGGAGGCGGTGGAGATTTTTGCACAAAATCATGACAGAAACGCGCTTCAATATATATGGCGGCTGGATTTGCATAATTATGATATGATGAATATCATAGATTACCTGATTGGAAATACGGACAGACACTGGGGAAACTGGGGCGTTTTGGTTGATAACGCAACGAACAGGGCAAAATGTCTGCATCCATTGATGGATTTTAATCAGGCTTTTCACGCCTATGATACGCTGGATGGCGCAAACTGCCAGACGACATTTCCTAAGGGAATGACGCAGAGGGAAGCGGCGGTTCAGGCCGTGCAGAGAACAGGGCTGAACCAGATAAAAGAAGTGGAAGAAAACGTATTTGCATTGCTTCCACAATATGAGAAGATGTTCAGGCAGCGGCTGGAATTATTGAAAGCGGCCGAGAAGTAATTTGCCGCCGCAGTATGTGGCGCGGTCAGGAAGGGTGGTTATAGGGTTGCAGATAAAATATTATGACATCGGTCTGAATTTATTTTGTAAGCAGTTTCCGGACCCGGAGAAGATTATCCAGGAGGCGGAGGAGAACGGAGTGCGCTGTATACTGACAGGAACGGATTCGAAAGAAAACCAGCAGATTGCCGCATTTGTTAAAAATCATGACGTTTTTGGAACAGCAGGAATCCATCCTCACAATGCGGACCGGGCAAAACAGGAAGATTTTCAGCAGATTGAACGGCTCCTGTCCGAAAATCCGAAAATGGTTGCGGTCGGCGAGTGCGGTCTGGACTATGACAGGATGTTTTCCACAAAAGAAAACCAGATTAGATGTCTGGAAAAGCATATCGTCCTTGCGGAAAAACTGGACAAACCGCTGTTTCTGCATGAGCGAAGCGCATCCGGTGATTTTATCAGGCGATTTAAGAAACACCCGGATATCTGCGCGAAATCGGTCGTACATTGTTATACCGGGGATAAAGCCACGCTGGAGCAATATCTTGCGATGGGATTTTCCATCGGCATTACCGGCTGGATTTGTGACGATAAACGTGGGAAGGAGCTGCGGGAAGCGGTCCGCCTGATTCCTCCGGACAGAATCCTGGTGGAAACGGATGCGCCGTATCTTGCGCCGAAGAATGTGGACGGTCTTGGCAGAACCAATGTACCGCAGAATATCGCATATGTCGTGCGGGAGCTGGCAAAGCATATGAAGATGCCGGAAGAGGTATTGATGGAGCATGCGAGAAAGAATACGGAGAGGATTTTTGGGATAAAAAGTGAGGAATAATACTGTGAAAAATAAATTTTTCACAGGCAAATTTGTGCCTGCGGCCCAAAGTTTGCAGGCTGAGAGAAAGGCATGGTTATTCATATGGACTACGAAAAAGTATACGCTATGAGTTTTGCGAAAGTTTATCCGTTGCTGGTAGCAAAGGCGGAAAAGAAGGGAAGGACGCAGGAAGAAGTCAACCAGGTTATCTGCTGGCTGACCGGCTATACAGCCAATGAAATAAAGGATGTCGAGAAAAACTCTATCACATATGGAGACTTTTTCCGAAATGCGCCTAAATTGAACCCGGACAGGAAACTGATAAAAGGCGTCGTGTGTGGTGTACGCGTAGAAGACATCGAAGAGCCGCTTATGCAGGAAATCCGGTATCTGGACAAGCTGGTCGATGAACTGGCAAAGGGAAAGCCGATGGAAAAGATTTTGCGGGGGAGTCTGTGGAAATGTCCGAAGTGCGGCCGCACCTTTGCACATACCAACCAGGAGCATTATTGCGGAGAAGCGCCCAAAACGATTGAAGCGTATATTGAAGGACAGGCGGAATTTGCCAGACCGTATCTGCGGCAGGTAAACGATATCATTCAGTCCGCGCTACCAGATGCGGCGGAAAAAATATCATGGAGTATGCCGACTTATTGGAAAAAACGTAATCTGATACAGTTTGCGGCGTTTAAAAAGCATATCGGCCTGTATCCCGGTCCGGAAGCCGTGGAAGCATTTGCGGACAGACTATCGGAATATAAAACGAGCAAAGGGGCGATTCAGTTTCCTTATGAGAAGCCGCTGCCGCTTGCACTGATTGCGGAAATCGCAAAGTGGTGTGAAAAGGAGTATGGTGAAATATGAATGAAGAACTTCTGTTTTTCTTCCGTCAGCACATGGATGCGTTGCCTCTATATGAGGCGTTTGAGGAACTTGTGCAGAAAGAGATTGAAAACGTACGGATAAAAGTGCAGAAAAGCCAGATTTCTTTTTATAAAAAGCATATGTTTGCCTGCGTTTCTTTTGCAGGAGTGCGGAAAAAGAAAGATTGTCCTGCAGTTTATATGGTGGTGACGATTGGATTAAATCATAAACTGGAGTCGCCAAGAATAGAGGTCTCGTCAGAGCCATATCCCAATCGATGGACGCACCACATCTTGCTGTCCGATACGAAAGAACTCGATGCGGAGCTGCTCGCGTGGCTGAAAGAGGCGGCGGCTTTTGCGGATGGGAAATAAGCATTTGCCCAAACTCAACCAGAAGTTTGTATACTTTTCCGGTGTCCTGATATAGAATTTCCTTGAAAGATTTTCTGCGGCGGGCTTAGGTTGAAAAATCAGAGATTTTTCAACTGCGAATTTGTGCCTTTCAGGCCCAAATATCGCGGACAAAGAGAAAGGCATGGTTATTATTATACAGCAAATCCGTAATAGCTGACAGTGAATCTGCAATAACCATAATAACAGGGAACGAGACAGGAGAACCAAGCGATGAATCAGACGGAAACAGGAAAATTTATTGCCAGATGCCGGAAGGAACGAAATCTGACACAGGCACAGCTGGCGGAAAAAATGAACATTACGGACAGGGCGGTTTCCAAATGGGAAACCGGGAAGTGTATGCCGGATTCCTCAATTATGCTGCAGCTTTGTGAGATTTTGGGGATTACGGTCAACGAGCTTCTGAGCGGGGAAAAAATGGAAACGGGAGGGGACGACGGAACATATGAGAAAAAAGCGGATGAAAATCTGCTGATACTGAAAAAGAGGGATGAAAATAATAGTAACAGAAATGCAATCATTTCAATTGTTTTTTCCGGTATATTATTTCTGGGCGCATTGGTGTGTGTCATCTGTGACCTGGCGATAACGGGGCGGCTGACATGGTCGCCGGTTCCGCTCAGTTCCATTCTGTTTTCATGGATTATTCTGTTTCCGGCGCTGGCGTATGGGAAGAAAGGAGTACTGGGCAGCTGTATTTCTTTGAGCATTTTTATATTTCCTTATTTATTGGCGCTGAGCAGACTGCTTCATGTGCGGGAGGTTCTTACAATCGGGGGAGCGGCAGCGGTAATTTCCGTCATCTATCTATGGCTGTTGGTCGGCATTTTCAGAAAACTTGTGGGGAGAAAACTTATGGCGGCGGGAATTGTTTTTCTGCTGGCGGTTCCGTTTCTTTTTATTATGAATGGAGCATTATCGGTTCTGATTGCGGAACCGCTGTTCGACGTATGGGATGTCCTGACAGTGTCCTTGCTGTTTATTGCGGCATTTGCTTTTTTTCTCTGCGATTATGCCGGACAGAAACGGAGAAATAGAAACGGATGAGAAAAAGCAGATAAGACAAAAACAGATACGATAGCGAAACAGAAGAATTACATGCAAAAGTCTCCACCAAGTGGAGACTTTTCTTCATGCGTCCGGCTTATCGGAAATCTTGCCCCGTATAAAGATGGGAGACGGGCCCGGAAAGCGTATGGCCGAGGCCGTAGACCACATGGCTGATAACGTATTCGCCGCCGTTTATAAAAATTTCTATCAGATTCGGTTCCACGAAGATATCCAGTTCATAACGGCTTAATTTTTCCGGTACAGAGGCCGTCAGAGCGGGGCCGCTGATATTTTGAAAAACAAGGCCCCGGTCAGTTTTCAGATACCCCTGTTCGACCCATATCCGGTAACCGCCGATATTCAGATTATCCCCCTCCAGAAGCGTTGTCCGCAGCCGGAGCGGCGCCCCGGAAGCGGCGGCGGAGGGGTATTCTTCCATTGTAATCTCTTTGGAAAAGTAATGTTCCACTTCGGGATGTACCCGGAAATAAATGTGGCCGGGCTTTCTTTCGATAACTCTGGGGAGGCACATCATGCCGTTCCAGGGTTTGGCTCCGGGAACATCGACGGCCCTGGGCATCCGCATCCAGGCAATCAGAACGCGCCGCCCGTCTTTGTCGAGGGCGGTCTGCGGTGCATAGAGGTCCATGCCGTAATCCACATATTGCAATCCGTCGGAAAGCTCCATAGAACAGGTATCTTTATCGAAGGCGGCCGCCGCGCAAAGGGCGTGATGTTCATAGCCTTCGCCGGGCTTCCCGATAAACATCGGCGAGCCGATAAAAACATAAGAATCTCCGAGCGGAAACAGGTCGGGGCATTCCACAATCCGGCCAAAGCCCGGATGACTGTACTGGGAAGCGTACTGCCAGTTTTTCCCGTCCTGACTGCGGAAAAAAAGAACGCGTCCTGCTTTTTTGCCGCTGGTGCTGCCAAGAATCATATAATAGTTTCCATTTTCCGCAAAAACCTTCGGGTCTCTCGTATTCACCGGGTCGCCGATGCGCTCATCCCGGAGAACCGGGATAATCTGTTTCTTGGCGTTCCAGTTATCGAAATGAAAGCCGTCTCTGGAAACGAGCATCGCCTGACTGGTTTCGAACTGCTCCGGGAGGGACGCATGAATATTTTCCGGGTCGCTTTCCAGATAGCGGACGGCAGAGTAGTAGAGATACAGTTCCCCGTCTTTTTCCAGTGCGCTTCCGGAGAACACGCCGTTGCGGTCATAATATTTGGTCGGAAACAGAGCGATATCCAAATGTTCCCAGTGCACCAGGTCTTCGCTTACCGCATGGCCCCAGTGCATTGTTCCCCATACGGGCGCATAGGGGAAATGCTGGTAGAAAAGATGATATTTTCCCTGATAAAAGATAAATCCGTTCGGGTCGTTTATCCAGTTGCCGGGAGCCTTTAAATGCAGCGTGTCTGTTCTCATGGGGAATCTGCCTTTCTTGTATCGATTACTTTTGTATCGCTTGTTTCTGATTTCTTTCTGATTATATAATATTATTTCATTTTATGATATCACTTATTTCAATTTGCAGGAATACACAGGATGCTGCAGAAAGAATGCCCGTATTCCGAGCATTCTTTTTCATATAATAGGAAATTGCTGTAATCGTAGTGGGCGTCAAACAAGAATTTACGCAGTAAATTCTTGGAACGCAGGCTGCTGAGCCTGCGTTTTTTTATTGTTTTATTGAAGCGGGTTCGGGATGTCATTTCACGGCGCCCGCCACAACCCCGTTGATAATCTGTTTCTGCAATGCCACATACAGAACGAGAATCGGAATGACGCACAGGAGCAGTCCTGCCATAATCGTGCCGTAGTCTGCGGAGTAAGTGCCGTAGAAGCTGTAAGTGGACAAGGGCAGCGTCAGCAGTTTTTTGTCGGTCAGGACGAGGGACGGCAGCAGAAAGTCGTTCCAGAATGCCAGCGCGTTCAAAATGACCATCGTGGAAATAATCGGTTTTAACAGCGGAAATACGATTTTAAAGAATGTCTGGGAGTGGGTACAGCCGTCGATATAGGCCGCTTCTTCCAGCGCAATCGGAATATTTCCGTTTAAAAAGCCGTGGAACATGAATACTGACATCGCCATGGAAAATCCGGTGTGCATGAAAATCAGCGTCAGTCTGTGGTTTAATATGTTCAGCGTGCCGCCGTAAATGCTGACTAACGGAATCATGATTGCCTGAAACGGAATAATCATGGAAGCCACCATCAGGGCAAAGGTCATATTGGAAATCCAGTTTTTATGGCGCACGATATAGTAAGCTAACATGGCGGCGAGCAGCGTCACGAGCGCCGTTGCCGAAACGGTGACGATTAAGGAGTTTTTAAAGGCATTCAGGAAGTCCATCTGGGTGAATGCTTTTACAAAGTTGTCAAAGGATAATCCTTTGATGGTAAAAAGCCATGAAAAAGGACTTTTGATGATATCGCGTTTTTGTTTCAGGGAGTTGATAACCACCATGACAAAAGGAAACATATAAGCGATAAAAATAACGATTAATCCGGCCATCATCAGCGCATTGATGATTTTTCTGCGATTTCCGCCGACAGTTGTCTGTTTCATTATGCTTCAACCTCCTTTTTCTTTGTCAGATATACCTGTAAACCGCTGATGCACGCGGTGATGATGAAAAGAACGAGCGCTTCCGCCTGGCCGACGCCGAACTGTCTGGAGGTGAAGGCTTTTTCATAAACGTGCATTGCCGCCATTTCCGTTGTGCCATAGGGCGCGCCCGCCGTCAGGGAAAGGTTCACGTCGTATACCATGAAGGCGCGGGAGAGCGTCAGGAACAGGCAGATGGTCACGGAAGACATCATCAGCGGCATAATGATATTTTTCAGCTTGATGAAGCCGGAGGCGCCGTCGATGCTTGCCGCTTCCAGGACATCTTCGCTCAGACCCATGAAGCCCGCCACATAGATGAGAATCATATAGCCGGACAACTGCCATACGGAGACGATGACGAGTGCGGCAAACGCCTTTCCGGGGTCGGAAAGCCAGGAGGCCTCAAAAGCGCTCCATCCAGTGGAATCGCCGATGCTGACGAATACTCTGGAGAAAACGAACTGCCAGATATATCCCAGTACGATACCGCCAATCAGGTTTGGCGTAAAGAAGCCCGCCCGGAAAAAGTTCTGTCCTTTGATGCCTCTTGTTAAAAGCCAGGCGATTGCAAAGGCGATAACATTTACAATGATGACGACAAAAATAACGTAGCGGAAGGTCAGCAGAAGAGACGACCAGAACTGGGTATCTCTCATGACGCCCGCAAAATTTTTTAACCCGACAAAATGCTTCTCGTTCGATACGCCGTTCCAGTCCGTCAGCGTCAGATAGACGCCGTAGAGGAACGGGACGATGACAACTGCCAGAAAGCAGAACAGGCCGGGTAAAGCAAAAGTACAGAAATCTTTTCCGCCGCTTTTGGATTTCATAATGTTTGAACCTCCTTTTTCGTCATAAAAATTTAGTAATCATGAAAGATTTATTCCTGTTCATCCCAGTAGGCCTGAATGACGCCGATGAGTTCCGGTCTGTCGCTCCGGTCTGCCAGATATTTCTGCATGGCCGCGCCGAGAACTGCCCAGTGGTCGTTCGGTACGATGGCGGAAGCGTTAAATGCTTCACCGGCATGGACTTTTGTGTAAATGTCCCGGCTCAGCGGGTCGCCCGGCTCGTAAGGGTTATTCTGGAAAGGCGGAATGATGTTACAGGTTTTTACGAGCATCTGCTGGCCGATTTCGCTGTACACAATCCAGTTCAGAAATTCTCTTGCCGCCGCCTGTTCTTTCTCCGAAGCCATCTGTCCGTCCAGCATGACCTGTTTGGAAGGGGATGCCTGTATTTTCTGATTGACAAAATCTTCCGGGTCGTTGTTCATGAAATAGGGAAGGAAGCCGTAGGCGTCTTCATTCTCTGCGCCCGCTTCCGCCAGATTCGGCCAGGCCCAGTTTCCGTTGAACCAGAAAGCGGTTTTGCCGTCCGCCAGGTCGATTGCCATTTCGTCATAATCGGCGCCGAGCGGGTCTTTGGCGGATACATTGTATTTTTTCAGAACATCGAAAGCATCCAGAAATTCGCCCATGCGCGGATAGGCGGTCAAATCGAGCTGCCCGTTCCTGATTTGCCCGATGACTTCCTGTGCGCCTTCGGAAGTGCCGTTGTAGGTTTCATAAATATACTGCAGCTGGTGCGCGCCCAGAGACCAGTCTTCTTTGGCCAGGGACAGCGGCCGTTCCATGCCGGCAGCCACCAGACGGTCCAGAAGAGCGGTGAAATCTGCAAGAGTGGTGATGGAGGCCGGGTCAAAAGGCTCCCCCAGCGTTTCCTCTATCACGGTGCGGTTGTAGATGATGCCGCGTCCTTCAATACAAAGGGGGAAGCTGTATATCCTGCCGTTTACTTCTGTCAGATAACCTGCGGCTTCCGCGGTCCAGGGCTCTTCCGTCAGGTCGGCGGCTTTTTCTTCCGCAAGGGCGATGACATCCGTCGTATCGAGGATGGACATCGTGGGCGGATTCCCGGAATTGTACAGGCTTACAACTTTCGTATAAGGGGAGTCGCCGTCGGTAACGGGCATGACCTCCACATGAACGCCGGAACGGCTTTCGTATTCGGCGCCCATTTTTTCCAGCGCTACCTGGATTTCCGCTTTGGAATTTAAAAGGGTGATGCTCGTTCCGCTTAAAGCCGGGTCGTACTGGAAGGTGTCCACCGAAGTATCAATCGGTTCTTCTTTTACTTCTTCATTTGGGTCGTCCGGGTCGCTGGCAAAGCCGAAGGTGCAGCCCGTGAGCGCGGCTGGCAGCAGCGTCAGAGTAAGTCCCAGACAAATACGGGCTAACGCTTTTCTTTTCATCGCTAATCCTCCTGTTCGTTTTTTTTTATGTAGTTCTTTTTTGTGTAAGTGACTGGCTTTCCGGTCAACTGAATAACTGGTAAAGTTACCAGTTAAGTAACCGGTTACTTTATGCGTTTATCGTAACATGTGAAGAGGGAAGAGTCAACCGGAAATATAAAGTTTGTGACAAGTGCTGATTTTGAAAAGAGGAAATTATGCAGAAGTTACAAAACTGGTTACTTAACCGGTAACTTAACCGATTATGTATTGCGGCTTGCTATATTTTTTGCTATACTTTGCAAAGGGGATTTACGGAAGGGGGCTGTTTATCGTGGCACAGAAGAAAAATGTCACCTTTGACGACATTGCGAAATATACAAATTTTTCCAAAACGACGATATCCCGATATTTTAATGATATTGATTCTCTGACCCTGGAAAACCAGCAGATTATTTCGGATGCGCTGACCGCATTGAATTATCATGAAAATAAGGTCGCCAGGGTTCTTGCCAATGGCAAAACGGAATTTATCGGTGTGATTATCCCGGATTTGTATTATCATTTTTATTCGGAAATGCTGGACCAGATATTATCCACATATGAAGAATTTGGCTATAAATTTCTGGTTTTTACGGGTAATGAAAAAGAAGAAACGGAGCGGAGTTATATTCAGGAGCTGCTCGCTTATAAAATAGAAGGTCTGATTATCATGAGCCACACAATTCCGTCCGAAGAACTGGCCAGACTGCCCGTGCCCATCGTGGCCATCGAGCGGGAAGACCGTCATATATGCAGCGTCAATACGGATAATTATATGGGAGGCTATCAGGCGGCAGGACTTCTGGCAAAATGTGACTGCGATATGCTGTTTCATATCAACAGTTCCTGTGACGAAGCAATTCCGGCCAGCGGAAGGGTTCGGGGATTTACGGGATTCTGTGAGGAGCACGGCCTTCAGAACAAATTGATTCTGCGGGAATTTGGGCATACCCATGAGGAAGCGAAGAGGCAGCTCACAGAAGTGCTGGAAGAGCTGGAGACCTCTTATGCCGGGCGGAAAAAGGGCGTTTTTCTCTCAAACGATACACTTGCCAATATTTTGCTGAACCTTTTGTTTCGGAAATACGGAAAACTGCCGCAGGATTATCTGATTGTGGGATTCGATAATTCGATTATATCAAGAGAGGCCGTTATTCCTATCAGTACGGTGGGGCAGCAGATAGACAGACTGGCATATGAGGCGGTCAGTCTGCTCGTGGAGCAGATGGAAGAACGGAAGAAGCGGAAACCGGTTCTGCTGAAAGAACCGATTCATAAAATTATCACTCCGGTGTTGTACCGGCGGGAGACCACGGGCTGAAAAGCATTTTTCAACGATTGATTTGAGTGTCTGCCAAAGCAGACAGATGGGAGTAAAAATGAAAACATACGATGTCACGGCATTAGGGGAACTATTGATTGATTTTACGGAAAACGGCGTCAGCGCCCAGGGGAATCCTCTTCTGGAAGCGAATCCGGGAGGCGCGCCGTGCAACGTGCTTGCGATGCTGAAACAATTGTCGAAGAAGACGGCTTTCATCGGCAAAATCGGCGAGGATATTTTTGGAAGACAGCTGGAATCGGCGTTGCGGAGCGTAGGAATCGAGACCTGCGGGCTGAAAAAGAGCAAAGAGGTGCGCACGACGCTGGCTTTCGTCCATACGATGGAAGACGGGGACAGAGAGTTTTCTTTTTACCGGAATCCGGGGGCCGATATGGCGCTGGAAGAGTCGGATTTAGAGGAAGAGCTGATTCGGAAAAGCCGGATTTTCCATTACGGCTCTCTGTCCATGACTCATGAGAGCTGTCGTCTTGCAACGCGGCGTGCAATTGATGTGGCGAAGGAGGGGGGCGCGGTGCTTTCTTTCGACCCGAATCTGCGGGAATCTCTGTGGGAGAGCCTTGCGGACGCGAGAGAGCAGATTCTATACGGAATGGCGTACTGCCAGATTCTGAAAATCTCCGATAATGAGATACAATGGCTGACCGGGGAAGAAGATTTCGACAAGGGCATTGCCTGGATTCGGGAGCGTTTTTCGATTCCGTTAATCTTGCTTTCTCTGGGAAAAGAAGGCAGCCGTGCTTATACGGAAGGAAAACGGGTGGAGTGCCCGGCCTTCGTCCAGGAAAAGACCGTGGAGACCACGGGTGCCGGCGATACGTTCTGTGCCTGTGTTCTGAATTATGCGCTGGAAAATCTGCTGGCGGACGGCGCAATGGAAAATGAGGAAAGCCGGACTCTTTTTGCAGAAAACTGTAAAGCCTGTACGGAGGAACAGCTGATGGAAATGCTGCGTTTCGCCAATGCGGCGGCATCCATTATTACGACCAGAAAAGGCGCGCTACGGGTGATGCCGGCGCGTGAAGAAGTGGAAGCATTTCTGGCGGAAAAGGCCTGACGGACAGGAAAAAGGAAGCGTATCTGGCGAAAAAGGCCTGGCGGACAGGAAAAAGGAAGCGTATCTGGCGTGAAAGTCCTGGCAGACGGGAAAGAAGAATAGCTGCCGGATGGAAAATGAACAGGAAAGGGCGGGGGAGTATTTCATGGGAAAAAAATCCGAAGAATTATATACAAAGCGGTTTGAGCGGCATTTTGACGAGCTGCGCTGGCTCTATATGGAGCTGTACGATAACGGTTCCATGTTTGCGGAACTTTGTGACGGGATGAAAGCGTTTTATGAGGAACGTGCCGATGCGCTGAGAAAACTGGACTGCGAGCGGGAGAAGCAGCCGGACTGGTATAAAAAGAACGATATGCTCGGCATGATGTTCTATATTGATAATTTTGCCGGCAATATGAAAGGCGTGGAATCGAAACTGGACTATCTGGAAAAATGCAATGTGAATTATATTCATCTCATGCCTTTTCTGGACACGCCAAAAGGCCGCTCTGATGGCGGTTACGCGGTATCTGATTTCCGCAAAGTACAGGAAAAACTGGGGACGATGGAGGATTTGGAAGACCTGACGGCGGCTTGCCATCGGAAAAAAATCAATGTCTGCATGGATTTTGTGATGAATCACACCTCGGAAGACCACGAGTGGGCGAAAAAGGCGCGCAAGGGCGACGGTGAATATATGAGCCGTTATTTCTTTTTCAATAACAGGGAAATTCCGGATATGTACGAGAAAACCGTGCCCCAGGTATTTCCGACGACGGCGCCGGGCAATTTTACATGGCTTCCGGAAATTGACCATTATGTGATGACTTCTTTTTACCCTTATCAATGGGATTTGAATTATCGGAATCCCCGCGTATTTAATGAAATGATGTACAATTTCCTCTATCTGGCCAACCGGGGGATTGATATCATCCGCATTGACGCCGTGCCTTATATCTGGAAGGAGCTGGGAACCCAGTGCCGGAATCTGAAACAGGTGCATACCATCGTGCGCATGATGCGCATGATTGCCGAAATCGTCTGTCCGGGTATTCTGCTGCTGGGCGAGGTCGTTATGGAGCCGGAAAAAGTCGTTCCTTATTTCGGGACAGTCGATAAACCGGAATGCCATATGCTTTATAACGTAACGACGATGGCAACTACCTGGCATACGGTGGCGACGCGGGATGTCCGCCTGTTAAAAAGGCAGCTCGATATCGTCAACGGCCTTCCGAAGGAATATGTGTTTCTCAATTATCTGCGCTGTCACGACGACATCGGATGGGGACTGGATTATGGAACGCTGCAGACGGAAGGATTCGGAGAAAGGTCTCATAAACAGTATCTGAACGATTATTTTCAGGGATATGCGGGAAACAGTGTCAGCCGGGGCGAGCTGTACAATGCGGACCCGGTGACGGGGGATGCCAGATTCTGTGGAACGACGGCCTCCATGTGCGGCATCGAAAAAGCGGGATTTGAACAGGACGAAGAGGCGATGGAGCAGGCGGTTCGGATGGATGTCATGCTTCATGCCTATATGTTTATGCAGTCAGGTATTCCGGTGCTGTATGGCGGCGACGAGATAGGTCAGGTCAATGACTATACCTATAAAGACGACCCGGATAAAGCCCAGGATTCCCGCTATATCCACCGCGGCGCAATGAACTGGAAGCTGGCGGAGAATATTACGGATGATAAAACGGTGGAAGGCCGGATTTTTCAGCAGCTTGGACGGCTGGAGAAGATTCGGAAATCGGAAAACGTATTCATGACCGAGGCGGATGCCTGGACTTTTGAGACAGGGGATAAGAGCGTGCTCGGCATCGGAAGGGCTTACGGCAAAGAAACGCTGCTTGGTCTGTTTAATTTCAGTGAATACGATAAAACAGCGCTGGTACCGGAAGAAGGAACGCCTTATACTGACCTTCTTTCCAAAGAGACGGTGAAAGCGGGAGCAGTGGAGCTTCCGGCCTATGGATTCCGATATCTGAAGAAGCGTTGAGGAAAGGACATAATAAAATGTTGAAAAAGATGAAAAAACGATACTGGAAACTGCTGTATCTGACGCTTATGGCAGCGGTCTTTGTGGGAGCATGTCTGTCCGTGCCATCCGCATCGTCGGCGGCTGGTACGGATAAGATGGAGGTGCATTTTCTGGATGTGGGACAGGGGGATTCCACCCTGATTGTCTGCGGCGGGCATGCCATGCTGATTGACGCGGGGGACGACTCCAAAGGCACGCAGATACAGAATTATCTGAAAAAACAGAAAGTCGAAAAACTGGACTATCTCGTGCTGACTCATCCGGACGCCGACCACATCGGCGGCGCTCCCGTCATCATCGAAAAATTTGAAATCGATAAAGTGTTTGTCTCCAATTTTGAAAAAGACAACAAAACATACCGGAAGCTGATACAGGCGTTAGACGATAAAAGGCTGGACTATACGACGCCGGAAGCCGGGGAAAAATATTTTCTCGGAACCGCTTCCGTCACGATTCTGGCGCCCTGTCAGGAGTACGATAATCCCAACGATGCGTCGGTGGCGCTGATTGTGCAGAACGGCAGCCATAAATTCCTTTTTACGGGCGATGCGGGCGAAGAAGCGGAACAGGATATGATAGACAGCGGCATACAACTAGCCGCCGACGTCTATCAGGTCGGACATCACGGCAGCAAGACATCCACATCGGAAGATTTTCTGGAAGCGGTAAACCCGACGTATGCCGTCATCAGCTGTGCCGAGGGCAACGAGTACGGACATCCCCATGCCCAGACGCTGAATGCGCTCCGGGCAGGCGGCATCAAGGTATACAGAACCGACGAAGCGGGTACGATTATCGCATCTTCCGACGGAAAGAAGCTGACCTTCAATGTTCCGGCATCCGAGACATGGAAAGCGGGCGAGCCGACGGGCTCTGCGGCGAAGAGCCAGGGCGGAGCGGCAGCGGATTCTGCGGCGAAGAGCCAGAGCGGAGCGGCAGCGGATTCTGCGGCGAAAAGCCAGGGCGGAGCGGCAGCGGATTCTGCGGCGAAGGGCCAGGGCGGGGCGGTCGTGCAGGACTCTGCGGCAGCGGGCCAGAGCGAGAACACCGGGGATGCGGCGCAGTCTTCTGTCCAGGATTCCACACCGGCGCTTCAGGAGGCGGCCCCGGCTCCGGCGGCCCCGGACACGACGGAAATAACCTATGTGCTGAATACAAAGACGAAGAAGTTCCATAAGCCTTCCTGTGGTTCTCTTCCGACGGTGAACCGGAAAGATACGTCGGAGAGCCGGGAGAGCGTTATCGCACAGGGGTATGTGCCTTGTAAGAAGTGTAATCCATAATGAGGGGAAATAAGGATGTTATTCTTCATATATTATTCGTTGTAATACATTTGTTATGATTATCCCCGCTATTGAATTTGTGCGTTAATGGTACTCATTATTTTCGTTGCATTATAATTTGTAAAGATGTATAATTACCACGAAAATAAGAAGCGTAAGCAGAGCAATACATATGAGACTAAAATGGAGCATGACTGTAAGGTTAAAAATTAAAAATTTTAACTATTGATAGTTAAACACATAATCATATCATATTGTCAATTTTTTGTCAATGTGATATGATTATATTGTATGTGCTTGCGGCGAATGTCGCAGGTGTTTCCGGCATTTTCAATTTGTATAAAGATGCGTATGCCCTCGGCACCGCGGGAGGCGTCGGGCTGGCACTGATGAAAGTAAAACCCATCAAGGGATGGCTGTCGGCGGAACAGTCAGAAAAAGGTTGATGTAAAAGGAGATATTTTATGAATAATCGGAAAGGCCGTATAATGTTGTCCAAGCTGTTTGCATTTATTTTCGTGGTATTTATTGGATTGCTTGCGGTTTTGGCTGTTTTTGTACATTGTGAAACGAATATCTATGACTATGAACGTGTCAAGTCGATTGTTACCCATACGCCTTATCTTTATGCAGGACTTGCCATCGGTGCAATGGTGGCGGTTATGGGTGCGTGTGCGTTTCTGGAACGGCTTTGCGAACGACCGGAAAGGGGAGAAAAAGCCGCCCGGATGTTTTTTTACGGATGCGGGGCAGTAATCACACTTGTGGGCATATTTTGGGTTGCATTCTATAATGAACCGCCTATTTATGACCAGTATGAAGTCTATCAGGAGGCGAGGAGGCTTGCAGGTGTTCTCGATGAGCCTTATAATGCCGATTATTTTTCTGTATTTCACAGGAACCGGAGCATTGCGTTGTTTGTCTCTTTGGCGATTAGAATTTTTGGAGATAACCTTTATTCATTCGGGATTTTTAATCTTTTTGCAGCGCTTTTGCTTTATTACAGCGTATGCAGGACATCCAGACTGATTTTTCGCAGTACCGTGATTGAAATACTGACTTCTTTGTTTATGATGCTATTCTATCCGGTCATTATTTATGTGACATTTATTTATGGAACCTTATGGTCGATTTCATTAACGTCTCTCGGGCTGTATGCCGCTGCAGCATGGCATGAAACGGGGAAAACCCGATATGCGGTCATAATTGCAGTGGCCTTTCCGCTTGGCATACTGATGCATCAGTCTGCCGCAATCGGTCTTGTAGCTGCGGCTTTGTATTTGATGCTGAATAACGGAAAAAAGAGTTTTGTATGCAATTTGCTGGTCATTTTCCTGACAGCGGTAATGGTGTTTGGCTCGATAAAAATCGTCAATATGGTTTATACAGAAATAACAGGGATGTCCAGAGAAGCTGACCCTATTCCTGTAACTTGTACAATATATATGGGACTGACTTCAACGGAAGGCTCAGACGGACCTGGCAGCCAAGATGGTTCTTTTGGTGATATTTTTGCTGAAAATGGCGGCGATGGGAATGCGGCGAACAGGGATGCAGTCCGCCGCATCATGACGGTAATAGAGGAATACCTGACGGGTAGGAGGAGCCTTCGTTTTTTCTTGGAAAAGACGGAATATCAGTGGCTGGACCCGACGTTTGGTGCGCGCAAGATTATTCGGATGGAGGGTGTGGAATACAGCAGCAAGGAATGGGAAGATGCATACAGAGCTTTCTATGAAAGTACATTTAGAGCAGCGGTATTCAAGCTGTCAATCGGCAGTATGTTATTTATGTATTGCTCTGCGCTATTAACGGGGCTTTATACGATTTATGACGGGAAAAAATATCCGCTGGCGGTTCTGGTTCAGCTTTATGTGATTGGCGGATGTGCTTTCCAGCTTATGTGGGAAACTTTATCGCGGTATTGCCTGGGATATTTTATTTGGCTGCTTCCGCTGGCAGCGGCTGGCGGATATGGGCTTTATGGGTGGTGCCGGAGGCGGTTTGTTAAGCGAAGAATTGAAAAATAACGCGTTGAGTTAAAAAATAATTAAAAAAAATTATATTGTCAATTTTTTGTCAATGTGGTATGATTACACCGTATTGTATCTCGCTTAAGAGAATAATAACAGGAGGAAACGTACCATGAAAAATGAAAAAACCTATGAACTGGTGCTGACGGCACTGTTCACCGCCATTATTATCATAATGGCATTCACACCACTGGGGTATATCCCGCTTGTTGTCATCAATGCGACAATCATTCATATCCCCGTCATCCTGGGAGCGCTATTTCTCGGACCGAAGAAAGGTGCATTTTTAGGATTCGTATTTGGATTCACAAGTTTTATCAACAACACATTTAAGGCGGTTACACCGTCGGCTTTTGTCTTTTCTCCGGTGCTTGCGGCGAATGTCGTAGGCGTTTCCGGCATTTTCAAGAGCCTCTATATCTGCTTTGTGCCGAGAATACTGGTAGGCGTTGTGCCGTACTATGTATATCTGCTGATACACAGGCTGTTGAAAGGCGGACAGAAAGCGTGGCGCGTCGTCATCAATCTTGCGGCGGCTCTTATTCTGCTGTTTTCTCTGCAGGCGCTGTTAAACCGCTTATTACAGGGAAAATTAAGCGACAGTCTCTGCATGACCATCAGTGTCGTGGCCGGGATTGCGGCGGGCGTTCTTCTGTTTGCCGCGTTATCGTTTGCCGGATATAAGAAAGGCTCGACGAATATCGCGCTCGCTTATGCGGGGCTTTCGGGAGCATTTACCAATACATTGCTCGTTATGAGCGGCATTTTCATTTTGTATAAAGATGCGTATGCGCAGGCCCTCGGTATCGCGGGAGAAGCGGTGTTCGATACGATTATGGGCATTATCAGTTTTAACGGCGTCGTGGAGGCGGTCGTTGCCGCGATTATCGCGGGAGGCGTCGGGCTGGCGCTGATGAGGGTGAAACCGGTTAAGGGACAGTTAAAAAAAGTTATGTAAACGGGACTGCGTGGCACATTGTCCGCAGAAACGGAAAAGATGCGCAGAGGCCGGCAGTCAGACGGTCTCTGCAAGTCTGTTGACGATACATGACAATCACAGTTATCAGCTGAAAGGAAAAAGAAGAAATGATACTGGCAGTAGATATTGGAAACACGAACATTGTCATCGGCTGCATCGAGCAGGAGAAGATTTATTTTGTGGAAAGGACATCGACGAATATTGCCAAGACGGAACTGGAATACGTCGTGGAGTTTAAGATTCTTCTGGAACTGTACCGGATTGACATGAAGGAAATCAGCGGCTGCATTATTTCTTCCGTCGTGCCGCCGCTTAACAATATCGTCAGGGCGGCCATCGAGAAACTGTTTCACATCACGCCGCTTTTTGTGGGGCCGGGCGTTAAAACCGGTCTGAACATTCTGATGGACAATCCGGCCCAGGTCGGTTCCGATTTAATCGTCAATGCGGTGGCGGGGCTGCAGTATTACGGCGCACCGATTATTCTGATTGATATGGGAACCGCGACGACCATCAGTGTGGTGGATGAAAAGAAGAATTATGTGGGCGGCATGATTCTGCCGGGTGTCAAAGTTTCGCTGGATTCTCTGGTCAACCGGACTTCACAGCTGCCCAAAATCAGTCTGGAGGCGCCAAGAAAAGTCATCGGAAAGAATACCATCGACTGTATGAAGAGCGGTATCGTGATGGGGCAGGCATCCTGTCTGGACGGCATGATAGAGCGGATTTTTGAGGAACTCGGATACGAGGCGGCGGTCGTTGCCACGGGCGGACTTGCCGGCTGTATCGTTCCGCACTGTAAGCAGAAGATAATTCATGACAACGAGCTGACGCTCAGAGGACTTGGCCTGATATACCGCAGAAATGTGGAATAGGGTGTAATAGAGAAAGAAAGGAAAGCAGAATGTTACAGGGAAAGCATATCGTGCTCGGTGTGACGGGCAGCATCGCGGCCTTTAAAATCGCTTCGCTCGCCAGTATGCTGAAAAAGCGGGGCGCGGATATTACGGTTATTATGACGCAGAACGCGACGAATTTTATCAATCCGATTACGTTTGAGAGTCTGACGGGCAACAAATGCCTGGTCGATACGTTTGACAGGAATTTTCAGCACAGCGTGGAACATGTGTCATTGGCAAAGCAGACGGATGTGGTGCTGGTCGCTCCGGCTTCCGCCAATGTGATTGCGAAAGCGGCGCACGGCATTGCGGACGATATGCTGACGACGACGCTGCTGGCCTGTCAGTGTCCGAAAATTTTTGCTCCGGCCATGAATACGCGGATGTATCAGAATCCCATCGTACAGGATAACATGAACCTGCTGCAGCATTACGGGATGGAAGTCATTATGCCGGCGACAGGCTATCTGGCGTGCGGCGATACCGGGGAAGGAAAAATGCCGGAGCCGGAACTTTTGATGGAATATATTATTAAGGCGCTGTGTCCGAAAGATATGGAGGGCGTCCGGGTGCTGGTGACGGCTGGCGCCACGAGGGAAAAAATCGACCCGGTGCGTTATATAACAAATCATTCTACCGGAAAAATGGGTTATGCGATTGCGAGAGCGGCGATGCTGCGCGGCGCCCAGGTCACGCTGGTAAGCGGGAAAACGGAGCTGGAACCGCCGATGGGCGTCTGCGTTATTAACATAGAATCCGCGGCGGAAATGGAGGAAGCGGTCAAGGGCTGTGCCGGGACACAGGATATTATCATCAAAGCGGCGGCGGTCGCGGATTACCGGCCCAGATATGCGGCGGACGAAAAAGTAAAGAAAAAAGACGACGAGATGCAGCTGGAACTGGAACGCACCGAAGACATTCTCGGATTTCTTGGGGCGCATAAAAAAGAAGGACAGTTTTTGTGCGGTTTTTCAATGGAAACGGAGCATATGCTGGAAAATTCCAGAAAGAAACTGGAAAAAAAGAATCTGGATTTGATTGTGGCAAACAATCTGAAACAGGCGGGTGCAGGTTTTGGAACGGATACGAATATCGTTACGCTGATATCGCCGGACAATACCGTACAGCTTCCGCTGATGAGCAAGGAGGAAGTGTCGGATAAACTGCTTACCCATATTATGGAAGAGTGGAAAGGGGCTGACGGGGTGCGATGATACAGGATTTAACGGTGGGCGATTCCCGGAAGGTTCTGTTACGGTATACCATACCGATGTTTGTCAGTGTGGCATTTCAGCAGATTTATAATATAGCGGACAGTATGATAGCCGGGAAATTTGCCGGCAAGGAGGCGCTCGCTGCGGTGGGCGCTTCTTATCCGATTACGATGATTTTTATGGCGGTAGCGGTCGGCTGCAACATCGGCTGTTCCGTCGTCATTTCCCAGCTGTTCGGGGCCAGGGCGTACCGGAAGATGAAAACGGCGGTTTCTACGACGCTGCTTGCGGGATTTGGTTTATCGGTTATTTTGACGATGGCCGGACTGCTCACGACGCCGGCAATGATGCGGATGATTCAGACGCCGGATAATATTTTTGCGGATGGGGCATTATATCTGCGAATCTATATCGGCGGTTTTGTTTTTCTTTTTCTCTATAATGTGATAACGGGAATGTTCAATTCCCTGGGCGATTCCAGGACGCCGCTTTATTTTCTGATTGGTTCTTCCATCGGAAATATTCTGCTCGATTTGCTGTTTGTGGCAGTTTTCCACTGGGGCGTTGCCGGGGTGGCATGGGCCACGTTTCTCGCGCAGGGAGCGGCCTGTGTGCTGGCATTTTTGTCATTTGTCAGACGGCTTGCACAGATAAAGACGGAGGAAAAAGCACCGCTCTTTTCCGGGGAAATCCTGAAAAAAATTGGGCTCGTGGCGGTTCCGAGCATTTTACAGCAGAGTTTTATTTCCATCGGCAATATTTTTATTCAGGGGCTCGTAAACTCTTATGGTTCCGATGTGATTGCCGGGTATTCCGCCGCGGTGAAACTGAACACTTTTCTCATTACGGGGCTGACCACCCTCGGCAACGGTATCTCGGGCTTTACCGCGCAGAATCTCGGCGCGGGGCTGCCGGGACGTATTCGGGAAGGGTACCGGGCCGGCATCAGGATGGCGCTCGGCGTGACGGTACCGTTTTTTATCGGTTTCTTCTTTTTCGGGAAGGTAATGATGCTGCTGTTCCTGGAAAGAACCGGAGGCCAGGCGATGGAAACGGGAATTTTATTTCTGCGCATCGTATCGCCCTTTTACTTCGTTATTGCCGTCAAACTGATAGCGGACGGCGTGCTGCGGGGAACGGAGTCGATGCGGTATTTTATGATAGCGACTTTTACGGATTTAATTCTCCGGGTCGTTCTGGCTTATCTTTTTTCCATGTGGTTCGCATCGGCCGGCATATGGATGTCCTGGCCGGCAGGATGGTGCGCCGGAACGATTCTGTCGTTTCTCTTTTATGGAAAAGTGGTGAAACGGCTGACGGAGGAAAAACGGTAACGGTTTGAGAATTATGTAAATCGATGGACGTAGTTATGTAAACAAAATAGTAAGTAGAAAAGAAATTATGTAAACCACAACGACAAGACGAAATGCAAGCGTAAAAAGATATAGAATTATGTAAACCAGAAAGGAGCAACAGAATGAGAATCGGAATGGGTTACGATGTACACCGCCTGACAACTGACAGGAAATTAATTCTCGGCGGGGTGGAAATACCTTATGAAAAAGGACTTCTCGGCCATTCGGACGCCGATGTTCTGCTGCATGCAGTTATGGACGCGCTGCTCGGCGCGGCGGCGCTCGGCGATATCGGAAAGCATTTCCCGGATTCGGACCCGGCCTATCTGGGCATTTCTTCCGTGAAACTGCTGGAGCATGTGGGCGGACTGCTGGAAGAACATCTTTTTCTGATTGAAAATATAGACGCGACAATCATTGCACAGGCGCCGAAGATGCGGCCTTATATCGCCGAAATGCGGCGAAATATCGCCGATGCGCTTCATATCGAAATCTCTCAGGTAAATGTGAAGGCGACCACGGAGGAGGGGCTCGGGTTTACCGGAACCGGAGAAGGCATTTCGGCTCAGGCAGTCTGCATGCTTTCCACGCCCGCCGGGCTTTATGACCGCGACGTTACCGCCCAGGGAGACTGTGCCTCCTGTCCCGGATGCAGAGGGAAGCAGAAGGCGGAATAAATTGAAGGAAACGGTTCAGCTTTCGCCCGGCCAGAGCATCGTTCTCTGACGGAGGTCCTTTAAAAACGCCGGTAGTTGGTGAAAAAGCGGCTTATGCTGCTTTTGAACCTAGTACCGCTGCGTTTTTAGCGGAGCGCAAGCGCGCCTCCAAAGAGAACGATGCTCTGACCGGGCGAAAGCTGAACCGCTGCGAAAGACGCCCTCCACCCTCCGATAGATTCTTGCCAAAAGCGGCCGGATATGCTACTATTTTGGAATAGAAGAGGGTAAGACTGGGGGAAGTATGATGAAATACAAGGTCCTGATTACGGGGAAAAATACAACTCTGATTGATGATTTTTTTATTCAGATGGACGATTCTTTTGAAGTAATTTCGACATCCCAACGATTTAATGACGTGACCCGGCATGTGAAGTATTTCAAGCCGGAGATTTTTGTGTACTGTATTGGAAATGAAACGAGAGAAAATATGAATCAGATGATTCATGTGAAAAATATTCTGCAAAAAAACGGAATACCGTTTGTGGTGGCCGGCGCGAAGGACGAGTGTGACGAATTTGAGCGGGTTGCCGTGAATGTGGCGAATCTTGCGGTGGTGAAGCCTTTCACGATATCTTCCATTCAGGAGGATATTACAAAATTCATGGGAGAGTGGCAGTTATACCACGGCTCAAACAGGTTAAATACAAAGGCTGTGGAGCAGCCTATTTCGGAAGAGGATGTAGAAGCAAAGCTGGCGGAGCTGCGGGAGGCGTTTCAGATTGAAAAACCGGCTTCGAAGAAGAGCTGGAAGGAACGGATAACCGAGGCGATGGAAGCAAATGCGGCGTCGGAGGCGTCCGCATCGCAGCGCAGGCATATTCTGGTCGTGGATGACGACCCGCTGATGCTGAAAATGTTAAAAGAACAGCTGCGGGAGGACTATGATGTGGCGACTGCCGTCAGCGGTAAAATTGCGATGAAGTTTCTGGAGCGCAAGAAAACAAACCTGATTTTGCTGGACTATGAAATGCCGGGGGAAAACGGCCCGGAAGTTCTGGAAAAGCTGCGGGCGGGCGATGCGACCAAAAACATTCCGGTCATATTTCTGACAGGAGTGTCAGAACGAGAAAAAATTCAGGAAGCGCTTGCGCTGAAGCCACAAAGTTACTTATTAAAGCCTGTTGACCATGAAAAATTAATCAATGCGATTACAAAGGTCATCGGCAGAAGTTGATAAAAAACAGGTACCGATAAGAGGACTGCTTTATGGAAATGAAATATGATTTATATCTGACGGACCTTATCAGCAGGGATATTCTGCAGAAAATGCAGGATGCCTTCGCGAGACTGACCGGGATGTCCGTTATCACAACAGATACGAACGGCATTGCGGTGACGGAAGGCTCCAATTTTACCGACGCATGCAGAAATTATACGAGAAATTCTCCGGTCGGATGTATGCTCTGTGCCCGGAGCAACAAGGCGGGAACGGAATTGGCGCTGCGGGAGGGCAAATCCGTTGCATATCCATGTTTTGCCGGGCTGATGAATTTCGCGGCTCCGATTATGGTGGAGGGAAGGCTGGTCGGCTGTGTCATTGGCGGACAGGTGCTCACAAAGATGCCGGATGCTTCGAAGGTTGAGAAGACCGCCGCGGAAATCGGCGTGGCGCCGGAGGAATATCTTGAGTCACTTAAGAAGGTTAAAATCGTAGAAACAGAGGAAATCAACAATGCGGCGAAATTCCTTTCGGCGATGGTGGAAGTCATGTCCGATATGGCGAGCAACCAATACCTTGTCCATCAGGCCAAAGCGGATATGGAAAGAGCATCAAATATGAAATCTGATTTTCTCGCCAATATGAGCCATGAAATCCGCACGCCTATGAATGCGGTTATCGGCATGGCGGAAATGGCGCTGCGGGAAGATTTGCCCGGACCGGCAAGAAATTATATCAATCAGATTAAGGAAGCCGGGAAATCGCTTTTGACAATTATTAATGATATTCTCGATTTTTCCAAGATAGAATCCGGCAAAATGGATATCAATATGGAAGAATACGAGCCGATGTCCGTTATCAGCGATGTTGCCAATATTGTCATGACCAGGCTGAAAGGAAAAGATGTGGAGCTGATTCTCGATATTTCTCCGAATCTGCCTAATAAGCTGTTGGGAGACAATATCCGCATCAAGCAGGTTCTGCTCAATATCGCCAACAATGCGGCGAAATTTACAAATGTCGGCAAAATTACGCTGAAAATGGATTATCTGCAGATAGATGACAAAAATATAGAATTGAATATTTCCGTGGAAGATACCGGAATTGGCATCAAAAAAGAAGACAAACCCAAACTATTCCGTTCTTTCCAGCAGCTGGACAGCAAACGGAACCGCAATATTGAAGGAACGGGCCTCGGCCTTGCGATTTCCAAACAGCTGTTACATCTGATGGACGGGGAAATCTGGGTGGAAAGCGAATACGAAAAAGGAAGCAGATTTTCTTTTGTCATTCCCCAGAAGGTGGTGGATAAAACACCCTGCATCAGCGTCAGAGACCGGGATTCCCGGGTGGCGGTAACCCTGATTTCCAACAGTTACGTCAGGGAGAATCTGCGCCGCGATGTGGAAAAGCTCGGCGTGGAGTATAAAGAACTTTGTTCCGACAGAGAGCTTGCGGATTTGCGGGAAGAAAAGAAGTGTTTTCTTTTTGTTGAAAAATCCATGTTTTCGTTTGAAGTGGAAAATTTCATCAAAGAAAATCCGCAGATTACGACAATTCTTCTGATTGATTTTTTTGATACGGCCAAATATGAAATGGAGAATCTCCGTGTCGTGAAAAAGCCGCTTTTTGTGCTTGCGGCGGCCATGATACTGAACGAGGAAAAGCCGCAGTTCGATGAACACCCTGCGGAAGGGAGCGAGTTTGATTTTATTGCGCCCGATGCACAGGTTCTGATTGTAGACGATAATGCGGTGAACCTGACCGTGGCGGAGGGACTTCTTGAGCCGCTTAAAATGCAGGTCGATACGGCGGCCAGCGGCAAAGAGGCCATCGATAAAATCGGAAGATTCCATTATGATATTGTTTTTATGGACCATATGATGCCGGAGCTGGACGGCGTGGAAACGACCCGCATTATCCGGCGTTTTCATCAGGAATATAATGATGTGCCGATTATTGCGCTGACGGCAAATGCGGTGGAGGGAACGAAAGAAAGGTTCTGCCAGGAAGGCATGAACGATTTTGTAGCCAAGCCGATAGAACTGCGTATGCTGATATCCAAAGTGCGGCAGTGGCTTCCCATCGAAAAGATACAGAAAGCGTATATGCCGGGCATTACGCAATGGGAATCAAAGTCTTCCCAGATTGTCGTGGGTGACCTGGATGTTGATTATGCGCTGAAATTTCTGGGAACCGAAGAGCTGTTCTGGTCGGTGTTAAAAGTATATTATAAGGCAATCGAGAAAAAGGCAAAACTTATCAAGGCATTGGAAGAAGCGGAAAACTGGACGGATTTTACTATTGAAGTCCACGCCCTGAAGAGTTCCTCCAAACAAATCGGAGCGATTGCCCTCTCCGAACGGGCGGCGGCTCTGGAAAAAGCGGGAAACGCGAGAGATTCCGAATTTATACATAAAAATACGGGACGGCTGCTGGATAAATATCTGGGGTACCGGTTCGTATTTAAACCGTTCCTTCCTGATGAAAAAGCGGAAGCCGGAGGCCGGGACAGCATTTCGGCAGCGGCTCTGCGACAGAATTTTCAGGATATGCGGATGGCATTGGAAGATTTGGAGATGGACCGGATGGAAGAAGTCATTCGTGAAATGAACCGTTATCATTATGAAGGCTGGCAGAAAGAAATGTACGCGCGCCTGAAGGATGCGGTGGAAGAAATCGACGTGGACAGCTGCGAAATGATTATACAGGAATGGGAGAATAAATTGGCGGCAGTATAAGTATAACAGTTCAGCCTCCGCCCGGACAGAGCCTGAACTGTTATGTATAGATTGACAGAAGCGGGTTTATCTGCATATTCTGCTCATATAGATTTGTTTTTCAGGGAAAGGTGTGGTTTCGACTATGGGATTTATCAGCCACATACGGGAAGAAATTAGAGTCATAAGAGAAAGAGACCCGGCGATTCACTCCAATATGGAAGTCTTTCTCTATCCCAGCTTCAAGGTAATGCTGTATTACCGCGCGGCCCATCGCCTTTATGAAAAAAAGCATTTTTTTCTGGCACGATGGATTTCGCAGAAAGGCGCGCGCAAAACGGGGATTGAGATACATCCTGGAGCGCAGATTGGGAAAGGGTTTTTTATCGACCACGGGAACGGCGTCATCATCGGGGAAACTACGATTATCGGGGATAACGTCACCCTCTATCAGGGAGTTACCCTCGGCGGAACGGGCAAAGAACAGGGAAAAAGACATCCGACTGTCGGCAACAATGTGATGATTAGCACAGGAGCAAAGGTGCTCGGTTCTTTTACCATAGGCGATAACAGCAAAATCGGCGCGGGAAGCGTCGTATTAAAAGAAGTGCCGCCCGATTCCACGGTCGTCGGCGTGCCGGGAAGAGTGGTTAAGCGCCATAATGTCGCGCTGCCACAGGAAGAGCTGGACCAGATTCATCTGCCCGACCCGGTCATGGAAGATTTGGCGCAGCTGCAGCATGAAAATGAAAAACTGGCGAACCGTCTCATTGATTTGGAACAGGAAGTGCGCGCGCTCCGGAGAGCACGGCGGAAGGCGGAAGGGGAAGCGTAGAAGGCGCAGAGGGAAATCAGTTCTGCAAGGCCCAAATATCGCGGACAGAGAGAAAGGCATGGTTATTAGTATGAAAATCTATAACACATTATCGAAAAAGAAAGAGGAGTTTGTGCCGCATGAGCCGGGAAAGGTCAGCATGTATGTGTGCGGGCCGACGGTTTATAACCTGATTCACATCGGCAATGCGAGACCGATGATTGTATTCGATACGGTCAGACGGTATATGGAACACAAGGGCTGGCAGGTCAATTTTGTATCGAATTTTACGGATGTGGATGACAAAATCATCAAAAAGGCTCAGGAGGAAGGCGTGGAGCCTTCCGTGATTTCCGAGCGTTATATTGAAGAATGTAAAAAGGACATGAAATCCCTGAATGTGAAAACGGCGACGGTGCATCCGAAAGCGACCCAGGAAATCGACGGAATGCTGCAGATGATAGAGACGCTTTTACAGAACGGAAACGCTTATGTGGCGGAAGACGGAACCGTTTACTTTAAAACCAGAAGTTTCCGGGAATACGGGAAACTTTCGCATAAAAACCTGGATGATTTGCGGGGCGGAAACCGTTCTCTGCTCGTTTCCGGGGAAGACCAGAAAGAAGACCCGTTAGATTTTGTGCTCTGGAAACCGAAAAAAGAAGGAGAGCCTTACTGGGAGTCTCCCTGGTGTGAAGGGCGTCCGGGCTGGCATATCGAATGTTCCGTCATGAGCAAAAAATATCTCGGCGATGAAATCGACATTCACGCGGGGGGAGAAGATTTAATTTTCCCGCATCATGAAAACGAAATCGCGCAGTCCGAGGCGGCAAACGGAAAAACGTTTGCCAGATACTGGATGCACAACGGCTTTCTCAATATCGATAATAAGAAAATGTCCAAGTCCGAGGGAAACTTTTTTACGGTCAGGGATATCGGTGAAAAATATGATTTACAGGTACTGCGCTTTTTCATGTTATCAGCTCATTACAGAAGCCCGCTTAATTTCAGCGCGGAGCTGATGGAAGCGGCGAAGAACGGTTATGAGCGGATTGTGACGAGCGTTTCCAACCTGAATTATCTGCTGGAAAAAGCACAGGGCGGTGAGCTGCGCGGCAGGGAAGCGGAATTGCTGGAAGAAGCAAAAGGATTTGCGGATAAATTCGATGAGGCGATGGAGGACGATTTCAATACGGCTGACGCCATCTCCGCGATTTTTGAGCTGGTAAAATTTGCAAATACCAATGCGTCGGAAGAAAGCAGCGCTGCGTTTATCCGGGCATTGAAAGAGGAAATCGTTACGCTCTCCGATATCTGCGGACTGCTGGTGGAGAAAAAAGAGGAAATGCTGGATGAGGAAATCGAGCGGCTGATACAGGAACGCCAGGAGGCAAGAAAGGCGAAAAACTTCGCAAGAGCGGACGAAATCCGCGGTATGCTTTCCGGGCGGGGCATTCTTCTGGAAGATACCAGAGAAGGGGTAAAATGGAAGAGAGCCTGAATTTACTAGAAACGATTAAACAACAATTTGACTGCAAAGAGGTGGATATCAGAGCATATTCGCCTCTTACCCTTGCCTATATCGGTGATGCGATATATGACCTGATTATCCGCACGGTTGTAGTGGAACGGGCAAACCGCTCCGCCAATAAACTGCATAAAATGGTCATCCGCTATGTCAATGCAGGGACACAGGCGAAGATGATAACGGCGCTCGAAGAGGAACTGACGGAAGAAGAAAAGACCGTGTATCACAGGGGCAGAAATGCCAAGTCCTATACAACCGCCAAGAACGCGTCGATTGCCGATTACCGGAAGGCGACAGGGCTGGAAGCCCTGTTCGGGTATCTGTATCTGTGCGGGGAGACGGACAGGCTGCTTTCGCTGGTACGGAGGGCTTTTGAAAAACTGGGGATGGAAATTTAGAAATCTAAAATTTTCAACCTTTGATTTGAGCGTCTGCTGAAGCAGACAGATGGGAGCAGCGATGGGATATACGGAAATGATGATAGAAGGAAGAAATGCGGTTATTGAAGCGTTTCGCTCCGGGAAAACAGTGGATAAGCTCTATGTGCTGGACGGCTGTCAGGACGGGCCGGTTCTGACGATTAAACGGGAAGCGAGAAAACAGGACTGCCTGATAAAGTACGTTGCAAAAGAGCGGCTGGACCAGCTTTCGGAGACCGGAAAACACCAGGGCGTCATCGCCTGTACCTCGGCGTACCAGTATGCGGAAGTACAGGACATGCTGAAAACGGCAAAGGAAAAAGGAGAACCGCCTTTTCTTTTTTTGCTGGATAATATCGAAGACCCCCATAATCTCGGCGCCATTATCCGGACGGCAAACCTGGCCGGGGCGCATGGCGTCATCATTCCGAAAAACCGTGCGGTAGGGCTGACGGCGGCGGTTGCAAGGGCATCTGCCGGGGCTTTAAACTATACGCCGGTTGCAAAGGTGACGAATCTGGGGCAGACAATCGAGGAACTAAAAAGAGAAGGGCTCTGGTTTGTCTGTGCCGATATGGATGGACAGACCATGTATGAACTGGATTTAAAAGGTCCGATTGGGCTTGTAATCGGCAGTGAAGGAGACGGCGTCGGCAGACTGGTCAGGGAGAAATGTGACTTCATCGCTTCCATTCCGATGAGAGGGGATATTGATTCCCTGAACGCTTCCGTGGCGGCGGGAATCCTTGCTTATGAAATTGTAAGGCAGCGATTGGTATGATGAAAAAGATACAGGATTATTCATTAATAGCAGTATTTGTTATGACCGCTATTCTGGCGGCAGTTGTCGGACTGAAAGCCTATTCCGGGTATATGAGGAATAAGGCAGAGGAGGAAGCTCTGTTCCAGCAGCGTAAGGAAGAAATACTGGCGCGGAATGCGGAAGCACAGAACCGTGTACAGGAAATGCAGGTCGAAATTATTGAAATGCAGAACGACGTGGAGGCTCTGCAGACCTTTATCGACGATACGGTGAATGCCGCGAATGAAGTACAGAACCGGAAAGCGGAAGGAAATCTTTCCGGAAACGGCAGCGCTTCGTCTGCGGACTCTGCCTCCGGGGAAACCGTTCCGGTGCAGTCCGATGCCGTCTCCGGGAACGGCGTGCCGGGCCAGCCCGGCTTTGACGGTTCCGTTTCCGGAAACGATGGGACAGATTTCTGGGGGAATGTGTCCGGGAACGAAGGTTTTGACGGTTCCGTATCGGGAAATGACGGGACAGGCTTTGGGGGAAATGTCTCCGGAAATGAAGGCTTTGACGGTTCCGTTTCGGAAAACGACGGAATGGATTTCTGGGGAAATGTCTCCGGGAACGAGGGTTTTGACGGCTCCGTTTCAGAAAATGACGGGACAGGCTTCTGGGGAAATGTCTCCGGGAATGAGGGTTTTGACGGCTCCCTGTCGGGAAATGGCGGATGGTCTGTGTCGGGAAACAGCATTTCCGAAAACAGGGATATGATTCCGGCCGATGGTCCGGACGGGGCAAATCAGCCTGGCGGACAGCCGGAGATGACCCTGGAAGAACGAAAACAATGGCGGACCTCCTATCAGGAAACGATGGAAGTTAATCAGGCGGACAGGGAATGGATTGCGGAAAACCAGTATGATTTTTCCCAGATGAAAATTGCCTGCCTCGGGGACAGCATTACCAAAGCGGCGAATCTGGAAGGAGAAGAAAATTACGAACAGTATGCTTATCCGGCCAGGTTACAGGAGCTGCTCGGAGCGGAAGAAGTTTATAATCTGGGCATCGGGGGCTCGTCCATCGGCAGATACTGGGCCGATGCTTTTGTGGACCGCTATACGGAGATTCCACAGGACAGTGATATTATTATTGTCATGGGCGGAACGAACGATGGATTCTGCGTGTCCGAGGAAGAATTTGGCAGCCTGGATGAGCGGGCATACCATACCTTCTGCGGTGATTTGAACGAATTGATGAACGGTCTGCGGGAAAATTATCCCGATGCGCAGATTTTCTTTGCGACGCCGCTGCCAAATGTCCTTCAGGATTACCTGATGAGCGAGCGGGAATACCTGCTTCCGCAGAAAGATTTTGTGGAGGTCATTCAGACTTTGGCGGATGAATATGATTTTGAAGTCATTGATTTGTATAATTCAAACGTGCTTGATTCCCATGACGCCAATATCATTACGGAGTACATGCCGGACGGCGTACACGGCAATCCGGCGGGGTATCAGATTCTGGCGGAGCGCTTCGCGGGAGAACTGGTTAAATATTACAACGAAGAGGAATCCGAAACGACACAGGAGAACGCTGCGGGTGTCGGTACTTCTCCTGAAAACAGCGTTCCCGGCGCCGGAACGGGTCTGGGAACAGGAGCGGGAGGAAATACCGGAACGGGAACGACGGCAGTCGGCGGAAATGCCGGAGCCGGAGCCGGCGTGATAACGATTGTCGGCGGAAATACCGGAACAGGCAGTGACGGCGGCACGGAAAACGTTTCCGGCGGGTCGGATTCCGAAAACGGCGCGGAGAACGACAGCGGCGCCGAAAATGAGGAAAACGGTGAGTCTGACGGAAGCGACGGCCAGCGTGAGGAAAACGGCACGACAGACGGCGGAAGCAGCGGAGAAAACGGGACAGGCGGAGAAACCGGAACAGGTGCCGGGAATGGCGGAAGCGGTGGAGCCGGGGAAAACGGAGCGGGTGCCGGAAGCGGCGGCAGCGGAGAAAGCGGAGCGAGTGACGGAAGCGGTGGCAGCGGAGAAAGCGGAGCGAGTGCCGGAAGCGGTGGAAATGGAGAAATCGGCATAAATGGCGGGAGTGTCGGAGGCGGGGAAAACGGCAGAAACGCCGGATTCGACACCGGAACCGGGACCGGAGAAAAGAATGACGCCGGTTCGGAAAGAAAACAGTACCGGTATGAATACTGAGAACAGAGGTGTGGATGAAAGAAGAATACCAGCAGTACAGTGACGAAGAATTGATGATACGGCTGCGGGACGGGGAAGACGGTATCATGGATTTCCTGATGGATAAATATAAAAACCTCGTAAAAAATAAGGCAAAGTCCATGTATATTCTCGGCGCTGACAGCGAGGACCTTATTCAGGAAGGCATGATTGGACTGTTTAAAGCCGTGCGGGATTTTGACAGCGGCAGAGACGCGAGTTTCTTTACGTTTGCCGATTTGTGCATTTCCAGGCAGATGTATACGGCAGTCCAGGCTTCCAGACGACAGAAGCATATTCCGTTAAATACTTACATTTCCCTGTATGCGACTGCCAGAGAGAATGCCGGGGAAAATGAGGAAGATGCGGCGCTTGTCAATATCCTGGCCCGCAAATCGGAGCAGAGCCCGGAAGAAATGATGATTGACAAAGAAAACCTGGAACAGCTTGAAAAAATAATCGAGAAAGAGCTGAGCGGTTTTGAAAAGCAGGTGCTCGACCTGTATCTCACAGGAATGCGCTATGCGCAAATCGCGAGAGTGCTCGGCAGAGACGAAAAATCCACGGATAATGCGTTACAGCGGATAAAGAACAAACTAAAGAAGGCAATCCGGTTGTGAAAACACAAAATACAGTCTTGAAGAAGAGGAGAAGATTGAAAATGAAAAGAAAACTGGCAACATTGATACTTTTTGTATGCAGTCTGCTTATTTTTGTTATATCGGTGAATTTATTCAGTCAGACGGGCATTTATGCGGACGAGCATAATACGACGGCCAGCGCCGTATGCGGCGGGGATTTCTGGCTGATGACCGACTGGCTGCGGCTTATTTTGTCAGGATTTATGACGATGCTTTCCGGCGGAATGCTTCTGCGTTCGGGGAAAAAATAAGAATTTGCGGAATAATAAAGACTTTTCAAAAAGATTTTCTTGAAAAGTCTTTATTTCTACACATTCAGGGATGGATTTGATGCACCACCGAAAAATCAGTTTCGATTCAATCCACGCTTTTTCCATTCTTTGCATTTCTGGCGTATCGGTTCCGGAAATTTAATATTTACAGCATCATACAACCGTTCCGTCTGGTTCACACGGGCAAATAAAACTGTCACGATGCAGCCTTCCCAGTTTCTAAACTTCTCTTCATTTACTATGAAAATAATACCGTTCTTCGTCACACAATGCAGTTCAACACCATCCGGATGTCCTTTATCAACCCGGAAAATTCTGTCAAATGGTGCCTGTCTGCCATCTGTTTTATTTAATTCAAGGGCTTTATCCACCCGCTCAGTTCTGTCATTACGAGCATGCTCTGTAAAACCATAGTTTTTTAACAGGATATTAGTATCAATTTCCTCATCAAAAAGTTCCACGCTATTAAAATTTGGATTCTCTTCAGTGTTCATAGTATAATCCTCCTCACATATGCTGATGAAAAATAATGGGGTTAGTCAGCAGCTGTGTTGGCAACTATCATTTACAACCTACCGCCCGGTACTTATGCGGTCTGTAGACTGGAAACTTCGAGTATCAACCTATCTACTGACTAACACCAAATAATTAAAATAGTAAATATAAAAACTTCAAAGCTGCTGACGGGAATCGGACCCGTGACCTCCGCACTACCAATGCGACGCACTACCGACTGTGCTACAGCAGCTTGTTTCCGGCAAAGTATTTTATTCATTTGCCGAATTGTATTGTATCACAGAGCATTTTACTTTGTCAATACAGATTTCACAAGGATTCGCCTGGGGGTTAAAAATTAAAATTGGGTCAATATTTTGATAAAGAAATGGTTTATCTCTGGCATTTTTGTGTTACGATAGAGTGGAAAACCGGAAGCACACCCGATTTTAGGGCGCAGAATGATATCATTAGGTGGGATGAGTACCAGATGAAAAATATTCATAGCATTGAGTTTTATACCGGAAGCAGAGAAGAAGTTCTGCCCGGATTCGCAAATGATTTTCCTTATATTGCGTCAAGGTCGGAGCTGGACAGATATATCGGGCGTTTTGTGCCGTGGCACTGGCATAAAGCGGTGGAGCTATTTTATATGGAAAGCGGCTGTCTGGAATATAATACGCCAGGAGGTAAGATTTTGTTTCCGGCCGGAAGCGGCGGCCTTGTAAATTCCAATGTGCTTCATATGACAAAAGCAAAATCACGGACAGAGAGAAATATCCAGCTTCTTCATATTTTTGATGCTTCTTTTCTTGCCGGAGAACAGGGAGGCAGAATCGGTGAAAAATATATAGCGCCTGTCGTAATGGCTTCGCAGATTGAGCTGATTCCCCTTTTCCCGGATGATGCGGAGGAAGAACAAATTTTGAAGCATATTCGGGCTGCGTTTCGTCTTTCGGGCGATGAATTTGGATATGAAATAAAACTGCGGGCGGCCCTGTCGGAAATATGGTTAATGCTTTTGGAACGAATTGCTCCGATACAGGAGAAAAAGGAAAAATATAGCAGAAATAACGATAAAATAAAGCTGATGATGACATTTATCCATGAGCATTATCAGGAGAAAATTTCTATTCCGGAGCTCGCGGCGGCAGCATACTTAAGCGAGCGGGAATGTTTCAGGGTTTTCCGGGAATGTCTGCATATGACGCCTGTGGAATATATGAAAACCTATCGTTTACAGGCAGCCTGCCGGATGCTGGCAGAAAGCCGGGAGCCGGTTACGGCAGTCGGTCATGTATGCGGCCTGGGCAGCAGCAGTTATTTTGGAAAAGTCTTCCGGGAATACGCACACTGTACGCCTTCAGAATATCGGAGAAAATGGCAGAACAGTGACAGATAAAGGCGGCCATATGATATTTCATCACATGGCCGTTCTGGTGTGTTTCAGTACTGGTACCGTTTCCGGTATTTTGTAAACATCGCCGCGGACAGGATAAGCGCCATAAGCTCCGCCGCCGGAGTAGCGAGCCAGATGCCGTTTACGCCCAGGACTGCGGGAAGAACGAGCATGGTAATCAGCATGAATACGAAAGAGCGGGAAAAGGCAAGCACCGCCGAAACAATGCCGTTCGATAAAGCCGTGAACATGCCGCTTGCAAAGATATTAAAGCCGATAAAGAGCAGCGCCAGCGTACAGATACGGTTTCCGGTGACTGCAAGCTCATAAACCGGATTGTCCGGGCGGGCAAATATGGAGACCAGCGGGCCGGTGGCGGCAAAAGAAGCAGCGGCTGTGGCCAGAGAGATAACGGCAATAATTTTCAGACTGGCAGAAACGAGTTTTTTCAGCTTTTCGCTGTTCTTTTCTCCGTAATAGTAGCTGAGCATGGGGGCAACGCCATAGGAGTAGCCTGTATAGAGCGAGCTTGCAAACATCAGAACATACATGATGATGGTCACGGCCGCGACGCCGTTTTCACCGACATAGCGCAGCATTGTCCAGTTGAACATCATTGTAATGATGCCTGTGACCAGAGCGGTTGCCATTTCGGAGCATCCGTTTGCTGCGGCATTGATAAGTACTCTGAAGCGGAAAGCCGGACGTGTGAAATGAAGCAGATTTTTCTTTCTGCTGAATACGAACAGGCCGACGACGGCCGTTACGGAGTAGCCAAGTCCTGTGGCGATGGCGGCGCCCCCGATTCCCATATGGAAGAGCGCAATGAAAATATAGTCGAGCGCTATGTTCAGTACGCCGCCGGTGACGGAGCAGACAAGGGAAAGCGTTGCTTTTTCGGATGCAATCATATAGAGTGTAAAATTGTTCATTAACAGAATGGGGATTGTGAATAACAGGTAGCGGCTCAGATACCGGGTGCAGTACCCGGCAACTTCCGCGGAGAGTCCCATGCTGCCAAAAAGATTTTCCATGACAGAATAACCGAGCAGACACATGATAAAGCCCACTATCACGTTTACGATAATCAGGAAAGTAAAATCTTCTCTCGCTTCTTCCGGTTTCTGTTCTCCCATTTTTTTCATGATAACCGCGCTGCCTCCGGTAGCAAGCATGGTAGAAATTGCCGTTACGAACTGGATTACCGGGGCGGTCAGATTGATTGCGGAAAGCGCGTCCGTGCCGATAAGATTGGACACAAACAGACCGTCCACCATCGTATAAAAGGACATAAAGACCGACATGGCAATGGTCGGGATGGCAAATTTCAGAATATTTCTCAGGGTAACCGGTTTGTCGTATGCATTTTGTTTTTCCATAATGATACCTGTGCCTTTCTCTTCATAGGCAGTTTTTTTCTGCCGATGATGTAATTTACTTGTTTTTTTCTGGTATGTGACTTATCATAAACTGTACAGTAACTGTACGGTCAAGGGGGATTTGAAAAAATGGAGAAAAAAAGGAAACTGCTTACCATCGGCCAGTTTGCAACGCTGCATGGAATCAATAAAAAAACGCTGATGTGGTATGATGAAATCGGCCTGTTTCATCCGGTTCTGATAAACCCGGAAAACGGCTACCGGTATTACAGTTATTACCAGAGTTCCATTCTGGAGACGATTTTGTTATTGCGGGAGCTGGATGTGTCGATTGATGAAATCCGGGCGTTCATGGAAAATCGTTCCGCGCGGAGCATGGAACGGCTTTTGCGGGAAAAGATAGAAGATTTGGACCGGGACATGGAGCATTTGAAGGCAGTCCGCAGAACGATGGCTTACCATTGCCAGAATATGGAGACGCTCCTGACGATGGATTTATCGGAAATCAGTATTGTACGGAAAAAAGGGCGTCATCTGGTTACCGTGGAAGCCGATAAAAACACGTCTTTTGACAAACAGGTGGAAATGATTACCGCGGAGACGCAGAAATATCAGCTGCGCCGTCTTCATGATGCCTCCTATGGGACGATGACTGCGGTGGAGAGCCTTTATGCCGGGAATTATGAGGAATACTCCCGTCTGTTCATCGAGATACCATTTCCCATCAAAAAGGATGGGCTCCATGTGCAGCCGGAGGGGGACTATATCCGGGCTTTTTACCGGGAATCCCAGGAAAATATCGCCCGGTGTTATGGGAAAATCTTCGATTTTGCGGAGGAACACAGGGTTGTTTTGTCGGGTTTTTCCTATGAAATCATCATCAATGAAAATGTTATCGACAGAATGGAGGACGCTATTATCCAGATAGAAATACCTTGTATAATGTGTCAATAGGAGCATTATGCGCAATGTATTATCAGAAAATGGTTTACATAATGTGTCAGCGGGAATATTTCTTACATAGTCCTATAAAGCATCAATAAAAATACCTTGCAATATATATCAGACTGATATATAATATGAGAAAAAATAATATATCAAACTGATATATAGGAGATATGATTATGAAACGTCAGCGGCTTAGAAAAATGATTCTGATTCTGTCCCTTCTGCTTTTCCCGGTTACGCTTTATTATTTCAGCCCGGCGCTGATTATTAACGCGGGATTTTCGGGCATCGTCAACGGGAGTTTTATCGTGTTTGTCCTGCTGTTTCTATTCTCTATTCCTTTTGGCCGCCTGTTCTGCGCTTACCTGTGTCCGGCGGGCGGATTACAAGAGTGTGCCTTTGCGGTGAAAGAAAAGAATCCGAAACAGGGATGGCGGCTGCGGATAAAGTATGTTATCTGGGCGGTCTGGCTTACGGTGGTCTTTTGCTGTTATCTGGCGGGCGGCGGCATCGCCGCGGTGGATTTTTTCTTTGAGACGAAGCATGGCATTTCGGTCTCCTCCGTGCAGAGTTACATTATCTATTACGGCATTGTCTGTCTGGTTCTTGTACCGGCGCTCGTGTGCGGAAAAAGGGCTTTCTGTCATTATTTCTGCTGGATGGCGCCGTTTATGACGCTCGGCATCAGACTGCGCCGTTTCCTGCGCCTTCCGGGACTGCATATCCGGGCAAAAAGGCCGGAAAACTGCATTTCCTGTGGAAAATGTGAAAAGGTCTGTCCCATGAGCGTTGCCGTCATGGAAGAAGTCCGGAACGGCCAGATTAAAAGTTATGAGTGCATTCAGTGCGGCGCCTGTATTGACAACTGCCCGCGCGGCGTATTATCGTATGAGATAAGGGGCGGACAGGGAGGTACATATGGCGTCGGAAAAAAAACTGGATTGTGTGATTCTGGGATTGTTAAGTCATGAAGAGCTGACCGGGTACGAGATTAAAAAACGGATGGATACGGCTTTGAAATATTTCTGGGGAGCAAGCTACGGCAGCATCTATCCAACCCTGAACGGTCTTGTAGAACGCGGGTTTGCCGACAGGCGGGAGGCCGGGGAAAACAGGCGGAACAAGCTCATCTATACGATTACGGATAAGGGCCGGCATTATCTGCGGGAATGGCTGAAAAATCCCGTCGAAAAGGATGAGCTGCGGTATGAAACGCTTCTGAAACTCTTTTTCGGAAAAGAACAGGGGCCGGAACAGACGCTTGTGCATATCAGGGCCTTCCGGGAAAAGATTTTACGGGAACTGCCCTATCTTCTTGGCGCAAAACAGGTATTGCAAGGGCACCTTGACGAAGACGAGACACATCGGTATTATCTGCTCACCGTGGAATTTGGCATCCGCACTTACCGCGCCTACCTGGAATGGTGCGAAATGGCGGAGGATATGCTGCGCAGTTGAGGGGGAGGTATCTGTTGCTCAGTTGAGAAAATGGTATGGCGGAGAAAGCACACAGCCGGGGTATTTTGGTGCAGAAACAGTAGCAGAAAGGTATGGATTGAAATGACGGACAGAGGATGGATGGAACAGGAAGTGAAACGCGCAAGTTACCGGGCGGTACTGCGCGAGGACATTGTGGAAGAACAGGCCGGGGCCGCTTTTGGGATGTGCCGGGAAGCGTTTGTGCGGGAAAAAGAAGCACATGGTCTGCTGACCGCGTCCCTGTACCGTTACGGGCAGTTTCTTTTTCTTTATGCGGAAGGCGTCGGCAAAACGCCCGTCCCGGAAGAATTGTGCGCTTTACTTGCTCCTTTTTTACAACGGTGGCCGGAAACGGTGGAAAAGCCCGGTAAGGACAGATTATGGCTTCGCATGCAGCCCTATTATTATCATGCCGTTCCCGGATGCGCGGAGGAATGGATGCGCGACAGAAAGCCGTCGCGCCGCCGGGGGCGGATTGCGCTGCTTTCGTCTGGAAAATGGGAAAGCTATATGACGCATCACCTGGCGCTGATGCGGGAGGGACTTATCGAAGGCGATAAGTATCACCTGATTTGTCTGCACGAAAATGTGCTGTTTTCGTATTTTGAGGAGCCGAAGACGATGACAAATCTGCAGGGCGTGAAAGAGGCGCACAGCGCGGCGTTGGAGGAGTGGCTTTTAAATGACCCGGAAAGCCATTTTATGCGGTTTGCGCCCGGACAGGGGCCGGGGCCGGATGAGAATTTCGTGTTTCTGCCCTGTGTGGCGGAGTCGTAAGGAAACGGCGGCCGGCCATGAGCGATGGCAGCAACAGGAATGCAGATGTAATTAAGAAAAGAAAACAATGGTTTACCATAAATAAAATGAGCGGGAGGTTTCTTGATGAAACTGGTACGGAAGATAAAAGAAGTCGGCCTGAAAAATGTGCTTCTGGGCGGGGCAAAAAGAATAAAATACGGAAAAATGATAAAAAAGTATCATTTTGATTCATGGCATTTAAGCCCTTATGAGTGGAAGGAATATGCACAGGCATGCGTGAAATATATCAACGCTGACGACTGTAAGACCGTTGTTGATATCGGCTGCGGCCTGGGCGGAATTTTACAGCATGTGAAAGCGGAAAAGAAGATTGGCATCGACCTGCATGAAGAAGTGATACTGGCGGCCCGTGAGCTGGGCGGCGATACGATTGTCTATCGGACGGGCAGCTTTGACGCGCTGGTGGAAAAGCCGGTGGACTATCTCGTTACGCTGAATTTTATGCACGGCGGAACGGAGGAGACCTGGAGAGAACCCTATCATACGGCTGCCGTCCGGAACGATATCGGACATTTTATCGTCGATACCGTCCCGGAAGAGGGCGGGAGCCATTTCCTGAACTGGGCCAAAATTCTGCCGGAAAATTATCGGAGAGTGGAGCGGCTCGGCCCGTTTCTTGGCGGAAGATATGTGGAAGTCTGGGAGAGGGTTGAACTGTTGTAATTACTCCGGTTCCGGCAGTACATTTTTTTTCAGGCTGATATAGGCCAGCAGGATATAAATTCCGTAAATGGCAAAAAACAGTGCGAGCGTGCCGCTTACAATGTACAGCGGGGAAGCGGGGCCTGTCAGCGTACCCGGCTCCACCGAATTTCCCAGATGGCAGATAAAAGGAACGCCAATCAGAACGGGAGGGACTGCGGGCATCGCGTAATAAATGGTGAACTGTCCGCGCAGCGCTCTTGTCATTTCTGGGCGGCTCATGCCGAGCTTTCCAAGAAGCGCAAACTGTTTTTGATAACGGTCTGTCTCGGCCAGCTGCTGGACGGTCAGGATAGCGGCAGCCGTCATCGTGAGAATCAGCGCCAGATAGTAGAGAGGAAAAGCGAAAATGACTGTGCTGAAAGCGGCCTCCGCCTCTTCCCGGGATTTGACGCTGAGCCAGTCATAATCCGGGCGGCTGCCGTCCAGCTGAATCTGCTCAAGCGCCTCAAACTGCGCGTCGTTTACAGGCTCGCTGGTCTGGGCCGCATAGATTCGGTGGCTGGTCTGGCTGACAACCTCATCTGGAACGACCAGGATATACTGGTGCCCGTTGCCGGAGGACTGGAACTGATTAAAGGGTTCCGTATAAATGCCGCCGGGCGTCAGGGCGCTGCCGCCGGGGTGGATGGGTTTGTCGTAGTCCTGTAAGATGTTTTTCAAAAAAGGCATACAGTGGATGAGATAAGTATCTTTGGCAAGGGTAACGGGCGGATAGCCCAGCATATCGCGTAAGGCGGCATAATCGCTGAATTTCATCAGCGTATCTTTGTCGTAATAAGCGTAATATTTGGTATGACTTTGGATATACCGGAGAACCGGAGCGTCACTGCTCAGGTAGATATTGTATATGCGGGAGGCCGTCACCGGAATGTTGTTGTCGATATAGTCAAGATAGGGCGTATGTTCCTGAAGTTCTCCTTCGATGCCGATAAAAAGGTCGAAACTGGCGTTTTGTCTTGCCCGGTTCCAGAAAAGCGCATGAAAACACTGGCCGCATCCTTCGGAAATCAGCACGGCGGTAAAAAGCAGGGAGATGGTTGCCATCAGCGTGCCGACGGTGGCGAGTTTCGCGGTCAGGGTGCGGAAAATGAGCAGCGTCTGTCCACGGTATTTGAGGGCGGGCCTTTGGGCAAAAAAGGCCGGAACGCCGGAAGCAAAACTTAAGAAAAAACCATAGAGAAAAACGATGAGAAAACCCGCGCCGAGGATGCCGGTACTTTTCATCGGGAGCAGAATCGTGCCGATGACGCCGAGAGCAATGGACGCTGCAAAAATTTTGCGGCGTTTTTTGCCTGTCTGAATGACCGCTTCCTCATTTTGCTTTTCCAGATAAAGAAGGTCATATATTTTCATGGAGCGGATGCGTCTGCGGCATTTTCTCTGGGCGGACAGATAGATAAGAACAAAATAGACGACGGTCAGAAGAAACGCCCTGAGAGAAATGGAGAAAACGAAGGCATAAGACATGCCAAACAGTGTCAGAATGATGGCGCGCATCGCCTGAAAAAGAAAACAGCCGGACAGGATGCCCATGACGAGAGCAAAGCCCCCAACGGCCAGGTTTTCCAGGACAAACAGCCGTGCCGCCTGTTCGTTTTCCAGACCGATGAGAAGATAGATTCCAAATTCCCGGCTGCGCCTTTGCAGCATAAATCTTGTGGTATAAGATACGAGCCATCCGATAATACAGACGACAACAATGCTCGCAAAAACGATAATAACGGAAAGCGATGCGATGTTTTTAGCCAGCATTTGCACATCTTCCAAAAAAATCAGACTGTTGAAAGAATACATCAGTGCGGACGCCATCACGAGCGTTACGAAATAGACCAGATAATCTCTGGCCTGTCTTTTGGCATTGCGGAGAGACAATTTAAAAAACATCACTGATATCACCTCCCAGCAACGCGAGAATATCCAGAATTTCATGATAAAATACGGAGCGGGAGCGTCCGCCCCGGAGCAGTTCGTTAAAAATCCGGCCATCCTTTAAAAACAGAACGCGTTTGGCATAGCCTGCGCTGTAAGCGTCATGCGTGACCATCAGAATCGTGGCGTGCATGTCCTGATTGATATGGGTCATGATTTCCAGCAGATTTTTGGACGCTTTGGAATCCAGCGCGCCGGTCGGTTCATCCGCAAGAAGCAGAGACTGGCCCGCTGCCATCGCTCTTGCACAGGCGGCCCGCTGTTTCTGACCGCCGGATATCTGGCTGGGGAATTTTTCCAGAATATCGGAAATTTCCAGTTTTTCGGCAATCTGCTCCACCTTGTCTTTGACCAAACGGGGGTCCGCATGGTTCAGGGCCAGGGCCAGGCCGATATTTTCTTCAATGTTCAGCGTGTCCAACAGATTGAAGTCCTGAAAAACAAATCCGAGCCGTTCCCGGCGGAATCTGGCCAGTTCTCCGGCGGGGAGCTTGTCAATATTTTCTCCGTCTAACAAAATTTCTCCGGCGCTGACCGCATCGATTGTGGAGATACAATTGAGAAGCGTCGTTTTACCGCTGCCGGAAGCCCCCATGATGGCGATAAATTCGCCGTCGGCAACATCAAAGCTGATGCGGTCGAGGGCTTTGGTGACATTATTTTTGTTTCCATAATACTTTTCGATGTTCTTTACCTCTAACATGAAAAAACTCCTTTCCCGGCGGTCTGTGTCCGCAGAAAACCGAACGGCATTCTTTGAAAAAACCGAAACCGTTTTGAATTTGGATTTTTCAATCTATTATACGCCGGGAGAAAAATATCTGGTATCGAATTGAGATGGTTTTTTCTTACGATTTTGTAAGATAATACAGTTATAGCTTTATGGCATTGCAAAGATAACGGTATAATACCATATCGTTATCTTTGCAACGTTATAGTACTATGCCGGGCGCGGCCCGCATGCCGGGAAGGTCAGTGTGACTTGTGTGCCGCCACCCTCTTTGGAGGAAATCCGTATTTCCGCCTCCATGCACGCCGAAAGCCTGCGGCAAAGATACAGCCCCATGCCTGTCGAGCCGCCCTGGCTCCGTCCGTTGCTTCCGGTAAATCCCCGGTCAAAAACGCGGGGCAGCTCGTGCGCCGGTATGCCGATGCCGTTATCCGAAACGGTGATGACTGTCCGGGCTCCGGACTGCTTTGCCAGGATGCGGATAACAGGGGATGCGCTGCGATAGCGGACCGCGTTCTGCAAAAGCTGCCCGAAAATAAATTCCGCCCATTTTGCATCCGTGTAAAGAGTCTGTTCCAGATTGTCCGTCTCTATCCGGAACCCGCTCTGCATCAGAAGGCTCTGATAGCGTTCGATGGAGTGGTGTACGATTTGGGCGGCCGGTATCTGCCGGATGAGAAAATCCTTTTCCGGGGAATCCAGACGGGCATAGAACAGGGCGCGCTCCACATGTGCTTCGATGCAGGACAGCTCTTCCGTAAGTTTCCGTCCGGTTTCCGGTCCGGTCTGCCGGCTGATGAGCCTTGCGGCGGTGAGCGGCGCTTTGGTTTCATGGACGAAACTTTCCACATATTCCCGATAGTCCCGGCTGGAGGCATGGGCGTCGGAGACCGCCTGAATCATGGACCGTCCGGATTGCTTCACGAGAGCAAAAAGGCGGCGTTCATAAAGGCTTTGCGGTTTTGGAATACATTCGGCGAAGAGATATTTTTCATCCAGCTTGTCCATAATGGATTCCAACGCCGATAAATGCGAACGGCATTTTAAAAAGTCGTATGTCTGCACGCAGATAAGCGTAAACGCCCAGAAAGAGAGCAGCAGAATCAAAACGCCTCTGCCCGTTCCGGTGAAAGATAAAAAGCTGACGGCGGCCATAACGAAAACCGCCTGAAAAAGAAGCCGTCTCAGGCGGTCGGATATAAATTCTGAGATTTTCATAGCTGATACCCCATTCCTCTGCGTGTTTTGATAAAATCAGGGAGACCAATGCTTTCCAGCCGGGCCCGCAGCCTTGTCATATTGACGCTGAGCGTGTTGTCATCAATATAGATTTGGCTGTTCCATAAAGCCTCTGTCAAATCGGAGCGGGAAACGATTTCTCCGGCACGCGCCATCAGACAGGCCAGAATCTGCAGTTCGTTGCGCGTAAGCTCGATGGTCTGTCCGTTTGCAGATGCACATCCTTTGACCGGGTTTAACGTGAGCCCGTTGACGCACGGAAGCGCTTCGGATTTAGGGACGCTCCGCCGCAGAACGGATTTGATGCGCGCAAGAAGCACCGGGACATGATAAGGCTTGGTGATATAATCGTCGCCCCCCAGACTCAGCGCATGCAGTTCCTCCCAGGAAGAGTTATGGCTTGTGACGAATATAATCGGCGTTTCCAGATTCCGGCGGAGCTCCGCGCACAGCGAAAGCCCGTCCCGGCCGGGAAGCCCTAAGTCCAGCAGAATCAGGTCTGGAGAAATTTCTGACACCCGTGTCGGAATATTTTCAAAAACACTGATGGGTATGGGCTGATATCCTTCGTTTTTTAAAAGGAGAGCCAGTTCCTCCCGGATGGCCGGCTCATCTTCGATAATCATGATTTTAAACATAGCGGTTCTCCGTTTTTCCTGTGGCGGCCTGCGCCGCAAATTGTGCCTATATCATAGCACGCCTGGAGCGGGGATGTCCAGATTGCGATGTTGTGGATATTTTTCCGGTATGCTATGATGAAACAGACAAAATGATATAACGGTTCAGCTTTCGCGCGGCGGAATGGGAGGAAACATGACAGAAATCCGTTATGTAAAAAAAGAAGATGAGCAGTTCTGGTTCAGCCTGGACAGTCACCTGTCAAAGGCGGTATTTGAAGAAAAAGTCCGTACCGGGAGCGGTTATGTTCTGCTATTGGATGGCAACCCCATAGGATTACTGCGGTACAGCCTGTTTTGGGATAACACGCCCTTTTGCAACATGCTTTTCGTAGACGGAGAATACCAGAGAAAAGGTTATGGCAGACAGCTGATGGAATTTTGGGAGAATGAAATGAAAAAACAAGGATATGCCATGCTGCTGACCTCCACACAGGCGGACGAAACGGCGCAGCATTTTTACCGGAAATTGGGCTATAAGGATTGCGGAAGCCTCATCATCGATATTCCCCGGTTTGCACAGCCGATGGAGATATTTTTTATTAAGGAAGTGTGAGGGTGTGGTTCGGAGTCCGGGCGGCGCGTTCTTCTCTGGCAAAGACACGCTTTCGCTCCACTAAAAATGTAACGGTACTAAGGATTTTGTGCCGCAAGTGTCCCAAAATCCAAGTGCCGACATTTTTACAGGGTCTTTGCCAGAGAAGAACGCGCCGCCCGGATTCTGAACCATGACGCTGAACCACGCCATGTCAGGCTTGACATTCTCATATTCTTGTGCTATTGTAATAAAAATTTACGAACTCGGAACAGAGAAAGGCATACCATATGCAGAAACCGCAGAATACAGCGAATTACATGTACATGTATTACGGACGTACCCGTCTGTAACGTTAAGCCGCAAGGTGCACAGTTACGGAGGGCAGGTCCGATGTGTCTGTGCATGGAAAACGGTAAATGCGGGTCGAAAATTCTGTTTCGTATCGGAAAGAAAATAAAACTGTCATTTATGATGAAATGCACCGGACACATCCCATGTCCGGTGTTTTTTGTGTGGGTAATGAGTCGGGCGGGTCACAATGCACTGGTGTAGTTTTTCAGTCTGTTACTGAGAAAAGGAAAGGGGTATTCATATGATATTATCAAACGGAACAGAAGTTACGGCGGCCGCTTACCGGGAAAAGGATGCGGAAGAAATCGTCAGACTCATTGCAAGAAATTTCCGGGAAGTCAATGTAAAAGACTACGGAGCGGAAGCGATGGAAGCGCTTGTTGTTTCCCATGATGTGAACTGGTTCAAAAGCCTTGCGGCATTTGCCCATGTAATTGTCTTCTGGAATGAAGGGAAAATCGTCGGCGTCGGCTCGATTGCCAGCTTCTGGGGCAGTCCGACGGAAAGCATTCTGCTCACGGTTTTTGTGCTCCCGGAACTGCATCGTCAGGGCATCGGCAACTTCATCATCGACACGCTGGAAGCCGATGAACTGTTTTTGCGGGCGGACAGAATCGAGATTCCGGCATCCATCACCGCTGTGGAATTTTACAGGAAAAGAGGATATGATTACAAAAACGGACTTCGGGAGCTGGACGAAGAACAACACTACCGGCTGGAAAAGTTCCGAAAGCAGATTACGCTGGAAAGAGCGGGGGAAGAGGATGCAGCGCTTCTGTATGAAATGCAAGTAAAGGCATTCCGGGAACTGCTCGACTGCTATCAGGATTACGGTACCAATCCGGCGTGCGAAGCGCCAGACAAGGTGCTGTTCCGGCTGAAACAGGAATTTACTTATTTTTATTTTATCTGCTTGAATGGCCGGAAGGCAGGGGCAGTCCGTGTTGTTGACAAAAAAGAAGAGGGAAAGAAGAAACGGATTTCACCGCTTTTTATTTTACCGGAATTTCAGGGAAAAGGCATCGCACAGGAGGCCGTCCGGCTGTGCGAAGATGTCCACGGAAAGGAGAACTGGGAGCTTGCGACGATTTTACAGGAAAAAAAGAACTGTTATCTGTACGAAAAAATGGGGTATCGTAAAACCGGAAAAACGGAAGCGGTAAACGAGCGGCTTACGCTGGTTTTTTATGAGAAATGAGGCGGGGAGGAGATTATATGGGCTTATACAGAGCGTTTTATGAGCCGTTTAAAGCGGAACTGCTGAAAAGACACTGTTTTTGAGTCATGCGGATGCGGGCTTGCCGGGGGAGGCGCTTACTGCGCCTTGTCACCGCCCGATTCATAGAGTCCGGCATAGTCTCCGGCGTTTATTTCGAGATGTGACGGTTCTCCGGGATAGTAGACAATGAGTGTACTGTCGTTATCATAAAAAAACTTCTAACCGGCGGCAATTCCGCTGGCCTTGATTTTACAGCAGATGCGGTTATATAATAAGTGCATGGGAACCAGACAAGGCCGATGGCGGAAATCGGACAGAGAGTTGTTGTTGGGTTGGAAGCAAAACCGGAACGATGGGGGATGTGGCTGGCGGCAGTAATCGGACGAACCGTATCGGGTTTCTGGAAAGACAGATTTCTGCCCTGATTTATGGGCTGATTAATTTATTGGAAAGGAGCGGACAAAATGAAAATTGCGGTCACATATGAAAACGGAGAGGTATTTCAGCACTTTGGCCATACGGAACAGTTCAAAATTTATGAGGTAAAAGACGGCCAGATTCAGAAAGAAGAAATTGTCAACACAAACGGGAGCGGTCATGGCGCGCTTTCCGGGTTTTTAACAGGACATGGGGTAGACACGCTGCTCTGCGGCGGTATCGGCGGCGGCGCGCGGGAAGCGCTGGACGCGGCCGGAATCAGGCTATATGGCGGTATAAGCGGGAAGGCAGACGATGCGGTAAAAGCCTTTCTGGATGGTACGCTTGCCTATCAGCCCGATGTACAGTGCAGCCATCACGAGCATGGCGGCCATGATGACGGTGGCTGCGGCCACGGAAACTGCGGCGGTTCCTCCGGTCAGGGACAGGAGAATGACCACGCGGGTTGTGGTGAGGATAAGCACGGCTGTGCCGGAAACGGCGGCTGCCAGTGACAGGACTATATTTCAGCGGAACAGGAAACACCAGGTATTGTGTGGAAACCTTTTTAAAAGAATATGACGCCGACGCCCGTACTTTTTCCATAGAAGAATGTGCGCTGAATGATATTGAAAAACAGGAAGAAATCGTGTTTGGATATCCTGTACAGTACAGTAATCTGCCCAGGATTGTGCGGGATTATATTACAAATCACAGTGATATCTGGAAAGGCAGAAAAGTGTTTGTGATTGCAACGATGGGCCTGTTCAGCGGCGACGGCGCGGGGAATCTGGCCCGTCTGCTGAAAAAACACGGCGCAGTAGTTATCGGCGGCCTTCACCTGAAAATGCCGGACAGCATTGGCGATGTCAGGGCATTAAAAAGGCCATTATCCGAAAATCAGCGGCTTGTCCGAGATGCGGAGCAGAAAATCAAAATAGCGGCCCATCGGTTAAAAAGCGGAAACCCGACGCGGGATGGGCTTGGATTTGTAAGCCATCTGACAGGGCTCTTTGGACAGAGGCTGTATTTTTATCATAAGACAAGAGATTATTCGGATAAGCTGAAAATTGATGCACAAAAATGTGTCGGCTGTGGAAAATGCGCCGGACTGTGCCCGATGAAGAACCTGCGTATGGAGAATGGAAAAGCTACGGCGGGGAGCATATGTACGATGTGCTATCGGTGCATCAATAACTGCCCGGCCCGGGCGATTACGCTGTTAGGGAAAACGGTGTTTGAACAGGGAGGTATTGAGAAGTATCTGTGAGGGTGGACTGACGCCTTCTATGATGGCATATCTGAAAGGGCGGAAATAAAGTTGTTTTTGAAATGAAGTTGTTTTATAAGCGCAGGCTTTTTGGGCCTGCGCAATTTATATTAGTTCGGAAATGGTGATTTGTAAATCATTGAAAATGCCGACGGGAATTGCCTGGTTAAAAGGGGCGATAATGGGGGCGGCATCTTCTTCAAAACGATATATGGTCGTTCTTTTTTTCTCAGGGTCTGTAATCCAGTATTCCCGGACACCGGATTCCGAATAAAGCGTCATTTTTTGCAGATAATCCAGTCTGCGGCTGGCCGGAGATACAATTTCTATGATAAAGTCAGGGGCTCCTTCGCATCCTCGTTCGGTCAGTTTATTTTTATCACAGATAACACTGATGTCCGGTTCCACCCATGTTTTTTCATCGGCGGTAAGGTTCACAGCGAAAGGCGCCGGATAAATCTCGCATGTCCCATGCTTGCTGTCAATGTAATTTCCAATTGTTCTGCTCAACTGATGAACCAGCTTCTGGTGGATTCTATTCGGAGGCGTCATCATGAAAAGCTGTCCGTTTATGAGTTCTGCCCGTTTATCTTCCGGCAGATTCCAGTAATCTTCAGATGTGCAGATTTGTTTTGGAGGTTGTTTCATGGGAAGGCTCCTTTCAAGGTGTTTTATTTTGGTATATCATAGTATATTATGATTTTTATATTATTTTCTGGTTATTTTGGGGGTGAGGAGAATGTTGAAGAGAATGATAGAGGGGTTGGTAGAAGGAGGAAAAAGCAGGTATTAATGGCAATAAGCAAAAATAGACAAAAAATCGGCAAAATTTGACAGGGATTGAGGGTGGAGAGGGGATGAGATTGGGGGGAAGGGGTGGTATAATGTAAATAAATGTAAAAGATATAAATTAAACGACGGATAATAAGAAATTATCTTTTGTGCTTGGTTAGAAAACCTGCAGTA
>CAJTRL010000017.1 GCA_910578715.1 uncultured Lachnospiraceae bacterium | reverse complement strand
AAGTTCTTGGCGAAACAGCCTTTGCTGTGAGCCTTAGAACTTCTCTTCACACTTATCAATGGGAATAACGCCCATCAAATTCCATGACCAGTCCGGTCAAACAGGTATCTTCATAAAGACTGCCCGGATAAACTTCTTCGATTTCAAACCGCACCTCCAGCGTTCCCCCGTTTGGCACGATGATATCCGCCGCCGGTAACATAAAATACTGTGGGAAAATCGTATCTTCCAATTCCAGGTATGCGTAGAGCCGTCCCTCCACATACATTGCAAACCGCTTGACGCGCCCGTTCTCTTCCCATGTTTTCTGGTTTTTCGCATAACCGTTCACAATACAGATTTCCGAATAATGATACAGGTTGTTATCCACCGGCTCCTGATTATCCGGTGAAAACAATTCCCACTGTCTGTCCGACCAATAAAGACATCTCTGGGAACAGATAATGCTCTCCCCGATGCCCGGCCCTTCCACGCCTTCGGCCCAGGCCGCCTCCCGGCTCTGCCACAGCACATTTTCCGCCGCATATCTTCCGCTCGCAGAAGAAAGTTCCGAGGAAGCCTCCGCTTCCAAATCAAATTCAACGCAGCCGCACCAGCTCGAACATCCCGACCACTGCCAGTCGGGATAACCGAAATTCGGGGCGTTTTCGTCCTCCTCCCAGGAGCACCACAGTTCGTAATCCTCCTCGTCATCCCCGTAGAAAAAATTCCGCACCTCCGGTTTTAAAACGAGCGGTTCCTCATGGTATCTCACAAAAGGCCTGTCGGAAGCGATGACCTCCACCGCGGCATAACCGTATTCCGCCGCATACGACAACACCCGGTTATACTTTTCTTCCTGTCCCGTTCCGTAATAGATACAGAAATCCGAAGCACAGCCGTCAAAAACATTTTCTCCTATCTTCGTCTCCACATCCGGTATCAGCACGCTGATAAGGTTTTTGCTGCCCGCAAAGGCTTTTTCCTCCATGACAAATTCCCTGTCGGGAAAGGCAATCCGCTCCAGACCGCAGTTTTCAAAAGCCCGTGCGCCGACCCGCTCTAAGTTCGCCGGAAGCACGACTTCTTTTATCCCGGTATTCCGAAAAGCCTCTTCGCCGATTTCTTCCACCGAATCGGGAAACAGCACCCCGTACATCTGCCTGTCGGCAAAGGCACCTTCCGCAATTTCCCAGACCGGGATTCCGTTGATATCTCCCGGAATCACCAGGTACCACTCACTGCCGTAATTGTCCCGGATTTCTTCCATATACTGCCAGAAATTCTCTTCATACTCTTCCTTAATTCCGGTAATCCGCAAGTGCGTACTCGGATACCAGGACATTTCATATGTAAAAAGCTGCTCTAAGAGCGGTGTTTCCGGTTTGGCGGTTTCTTCCGCCACAGCATACTCTTCCAGCCCGGCATTTCCTTCCGGCCCGCTAGTTTCCTCCGGTCCGACATTCCCACCTGACCCGTTTTCTTCCCCGGGCACATTTCCGGCATCGGTTTCTGTCTTTTCTGCTCCTGTCTCCACGCCTTCCGGTCCGACGGCGGTTTCTGACTTCCACGTTTCTGTTCCCGCGCCTTCCGCTCCGGCGGCGGTTTCCGCCCCCGGCTTCCCCGCTTCGCTCTCCAGTTTCAGCCCTTCCGGAACCGGCCCCGTTAGTTCTGCCGCTTCCTGGCCCCGGTGCTCCATATTTTCATCCGTACCGGCCGTTTCCTCTCCCGTCAAAAACCAGGGCTGAACGGCCGGTATGGCTCCCATTTCCTGTTTTCCGCATCCGGCGCACAAAATACAGCCGCTTATACACAACAGCATCCGCGCCAGAGAAATAAACGTTTTTTGTGCCCCCATACCGCTTTCCCCCACTATCCTATGTGAAAATTTTTGCGTCCGCGTTTGTTCTCCAATCGTGTGAAAATGACGATTTCTCCCTGATACCGATTTGCTGGCTCAAGTATAGCACGTCTTCCTGCTGAAAACAATCCCCGGAGGAGATGCGCGGCGCCGGAATCGGAGCCCTTCGACTGCCAGCCGGAGTGTGTTCTGTGAAAGAACAGCACTCCTTCCTACTTCACATTTCCAGTACGCTGCGCAGACTGCTATGGCTGCAGTTTTCCCCCATGCCGCGCTCCGCATATTGAACTGCCTTTTCCCTGTCTCCCAGGCCCAGATACCCCAGGGCGGCCATCAGGCAGCAATGGACGCGGTTGTTCCTGTCCAGATTCCCCTCGAAAATCAGGAAATCAGGCAGGGAAACTGCAAAATAATCAATCTCAATCTTATCCTCCATATGCTTCCCGGCATATTCGATGAAAGCGTCAAATCTTCTGCGGGCCTCCTCTGTCTCCCCCAGGGCCTCCAGAGCCTTTGCGGCATAATACATCATTTCAGGCGGCTGGTCATTATAGTACATGGCCGAGGACAAATCAAAGGTTCCCCTTGCCGCCAGCCTGTACGCCTCCTGTGCTTTTTCCCGACTGCTGTAGAGTCCGCCCAGCAGATAGTAGATATCACTGTCCGTATTGCCGATTAGTTTTCCCTCTCCCAGATTATGGGGATAGACAAGCGCCTGTTCCAGATACCTTATGGCTTTTTCCCTGTCACCATCCGCCGCTTTCTGCGCCATATGAATCAGGGCATTCCTGTACTGGGCGGGGATTTTACCCTCCCCTCCCTCCCACGGGTGGAAGCGGTGCCCGCTGATGCATCGGTACGCCTGTTCATATTTTCCTGTCAGGTTCAGGAGCGTAATGTATTCCGTGTACAGGTCGTCCCGCCTTTCCAGCATTCCCCCATAAGCCTCCATGCAGGCAAGGCGTTCTTCCACCGGGACGTTCAGCGCTTTTTTAAGCTGGTCCAGTTCAAAGAATACCCTTGCGTCCTTTTCATCCATGGCAAAGGCTTTCTCCATCTCCTCAAGCGCCCGAACGCCGTCGTGGAGCTTATTGTAATATACCAGAGAAAGATTCCTGTGTACCGTAGCAAGGGATATGTTTTCCGCACATTTCTCCCACAGCTCCCTGGCTTCCTGCCATCTACCCCTGTCATAGAGGAGACATCCCAGATAGTAAGCTGCATGCTGCCCTCCGTTTTCCGCCGCATAAGCCAATATCCGCATATCTTCCAGACGGTTTGGGAAACAGTAACTGCTGTCGGCCTCCTCCGCCCTTGCGAGCTCCTCCCTCTCCCCTGTAAAACGATACAGGTAATAATGCGCCATGGGCTCATTCTGTCTGGGCATAAGCCGAAGGACCGCTGCCGCTTCCCCGTCCAGCCCGGCTGCGCTATAACTCAGGGCAAGTTCGATGTAGTTATGGTTATCCTCCCGCATAACGGCCCTCATCTGTGCAAGCCTCTCTTCCCTGTCGCCGCCTTCCGCCAGACGATACCGCTCATAATAAGCCCCATGGTCGAGGCGGTCAATCTCCAGCGTGGTCTCCGCAAACGCTTCCGCTTCCTCCAGTCTCCCCGTCAGTCTGAGCAGAGCAGACTTCAAGGTACGGGCTTTCAGATTGTGCAGTCCTTTTACAAGGGACTTTTCCACAAACTCCAGCGCGGCCCCAGGATTCCCTTTTGCCGCCGCCACACAGGCCAGCTGGTAAAAAGCCCCCTCCTGTTGATGTCCGTCCCATGCCGCCTTGTAGAACGCATCATAAGCCTCCTCCAGTCTCCCCTGCATTTTCAGAGAAAGCCCCAGATTATAATAAGGCTCACAGTCATAGGGATTGGGATTCTTCCATGTGGAGGCTCCCACTGCCGTGCGGAAGTATTTTTCACTTTCGGCAAATAAGCCCTTGTTGTACAGATACTTCCCATAACCGTTATTCAGCCGTATATCCTCCCGGTCACGCTTAAGCCCCTCCAGATAATAGGCCTCCGGTGAACGGGTGGCATGGCGGTACTGCTCCAGATGAGCTGCGGCAAGGAACAGCTTTTCCGTGGTCTCCAGCTCCTCCGGGGCAGGCAGCGCCTCCGCAGGCTCTGGCACATCATATCCCGCTTCCTTTTCCGATGAGTATACATAGGACAGGATTTCCCTTCCGCCCTGGGAAATCCGCAGCGTGATTTCTCTGGCCGCTTTTTCTTCCTGAAAATTCCCGTCAGGCACAGAGCAGCCCTCTGCTTCCCTGTCCGGTACAGGAACCGTCCTCTGCAGCAGACTAACCGGAGAAATATCCGCTTTTTCCGAATAGAACACTTTTCCCCCACAGGAAAGCTCCGCTATAACGTCTTTCAGTTCCAGCGGAGAATATACGGTAAACCGCGCACTCCCGTTCCCGCATTCCAGTCCCGCCGCCATTTCCGCCGAGGCGTTCTTTACCATCCCCACGCCCTTGTAAGGCATAAAATACTGGACGAAAGTTTTCTCCTCATAAGGCTTTAAATATGTGAAATCCGGCTGGTTATCCGTGAACATTCCGGTCATCAGCTCGATGTAGGGGCCGTTTTCATCCGTCAGGTTCCTGTCCCAGGCCTTGCCAAAATCGCCGCATCCCCAGGTCCACTGCTTCTTGCCCGGAGAAACATGATGGTCGGCAACATGCAAGAGCCCCGCCTGCCTGGCTTCATCATAATTCCCTACAAAATCATAGTCCGAATGGTACGCCATGTAAGAAGTGGGCACAGGGATATTTTTATAACGGGAAATATCCGTGCCGGGCGCATAGTCATACTTATAATATATCCCGTCCGCAATGGGAAATTTAGAGACATCCCGCTTCCCGTGGTCCATTACGGCGTGGACATCCGGAGGAAATACGGACCTTGTATGGTCATTGACCGGCACTGCCGGGTTCGCCCACCACAGAAAAGTCTGGGGCCGGTCCGTTGGATTGTACACCTGCCCCCGAATCTCCAGATATGCCCTGTGGGGATAGACCGTGAACCCGGCCATGCCTTTCGTGTGGAACATCTTCTCCGTCTCCCCCATCCATACCGTGGCCGACCCGTCCTCATTTTCCCGGACACAGTAATCCACCGGGTCAAAAGTGGACGGCCTGTGGTGCTGGGGCCAGTTGAACTCGATACCCCCCGATATCCAGGGCCCTGCCAGCCCTACCAGCGCAGGCTTCACCACCTCGTTGTAATAGACGGCATCATAGCCGTTGGTCTTGTCATAGAGCCTCTGTACTCTGCCGCCCAGCTCAGGCAGGAGCATCACAAGGATATATTCATTTTCCAGGAAAATCGCGTTGTATTCCCTGTCCGTCCTGCTGTCGGCCACTCCTTCACATACCGGATGAGGATAGACCCTCCCGCTGGAGCCCTGGTACACGCGCTTCTCCAGAAACATGGGATTCTTGTCATACTCTTTAATCTCATAGGTAGGAATGACAACCTTCTCCTGCCTTACCATTACTTTATCCATAAGCCTTCCTCCTGTTTTCCACATTTTACTGTCCTATATTTTTCTTTCCGGCTTCCCTTTGTTACTGCACGTTCCTCTTATCAGGCAGTCTTTATCTGCCATTATACCCTTTCCCAATAGAAAGTCATTAGTAATAGTTGTCTGGAAATAGGAAATTATTGCTCTGTGAAAAAAATATGCTATAATGTCCGCAAAGGGCAGAGTCAAATGGCCATACAGACAGCTGCCGAGCTTGCTCAGGCAGATGCCTGTGCGGTCATTTGACGAGCGAAGCGAACCCGAAAAATCAAAGATTTTTCGGGTCTCTGCCCATGACTTGCGGAAATATGGTACAATACAATTTACTTTGGAAAATTGGGAGGTTTTCTATGGGAAAATATGAAGAAAAAATAAGAGATGATTCTTTATGGCTGACTGCCACCCCGTCCCCGGCAGCCCTGAGCCTCCCTTTCTATGTCTCGGAAGCGGGCCATTTCCAGGCAGAACGGGATTATCTCGTAGAACGCGAAGCACATGGAAGCTATCTGCTATTGTATACTGTAAACGGATGCGGCATCCTTACCACGGATGCCACGGAAATTACCCTTGCCCAAAACCATGCGATAGTCATAAACTGCCGGAAATACCATAAATACCGCTCTCTTTCCGATTCCTGGGAATTTTTCTGGATTCATTTTAATGGCAGTGCGGCAGAGACATTCTTTGTCCTCCTTTACCCGGACAAGGTGACAGACATAACCATAAAGGAACCTGAACTGTTCCGGGACAGGCTCCTTTCGGTCTTACAGAAAACCATTCTTTCCGGCCTGTCAGACAGCCTTGCCCTGTCCATGGAACTGCACGGATTATTCTGCTGCCTGGTCAATTCCTCCTTACAGGAGGTTTCCGGCAACAGCGGAATCCTTCGGAATGAATTTATTTCTGCCGCATTAGATTACATAAAAGACAACTATTCCAGAACAATCACCATTGACGACATGATTTCCGGAATACCTGTCTCCAAATACTATTTTATCCGCCTGTTCCGCCGCATCATGGGAGTGACCCCGTACAGCTACCTGACCGCATATCGGATTACCATTTCAAAAATGCTGCTCAGGACAACGGAAAAGCCCATATCGGAAATTGCGGAAGAATGCGGTTTTTCGGACCCCAGTAACTTTATCTGCCACTTTAAGAAGCGCACCGGGCAAAAGCCTTTGCAATACAGACGCGATTTTTCCTGAATGCTCCTCACGTTTCCTATGCCCTCTTATCCGCATTCTGTCTTCCGCATTTTGTGTCCATCATTTTTGCAACCTCGGATTTTTGCATACTCTCCTCCATAGCATAAACAGCAAATGCCAAAAACATTTCCTGTTTTATAATATATTTCGTTTCAACTTAAAGATAACTACAATTATAAACATTAAACAACACTATATCAATAAAATCGTAAAAATAAGGTATATCTGATAAGCCACTCCTATCCGATATACCTTATATAATTTAATTATCCTTTATGTTTCTGTTCTGCTTCTTTGTGCCTCTTCTCTGCTGAAAACAATCACCGGAACAGCCAGTAAATCACGCCAAGCACCCAGCTCGTAAAAATGCCGTAAAGAATCACCGGACCCGCGATGGTGAAAATCTTACATCCGATGCCGAATACCTGCCCTTCTTTTTTGTACTCGATGGCCGGTGCGGAAACGGAATTGGCAAATCCGGTAATCGGCACGAGCGCACCCGCACCGCCCCATTCAACCAGCTTCGGATAAATATTAAAGCCCGTCAGCACCACGCTCAGCAGAACGAGCAGCATGGAGCACCACGCTCCCGCCGTCTCCTTATCCAGCCCGGCCCGGTTTGACGCATAATTCAGAATAAACTGCCCGATACAGCAGATAATGCCCCCTACAACAAATGCCTTCACCATCTGCACGAAAAGATTATGCGTCGGCGTTATTTTTTTCACTTGCTGCTGATACTGCTGCTTCTCAGCTTTCTGCGTTTCGTATTCCGTTTTGTTTTTTTGTTCCATACCTTCTCCCCGTTCTGCCTGATTTTTTTGCTCCACACTGTTTTCCTCTTCTATTCCATTTTTCTGTTTTGTTTTATTTTCCTGTTCCATATTTCCTCTCATTCCGCCGCGCAAACGGCATTTTCAATCTTACACCCTTTTTCGTAACAGTTCCTCCACCGCCCGGACAGAGCATCGTTCTCTGGCGGAGGCCCTGTAAAGAATGCCGATACTTAGTGAGAAAGCGGCATAGCTGCTTTCGAACTTAGTTCCGCTGCATTCTTTAGTGGAGCGAAAGCGTGCCTCCAAAGAGAACGATGCTCTGTCCGGGCGGTGGCGAGGTTGTTCTCTTTCCTTCATCATCCCCCGCACAGGTAGACCGCCTGGGTAAAATAAATCAGACTTCCCGCCAGTTTTCCGAGCGCTACGGCAAGAATCGCAAATCCCAGGCCGTGCCGGAATCCGATTCTCCTCGCAAAAATCGGAATCGTATTTAACATCTCCGCAATCGCCAGCGCAAGGCATCCCACAAAAATACCGGAAAAGACGCCGAAGAGAATCAACAGCAGATTCCCCAGCGCATGCCAGACACCTTCCGTTGCCTGTGCTCCGAATATCCGATGGGAAAGCGCCCATTCGCCCAGTTTTCCATAATCGCCAAAAACACTGAGAAAGTCCCCCGCCAGCGTTCCGAGCACGACCATTTCTTCCAATATGAAAATATGCTTTGCGATGTGCATCTTGCCCGCGAATCTCGGTATCAGCCCGACGGAAATCAAAACCGTAAATACGCCGCCCGATACGATAAATCCGAAACTCGCGCCAAGCACCGCCATAAATATCTGCCTAATGAACATCTAATGTTTTCCCTTCCCTGTCCGCAGTTTCTATCAGCGCTTTATTGACATCCGTTTCATAGACGCGCATCTCCACCTCGATTGGCGTAGGGTCTTTCGTAATGCGCCGCCCGCCGATATGATTGAAAAACAGGATGATTCCGATTGCCAGACCAATTGAATAGGACAACTCCAAAATACTATAACCGTCGCTCTGGCGCCCCATAACCATCTCGTAAACTTTCCTAAACACATCGTTGATTCCGATATCATTGTGAAATGCCATGATGGTAAAGGCCGTTCCGAAAAAAGCGATGAGCGATACAAAGATAATTTTGACAGTCTGCACAGGGCTTTTGTGTTTATCCACATTTATCTGCTCCACAAGCACATCGGACTCGCCCAGATTTTCCACAGTCACATTGGGAAATGCCTTTTCTATCTCTTCTATCGCCTTTAAGATGCTGATAACCTGTCTTTTCTGCTCTCCTTCTTTGAAATGATGCAGTTTGATGGTCTTTACCTTCGCCAGCGTCTGCTTATCGCTGCAGGTCATTTTTCCGATATCTTTTAGATAGACGTCCTCCGACTGCAGTTCCACATTCTGTTCCGCTTTCAAATACAAAGTAACGTTATTAGCTGACATAACACTCCTCACTTCTGTTTTTGACTAACTACAATTGACTATATTATTTATCTTATGTTATGATTTTATGCGCCGAATCCGGCACGACCGAAAAATCAGACTATCTGTACAAAAAAGTAAAGATTTGAACTTTCAAAACGAGGTTTTCAAAATGATACAATACCACACTTTATCCGCAGAAGAAATCTGCCCTGCATTATTTCAACATTTTATCCGTCACCAGGTGGTTACAAAATGCTGGCGGCGTGAAAACGGCACATGGCTCATCAAAGAAGCGCCTTTTATCGATGACTGGGACGAAAAAGACTATCAGCTTCTGGTTTCCTGCCTGCGCAATACGATTCAGACAGGCGGGTTTGTCTATGCCGCTTTTTACCAAAATATGCTGAAAGGATTCGTTTCCGTCGAACCCGGCATTTTCGGCGGCGGACACCGCTATATGGATTTGTCGAGCATTCATGTGTCGGAGGAGATGCGCGGCGCCGGAATTGGCAAAACACTTTTTGAGGCCGCAAAGAAATGGGCAAAAGAAATGGGGGCTGGAAAACTCTATATCTCCGCGCATTCCGCCGTGGAAAGCCAGGCCTTCTACCGGAAAATGGGATGCGTGGAAGCTAAACTTTATCATCAGAAGCATGTGGAAGCGGAGCCTTTTGACTGCCAGCTTGAGTGTATTCTGTGAAAAAACGGCGTTCCTCCCGCCCGGCTCTTAAGGCCCTCCGCCTACGGACGCTCCAGCCCTTTTACATGCTGAGCACCGTTATCAGTTCCCGATATCTTTCGGTATGGCGTTCGATATCTTCCTGTGATACGCCGTAATAGCGGTAAATATCTTTTACCACCGCGTCCATGTCCTTTTTGTCTCCGCCGGAATAAGAAATGGCAAGCGCATCATGGAGCAGTTCGACCTCCATTTCCAGTCTGCCCTGACCCTCTCTGTCCGCAACAAAAAGATGATACTCCATCGGAAAGTCTTCCCCAGAAACCGCGTCGATTTCCCTGTCACGCATGGCGGTCCATTCCCGCACCTGTTTTTCCCACGCCTTCAGCGCCTTCTCGTCGTTTAAATCTTCCGGCGGCGGAATCCGCTTATCTTCGCTTAACAGCTCCGGCTTTTTCCGGCTAATCAGACTCCCCTTCATCGTCCGTTTCCGCTCCGTATAGTACCTGTAAGAGGCATCCGCTTCCGTCATTCCATACCGTTCCTTCGCATACTGAATCGTCTCCCGCAAGGTGTGCGTTCCCGGCACGACGGAATGTTCCGCAGTTTTTCTTTTTCTCCGGTATTTTCTCTGAAGCAGTGCATGCTGTATGCGCCTGAAAGGGTTCTTTTCCCTTTTTCCCAAAATAAAAACAGAAGTCGGTCCGTCGGCTCCTCCGATGATGGAGACGGCGGAAGCTCTTTTATGATTCATTATTCATGGATTCCTTTCTTATGATGATGCTTTGCATCCCCGTTCGCCGGATTGTCAAGCAGCTTTCCGTCTTCCGTAAAACGGGAGCCGTGACAGGGACAGTCCCATGAATGCTCTTCCCGATTCCATTTTAACCTGCATCCCAGATGCGGGCAGCGGGGCACCGTAGGCACCAGCAGATTACAGACTGTCTCCGCGCTATTGCATAACAATTGACGTGTAAAAATGTTTCTTGCCGGACGGAATACTTCGGCATACGGATTTTCAATCCCCTGTATCATATCCGCAAGCAGCATTGCCGATACCATAGCGGATGTCATTCCCCACTTGCGAAACCCTGTCGCAACATAACAGTCCGGCATGGCCGGTGAATATACACCGATATAAGGCGCTTCATCTAACGGCATACAGTCCTGTGCCGCCCAGTAATACCGTTCCACGGCATTCGGATAATGTTCCTGTACAAACGCACGCAGCTCCTTCCAGTTACCGCCGCATTTCCCGGTTCTGTGTCCGCCGCCGCCAACAAACAGCAGATTATCAAAACTGCGAAAAGACATGCCCTTCTTATCCTCATCCACATACATTCCGTTCATATGCGCCGCCTGCTCCCATGCGGTTACATAGGAGCGGTGCTGGTACAGCTTTATAAAATAACATCCGTGTTTGTTGTCAATCGGATAATGGGTGGCAAAAATAACCTTCTGATAAGCGATGCTGCCCTGACTGGTAAGCGCCTTTCCCGGCAGCAGCTGTGTCACAAAGGTATGTTCACAGATATTTAATCCCCGGGCGATTCCCGCGGCAAATTTCAGCGGATGAAACTGCGCCTGATGTCTCATGCGCACTGCTCCCGCCGTAGAAAAAGGAAGCTCCTCCGGTGCCGTAATCTCATCGTCCAGACCAAGCAGCCGGTAGGCTTCCGCTTCTTTTTCCAGTTTCTTTCTATTGTTTATTGAATAGACATATGCCGTTTTTTCTTCAAAATCACAGGGAATGCCGCATGCAAGTTCCGCATACTTCTGTACCGCTTTTTGATTTGCCTCCAGGTATAGCTTTGTCCTCTCAGGCCCGGCATGTTTTATCAGTTTCGCATAGGTCAGTCCATGCTGTGCCGTAATTTTGGCCGTCGTATTCCCCGTCACGCCGCGGCAGATTTTATTTTCCTCCACGAGCAGATAATCGATTCCCTTCTCCTGTAAAAAATGAGCACACAGTATTCCCGTAATGCCCCCGCCGATAATCAGCACATCCGTACTGACATCTCCCCGCAGACTCTCAAACTCAGGCATTGACACCGTATTTTGCCAGACAGACTCCATAATTTCCTCCATTCATCCGTTTCACGTTATATCAGAATATCTTATATGAATGAACTGAAATTATACGCGCCGCGATAAAAAATATAAAACTACCGCGCGAAAGCACCTCTATCTCGTTACCCCGCTAACCGCGTCCCTCCGGTAATATCTCGCCATGGATTTGTTTGTCCAGTCCTCCGCGCCTTCCTCGATATCGCTCCAGAACAAAAGGTACGGATGCACGGTGAGTCTCGGAATCGTAACTTTCTTTTCCCCATGCGCCTGTGCTTCCCGTAACAGCATATCCCGCTCTTCCGTTTCCGCTCCATAAGCGGCCGCCTCCCCGGTTACGAGTGAATGAAGCGCCGAAGTGGACGTAAAATAATCGGGATTTACTTTCATATACATTGCCCCGGCGAAAATACCAAAGCACAGCACTCCCGCCAGATACCAGCGCACCTCTTTCCGCTCAAAGCAGCTCTGTCTCTGTGCTTCTTTGTCAGCGTTTCCCACGTCCGCCGACACTTCCTCCTGCTCCGCATCTTTGTCTGTTCCCCGGAACTTTTCCAGCCTCCGGTAAAGCCAGCCCATACAATAAAAAAGATTGAGCATCACAAGAAGCATGGAATCCAGAAAAATAATATTGAAGATTCTTCCGCCGCCCACATCCCCGGTCGCAAACAGGCTCGGCGTGAACATGGCCGACAAAACGCAATAGGAATAAAAGAAAACCACGAGCGGCATACGATACGAAATCCGTCTGCCAAGCGCTCTGACCGCCTCCCACAAAAAAGGAAGAAGCGCCAGCACAAACAGAACATATGCCCAGTTAAACCATATATCAACCACATACTCCACACAATAATAAAAAGACAGCAGAATCGACTTGACAACGCCCGGCCGCACCAGCATTTCTTCCTGTCTCACCGCATTTCCCGGCGCCAGCGCGTTCAGAAGAAACGCCGCAAGAAAGAGGAAAAAAGGCAATGCGAGAACCCGGCACTTTCCGCCTTTTTTATACAAAAGCAGAAGCCCCGCCGCCGTCACAAATAAAACCGCCGCAATCAGGGCCGTGACATAATTGCTTCCACCCACGAAAACAGCGAGCAGACATGCCATTACCAGACGGAACACCCTTTTGTTATCCTCCGTCAGCAGTTTTATGCAGAGCGCGCACAAAAATAACGCCGCACTATGCGGGAGCATATAATGCGCCGCCCCGTTATACCAGAAAAAGCCCTGTGTCTTGTCCACCATACATTGTACCGCAAAAAGAAGGTAAAGCATGGACGTTCCGATAAAGACCGCGGGGCGTACATGAATAATTCTGATAAAAATCGTATGAAAAAAATAGAGCGTTGACAGGCTCAGCGCACCAATCATAATCAGGGGAACCAGCCCGTACATGCCCCATATGCCCGGCTGAAGGGCCATCAGAAAAATACTGGAAAAAGTCCCCTGCCAGCCATACCATCGCTCGACTACCGTAGTCCAGGCGCCCTTTAACGTCTGCCAGACAGAATGGGTATCCGTCCAGGCAATATAGCTGTATGCGCTAAAACCATAATCATCCGCCGAAGGATAACCGTAGCTTCCGGCCAGAAAGATGGGAATCAGGCCCGCTGCAAACAGAAAAACCAAAAAAACCGCAATTTTGGAATCAGTTTTGAACGCTTTCATCGAAATACCATGCCTTTCTCTCAGCCTTTGATATTCTCATCTATTATCTGATACTGCATATATTCATACAAAAGCCGCGTCCCCTCGGCAATCTCAGGCGGCAGTAACGCTCTCGCCACCAGTTTCAGCTCGTCGCTCTCGATATCCGTCCGTTTCAGATTCGCATAATCACCGTCAATGCTCACTACCTGATACTGAAATGTATTCATAAAGATTTCCTTCCAAGTCGTGTGTCGTTTTCAGAAAATATGACCCTGACGCTCTAAAGCACTCCCAATCGGGAATGGAACATCAGTCTTCTCCTTCATCGTCCACAGCCGCCGCTATCCCGGAAACAACAGCAGAAACAACCGATATTACAACCGGAATCAGAATCACCACAAGACCGCCTGCCAAAAGTAAAAAAGCTGTTGATGCCATCGCAAAAATTCCTCCTTATTATCCAATTAAACCTATTTTACATGAAATGAATCCAGATTTCAACCGGGAAAAAGCATTTGCAGACTATGTTGTGCTACACGGGCGTCTCCGGCGGGCGGACAGTTCCCTGGCAGCAGTGTAGTCTCTTTGGAGGCACGCTTCCGCTCCACTAAAGGCAGCAACGGTACTAAGCTCAAATGCAGCAATGCTGCCTTTTCGCTAAGTACCGGCGCCTTTACAGGGCCTCCGCCAGAGAGCTACACTGCTGCCAGGGAACTGTCCGCCCGCCGGAGACGCCCGTGTAGCACAATCACTCCATTCTCATTGCCCTAACTCCACAACCCGCGTCGCTATTTTTTCCTGAAAGCGAATATCATGTTCCACGAACAGCATTGTCGGCTGATAGCGGAGCAGCAAATCTTCTATCTGGATTCTGGAAAAAACGTCGATATAATTGAGCGGCTCATCCCAAATATACAAATGTGCCCGCTGCAGCAGACTGGAAGCAATCAGCACTTTTTTCTTCTGTCCCTCCGAAAATTCCTCCATCCGTCCGCCGAGCCTCGTCCGTTCCAGGTCAAGCTGCCGCAGAATCGCCTTAAAAAGGCTTTCGTCCAGTCCCTTTTTCTCACAGTAATCTCCCAGAGTCCCCCGCAAAAAGGAAGTGTCCTGGTCGATATAGGAAATGCGCAGGCCGCTGGCCGTCCGCAGCAGCCCGCTTTCCCAGAAAGCCGCCGTTTCCGCCTTCTGTCCGCCCTGTAATATCATGCTTCCTTCCGAATCCGCCGGGAATATTTCCTCCTCCGGTTCATTTGCCCGCAGAACCGCCTTAATCAGGCTGGACTTGCCGCAGCCGTTTGCCCCCCGTAAGAGCACCCGCTCGCCCTGTTGTAAGGTAAAATCAAAATCTTTTAAAAGAATGCGCTCTCCATATCCAAAACTGTATTTTTCGGCTCTTACCAGAATATCCTTGTGATGCTTTTCCGGCATGATTTTTAAATCCGCCGGATTCTCGATATCCTGAAGCAGACCTTCCTTTTCCTCGATTTCCCTCCCGATTCGCTCTTCCAGCTGTTTCACCCGGCTCTGCATCTTCTTCGTTTTAGCACCGATATAGGGTCTGGTTCCATTGCCTCTGTCATGCTCCTTTACCGGGTCATAACCGATTTTGGTACGCTCGTTTTTGTCCGCCCAGTCCCGCGTCCGCTCGGCCGCCTTTTTCAGCTTTCCGATTTCCTTCCGGTGCTTCTCGTTTTCGGCCATCTGAAAGGCGTCCTTCCGCTCTTTGTTTTCCCACCAGGAAGAAAAATTGCCCTTCTGCACCTCGATGGTGACACGGTTTAATACCAGAATATGGTCCACACAGGCGTCCAGCAAATCCCTGTCATGGGAAACCAGCAGAAATCCCTTTTTCTGCCGCAGATATTCCTTGACGATTTCCCTGGAAGCCTGGTCTAAGTGATTGGTCGGCTCGTCGATGAGCAGAAAATAGTTCTCTCTGGAAAAAAGAACCGCAAGAAAGGCCCGCGTGCGCTCCCCGTGGCTGAGCGTCCCGAACGGGCGGTAAAGCAGCTCCGCATCCATCTTCATTTTATCAAGCTCCATGATGACCCGCCATTCTTCGCAGCCCGGCGCAAGCTCGTCAAGAAAATCCGACAGGCATGCCGTCAGATACGCCTCTTTTACCCGATAGGGAAAATAATCAAAAGCCACCGAAGCCTGAATACTGCCCTGATACTCATATTTTCCGAGCAGTAAATTCAGAAACGTTGTCTTTCCTTTGCCGTTTCTTCCGATAAATCCCAGTTTCCAGTCAGTATCGATGCTGAACGATACCTGTTCAAAAATATTTTCAAAGCTGCCTTCATAGCAGAAGGTCAGATTCGATACGCTTATTTTAGACATAAAAATCCCGCCTTTCCGTCTGGGCCGGGAACACGCTCTCCGGGCGCTTCGTTCCGTACACATTCCAATACAAAAAGCGGGATTTTTCATTTTCAGCTATTTTTCGGATAATCGGGCAAAGAAGATTTTCCCGTCCGCCGCAAGGTCCGCATGCCGCATCAGCAGCAGATTTCCGTATACGGGCCAGCGCATAAAAAAAGAGGGCTGCACAGAAAACGACCCACTTTTGACAACATGTTTGAAACGACACACCGCAAAAACGCTCCCCTGTATTCTGCATACAGGATAACGCCCCGCCGCATTATCATTCTCATCGTCTCCATGTTTCAAAAGCTGGTTATTTCCGCATCTTTGCCTCTTTCTATCCGCTGTGCGGACTACTCATTCCCGAACCGGAAAGGCTGTTTCTCAGAGCTTCCGGTTTCTATTTTTCTGATTCCTGTGTATCTTAGCACATTTGCCCGGGGGATGCAAGCAGATTTTGGACTGCGCTGTATAACTTCGTTGTTTAACTGTCCCGGGCGGAGACGGAACCACCTCTTTAACATCCTAACCGTACAGCTTCAGCCACTGTACAATTTTCCGTCCTATTTTATAAAACGGCCCTTCCAGCGCTTTGCGGGCATTTTTCAATTCCTTGCGGATTTCCAGATGCTGCGGACAATGCTGTTCGCATTTCCCGCATTCAATGCAGTTAGAAGCCGCGGAAGAGTCCTTCCGCATCGCCGTGCACATGAAATATTCCATAAAAGCCGCCTTGAATCCTTCGGTATACTTTCTGTTATATGCCGCAAAAGTGCCGGGAATGTCCACGTTTTTCGGACATGGCATACAGTACCGGCAGCCCGTACAGCCGACTTTGACTCTGGCATTAATGGCTTTCACCACATTCTGCAGCAGCTCTTCATCCGCCTGTGTCAGCTCGCCAACCCTGGCTTCGGACGCTGTCCTGACGTTTTCTTTCACCATTTCCAGCGAGTTCATGCCGGAAAGAACACAGGTCACCTCCGGCTGGTTCCAGAGCCAGCGGAAAGCCCATTCCGCCGGACTGCGCTTCACGGCATAGTTATCCATCAGCTGTCTGGCTTCCTCCGGGAGCAGTCCCACCAGTTTTCCGCCCCGCAGCGGCTCCATAATGATAACGGGCAGATTTTTGGACGCGGCATAATGAAGTCCCTTCCGGCCCGCCTGAGAATGCTCATCCATATAGTTATACTGTATCTGGCAGAAATCCCAGTCGTACGCATCCACCAGTTCACAGAACATATCCGAATTTCCGTGGTAGGAAAAGCCCACCTGGCGAATCGCGCCGCTCTTTTTCTTTTCTTCCAGCCACTCGATAATGCCGAGATTTTTTAATCTGTCCCACGTTTTTACATCCGTCAGCATGTGCATCAGATAATAATCCACATGGTCGGTACGCAGTCTGCGCAGTTCCTCTGCAAAATACTTTTCCATGCTGTCCGGTTTTTTAATCAGATAATGGGGCAGCTTTGTGGCAATATTGACCTTGTCCCGAATGCCGTTCTTCTCCAGGATTCTGCCGAGCGCGTCCTCGCTTCCCCCGTATACATACGCCGTATCAAAATAATTGACTCCGGCATTGCAGGCCTCCATAATTTCCTTTTCGGCCTTATCCAAATCTATTTTTCCGCCGCTTTGTGTAAAGCGCATACATCCATATCCAAGAACGGATAACTGATTTCCATATTTATCTGTACGATAATTCATTCCGCTGACCATGCCTTTCTCTTCCCCGCGTTAATTACGGTTTGTTATCGCAAATGATATACTATAAATGACATACTATCAGTTACTATATCATAATATCATTTACTGCAGATGTCCCATGACACGCTGAAATTCTTCCTCGGATATTTCCGTCCGTGAGAATCCCGCTTTCTCCAATATTGTAATACAGGACTGAAGCTCTTCCCCGTCCCCTGTCCAGAAACCCTTTTCCGCAAGCCAGCATACCTGTTCCGCGTGGTTGACCTTTTGGGTCAATTCTCGCTGTCTTCGCGCTATTTTATGAATATACTCCTGATACCGTATCACTAATTTTTCATTTCTGTCCGCCCGCAGATACCGGCGCCTTTTCGACCAGATGCCCCAAATCCACCGTCCCGCCGCCGCAGGCAGGAGCAGTGCCGCCGCAAGCCACAATGCGTTTCCGATTCTGCGCCCTGTCCCTCCGTCAGGGCCGTCCCCTTCCTGTTCCGCCTCGTCCTGTGCTTCCTCCGCTTCCTCTCCCTGATTCCCGGTCAGGAACTGAATCAGACGCTGCCACAGGCTTTCTCCGCTTTCTTCCTCTTCTGACGCCGGTGTCACTTCAACCGTCACCCATCCGACATTGTTGTCATAAATCTCCACCCAGGCATGGGCATTCGCATCTGTTAATTCCAACGACACGACTGCCTCCGTTCCGAGCAGCGAACGGCCTTCATAATAGTCCTCATACCGCGCTCCTTCAAGAAGCAAACCGTTTTCGGAAATATCAGCCGAATCGACGGCATATCCCTCCACATACCTGGCCGGGATTCCGAGATACCGGAATACCAGCGTCGCCGCGCTCGCAAAATGCGCACAATACCCTCTCCGGTTCTCCGCCAGAAAATAATTGATAAAATCTTTTCTGTAAGGCGTCATTCCGGGCCGCAGCGTATAGGGAATCTCCTCCTGATAATAAGCTGCCAGCCGGGCCGCAATCCCAGACGCATCCATATCCGCCGAAAGCCCCGCCTCTTCACAGAAGGCCGCCACCGCTTCCAGATTCTGCTCCGGCACATCCAGCCATCCTTCCGGCAAGTCTTCATCAGCACCCTCCAGAACCTCCCCGGACAGCAAAGGATAATAAACATATTCCACGGTCTGCCCCGGATAGAATAATCTGTTCGTATCTTCCGCATAATAAGGAAGATAAGCTCCCGCCGGAGCCGCCACATTGGTAATTCTGATAAGACCCCTTGCGGCGTCCGCCCCGTTCTCCTCATACTTCGCCCGAAGCCCCTGAAAAGTCTCGTTCCCTTCCAGCACCGGAAGACCGTTCTCATCCGCAAGGCGGCTCCACTTGTTCTGATAGGGAAGATATGTGCCTCCCGTAAAAGTTTTCAAATAAAGCCTCTCCTGGCTGTACGGCGCAAATTCCAGCTGCAAATCCGTTTCAAAATCCAGCCGTACAGAGCTGACGCCGCCGAGCGTTCCGCCCGTCATACCGCCTGTATTCGGATAAAAATTGAACAAGCCCATCAGGCCGAGCACCGAGAAATTCTCCACCGTATCGAGCGTGCTCTCTTTCAACGCGCTCATAGAATGTTCTCTCTGAAACTTTTCTTTGGAATAAAAAACCGGCAAAAACTGCGTCAAAAACAGACAGAGCAGAAAAACCGCCGCCATCAGCGCCGCCATAACGCGGACGCAGAGCACATAAGATATTCTCTTTTTCTCCGGCAGATATTGATACCGGGCATTGTTCTGCGTCAGCCTGACATGACCGCTCCCGCAGAAAAGACTGGCCGTTACCAGCGCGGAAAACAGCATCGCCGTATAAACGCCGTCCGGCTCCCTTTCCAGATAAACCGGAATGAGCAGCATCCCAAAGCTCATCAGCGCGGCCAGAAGATGCCGCATCTTTCTCGAAATCATGATGGAAAGCAGAACGCTGCATACACCGCCGATAAAACAGGTGGAAATCGTGACCGCAAGCTGCCTGTTCCCTACCTGCTCCCCGTAATTTCTCATGGCGCCCGTTTCAAAAAAATCCGAAGCCGCCTTTGTAACCTCATTCATGACGGCATAGAATCCGCTGTTGATATAACGGCTGAACAAAAATCCGCTGAAGGCCATAAGCGCCATGACCGCCAGATAACCGATATTCATCGTATACTTATTATAATACAGCATCGAACAGCATATCGCAATCAAAAAAACGATAAGATTAACGATAAACCGAAAATATTCCACATCGAACGCGGAGAGAAAACTGCCAATGCCGCCCATTACGAACAAATAGACCAGAATGCCTTTGAGAAAAAGGGTATATATTCGATTTTCTTCCTGTTTCGCCGCTTCCGGCCGCAAAACAATGCCCGCGAGAGAAGGAGCTTCCTGTGAGCCGCCCCTTCTGCGCTTTCCTGTTTTCCACATCATACCGTACCCTCAACTGCTTTATCGTATCGTTACGAAAATTCGAGGCGAATATTCGTGACAAAAATTCGTGACGAGTTTCCCCTTCTCAGTCGTTCTCCGTCATCTGCACTCTGACGGAGCCGTCCTGTGCCCCGACTGCCAGATAAGATTTTAAGAACGGATAACAGTTCCGCATGTGTTCTTCCGCCTTCGGATTGACTCTTTCGGACAATGCCGTTCCAAAAATCCCGCAATATGCTTCGGCAAGCTCCTGTATCGTACCGCACCGATATTCTTCCCAGGCAAATTCCGGCTGGCTCCAGCACAAAAGGCAGACCGGAAAACGCTGCTCGATAAAATTCTTTCCGAGCCCCCAGGCAAATTCCAGAATCTGTTCCGCCTGCGCGGTGTTTCCGGTTAATTTTAAAAGCAGTACCATCTCGCTGCCCGCCATCGCAGAGCGCTCTTTTACCATGAGGTTTTCCTGTCTCGCCGACAGTTTCCAGTGAATGTCGCGGAACCGGTCTCCCGGCACATATTCCCGGACATCGTTCACCTGTGCGAAATCATTTCCTTTCTGCGCGCTTTCTTCCTTTTCCGCCGCACCCGATAAAAAACCCGTAATATCCGTTCTTCCGCCCGCTTCCTGACGGGGAAGCACAAACAGCTCTTTTGACAGGGAAATCCTTTTTTGACACTCCAGAAATCCCATCACGTCCTGTATGCCGAAAAACTCTCCACAAATCACAAATCGTCCGGTTTCCACCGCCTGAAAAGGAAGTTTCACCGCCGTATCGTCATGGAGCGCCACCGGAAGCTGCGCGGTAAGTTCCGCGGAATGTTCCAGGAACGTATTGGAAACGGCAAGCTGCACCCGGCTGTTGAGCGAAATCCACCATCCGGCGTTCTGAAGCTGCAGTTCCATCAGCACCACTTCCGCCCTGACGGCTCTCGTCCGTTCAAGCTGCAGCCGCGGCGTAACTTTTCCGCATAAATAAACCGCTCCCGCCACGGACAACAACGGAAAAATCGTCGCCGCCAGCAGAAACAGCCATAAAAAGTAACTTCGAAACATATCGTATAGAAAAACCACACCCGCCCAGAAAAGCAGATAAAAAACCAGCCGGACCGGACGGAGCTTATATTTTATCTTCTGTTCCATAAACTAACTCCTGGGACTTTTGACCATGTGAAAAAGCTCCTGCATACAGGCGCGCATATTCTTTCCCTCCGCCCGCGCTCTCGCCCCCGGCCTTATGCGGTGCCGCAGAACATCGAACAGTACCGACTGGACATCCTGTGCGGTCACAAAATCCCTCCCCGCAAGAAGCGCCATCGCCCTCGACATGCGCAACAGCGCAATACAGGCCCGCGGGCTCGCTCCCATTGCAAACAGCGGATTGTTCCGCGTAGCCTCAACGAGCGATACGATATATTCATAAATCGCATCGTGCACAAAAATCGTTTCCGCCGCCCGCCGCATCTCGCAAAGCTCGTCAAGCGTTATCACCGGCTGAATCTTTTCGGCCTGTTTCCAGACTTCACCGCGCAGCAGAGCCACCGCATCGCCGTGCTCCGGGTAACCCATCGACAGACAGATAAGAAAACGGTCCAGCTGGGATTCCGGCAGCATCTGCGTCCCGGAAGAACCCACCGGGTTCTGCGTCGCAATGACGATAAAAGGGTCCGGCAGTTTTCTTGTCTCTCCCTCCACACTGGCCTGGTGTTCCTCCATTGCTTCCAACAGGGCGGACTGGGTCTTGGGAGAAGTCCGGTTTAACTCGTCTGCCAGAAACAGATTGCAGAATACGGAGCCTTCATGGAACTGAAATTCTTCCGTCCCCCGATGGTACATGGAAAAACCCAGTATATCGCTGGGCAGTACGTCCGGCGTAAACTGTACGCGGTGATATTCCAGCGAAAGCACCCGCGCAAACGTCGTGGCGAGCGTTGTCTTTCCGACGCCGGGAATATCTTCCATCAGAATATGTCCCCCGCCAATCATCGCCGCCAGCACGCGGCAGACCACGTCTTCCTTCCCTTTTATCACATAATTCACTTCATCCTGAACCCGTTCCAGCTTCTCCTGATACGTCATTGGTATACCCTGTCCTTTCTCCGGTCTGCGAACTTATATACCATTGTACACTGTACCGGAGAAAATGAAAACGGGTATTCGGAAAACATTTCGGAGCGGATAACAGTTCAACCTCCCTCAGCAGGTACACACCTCCTTCCGCAAGTGCAACAGAATCCTCTTTTCCATCCGGCTTACCTGTACCTGGCTGATGCCCATTTTTTTTGCCACCTCCATCTGCGTCTTATCCTGATAATAGCGCAGTTTTATAAGCTGCCGCTCCGTTTCGTTCAGTCCTTCCAGAAGCTGTTCCAGCAGCATATGATTTAACAGTTTTTCCTTTTCCGTGTCCTCGCAGACGCTGACGCCTCCCGCATGATTTTCCAGAATCGAGTAGCCGACGCCGCCCGCTTCTCCCACAACCTGGTCCACCAGATAAATTTCGTTGCCGTCGGACTGGTATACCGACTTATAAATGGATTCTACTTCGATATTGGCGTCCAGCGCCAGAACAATATCCTCCACGCTCAGTCCCGTTTCCTCCGAAAGCTCTTGTATCGTCGCTTCCCGGCCGAGGGCATGGGAGAGCCGCTCCGACGCCTGTCTGATTTTCCAGCCGTTCTCCTTCAACGTCCGGCTTACTTTCACCATGCCGTCGTCCCGCAGAAAACGCTTGATTTCTCCCTGTATCATCGGCACGGCATAAGTGGAAAATTTCACTTCAAAATGCAAATCAAATTTATCAATCGCCTTCATCAGTCCGATGCAGCCGATTTGGAACAAATCCTCCGGGTCATACCCCCTTTCCAGAAAACGTTTTACGATGTGTCTTACCAGTCCCAAATTTTCTTCTATCAGTTTTTCTCTCGCTTCTTTATCCCCTGCCTGTGAACGTTCTATCAATACGGCAGTTTCTTCCATATCCGGGCTCTGCTCCTTCCTGATATTCAAAAAATTCTGGCTTCGTCGGCATCCGCTATCCATGGCATTGTGCCGAGTTTTTTCACCATATGTACCGTGGTGCCCTGGCCCGGTTCGGATAAGACTTCCAGGTCATCCATAAAGGCTTCCATAAAAGAAAATCCCATGCCGGAGCGTTCCAGCTCCGGTTTTGTCGTAAAAAGCGGCTCCATCGCCCTGTCGATGTCTCCGATGCCGACGCCGTTATCTCTTATTTCCACTTCCAGCACGTCGCCTTTGATAAAACAGTGAACCCATACTCTGTTCTCTTCGCTGTTTTCTCCCTCATATCCGTGGATGATGGAATTGGTTACCGCCTCCGAAACAGCCGTCTTTATATCCGAAATCTCCTCCAGCGTCGGATTGAGCTGCGCCACGAAAGCTGCCACTGCAGTCCGCGCAAAAGCCTCATTATCAGAAATTGCCCGAAATTCCAGCTGCATTTCATTTTTAATCTCCGTACCCTGTTTCCAATTTACAATTTCAATCATTTTACAAACCATGCCTTTCTCTCAATCTGTGACAGTTACTCCCATCTCTCCGCTCCGTCGGACATCCGGATTTCAAAACCGAACATTGCCGATTCCCGGCCTTTTCTCTCCGGCGTCAAAACTCCGGTTCCGTTCCCCCAGCGTGTTTTCACATAATCTCTACGACATTATGTAACCCTGACAACATCAGAACGCGCCGTATGCGGCTATCCGTATTAATCGCATATACCTTTCCGCCAAAACATGCGATTTTCTTGTATCTTCCGACAATAATTCCAATTCCTGAACTGTCCATGAAGGTCGTTCTTTCAAAATCAAATACCACGTTTCCCACTTTTTCATCCATAATGTATTTATCCGCATTTTTACTTATGTAAACCGATTGATGATGGTCTATCTCATCCGGCATCCTTATCATCAGGTAATTGTCGATTACTTTAAAATCTTCTTCCATGGTTCTTTTCTCCTTTCCGCTTCCTGCGCATAAAAAAAGAGAACAAGGCATTTCCCTTGTTCTCTTTTGTATTTTATAAAATTATCTTATCCGTTTCCGTTATCGTCTCATTGTGCTGCGTTTTCCAGCTCTTCCAGGAAGGTTGTGGATTTGGTTGCCTTCAAAGTCCCCGGAAACAGTTCGATAACCTGTCTGTACGCTTCTTTGGCATCCTCCGTCCGCCCGACGCTGTTGTAGGCATCCGCCAGATAATAAAGGGCGTCTCCGTTGGAAGCGTCATATTTGAATGCTTTTTCAAAATTCGGAATCGCTTCCTGATGGTTCAAATGCGTATATTGCTCGTACGCCATATCATAATAGGTATCTCCAATCGTCGGTCCAATCAGCGCAAGCAGCGTATTGTACAGTTTTTCATAGGATTCGGAAATCTCAATTTCTTCTTCCTGTCGCATAACGTCGATTTCTTCCAGATATTCCGCCACCGTCATCAAGTCCCCGGAATCCGTCAGATAAGCATCCGCCGCCTTCGTCAGAAGGTCATAATATTCCAGATTGCCATCTTTGCCCATATAGGCCTGTAAATCCTGCTGCAGCGTTTCGTTTTCCTCCCGGACGGAGGACAGCTGCTGTTCCAAATCATCGATTGTCGCGGACTTGGCATCCGACTGCTCGCTGACGATGCGCAAATCATTGTCTATTCCCGCCCTTGCCGTCTGAATCCTCGCCGGCAGAATCAGTGTCATGGCAAGCGCAATGCCGATGATAAGGCCGATTCCCAGATTCAGCAGAGAACCCACTCCTTTTCCTTCCCGCACATTGACGGGCTGGATAATCGTTTCGTTCCCGCTCTGATACTTCATGATTTCGTTGGAGCGGCCCTTTTTCTTGCCGCCTGTCTTCATACCCTCCTCGGGCAGAAGCATCTCGTCCACTTCCTTTAAATACCGAAGCGTCATCGTATTGTTGGAATCAATCTGCACACACTTTGTCAGCTCTCTTTTAGCCTTTTCCCATTCTTCACCATTGATGTAAAGAAGCGCAAGCAGCTGATGGGCGCGGATAAATTTCGGATTGAGGGACAGCACCTTTTTCAGCTGTATCACCGCCAGGTCCAGGCTGTCCTGATGACAATAGGTTAATGCCTGATTGTATTTCTTAATCGTCTGATTTATCGTATCAAGCCGGGTGGGATTCGTCTGAATCATACTGATATAATCGTCCGCTATATTCTTCTTGGGACGCAGGTTCTTGCTGATAACCCATTCGCTTAAAGCCGCCACAACCTCGCCCGTCTCAAAATAAACAAGTCCCAGTAAATTTCTCGCTTCCACATTATTTTTGTTGAATTTCAAACTCTGACGCAGACTCGCAATCGCGCCGGTCAGGTCTCTGACTCCCGCCTTTTCCAGACCATCATTATAAAATCTGTTAGAAATATATATGATTTTCTTGTAAAGGGATACGTCAGCGCCACAGCCGGTACAAAAATCGTGTCCGGACAACTCATATCCGCAATTATAGCAATTCATCTATGTTAAACCATGCCTTTCTGATAACCATGTCTTTTTTATCACTCTAAATTTTTGGGCGCCTTCGATTCCTTTACCACCTTTACGACCAAATCGGCCATATCCGTTAAATCCTGATTATAAATCGCCTCTTCCGCATCTTCCACTTCAAGGCTTGGATGAAATTTTCTCAACTCTTCTTCAAAATTAATCATGCGAGGGCCTCCTTAAAAGGGCTTTCACTTCGCCCGCCAAATATAATGAACCGACAATATACACCTTATCCTCCGCTTTGCGCCGCACCGTAAAATCCCGCACCGCATCTTCCAGTCTTTCAAATTCCCGTATTTTCAGTCCCGTATATTGTCTCAGATAATCCGCCAGTTCCCGCAGCGGCAGCGCTCTTTTATCCTGTATCGCCGCTACGCCAATCTCGTCGAACAGTCCCGATGCCGCAAGCATGTCCATGACCGCTTTGTACTGTTTTTCCCGAACCATGGAAAAAAGAAGGAATCTTTTTCCCGCACAGCCATCCTGTCCGACCGTCTGTAAAAAAGCCTGTATGCCGTCCGTATTATGCGCGCCGTCCAGATAAACCGACGGCATAATTTCTTCCATTCTGCCTTCCCACCGCATCTTCCTGATGCCTTCCGCAATTTGTCCGGCGCTGATATGCACTCCGCCGCCGTGCTGCCCGATGCCGTTATCCGTCCGCCCGGCCGTCTGGCCGACACTGTTATCCGTCCGCCCGGCCGACTGACCGACACTGTTATCCGTCCGCCCGGCCTCCATCAGCCGCTCGACCGCGGCGACCGCGAGCGCGGCGTTTTCTATCTGGTATAAGGCTATGGTAGGCATACTTAACCTAATATAACCATAATAATTTGATTGAAGAGAAAAATCAATAGTTTTATCGTGACTATTTACTTCTTTTATCGCCCGAAAAGATACGGGAAATGTGGAAGTTTCTGCCAGATGTGCGCATTTTTCCAGTGTTTCTGTCACAGCCTGATTTTTATCAAAATAAACAACCGGGACTTTTTTTCGAAAAATCCCCGCCTTTTCCCGCGCAATTTCCGGCAGCGTCTCCCCCAGATATTCCATATGGTCATAGCCGATAGACGTAATGACGCACACTTCTTTTTCCCCGATGGCATTTGTAGCGTCCAGCCGCCCTCCGAGTCCCGTTTCGAGAATCGTATATTCGACCTTTTCGCGCGCAAAAAGCAGCATTGCCATAAAGAAAAAATATTCAAAAAAAGTCGGATGATAATGCGCTTCCCGCAAGTTTTCCGGAAGGCAGCGCAGTTTCTCCTCAACGCTCCGGAAAGCCCACAGAAAATCTTCTTCCGTAACCATTTCTCCGTTTATAATAAATCGTTCCCGCATACAGACGAGATGGGGCGAGACGAACATCCCCGTCGTATAGCCCGCCTCCTGTAAGATGGAACGCAAATAAGCACAAACGGAACCCTTTCCGTTTGTGCCCGCCACATGAATTACTTTCTGATTTTCAGAGTAACCGAGATGCTTCAAAAAGCATCTGGTGTTTTCCATGCTGTTTTTGGTCGTAAATTTCGGAATTTCCAGAAGATGCCGCTCGGCCGCCTCATAAGGCGCCCCGGCATCAGTTGTGTATGATGACACTTCCTTCTATGACTCCTTTTTCCACGTTATACCGCATATAACAGGTATTTCTTTCTATCATAATCTGTTCCGCGTTGATGCAGATAACAACTCCCCGGTAAAGATTGCCGTCTATCTTGATTTCCGAGCCCCGGCTGCTCTCGACCATCTCTTCGAGTTCCGTCCGTTCGCCTTCAACCTTATCTAACTCCACGAAATACTGGTCTTTCAGTTTATCCCAGTCCAGAAGTTTCTTTTCCGTTGACTGGGAAGTCTGGGCGCCGCGCATACGCTTTTCACGCAAGGCCTCCGTCATCATATCGACGAGCTCCGCTATCTTTGCTTTGATTTCCGTTTCTTTCTTCCGAATCTCCAGCATCTTCTCGTGCGTCTGCGCCTCATATCCACAATGGATAATCGTCTTTATCTCTGCAGCGTTGCCCGCACAGACCGCCTCCACGCCCTTGACCGCATCGACGTAACCTCCGATGATGGAGCCTTTCTTCCCGGTCGCGATGACTTTATCCTTCGCGTAGATATTCGAATTCATAAAAACGTTTGACTGCACCGTACCGCCGGCTTCCACCGTCGTATGCTCGATAAATTCCGCAAACACATTTCCCCTCGCCGTTATTTTCGCGCGGTTGCCTCCCTGTATGCCGCGGGACAGAATAATATCGCCGCCCGCATAGAGGTTCGCCATGCTCGTAGAACCGTGAATCTCAATGTTTCTTCCGGCGCGGATGACAACGCCCTCTTCCACATTCCCATGTATGATAATATCTCCAAAAAACTCCACTTTACCGATAATCATATCCACATCGCCGGTAATCTCATGCACGTTCTGAATATCTATCTTTCCGTCTTTGACTTCAATTTTTCCATCCATCTGCGCATAATAAAATTCATCTTCCCGGCGGATTCCCTTGCCGCGCATCGGCGGTAAGTCGTGATACAGTTTTCCCGGCAAAACATTTCCAAGCACCGTACAGCCGTCCACCGACGGAATCGCCTGATGGTAAATGGCCACCTTCTGTCCGGCCTTCACATTGGGCAGCGCGTTGATGTTCGTATAATCGACGGTGCCGTCTTCCCTGATTTTCGGCGCGCCGTATTCTTCCGGTTTGAACAGGTATTCGAAATATCCGTTTGCGCCGTCCTGTATTTCTCTGCCGCGCGCCACCAGGATTTCCCGCTCGTAAACCTGTTTCTTAATCATGGCGGAAAGATTGGACTGATGAAGCCCTTCGACAACGCCTTTTGACTCAAGATAATCAATCAGCGCCTGTTTCGTATATTCCATATCCGGTTCCGGCGGCATCAGATAGAGCCACGCCGCCATTTCGTCCTCATCCACTTTCAGATAAGTTCCTTTGGCAAGAAGCAGCTCCCGCTCTTCTTCCTCTTCTACGGCGACGTTCTGAGGCACAGAAACTTCAGGCTCAGCCGTTTCTTTCAGCTTCGCCATCGCAAGTTTTAATCTGTCCAGTTGTTCAGAAGAAAATTGTGTGCTCACGCGCCTCACCTCCTACTACCTCTATAATACATTCTATACTAAAAAATCTTTTATTTCTAGTCCTTATGGCATATTTTTATAATTGTGAAAATTTTGCAAAAATTTTCTAAAAAGGAATGGGCGGAGGCTGAACTGTTACAAAGGGAACGCAGATTTATTGTGCCAGCTGTGCAAGGCGGCTTTCCACCTGTTCCATCATCTGTCTGTATTTTTCCAGTTTGGCGCGTTCTTCCGCAATCTTTGCTTCCGGCGCCTTCGATAAGAACCGCTCGTTGCCGAGCATGCCGTTTACGCGCGCAAGCTCGCCCTCAAGCCGCTTCTTCTCTTTCGTCAGACGCTCGATTTCCTGTCCGATATCGACCAGCTCCTCAAACGGAATATACAACGTCGCGTTGGGAATCACTACCGAAACCGCATCGTCCGCGATACCGCTCCGCTCTTCCTGTATCGTCACTTCGGACGCGCCCGCAAGGGAAGTAAAGAACAGCTTTCCTTCCGCAAAAACATTCCGCACTTCTTCTTTTTCACTGACAACATACACTGCCGCTTTCCTGGAAGGCGCAACGTTCATCTGCGTGCGCACGTTCCGGATGCCGCGCACCGCCTCTTTCATCAGTTCGATTGCTGATTCCTCTTTTGCAAAATTCCATTCTTCCCGGTATTCCGGCCAGCGGGAAACCATAATCGACTCTTCTTCGGACTGAATCGTGCAGAAAATTTCTTCCGTCACGAAAGGCATATAAGGATGCAGCAGTTTCAGCGCGTCCGTCAGCACATTTTTTAGCGTCCACAGCGCCGCCGTTTTACCCTGATTGTCCGATTCTTCTTTGCTGTAAAGGCGGGGCTTTACCATCTCGATATACCAGTCGCAGAACTCATCCCAGATAAAATCATATACTTTCTGCACCGCGATGCCGAGCTCGTACTGCTCCATGTTATCGGTCACATCCCGGACAAGCGTATTCAGTCTCGATAAAATCCACTTATCCGCCGGTTCCAGCTTTTCTTTTATTTCATTATATGATACTTCCCAGCCCCTTGCGCCTGTTCTTTCCTCCGCCTGCTCCATGTTCATCATGATAAAACGGGAGGCATTCCATACTTTATTGGCAAAATTCCGGCTCGCTTCCACCCTTTCGTTATAGAAACGCATATCGTTTCCCGGCGCGTTTCCGGTAATCAGCGTTAAGCGCAGCGCGTCCGCGCCATACTGTCCGATGATTTCCAGCGGGTCGATGCCGTTGCCCAGCGATTTGCTCATCTTGCGTCCCTGGGAATCCCGCACAAGGCCGTGGAAGAGCACCGTGTGGAACGGCTTTTCCTTCATCTGCTCGTAACCGGAAAAAATCATGCGGATAACCCAGAAAAAGATGATATCGTAGCCCGTCACGAGCACATCCGTCGGATAAAAATATTCCAGCTCTTCTGTTTTTTCCGGCCAGCCCAGGGTAGAAAAAGGCCAGAGCGCGGAGGAAAACCAGGTGTCCAGCGTATCTTCATCCTGTGTAAAATGTGTTCCGCCGCATTTCGGGCATACGGAAGGCATCTTTTTATCCACCACGATTTCACCGCACGCGTCGCAGTAATAAGCCGGAATCCGGTGTCCCCACCATAGCTGGCGGCTGATGCACCAGTCCCTGATATTGTCGGTCCAGTTAAAATAAGTCTTTTCCATCCGCTCAGGAATCAGTTTGATATCGCCGTTCTTCACCGCCTCGACCGCCGGTTTGATGAGCTCGTCCATCTTCACGAACCACTGTTTTTTGATTAACGGCTCAATGGTCGTTCCACAGCGGTCATGGGTTCCTACATTATGGGAGTAGTCTTCGATTTTTACAAGCAGGCCCTCCGATTCCAATTCCTCCACAATCCGCTTTCTCGCTTCGTAACGGTCGAGGCCCGCATATTTTCCGCCGTTTGCGTTGATGGTCGCGTCGTCGTTCATGATGTTGACTTCCGGCAGATTGTGCCGTTTGCCGACTTCAAAATCGTTCGGGTCATGGGCCGGGGTGATTTTTACGACGCCCGTACCAAATTCCATATCCACATACTCATCCTCAACGACCGGAATCGCCTTGTTTACAATCGGGAGCCATACCATCCGGCCTTTCAGATAGGCATACCGTTCATCTTTCGGATTGACCGCCACCGCCGTATCGCCGAGCATCGTCTCCGGTCTCGTCGTCGCAAACTCCAGAAACTCCGTTTTACTCGGCTGTCCGTTTTCGTCCACAAGCGGGTATTTGATATGCCAGAAATGGCCCGCCTGTTCCTCATACTCCACTTCCGCATCGGAAATCGAGGTATTGCAGACCGGACACCAGTTGATGATGCGGCTGCCCTTATAAATCCAGCCTTTTTCGTGCATCTTACAGAATACTTCCGTAACCGCCTTATTGCAGCCCTCGTCCATCGTAAAACGCTCTCTGTCCCAGTCACAGGAAGAGCCGAGTTTCTTTAACTGGCCGATGATGCGCCCGCCGTATTCTTCTTTCCATTCCCAGGCCCGTTTTAAAAACCCTTCCCGGCCCAAGTCTTCTTTTGAAATGCCCTCTTCCTTCAATGTTTCGATAATCTTGACTTCCGTCGCAATGGAAGCGTGGTCCGTTCCCGGCTGCCAGAGCGCGTTATAGCCCTGCATTCTTTTGAAACGAATCAGGATATCCTGCATCGTGTTGTCCAGCGCATGCCCCATATGGAGCTGTCCCGTGATGTTCGGGGGCGGAATGACGATGGTAAAGGGTTTCTTTGTCTTATCCACCTCCGCGTGGAAGTATTTCTTTTTCATCCACTTTTCGTACAGTCTGTCTTCTATGCTTTTCGGGTCATAGGTTTTTGCCAGTTCTTTGCTCATTTGCGTTTTCCCTCCTGTTAAAATAAATCGAGTAAGGAAGATTTCTCCTTGCTCGCCGCGCGGGGCGCATGCTGCGTCAGCAGCAAACTTCCATATGCGCCCCTGTGCATTAAAAAAGCCCTCTGCCATCCGGCAAAGGGCGTCGTTACGCGGTACCACCTTCGTTTATCACTCTGCTTCCTTGTTTTCGTCCGTTCTTAACCTGGAGAAAACCTCAGAAGTTTATCCGCTAACGGGGATAGGGCGGGGATGCTTACTTTTCACAATTTCTGTTTCGGCATTCCGGTTCCAAAGCTACCTTCCGCATTTCCTCTCCGAAACGGCCTTCCAGCAAACGGCCATTCTCTCTGGCGGCGGATACATGCGTACTCCTCTTTGTCATCACCTTTGGCTGTCTTCCGCGGTCATATCCTTATATCCCGGAAAGACATATATTATCATAAACTATATGAAATCGGCGCCGGTTTGTCAAGAGGCAAAATCGGTTTTGGCACTTCCGTGATAATGGCTTAGTCTCCGGGCGGAGGCTGAGCCATTGCCTTCCGTATTACCGGCCTTACCTACGCAGCGAAAAACTGCTGACAAGCTGCTGCAGGCGGGCCGCCTCTTCCGACATTTCCCGGCTCGAAACCGCGCTTTCCTCCGCCGTCGCCGTATTGGACTGCACCACGTTGGAAATCTGGCTGAGCGCTTCCGATACCTGGGCGATGGCTCCCGTCTGGCGCTCTATCGCTTCCGAAACAATGTTCATCTGTTCCGATATCCGTACGGATTTGGCCACCACATTCGTTACCGATTCCGTCACCTTTTGCACGACCTCGCTTCCGCCATTGACCGCATCGGTCGAACTTTTAATCAATTCCATCGTCGCCTTTGTTGCCTCATCGGATTTGGCCGCAAGCTCGCGTATCTCTCCGGCCACTACCGCGAAGCCTTTCCCTGAAGCGCCCGCACGGGTCGCTTCGACGGAAGCGTTCAGCGCCAGGATATTCGTCTGCAAAGCGATATCCTCAATTGTATCAATAATATGGCCGATTTCGCTGGTGGACGTCATTATCAGACTCATCGCCTGATTCAGGCGCTCTATGTATTCGCCGCTCTCCTGTAACTGTGTTCCGGCGTAATCAACCGCATCTTTTGCTTCCATAACAAGCGTGTCCGTCTGTTCCGCATCGCGCTCCATATCCGACATGGTTACGGAAAGTTCTTCTACGGCGCTGGATTGTTCTACTGCTCCTTGTGACAGCATGGCACTGCTCGACGCCATTTGTCCCGCGTTGCCGGATACATGCGATGCTGCTTCTACAATCCCGCCCAGCGTACCGTTCAGTTTTTCGCTGATTATCCGCAGATAATTCTGCAAATCGTAAAAATCTCCCGGGTAATCCGCATTGACGGCTTCTTTCGTCAAATCTCCGTTTGCGATTGCGCCGAGCACCGCTCCCACTTCATCCACAATGGCCCGGAAATTTTCTATCAGACTGGCAATGGAACAGGCCAGAATATGTACCTCGTCTTTGCTTTTCACTTCCGGGACAGGGCTCTTCAAATCCCCGTCCGCCAGCGCGCGCAGACGCTCGGCACACCGCTCCACAGGCTTTGCGATGGAACGGCTTAACGCCGCCGAAATCAGAATGACTACCACACAAAGCAGCACCGCAACGGCAATCTGTCTGTTATTTGCTACATAGGCGTCATGCATGAACTCGTCTTCGTCCATCGTTACCGCAACGCTCCATCCGTCCGTTCCCGGAATCGGAGTATATCCCTGAATATTGTTGGAATTATCTTCCTCATAGGAATAAAATGCGATGCCGCTCTCTCCGTCCACCATCTTCTTTTCAATTGCGGCCAGCGTCTGCAAATCCTGATTGCCGGGGTTCTGTGCCGCTTCTTCTATTATATTTTCCTGGTCCACCACCGCCTGTTTATCTCCACAGGCAATGGTCACGCCTTCCTTATTCAGAATATAAGATTCCCCTTCTGCGCCTATCTGGATTTTTTCCACAATAGACTGCAGAATTGAAGTATCACACTGGAAATAGAGCACGCCATGTATGGTATCTCCTTCTTTCACAGGTGCGGAAACCACAAGAAACATATCGTCCCCGACCACATAGGGAGAGGATATAAAGGATTCTCCTTTTATCGCCTCCTGAAAAAAGGGTTCTCCCGAAATATCCACATCGTGGACCTCATCATATCCTTCCACATCCGACATGCCGCCAAAGCGCATATGATAGGAATCCACTCTTGTCTGAATAAACTCCTGTTTCTGCTCCAATGATTTCTTTGCATCATAAAGGGTCGGATTTGACGCCATTTCCGCAATCGTCAGCGTGTAAGTGGATATCATATTCTGCGCCGTGGAAGCCGCCAGTTCCGTCGTCTCCGTCAGCGTTTTCTCAATCGCCGCCAGCGTGGAACTGCGGGTTGTTTTCACACTCTGCAAACTGTTAATGATAGAAACGCCAAGCGTTGCCGCCATGACCAGCAGCATAATTTTCGTCTGTATTTTCTTCATCGTAGTTCCCCCTGTAAAATTTCTGCTATATTCTGACACTCTCATTTTACCCATACCCGGAAAAAATTTCAAGATGCAGCTTTGTCTGTCGCCGTAGATACAGCATCCGTATTTACGGCATCCGTATCTATGGTATCCGTATACACAGCATTCAATATCTTTCCAAAATGTCAGAAAAAAATATCGGGAATCGGGCTCTTGCCAGATAACCGCATTTTTTGTATACTAATTTTATACTGTACGGTGTTTCCGACAGCCGGAAACGGAGGAAGTTTTAAACAAAAGGAAAAGGAGATGTATTCTATGTACGAAATTTTCAAAATCGTTGTCGATGTTGCTTTCATCGTCGTAGTCGTTGCCGCAGTCGTAATAGCTGTCCGTAAAAAGAAGAAAAAAGATGGCGAATGAGCGCCATCTTTTTTAATCTGCATCTGTTAAGCCCCGGCCGTGTGAGGGGACAGGGGGTTTACAATAAACGGGCTTTTTCGTATAATATAATCAGAAAGCAGCATTGTACAGAGTCTTTTAGAAAGTAGGTGATACTATGCCAAGTGCCGCAGATATTATCAGAGATTCCATTACAGAGTTTTCCAGATTACAGAACTGGATGCTGTCTGTGAAAGACAAGGACCCGGTAACATACAATTCCATGTATGAAAGGTACATTGAGTTAAAAGTCACCCTGTCGAGTCTTGGCGTGAACCTGACAGAGCTTGACAGAATCGCAAAACAGTAAAAACCAATAAAAACAAAGGTGTAAAGCCGTCGGAATGAAACTCCGCATTCCGGCGCTTTACACCTTTTTCATGAAATTTTCCTATCAAATATCTCCGCTCCGATTATTCAAATGACGAACCGCGCTTTTCCCGAATCGTCGTAATCAGCCCCTCGCAGACGCCCTCTATCCGGTAACTTCCGCTTCCGGCCGGTAAAAACAGGCTGTCTCCTTTACGAAATTCCAGTTTTTCTTTTCCATCGCCGCTCGTATTGTAAATGGTTCCGCTTCCTTCCAGAATCAGGACGCTCATAAAAGAAGCCCTGGAAACGCACCCCTGCATTTCCTCCATAACGTCCCCGTCAAGATGCAGTTTATCCACCGTAAAATAATCACAGTCCGCCACATGCGGGTAAAAATCTCTCTTCCGGTCGGCGGGGCCGCGTTTCGTCACATCGAGGGCCTTGCCGATATGAAGCTCTCTTTTCTTTCCGTCCGCCCCGGCCCGGCCGTAATCATAGACGCGGTATGTCACGTTGGAATTCTGCTGTACTTCCGCGAGCAGAATATCTTTTCCGATTGCGTGAATGGTTCCCGGTTCGATAAAAAAGGCATCTCCCCTTTTCACGGGCACTGCTTCCAGCACTTCTAAAAGCGTGTCTTTTTCAATTCTTTCGGCAAACTCCTCTCTGCTGATTTTCTTCCGAAAACCAAAATACAGAAAAGCGTCTTTTCCGGCATCCACCACATACCACATTTCCGTTTTGCCATACTGCCCTTCATTTTTCAGGGCATACTCGTTATCCGGGTGCACCTGGATGGACAGGTCCTCTCTGGCGTCGATTAACTTGATGAGAATCGGGAAATCTTCAAACCGCTCACAGTTTACGCCGAGCACGCCTTTTCCCTCTTCCTCTATATACTGCCGTAAGGTCTTTCCGGCATGGACGCCGTTTGCGATGGTGGAAGGTGTGTCCGGATAACAGGAAAGCTCCCAGGATTCCGCCAGAACTTTACCGTCGAACTCCTTTCCAAATTCCTCCACCAGCCGGTGTCCGCCCCACAGATAATCTTTAAAACCCGGCTTTAATTTTAAGATACTCATTGATTCCTCCTGCCGCCTCCCGGCGGTTCATTATATAATTGGAAACATGCCGCATTTGGGGCACTTCCTTCTAAATTTCCTTCTGTCCAGGATTCCTTTTCATCCCGGTCATGCTATGATGAGCGCCATCAGGTAAAATTCCGTATGCTGCTCCGATTCCGTCGCGGGAATTGTGATTTCCACCGTATGTTTTCCCCAGGTTCCATGATGCAGTACGGGTTCCAGAAAAAGACAGTCTCCCCAGTCTTCTTCAAAATTTCCGTCAAGCGTTTTTGTATGTTCCCTGTCCCCGTCAAGGGTAAGCTCTGCCCTGACTGCCGGGCGGTTTATGGTCTTCCGGTACTGAACCGCGATACAGGAAGCCTCCACTTCAAAGCGGATGGTGTCTCCGGGTTTTTTCCCAATCCAGCCGTTCTTAAAATGGTCAAGATGCCCCTGTTTTTCCCGCGCGTCCGCCCGGAAGCCCAAAAGCGCCGGGGAAATCTCCCGAATCGTCAGCCGCTTCGCATCTTCGTACGCGTTGGCCGTCATGGGAGCCGGAAGATGCGCAGTCCCGTCTCCTGGCAGGCCGGTCACCGATTCTGCTCCGTTGTTTTCCGACAGACTGCTTTGCCGCTCTGTTTCGCCGCTTTCCGCCAGAATGTCCGGTTGTCCTTTCCCGCCGCTTTCCGTCCCGGCCATCCGCTCCTTCACCCGCTCCAGAAAACCCGTGATTTCCGCGGCAACAAGGGCGTGTCCCTTATCGTTCGGATGCAGACCGTCGGGCGTCAGTTCCTCCCGCGTATATTCTCCGGCCTGCATCCTCCGGTACACGGTGTCTTTGATACTCACGAAAGGCACTCTGTACCATTCACCCACCGCATTGTGGCAGTCCTGTGCGTTCAGCCCTGTATCATAATAAACATTGTTCAGCAATAGCGCCGCCGGAACCGAAGGCCATCCCAGAATCCGCCGCAGAACAGCCTCATAGGTTTCCTGAAAAAAAGCCGTCTTCGATACTTTTTCACCAGTAACCGGCTCATATTCTTTGTCCGGCCCATTTTCTTCCACGGCATCGTTCACGCTGAAATCCACGACCACAAAATCCGGCTGGTACATCAGCACATCCGTCACTGCGCGGGCCGCGCCGTAATGGGAAGACGTGCCGCCGATTCCTCCGTTCACATAATGGAACCTTGCTTTCGGAAAAGTCTTTTCCCACCAGGCAAATACCCGGTAAGCGTAGGTATTCTCTTCCGAAGATGCAAGGCTTCCCTGGGTGATGGAGCCGCCCAGAAAGGCGATAATCAGCTCTTCCCCGTTCATTGCCCTGTGCATACAGTTTTCCAGTCTCGTCAAATCCGGCTGATACATTTTTGTTCCCCTTAATAGCCTGTCAGTTTCACAATGCAGCACTCTGTCTGTCAGGCTTCTTCCCCATCACCGTCCCAGCAGCTCCAGATTCTTCCGAATCAGCTCACACCGCTGTTTCACGCAGTCCGCTGAGCGGTGCGGGTCTTTCGGCGTATGGAAAAGATAGTCCTCTATTTTATCGATTGTTGTTGTCGCCACATGCAGTCTCGTATCACAGGACGCATAATAAAGATAAATGTCACCGTTTTCCCGGGCAATTGCGCCATTGGTAAAGACGACGTTGGAAACGTCCCCTACCCGTTCTTTTCCAAGCGGTACAAGAAAAACGCCGGAGGGCTCCGCAATGACTTTCGACGGGTCTTTTAAATCCGTTCCGAACACATAGAGCACATACCGGAGGCCCGCCGCTGTGTTGCGCACGCCGTGGGCAAAATGAATCCAGCATTTTTTGCCTTTTACAGGTACTGCGCCCGCACCGTTCTTGGACTCCGTAATCGTATGATAAATTCTTCTGCTGATAATTTTTTCTTCGTCGATAACCGCGTGCTCGATATCCTCACACAGTCCGAAGCCGATTCCGCCGCCGCTGCCCGTCTCGATAAAACCATCCATCGGTCTTGTGTAAAAAGCGTATTTTCCATCTACGAACTCCGGGTGCAGTGCGACGTTGCGCTGCTGAGGGGACTGCAGTGTTTTCAGATTACTAAGCCGCTCCCACTTTTTCAAATCCTTCGTCCTGACGATGCCCGCTTCCGCCACCGCCGCCGATAAATCGGGATTTTCCCTGTCTTTGCTTTCCGAGCAGAACACACCGTAAATCCATCCGTCCTCATGCTGTGTCAGGCGCATGTCATAGACGTTCGTCTCTTCCGGACAGGTATCGGGCAGCTCCACCGGATAATCCCAGAAGTGAAATCCGTCCACACCGCTGTCGCTCTCCGCCACCGCGAAAAAGGATTTTCTGTCATTGCCTTCCACCCGCACGACGAGGTAATATTTTCCGTTCAGATAAATGGCCCCGGTATTCATCACCGCATTGATGCCGAGACGCTCCATGAAATACGGATTCGTTTCTTCGTTCAAATCATATCGCCAGTGCACAGGCGCAAATTCCCGGGTCAGCACCGGATATTCGTAACGCTCGTAAATGCCGTTATAAAAATCGCTTTTGCGGTTCTTCGCGTTCACCAGCGCATCCACTTTCGCCTGTTCCACATAATATTGTTTATGAAGCATATTTCCTCTCATTCCGCCGCATAAGCGGCAATTGAATCTTACTCTTCCCGTCTTGTGTCTGACATTACCGTTTTCCAATTTCCGTATCGGACGCCGACACTACGCTGTGCGTTTTGATATAATCGACGATTTCATCCGCCTGTGTAAACGCAAGCCCCACATAAGTGTCCGCCGCGCCATAATAGATGGCAATCCGTCCCGTTTCCGCGTCCTGCATCGTCGCACAGGGGAACGTAACATTCGGAACAAATCCTCTTTCCTCATACCATTCTTCCGGTGTAAGCAGAAAATTCTCACAGCGGTATTTTACGACCGATGGATTGTCGATGTCCAGAATCGCGCCGCCGATGCTGTATACATAACCGTTACAGGTTCCGGTCACACCGTGGTAGAACAACAGCCACCCTTCGCTCGTCTCGATGGGAGCCGCGCCGCCGCCGATTTTCAGATTTTCCCACCATTCTTCGCCTTTTCCCATCACATGGCGATGTTTTCCCCAGTAAACCATATCCGGGCTCTCGGAAAGGAAAATATCTCCGAAAGGCGTGTGCCCGCTATCGCTCGGCCGGGACAGCATCATAAAGTTTCCGTTTACCTTTCTCGGAAAAAGCACGGCATTCCTGTTAAAAGGGAGGAACGGATTCTCGATTCTGGTAAAAGTTTTAAAATCCGTCGTCTTTGCCATACCGATTGCCGCGCCGTAAAAGTCCTGGCACCAGATAATATAATAAGTATCTTCTATTTTCACAAGTCTTGGGTCATAGGCATATTTGGGCATAAAATCGTTGCCGCTTTCATCTTTGAACGGAATTTTTTCCTCATCAAATTCCCAGTGAATGGCATCCTTGCTTCTTCCCAGATAAATATAAGGAATCCCGTTCACCTGTTCTCCCCGGAAAACGCCGATAAACGCACCTTCATACGGCATAACCGCGCTGTTAAAAATACGCGCGATGCCCTTTGCCGGATTGCGTCCGATAACCGGATTTTCACTGTACCGCCATACCGGCGCGTTTTTAATGCCCTCCGGCCTTTCCTGCCAGGGGATATTCGACGCGGATATTCCGTAAATTTTTACTTTGCTCATAATACTACCATGCCTTTCTTTTTATTTCTATATCATATCTTCTATTTCATGCACAGCCCGGAAGAATGCCCGCCAGGGCATTCTTTCAGGTAAGAAAGGTTCGCAACTCGAACCGTAGAACTTCTTGACCTGCGCCTGCCGGCCACCCAAAACCCGGAAGAATGGCCGAAGGACATTCTTTCAGGTAAGAAAGGTTCGCATCGCGAACCGTAGAACTTCTTGGCGAAGCGCCTGCTGGCCACCCAAAAACCGGAAGAATGGCCGAAGGACATTCTTTCAGGAATGACTTAGATTTTCTCAGGCGTCGTTTTTTGACGCCCTAGAAAATCTTCATTCCATATATTTTACCCTTTTACCGCTCCCGACGCAAGGCCGCCGTAAACCTGTTTCTGGAACACGATAAAGATAATCAGTATCGGGATGATTGTTATCAGTACGCCGGCACAGATATAATTGTACTGGCTGCCGTAAGGTCCCGTGAAAGTATACAGGGCCGTGGATATCGTTTTCAGCTCTTTTGACTGTAAATACAGGTTCGCCGCATAGTATTCATTATACACGCCAACACCCTTTAACACGAGGGTTGTCATAATCGCCGGCTTTAACAATGGCAGTAAAATTTTAAAGAAAACCCCGAAGTAAGTACAGCCGTCGATAATCGCCGATTCGTCCAGCGAAGTCGAAAGGTTCTCGAAGAACTGTAAAAAGATATAGATGGAAATAATATCCGTCCCCATCAGACATATCATATAACCGTACAAATGATTAATCAGATGGAAATTATTCATAATCTCATAAATGGTTACCTGCATCGCGATGCCCGGAAGGAGCGATGCGAACATGAACAGGTTTCTGATGAGTCCGTTTCCGACGAACTTAAAACGGTTTAGCACATAGGCAATCATGGCGCTCACCAGAACGGAGGCCGTCAGCACGACAACGAGCACCAGCGCCGTATTTAAGAATCCGCGCAGCATATTTGCCTTTGTGAACGCGACTTTAAAATTTTCAAAATACAGGAAGCTCTTCGGAAGCGTCAGCGCCGACGTGCTCTGGTATTCCTCTTCTGTCTTAAAGGCCGTGAACACGCATACGATAACCGGTATAATCGCGACGACCGCCGCCGCAACCAGCATGACATATTTAAAAATGTTAAACAATAACAGTTTGGTATTTTTCTTTTTCATGACTGCTCCCCCTTTCTACCGCGCCCTGGTTTTTCTTCGCCTGTTTTTTTCTGCGTCTTACCGCCGCTTTGGATTCGTCGTCGGTTCCGTCGTCAAACACATACGCGAAGAACAGCTTCTGCGCCACCGTACAAAGAATGATAATCGCGAGCAGCACAATCGCCATCGCGCTCGCCAGGCCTACTTTCTGATTTTCATGGGCCAGTCTGTTCATGATAACGAAATAGGTTCCGGTTCCCATCGTACCGTTTGTAATAACATAAGGCGGTTCAAAAGCGCTCAGCGAACCGCTGATAGAAAGAATCAGGTTCAGAACGACGATGGACTTGATGCTCGGCAGAATGATATATTTGAACTGGTGCCATTTGTTCGCCCCGTCCAGGGAAGCCGCCTCATAAAGATTAGCGTCCACAGACATCATTGCTCCCAGAAACAGTATCATATTCTGTCCCGTATATCTCCACACCGACGTAGCCGCCAGCGAAATATTGTTGATTTTCGTATCCTGTAACCAGTATGGAATATTTTCCTCCGCAACGCCGAACAACGCTACAATGGAGTCGAGGACATAGCCTCTTGCATAGAAAAACTTAAAAATAAAGCCGATTGCGATACCGGATATCAGATAAGGGAAAAACATTGTCGCCTTGAAAAAAGATTCCCCTTTTACTTTAAAGACCATCAGCGTCGCAAAGAAAAGCGCCAGCGCGAGCTGTATCACTGCGCCGCCCATATAGTAAAGGCTGACAAGCAGCGATTTGAAAATTTCCGGTCTGTTGAATACTTCCACATAATTTTTCAATCCTACAAAGGAACGCTTTCCGATGTATTTCATGTTATAGAAACTAAACTGTACCATTTTGCCAAACGGTATATAGGTAAACATCAGCAGCAAAAACAGAGGTACGAACATAAACGTAAAAATGACTAAAAATTTCTGAACTTTTCTGCTCCTGAACCACTCTCCAAAAGTTTTATCAGACTTTGCGCCTGCCGTTTTTTCTTTCCCCATAGTCCTCTCCTTTTTGGCTTAATAAAGGCGGCGCATGGCGCGCCGCCTCATGCTGCCGTTTTACTGATTGACTTCTACGCCAAGTGATTCCTGTGCGGCCGTCCATTTCTGGTTCCACTCATCCATAATCTCGTCAAGAGTTCTTGAGCCGTAGAGCGCCGCTTCCAGAATTTCGCAGTCAGGATAATCGTTATTGTTAATACCTACTTCACTCTCATTGTTTACGTTGTCGAACAGGTCTTCTTCCCCTTCCGGAGCCGGGCTGTTGGAAAGAAGCGTTACGCCGTCGAAGGCTTCCAGAACGGAAGGATATTCGCCGTCTTTGCGCGCCGGAATGCTTCCTTCATCCAGATAGATTGTGGACTCTTCAATCAGCCATTTCATGTATAACAAAGATGCGATTTTGTTTTCGTCCGATGCGTCCACATTGATACCGAAGGAGTAGTTTCCGCCGGAACCCGCATACTGCTGTCCGTTTACGCTGATAGGGAAAGGCATGTAGCCGATATCATCCGGGTTTTCTCCCGCTTCCTTGAACTGCTCCACACACCAGGAACCGAGTACCATCGTAGCGTATTCACCTCTGTTGATTGCGCCTTTGGAGGACTCCCAATCGGTGCTGGCCGGGTCGTCTTCCACGAGACCGCGCGCTACCGATTCATAGAGGATATAGTATACCGCGTAAGGGCCCGTCATGTCGTCTCTTTTTGCAAAAGGATTGCTCATATGAGGCATGTTGTTCTTGAAATCCGGGTCGCCCGTTGCCGCGCAGTCCGTATAAGCATCCCATGCGCCCATTGTCCAGCCCGCCGCAAAGTTCGTATAAAGCGGAACCGCGTCCGTGTTGTCTTTGATGAGCTGTAAATCATCGAGGAATTCTTCCGGCGTCTTCGGCATTTCCGTAATGCCCGCGTCCGCCCATACCTTCTTATTATAAGCGATACCGCTCGCCGTACCGCCGTTTGCGATACCGTATACCACATTTTCAAAAGTCTTCTCTTCTATAAAGTTATAAACCGGGTCCAGCGTGTTGTAATCGCCAAGCGGCATAAAATATGTAGAGAGCTCGTTTTTCGCTACCGAGGTCGGGATAAACATGATGTCGCCCCAGTCGCCCGCCGTCAGACGGAGCGTTACGGATTCCTCGTAATCGGTAATGCCTTCATATTCCACGGTGATGTTCGGATATAACTGCATGAACTCTTCCGCATATCCTTTGTAAACCGTATCGACAATATCCGTTCTGTTTGTCAGAACCTTGATGCTGGCCGTCAAATCTTTGTAGTCTTCTCCGACGTTAATCTGGTCGATGGTCGGAACGCCGCCCGCTGCGTCGGCCGAACCGCTGTCCGCTGCCGCGCCGCTGTCCGCCGTGCTGCCCGCCGCCGTATTGTCCGCCGTACCGCTATTTGCATTTACATCAGAAGAAGAGCTTCCCGAATTGCCCCCCCCTTCTCCACACGCCGTCAGAGAGAATGTCATGACTGCTGCCATTCCGAGTGCCGCAAGTTTTTTGAACTTCATAAATAAAACCTCCCTTTTTATAATTGTTTAAATTAACCTTTCTCATTAACTTTACGATTAATTTATATTTAGTTTATATTAACTTAATTATTTAGTCATCATTTATCCTTGCTATTAATATCCAATTATTGATTATTTTCGTCATTTCATCCATTGTTACAATTACTAAATTATTTTTTTATTTATTTTTACATATAAAAAATATTATTTTACTTAATTTTTAATTAAAAAATAGCATTTCATTTATTCATTTTGAAATCCATTTTTTATTTAATATTTTTTAATCGCTCTATATTTATTTTTTTATTCCATTCTTGATTTTTCTTTTTTTGTGAGATAAAATAAAGACAAACAGCCGCAGCAGACTGACCGTGATGGAGGTTCCGATAATGCCCGATAATTCTTTTTCCCAGGAAGCGTCTCCCGCCGGATTATTTTCGGCCGAATTTTTTAACTGTCTGATTTCTTCCGAAACGAGCAATCGTTTTTCGCTTTCCGATTACTTTGAAACTGCTTACGGGAGGCAGTACGATTTCTGCGGGAGCCTTCCCTATCTGTTAAGCCAGCGTGAAGTTTCCGTCACGCCGCCCTTTTCCCAGGAAATCGCCGGACTGCATGCCTTCTGTCTGCTGTATACGAGGAGCGGCTCCGGCATGCTGAGCTGCGATAATGCCGCCCGCATTCAGGCCTCCTACGAGCTGACGCCGGGGACGCTTGCCTTTATCGACTGTGAAAAGCATCACAAGCTGGTCTGCGGGCATAACGTCTGGGCGTATACCATCTGCTTCGTCAGCCCTCCCGTCAGCTCCTATTATCATCAGAAAATGGAAAAAATGGGAGGCTGTATTTTCCGTCTTTCTTCCGATTCCGACGCGCTCCTTCTCTGGGAGCAGCTCACAAACGACCGGACAGACGATGAAATGCACGGACTGCTGCGGGCCCGGACGCTTATTGCGCTCTATACACAGCTTTACTTAACCCGCACCATGCAGCTTCACGGTTCCAGGCACATCCCTTCCTATATTACGGACATGAAAAAAAACTTCGACACTTCTTATGCCGAAGCCTGTTCGCTGGATATGCTTTCTTCCAGATATCAGGTGAATAAATTCAGACTCTGCAGAGAATTTGCCAAATATTACGGCGATACGCCTCTGCAATATTTGAATAAAGTAAGAATTGAAAAGGCCAAAGAGCTGTTGCTGCATTCCGATGAAAAAGTCGGAACCATCGGGCAATTGGTCGGTATCGAGAACACGAACCATTTCATACGGCTCTTTAAAGAAAAGACCGGAGTCACACCGCTCGCTTACCGGAAGGAGACGCCGGGGATGTAGGGCGGACGAATGTAAGAGAAGCACCGGGAACGCCGGCCGGAAACCGACGAAAACGGAGGATTATATATGAAACATCGGATTCACACATTTTTGCTATGCTTTCTTATCACATTTTTGCTTTTTCCCATGACCGCAAAGGCGGATATGGGGCCAAAGCCGGGCGTTTATATTTCTTTTGAAAATATGGGGGACGAAGTCTGCTACGGAACCCTGTTATCCCAGCGCCCTTCCACGGGGCCCGCTTCGGTATGGGACCCGTCGGAATCCGACGGCGTCCCGGAACACATTGATACCTACGGCCTGGACTACGATATCTGGAAAGCCTTCGTCGATTATCAGGACGCGGACGGTTACTATTTTTTACAGGAAGCCTGGCAGTGTAACGAGAGCAAATGTTTCAGCTGGACTTATTATCCGCCCGACACTTTTAAGATTCTTCTTTATTACCCGGAAACGGACACTTTTGTCGTCAGCGGCGTGTATGAGCGGTACGCTTTCGACAGCTATTTTTCGGTGGATATGAAGGATTTGGAAGCCGGCTCCGCGGCGGCGCAGGACGTCATCCTCACCGCCAGACAAAACTATCCCTACGCTCCGGAGCTGGCCGCCCTCCTCTGCCGCATCGTCCTGACGATTCTTCTGGAAATCGGCATCGCTCTTCTTTTCGGCTTCCGGGAAAAGAAACTGCTTCTCTTTATCACGGGCGTAAACGTGGTGACCCAGGTTGTTCTGAATGTGATGTTAAATATCGTCCGTTATAAAAGCGGAGACCTGGCGTTAATATTTTACTACTTCCCCTATGAAGCGGTGGTTTTCATCATAGAGGCCGTTCTGTACGGCTCCCTGTTCAACAAAATCAGTCAAAACCGGATTCCGGGATGGAAAATATTCCTTTACGCGGTGACCGCCAACGTCCTTTCCTTCATCGCCGGATTTCTGACCGCCCTGTGGCTTCCGTGGATTTTCTGATGATATGTTTACGTCCGGGTCTGCGTGCGTGTTTCTTTTCAGTTTCTTTTTCTGACAGTTTCCCGCTCGATGAGTCTGCCGTTTACGACATTGACTTTTGTAGTCATTCCCATATTTTCCATTCGTCGGACGAGGCATGTCAGCGCCGCGCGGGACATTTCCGCCATATCGACGGAATAAGTGGTAATCCGGGAATCGCCGAGTTCCGGGTAAAGATAATCGTCATAGCCGACCACGGAAATGTCTTCCGGCACCCGGAACCCTTCTTCCTGTAACTGCTCTATCAGGGAATAGGCCGTCACATCGTTATTGCATACAAAGGCTTCCGGCATATTATCTTTCGGAAAAGAAAAACGGTAATTGACGCCTATCAGCCCGTCTCCATAACCCCTGTCGTTGAAAATCCATTCCGGTTTCTGCTCCAGTCCATGCTCCATCAGCGCCTTGCAATACCCGAAATACCTGTCGGTGATGCTCTCCGTGTACATGAGCGTTCCCACATAAGCGATACGGGTATGGCCGTTCTGAATCAGATATTCCGTCATCCGGTACATGCCGTAGAAACCCGCAGATATCACGGATTCCACAATTTCCTCATCGTCATAAAAATCCAGAAAGACCATCGGTTTCTTCCGAAAAGAATAAACCATTTTCAGATAATCCCGTTTCGGCTTGCCGATGATTATCAGCCCGTCCACCCGTTCTTCTTCAAACAGCTTCGGCTTTTCCAGCGCGTTCTCATCAAACTCGGCAATCACCTCCAGCATGGAAAAGCAGTTCTCCTTGACCGCCTGGGTCGCCAGCTCCTGATACATTTTCCAGTAAAAGGACGCGAATTTCGCAAAATACCGCTCGAAAGTGATAACGCCGACCGTATAGGACCGGGTCCTCTCCTGGCGCCCGGAATGCACGGGCATATAACCCATTTCCTCCGCCAGCGCCCTGATTTTCTCCCGCATTTCCTCGCTGACGCCTTTTTGCCCGGACAACGCCTTCGACACCGTGACGACGCTGACCCCTACTTTTTCCGCAATATCTGCAAGTCTTACCGTTTTTGTCATAGAAATCCCCCATGTCTTTCTTAGTTCTTATGAAAATCTCTTATCATGATAAAATCCATCCGCAATTCCCGCTGTTACTCCGGTATCGACTATTTCAGTCAAGAGCCGTCAGATGAATCAGCCGTGCCCGGAAATCTCCGTGAAGCTCCGGTACCAGAATGCCGGCCTTCATCAGGGCATCGCCGCTGTAAACCTTCGGCTGGATTTTTTCGTCGTTCACAAACCGCACCTCGTAGCGCGCCTCTTCCGCAAGCTCTTTTAACAGAATGCGTCTGGATTTGAAATTCGCGCGGCTCATCACCTGGACGAAGGTCACGAGTGACTCTTTTTTCTCTTCGTCAACCACCTGCCAGCAGTCGAATTTGTGGTTCTGGGAATACGAAGCGATGCGATAATAATCGCCTTCCCGAATCAGGTCGTTGTACTTGTGGTATAAAGCCACCTGTTCCGGTATCATCTTCCGGTCATCTTCCGGAATCCTCGTCACGTCAAGCTCATATCCAAAGGTTCCCGCCAGCGCGACAAGCCCCCTCGTTTCAAAAGGCGTCACGCGGCCTATCGCGTGATTCGGGCAGTCGGACACATGAGCCCCCATCGTGGAAAGGGGATAGAGCATCGCCGTCCCTTCCTGAATTTCCAGCCGTTCGATGGCGTCCGTATCGTCCGAGCACCAGATTTGCGGGCTGTAGTATAGCATACCCGGGTCAAAGCGGGCGCCGCCGCTGCTACAGTTTTCCAGAAGCAGATGGGGAAATTCTTTGGTCAGCCGCTCCTGCATTTCATAAACCGCCAGCATAAACCGATGGCAGATTTCACCCTGTCTGTCGGCTGGCAGTCCCAGACTGCCGATATCCGTCAGCGGACGGTTCATATCCCATTTCACATACTCGATATTCGCGCTGCGCAGTACCGCGGCCACCATTTCATAGACGCAGTCGGCCACTTCTTTTCTGGAAAGGTCGAGCACATACTGCTGCCTCGCCTGTGCCGCCGGTCTGCCCGGAACCGCAAGCGCCCAGTCCGGATGCTTTCTGTATAAATCGGAATCCGGCGATATCATTTCCGGCTCGAACCAGATACCAAATTTCATGCCGAGTTTGTTGACCTCATCCACCAGATATTTTAAGCCGCCTTTGAGTTTTTCCTCATTCACCTGCCAGTCGCCGAGGGCGCAGTCGTCCTGGTTTCTCCTGCCAAACCACCCGTCGTCCATGACGAGCATTTCGATGCCGAGCGAAGACGCCTCCCTGGCAATGGACAACAGTTTTTCCGTATCGAAATCGAAATAAGTTGCTTCCCAGTTATTAATGAGAATGGGCCGCTTTTTGTTCCGGTATTCACCGCGAATCAGATGTTTCCTGTACAGCTTATGGAGCGTATTCGTCATAGCGTCCAGCCCTTTGTCCGTATAAACCAGCACAACCTCCGGCGCCTGGAAACTTTCTTCCGCTTCCAGCTTCCAGCAGAAGTTTTCGGGATGGATGCCCATCGACATCCGCACATAATCGAACTGCGACACTTCCGCCTGCGCCCGGAAGTTACCGGAATAGACGAAATTCATCGCATAAACTTCCCCGCTTTCCTGACTCGTGTTTTTGTCCACAAGGGCGAGAAACGGATGCTCCTGATGGCTGGATTCTCCCCGGATAGAACCCACATTCTGAATCCCGTACCCCAGCGTTTTCCGCTGAATATGGCGTTCTCTCCCCCAGGCTCCGTTCAGCGTAATCATATCATAATCGCGGTTATCCATATCGAGACAGGCGGAAAATACCTTCGTCAGATAAAAAGGCTCTTTTCCGATATTGATGATTTTCGCGCTTCTGGTTACGACGTCCACATCCTGAAAGACCGTATACAAAAGCTCTACCTGCATCCCCACATACTTGTCCTCACAGAGAAGTTTTAACGTGGCGCATTCCTCCGCCGTTCCAAAAGTCGCGGGCAGACCCGCAAGCCCCGGTTTTCCCTCCAGGATTTCATAGGACACATAGGAAAGCATCGCCCCCGCATGGCCGCCCGCCGTGCGGACGCCGAGGCAGCTTTCTCTGCAGTCTCCCGTTCCGCCCGCCGGGTATTCAAAAGGAAAGCAGTCATAAAAAGAACACCGTTCCCTGTTATTCCCGCTCGGCACGAAAGGCGCCTCTTCCGTCCGCATCAGATAGGAAACGTCGGCGTCCCTCAGCCGCTTTCCGTAATAAATATGTCCGATAAAATTCTCTTCATCAACGATGCCAATCAGATAGCTGGTATTCGGCGTATCTAACTTAAAAATCCTTTCCTGTTCATGATAGGTTATCATCTTGCTGTTCTCCCTTCGATAAAATATGATTGCTGCTTTCAGGATATCATACTTTATCCAATTTTTAAACAGTTTTTTAGCTAAAATTTTTATTTTTTTACCTAATCTATGAAGGCTGCGGGCGGATGAGGCATCGTTTCCTTTGGAGGCACGCTTTCGCTCCGCTAAAAATGTAACGGTACTAAGGATTGTGTGTCACAAGTGACCCACAATCCAAGTGCCGACATTTTTACAGGGCCTCCGTCAGGAAACGATGCCTCATCCGCCCGCAGCCGCCTCACGTTCTGGTAACCGCACCGAGCGGTGACAGTCCGGCCTCCACGGAGACAGAGCATCATTCTCTGGCGGAGGCCCTTGAAAAACGTCGGTACTTGGTGAAAAAGACGCGAAGCGGATTTTTGAGCCTAGTACCGCTACGATTTTTCACGGAGCGAAAGCGTGCCTCCAAAGAGATGATGCTCTGTCCCCGTGGAGGCCGGGCTGTCACCGCTCGGTGCGACATCTAATCAATCAAACAGAATTTCATCCACCGTCACGAACTCATACCCCTGCTTCTGCAGTTCGTCTACGACGCGGAGGGCGGCGGTCACGGTGGAGGGATAGCTGTCGTGCATGAGGATGATGCTATTTTCTTTTGCTTTCGACAAGACTTTTCTCGTGATGCCGTCCGCATTGCTGGAGCACCAGTCCAGCGGGTCGATGGTCCAGAGCACCGGGAACATATTTAACTCGGCTTCCAGGGATTTTTCCCATGTGCCGTAGGGAGGGCGCACGAAAAGCACCTCTTCCCCGGTAATCCCGCTGATAATCTCGTTCGTTTTGACGAGTTCTTCTTTGAACGCTTCCAGACTGCCGGACTTTAACTGCATATGGCTGTATGTGTGGTTGCCAATCAGATGTCCCTCTTCTTCCATTCTTGTAATAATTTCAGGATATAATTCCGCATGTTCTCCCGTCACAAAAAAGGTGGCACAGACGTTCCGCTCCTTTAGTCCGTCCAGAAGCTGCTCCGTATAGTAAGGATGGGGGCCGTCGTCAAAGGTCAGCGCAATTTTGCGCGTCTCCGTCCCGTCCTGTCCCGTCAGCACCTTTTCCACCAGGATGCTGTCCTCCATTCTGGATATCTGCGCGTTATACTGCATCGGATATACGTCGGTCTGCTTTCTTCCCAAAAAATAAAAAAGCAGACTCACCAGGATAATAACCAAAAAGAAAAAGAACTTCTTTTTTCCAAATATCATGAATCTGCTCCCCGACTCTATTCAATTATATATATGCGGCACGGGAACGTTTTAACAGTCCGCCCGGAAAATACCGCGGCCTCCGTCCGATACCGGAACAATCCGTCCATACAGATATCCTGTCAAAAGTTTTTACAAGGATATCACAAAAGCCTTCGTCATGCCGTCACTGCAGTTTCTTTCCAAATGAAGCTCCCCGCCGTGCATTCGGATGATTTTCGCGGAAATGCTGAGCCCCAGGCCGCTTCCGCCGCTCGTGCTCCGCGTTTTGTCGCCCCTTGCAAAGGGTTCAAAAATATGCTCCGCCAGCTCGTCCTCTATGGGTATTCCGTTATCCGCGATGCGAATCCGGTACTGCCCGTTCAGGGACACCCGAATCTTTGTCCCTTTTTCATTATATCTGACCGCATTGGTCAATACATTCGTGACCGCCCGGCCAAACTGCACTTTATCCAGTTCAAACGGAAACGGGCTCTCCGGAATGTCTATCTCCAGCCCCATACCGTTTTCTTCCGCATCCGCATAAAGAAGGGCAATGTTTTCCCTGAGAAGCTCTCCCACATCCGCCTTTTCTTTATGGAGTTTAAATCCGTCACTGTCCATCTTCACATATTCGAACAGCAGTGTAATCAGCTCGTCCATCCGCAGCGATTTGGCATAGACCGCCCGGAGATATTCTTTTTTCTTCTCCTCATCCTCCACCATGCCGTCGGCCAGCGCCTTCGCGTAACCGCATACCGTGGTGAGCGGCGTTTTGATATCGTGGGCGATGTCGGAAAGCATCAGATTCCGCTGACGGTCATAGGCCGCCTTGCGCGCTTTTTCCTCCGCAAGCAGTTCTTTCATCTTGCGCGAAACAACCCGGTAATACCACCAGGCCGACAGCAGATAGGGGAGCAGCGTGACGGCGAACATCACCAGAAAAATACAGATTACGCCAACCTGATAGATACCAATCAGGCGGGAATTTGTCACCCCCTCCAGTATCGGGGAAGTGATATCCACAGAGAGGCCGTCATTCATATTCTGACCGATGGAAGCCTGTACCCAGGCCGCCAGCCGGTCCGGCAGAAGCGCCGTTGCCGAATACAGAATCATTTTCAGCATCAGCAGAATGATGCTTCCCTCTCCCGCCGTTACGGAAAACCGGACGTTCATCGTATTCGCCAGAAAAGGCATGACGACAAGCCGATAGACCATGCCAAGCAGTTCTTCACTGATATAGATAAAAACCATAATCAGCACGAACCGCTGAATCAGAAACCATTTTAAAGATTTTGTGCCCGTCCGGGCAGTTTCCATTTTCATGCCAGCCTATTCCTTTTCCCTGTCCTTTTCCAGACGATAGCCCAGTCCGCGTATCGTCCTGATATACGCATTTCCGTCCTCGCAAAGTTTGGCGCGCAGTTTGCTGATGCAAACCATGATGTTATTGTCGGAAACCAGATAGTCGTCCCCCCATCCCTCTTCAAACAGCTGCTGCTTGGTGAACACCTTTCCCGGATTTTCCATAAACAATTTCATCAGCCTGTACTCGATGGAAGTAAGCTCGATGCTCCGCTCCCCCTGATATAGCAGACAGGACTGCAAATCCAGCTTCAAATCCCGCACCGAAAGCTCTTCCACCTGTTTTGTTCCGCCGGAACCCAGAGCATAAAACCGCCGGATATTGGAATTAACCCTCGCCACCGCCTCCAAAGGCCGGAACGGCTTGGTAATATAATCGTCCGCTCCCAGGTCAAGCCCCAGAATCTTATCCGCATCGTCGCTTTTTGCAGACAGCATGATAACCGGAATATTGCTGTTTTCCCGAATATTTCGCAAGACCCGGTAGCCGTCGATGCCGGGCATCATGATGTCCAGTATCACAAGGTCAACGCTTTTCTTCTGTAAAGCCGCTTCCTGTAAAGCGGACAGTGTCTGCGCGCCGTCCGCCGCTTCGATTACTTCGTAACCGTCCTTTTCCAGATACAGGCGGAGCAAATCCCTGATTTCCGCTTCGTCATCCGCAATCAGAATTTTATAGCCCATTCCGTGTTTTTCCCCCTTCTTCGCGATTATCTTTTCCCTAACGAACCGGTTCTCCTTCCGGCCGCGTCTCAATATATGCCATATCGCCGCGAACGCCTTCGGAAAGTCTGCGGTAAAGCGCAGCCCGCGTCAGGTTTACATAAGGTTTCACATATAAAATTTCGGAGAAACCACAGGTCACAAATGTGAGCATATGCCAGAGGATAAACGAGATGTCCAGCACAAAGGCATTCCATTTCTGCCCTTCCATCATATCTTTACTGCGCCGCAGCACTTCCGGATAAGGCATATCCGGGTTTTCCGCCAGAATAAAATCTACCATATAATATTGATATTTCTTATAGATGCCCGGAATGATAAAAAGCAGCGTCCATAAAAAGATATACAGGTCCCGCATAAAAGTAGTTTTTACACCGTTTAAATAATGGTGGTCAAAGGTGTAGCCCAATTCCGAAATCGAGCCTTCTCCGTCCACGCTTTTCAGCATAAACCGCTGTGCGCCGACCCATAACGGATTGATTAAAAAAACATCGACCGCAATCCCGATGACACATATCAGGGTAATAATGACTATGATAGTCACCGCAAATGCGACGGCTATTACCATGCCGTTTGCGTTAATCTGGCGTTCCACGTTTTCCACGCTGTTTTTGATGACATCCACATAATTTTCCACATCGTCCGTTTCGATGACTATGAGTTCATTCGCCTTCTCACCGTCCCCGTGATTCACCACCGACGATGCGGAGGAAGAGCCCGTTCCTCCTCCTAATAAAATGAAGATAAAAGTAACAAATACCACTTTCCAGTAGTTTCTTTTTAATGCGGCTTTCGCCCTTTCCTTAACTTCTTTTCTCGTCCATCCCATCGTTTTATTCTCCTGTCCGTTTAAGTCTGTGTCATGGATGCTTCTCCGGCCTGGTCATCTGCAGCCGCCCTGTACCGGTCCATCCTGTTTGGTTGTTACATTGAGGATAACATCCTCATCTTAAACAAAAACCGGAGAAAACTTAATATAACCTTAATTTTGAAAAAAATGGCCAATAAAAAGTTTTTTCACGAACGGTCAAGCTCCATATACCTGATATATAATTCTTCAAACTCCGGCTCTTTTGCCAGATTAATGCTTTCGATGCCCCGCATCATTTCCGAAAGCGTCTCTTCCCGGAGTTCTCCGCTCCACAAGTCTTTTCCTAATTCAAAGGCTCCGGCCAGCGAAGTGTTGCCCGCCGCTTTCGTGCAGTCCTTCCATTTTTCCGGCAAAAGTCCTATTGCGACGGCCGCTTCCACATCCAGATAGTACCCGAAGCCTCCGGCCAGCCATACGCCCTTAACGGGCGGACAGTCCATCTTCCGATGCAGAATTTCCACACCGGCGCGGACGGCCGCCTTTGCCATCTGTAAATCCCGGATATCTTTCTGGGTCAGCCGGATGGATATCCACGCATTATCCAAATCGGTCAATCCCCCCGGAACAGGGGATTCCATAATACCGCTCCCTCCGGGCCCCCGCAGACTGCACCGGGAACCGGAGACCGCAACGGTAACGCCCTCATCGAAATAAGGCTCCGCCAACAGTCCCGTCTCATCGATAATGCCTTCCTTTAATAAAAAGGCCGTCATCGCCACCATATCGCTTCCGGCCGCCGCTTTGCCCGGTCCGCCTTCAAAAGCCGGCCCCGCCGCCGCCGCGGTCACGACCATCCGCTTCCCGTCTGTCATCGCCATTTCACCGTTGGTTCCCAGGTCGATGAGCAGAAGGGCGCCGCAGTCATCTGCCGCATTGTACTGACTGTTTCGGTCAGTGCAATCGGAGTTCCGGCATTCCGCATTTATTCCTTTTTCCATTTCCATCTCTTCTGCCAATCGCTTTAACGGCAGCATTTTCAGCCTGTACAATCCCGCCATAATATCGCCGCCCACAAACGCACTGAAGCCCGGCGCCACATAGACAGGAAGGCGTCCGTCCTGCGCATCCGGGAGGCATGCGTCCGGGTCTGGCGAAGGATGGCCGTTCCGGACTGACGAAGGGCGTCCGTTCCGCTCTGCCGGAAAGAAACGCTTCTGCAGACCGAGTTCTTCCGGCGTAAAGGGACTTTTCCCCAGCCCCTGGGTGGAAAGGCCCAGCAGCAGATGCTCCATCGTCGTATTTCCGGCAATGCACATACAGCATAAAACAGCCTCTTTCCGCTCAGCAATTTTTTCATAAAACCTGTCCAGGCCGTTCTGTATCACGTCCCATACGCTGTCCCGCATAATGGCCGCGGCGCTGGCACCGCTCTCTCCGGTACTCTTTCCGGCCCCCGCACCGGCACCACCCGTTCCGGCATTCCTCCCGGCTCCCGCATCGGCACATTCCTCCGCGTTGGCCGCCTGTATTCGCGAAAGCACATCGGCGCCATAGCGCCGCTGCGGATTCATGACACAATAAGTATCTGCAATATTCCCCGATTCCATATCCATCAGCTGCATGGCGATGGTGGTCGTTCCCAAATCGACGGCGGCCAGAAACTGTTTTCCAGCCTCCTTTTCCGCCCGTTTTCTTTGACCGGAGTAGTCATTTCTTTCCGACACATTCATCACATCGCAACTATTTGTAACGATTTCCAGTTCCCGGGATTTTATAAAATCCGTCTGAACGATACAGTCATTTCCGGGCTTTGCCATACAGGCAAGACGGTACCCCCGGCGCAGTTCCTCCGGCGTAAATGCCTGTCTGTCCCGGCTTGTGGGAAGAGGAGCCGCCTGTAAAAACCGCACCCGGCATCTCCCGCAAGTCCCTCTCCCGCCGCAAAAATTACCGGATATAATATGCTGCAACAATGTTGTCATCAATGTCACTCCTGAATCATGTGTCACATTGATTTCCTTCCGTTCTCTCTTTTCATTTTCCGTGATAAGCGTAATATGAATTTTTTCAGACAAACTGATTTTTCTCCTCATCATAATGATAATCTATGGATGCCAGCTTCCGGACAATTTCCTCTTCCCCGACGTCCAAATCGTCGCAGAGAGCGGACAGGCTTCCATAGAAATCCCGCAGTTTTAAGTTTACATAACTAAGAAGTATTACAGGGTCGGACGGTATCATATAGTTCTTCCTTTCTCTTATTTCTATCAACGGAAACTCTTGAAATCATAGTTTCTCAATTGCCTTATTAATTCGGGTGTCAAAAGGTGCCCTCATAAAAATGTATAGGGCATAATGCACAAAATGTTCACGAAGTTGTCCTGTGAAGTTGAATGAGATTTTCTTAATATTCCGTTTCAGTTTCAGCAATTGGGGGACATGGATGTCCCCAAAAGCCCGTAATGAGCACGGATGCGAATGACGGGCGGTTGCGTACGGCTTCGTATACCTTACCGGAATATTTAGAAAATCCATTTGACAAAACCGGACACGAGGGAACATTTTGTGCATTATGCCGATTTCTATTTTAAATGTCACCTTTTGACACCTGAATCCTTATTTCTATCGCATAACTATAACAAATTTTTCTCAATATAGCGGGCCACGCCATCCATATCATTACTTTCCGTTATAAAATCCGCCGCGTCGAGAACCTCCTCAATCGCATTGGAAACAGCAACGCCAGTCCCACAGTTTTTTATCGGCTCTATGTCATCATAATCGTCTCCGAAATAGACTGCCTCATTCTGTTCGATGTTTACGGATTCCAGCATCGTTTTGATTCCATTCCATTTGGTTGCTTCGGTACTCATTATCTGTATCAATTTCCCCTCCGCAGTCGTCATATAAGTATCTGCGGTCAAAGCCCTTTCCACTTCCCGCCGCATATCATTTCCCGGCTGTATATTATTTTTGCCATTGCAAAGCAGCTTATAGATAATACTTTTCGTTGGCAGAGCCGGAAATCCACCAAAGACCGCCGCCTCCCATTCCGGGATTGGAACATTTGAAAAAATGCCGTTCCCAGTTTCCAGCGACAGGACCAAATCAGGAATCGCCATGACTTTTTTCAAAATCTTTTCCGCGCTGGATGGCGGAATGCCGTTTTCAACGGTACTGTGCGGTAAAAGAATCCTGGCCCCACTTAATGTTGTTACCGCCTCAAAGCCGATTTGATTACAATAGGTTAAAACCGCTTTCGGCTTCACTTCAATTCCATCTTCACGGAATACTCGTTCCCATCCGCATGCACATGGGCATAACTGCCGCAGATAAGCGGCATCATCGGCGGCATGTGTCCGATATCCAAATCCATAAGCACGGGAACGTTATATTTTCGCACCACTTCGTAAACCGCCTGATACTGGTCGAGTCCCATCATTTCCTGACCGTGGCAGACCGGCCTTCCAATCAGAAAACCCTTACAATGCGAAAACCAGCCCGCATGCTCCATCTGCCACATGGCGCGCCGGATGCCCATCACATTCAAATCACAGGCTTCCAGAAACCATATGATGCCGTCTTCCCGGTAACGCTCCGTAAATTCGCGCACTTTATCATACCCCGTACCGAGGAAATTGACCAGACAATCCATACAGCCGCCGAGCAGTCTGCCGGAAAAGTCCATCTTCCCGTCCGGGAATTTCCGTATTGCGGAAGGCTCCGTCACATGATAGGGCGCAAGCGGATTTTCTTCGCTTTTGAAGGACTCCTTTTCCCATTTATCATACCCGTGTAATTCCAGATTTTTTCCTGTCAGAAGGTTCATCGCATCCTCCAGCGCCGGATGCTGCGGCTCCATTCCGAACGCAGACGCACAGGGCCCGTAAACGGACGCGACATCGCACAGCGTCGTCAAAAGAAACGTCATATTGGTATTGTCCGAATAGCCCATATACCACTTGGGCGCCGCGGCTTTTATCTTCTCAAAATCTGCATAATCCAGAATTTCGCACATCAGTTCCCCGCCGCCGCAGGAAATTAAACAGTCGTTCTCCTGTGTGCAGTAAAAATCCTGAAGTTCCTTTCCGCACGCGGCGGGCGTGTTGCTGATACCGATTCCGCATTCCGCATAGCAGTTCGGCCCTGTCTGAATCTCGTAACCGTCTTCTTTCCATTTTTTCTGCGCATTCAGAAACGCGCTTTTATAAGGCTCCGCCGCACATCCAAAGGAAGGCGCGACAAATCCTATCTTTCCGCCCGCAGGCAGAAACGCCGGGTATCTCATATGCAATCCTCCATATTCTGTTATGTCCGCGATACAACACAGGCATATCCCTTTTTCATGATATAACATTATATCGTTTTCAAAGGATAATTTCCATTCCTGATTTTGAAAATTATAACCGCTCAGCTTTCGGCTTTTCTGTTACGGACTTTGCGGCGGGTATAAAGTTCTGGTCTGAGCCGTTACCGGAATCCGTGTTCTGAAATGTTAATTCTTGACATTTTCCCCAAGAAAAAGTATGATTAATTATACAAATCATACTTTTTTAATTTGTAAAAAGAATTTTTAATGGCAGAGAAGATTCCTGATAAGGGAGTTTATGGAAAGGTGACAATTTCTGAAAAGAATGGAGGATTTTATGAAAAAACCAAAAGGAAAATACGCCTGGACCGTTACGGTCGGAGAAAAAGGACAGATTGTGATTCCCAAACAGGCCCGTGAGATTTTCGGAATCAGTCCGGGCGATTCGCTGATTATTCTGGGGGATGAAAGCAAAGGGCTTGCCATACCGCCCAAAAACTTATTTGCCCGGTTTGCGTCCGCCGTTTTTGAAACGGATGCGGAAAATGAGGAAAAACAACAAAACGGAGACGAAGAGCATTAGCAAAACGGAACCCAAAATGAAAGAAGAAATATTCAGACTGCCAGACAGCGGTCAGGGAGGTATCATGATGCGCAAACTATATCTTGACAATATCCGGTGGGCGACGGTCTTACTGGTCATGGCATACCATGTATGTTATTTGTTCAATGGCGTAGGCATTCTCGGCGGTATTCCGGGCGCGGCCAATATTCCCGCCTTCGATACATTTGCCGGCATCGTCTATCCGTGGTTCATGGTACTTTTGTTTATCGTTGCCGGTATCAGCGCCAGATTTTCCCTGCAAAAACGAACCGGGAGACAATTTCTCAAGGAGCGGGCGCGGAAGCTGCTGCTTCCCTCCACCCTGGGACTGTTTTTCGTTCATTGGATTACCGGGTATCTGAATATCAAAATGGGCGGCGGCCTTTCCTACATACCGTTCGCACTCGTATACCCGATTTCCGTCCTGAGCGGCATCGGCCCGTTGTGGTTCATTCAGACGCTGTTTCTTTTTTCCAGTCTGCTCATTTTATTGACCAGACTGGACAAAAAGGACAAACTGTGGACGCTTTGCGGGAAAGCCGGACTTCCCGCGATTCTGCCATTGTTTCTGCTGCTTTTTGGCGCGTCCCGGATTCTGAACATGCCTGTTCTCACGATGTATCGTTTTGGCATATACTTCGTATCGTTCCTCACCGGCTACTATCTTTTTTCCCACGACGAAGTACAGCAAAAGCTGGAAAAAGTCTGCATTCCCATGCTTTTCGCCGCTGTCGTATGCGCCGTTTTCTATGCCATGCGTTACGATGGCCGCGACTTTACCGCGCCCGAATGCCTGGAAAGCCTTTTCACGAATCTGTATCTATGGCTTGCCGTTCTCGCTATTTTGGGGTGCGCCGGGAAATACTTTAATCAAAAAAAGCCATTTACCGATTATCTGACAAAATCCAGTTTCGGCTTTTATATCCTTCATTACCCTGTTTTGCTCGGCATTTGCTATCTATTGCACTTTTACGGGCATTTCCCGGCGGTCTGGAATTACATCATTGCCTTTCCGCTTGAAATCGCCGGAACCTTTGCGGCCTATGAAATCATCCGACGAATCCCTCTCGTGCGGTATTTTGTACTCGGCATTCGGAAAAAAGCATAAACACGCAAAAGAGGCTCTTAACAAGCAGTGTCGCTGCCCGTCGAGAGCCCCTATTACAGCTTTTTTACCTCTTCTATTTCTTCTTTGCCGCCAGTTTTCCATCTTCCACGACAATCAGAATCGTATCGCGCGCCGCAATCTTATCCGACAAAATCAGCTTCGCCGACAAAGTCTCCACATATTTCTGAACATACCGTTTCAACGGTCTCGCACCGTAAACCGGGTCATAAGCGTTGTCGATAATAAACTCTTCCGCTTCCGGCGTCAGTTCTACGGTCAGCTCCCTGTCGGCCAGGCACTGATTCAGCTCGCCGATAATCAAATGAATAATATCGTGGGTAACTTCTTTAGTCAACGGTTTGAAAAGCACGATTTCATCCAGACGGTTCAGAAATTCCGGCCGGAAATGATTCCGCAAATCGCCCATGACGAGCGCTTCCGTCTCCGGTTTGATATTGCCTTCCCCGTCGATGCCGTCCAGCAGATAGTCCGCGCCGATATTGGAAGTCATTATCAGTATCGTATTTTTAAAATCCACCGTTCTTCCCTGGGAATCCGTAATCCGCCCGTCGTCCAATACCTGTAACAGCACATTGAACACATCGGGATGCGCCTTTTCAATCTCATCGAACAGCACAACCGAATAGGGTTTTCTCCTGACTGCTTCGGTCAACTGTCCGCCTTCCTCATACCCTACATATCCGGGAGGCGCTCCAATCAGCCTGGAAACGGAATATTTCTCCATATACTCGCTCATGTCGATGCGCACCATGTTGTTTTCATCGTCAAAAAGCGATGCCGCAAGGGCTTTGGCAAGCTCCGTTTTACCGACGCCCGTTGGTCCCATGAACAGGAAAGAACCGATGGGCTTCGTCGGGTCTTTGATTCCCGCTTTGGAACGAATAATTGCCTCTGTCACCGTCGTAACGCCTTCCTCCTGTCCGATAACGCGTTTGTGCAGTTCTTCGTCCAGATGCAGTGTCTTGTTCCGCTCGCTTTCCGTCAGTTTGGCTACCGGAATCCCCGTCCACCGGGAAATGATTTTCGCAATCTCCTCTTCGGACACGCTCTCATGGACGAGCGAAAGCTCCTGATTTTTCACCTTTTCTTCTTCTATCTCAAGCTGCTGTTTCAGAGAAGGCATTTTGCCGTAACTGAGCTCCGCCGCTTTCTCGTAGTCTCCCTCTCGCTGTGCAATCTGAATCTGATTGTTCACCTCGTCGATTTCTTCCCGGATTTTGGACAGCTTCTCGACAGAAGCCTTTTCGTTTTCCCACTGCGCCATCCGGTTGTTCAGCTCGGCCTTTAACTCCGCCAGTTCACGCTGTAAGTTCTCCAAGCGTTCTTGACTCAATCGGTCATCCTCTTTTTTCAAAGCGGTTTCTTCGATTTCCAGCTGCATTACTTTACGCCGCAGCTCGTCTAATTCCGTCGGCATGGAATCCAGCTCCGTCTTAATCAGCGCACAGGCTTCATCCACCAGGTCGATTGCCTTATCCGGCAGAAAACGGTCGGACAAATAACGGTTGGAAAGCACCGCCGCACTGACCAGCGCGGTATCCATGATTTTGACGCCATGATAAACCTCATACCGCTCCTTCAGCCCCCTTAAAATGGAAATGGTGTCCTCCACGGTAGGCTCTTCCACCAGCACCGGCTGGAAACGCCGTTCCAGCGCGGCATCTTTCTCAATATACTGACGGTATTCGTCCAGCGTGGTAGCCCCGATACAGTGCAGCTCCCCTCTCGCCAGCATAGGCTTTAACATATTGCCCGCATCCAGCGCGCCGTCCGTCTTTCCCGCGCCCACAATCGTATGCAGCTCGTCGATAAACAGAATAATCTGCCCGTCGCTGTTTTTCACATCATCCAGCACCGCTTTCAGACGCTCCTCGAACTCGCCCCGGTACTTCGCGCCCGCCACAAGCGCTCCCATATCCAGCGCAAAAATCTTTTTATCCTTCAATCCTTCCGGCACGTCCCCCCGGACAATCCGCTGTGCCAGCCCTTCCGCCACCGCGGTCTTGCCGACACCCGGCTCCCCGATAAGCACCGGGTTGTTCTTCGTTTTCCGGGATAAAATCCGAATCACATTCCGAATCTCGTTATCCCGGCCGATAACAGGGTCGAGTTTCTGATTCCTCGCCCTCTCCACCAAATCCTGTCCGTATTTTTCCAGTGTATCGTAAGTTGCCTCCGGATTATCGGAAGTCACCCTCTGGTTGCCCCGCACGGTGGAAAGAGCCTGTAAAAAACGCTCCCGCGTGATACCGAACTCCCGGAAAATTTCTTTTATCTCCCGGTTCGGATGCTTTAACATCGCGAGGAAAAGATGTTCCACGGAAACATACTCGTCCCCCAGCTGCTTCGCCTCATCCTCCGCCGTCACGAGCGCCTTGTTCAAATCCTGTCCGACATAAATCTGCCCGCCCTGTACTTTGACGCGCTTCTGCAGACTCTGCTCCACACGGTTTAAAAAGTATTCCTTGTTGATTTCCATTTTTTCAACCAGTTTCAGAATCAGGCTGTCATCTATCGTCAAAAGGCTGTACAGAAGATGCTCCTGTTCAATTTCCTGATTTCCGTATTCATAGGCCAGTTTCTCGCACTGTTCCACTGCCTGCATTGATTTCTGCGTAAATTTGGTTAGATTCATAATCTTCCGCCTCCTCACTATACCTGAAATAGTCAAAACGTTTGCAAGCCGTTCTGTTCTACTTGCGATATAACAATAACGCTTTTTGTTAGCACTGTCAAGAGGTGAGTGCTAAAATTTCTGAAATTTTTTTGTATTGCTGATAAAATGGGGATTTATGGGATGTCTTAATTCTGTAAAAGCGGGATTTGTACCTTTTCTGTACCTTTTGCGAAAAAAATCTGCTGCCATATCGTATTTTACCGGGTGGCAGCAGATGTATCTTTTTCTATCCTGTTTTTATATTCTCCTGTACTGCTTCCATTTTTCCTGAATCTGTACGAAATCTAAATGGGTATATACATCCAGTGTTACGGACACGTTAGCTCCTGAAGCTGTGCAATCTGTTCTTCCAGTGCAGATAATTTTTTGCACATTTTTGTTATGTACATATCATTGATTTTATGTTATACTCCCTCTGTAAGATGGAATAGAATCATTTTCAATGTCCCCTCCATGTAGAAAGAAGGCGTTATAATTGGCTTTATCTGAACAACGTAAAGAATATTTGTACGATTATCAAAAAGCAAAACTCAAACGCATTCCGCTTGATGTTCCTAAAGAAAAATACGAAGAAATTAAAGCGGCAGCAACAGCAGCTGGCGAAAAAGTCAATGGCTATATCAAAAAAGCAGTTGATATGCGTATCGATTGCGATAACGCCGCAGAATAGTTTCACCATAACCACATACAATAACCATGAAAGGAAGTGCATACCATGAGCAATCGTGAATTAGCCAAACAGCTGATAGATCAGATATCAGATGCCAAACTGCTTTATGTTATTCCCTATCTTCAGGGAGCGGCAATCCCGGACGAAACACCCAATGCGGAAACCATAGCCTCGATAGAAGAACTGGAAAACGGCGGCGGCATCCTATTCACCGGACCCACCGAAGCTCTATTTACTGAACTTATGGAGGAATAGCCATGCTCAATGTACGATATTCCACCAGATTCAAAAAGGATTTTAAAACCTGTGTGAAACGCAGTTATAAAATGTCCTTATTACAACAGGCAATCGATACGCTCCGTATCCCCGCGCAACTTCCACTAAAGAACAAAGACCACAATCTAAGTGGTAATTACTCCGGGTATCGGGAATGTCACATAGAGCCGGACTGGCTACTCATATACAAACAGACGGATGATGAGTTAAGATTAGACCGCACCGGCACACACGCCGATTTGTTTGGTATGTAATTGCAGCGCGAGAATGACCGCAGTCAGTCAGAATGTCTCTGAAAGGCTCTATTTGCCCCGTATCGGGCTTATACTGCCTTACCTGATAAGAGAATGCGCAGGCAGCAGACGTCTTTCGTGTTCACATTACAGTAAACATGCGTTTGGCTCTTAAATCCGGCTGCCAAATGTGCTATATTAAGCATAGAAAAAGGGAAGCCATAGAAGCGGCTCTACCTCTCACAATAAATTTAAACCTCTGCTATAAGCAGTCAGCCGTCACTATTGGGAATAGTGGCGGCTATTTCTTTTTTCCTGATAAATCAAATTCGCAAGGGCGACAATGAGTGATACCCCCGGCGTCATTTCCGACTTGCGATGTTCCCTTTTCGCTTTCACTGCTTCCTGCCTATTATAGGCATCCACGATATTATAAAGCACGTTATTGACTGCGCCGGGCTGTAAGGGGCGTTCGTTCTTGCTAATGACATTGGCTGTCATGGGAATATCCCTTCCCCCAATCACAATTTTCGCTCCGATTTCCGTAAGACTTCCCTCTGCTCCCCACGCCATTGAATGGGAAGCCCTACCGTAATGAGGACGGAAGCGTTACATAAGCCCCTACCCTTCAAATCTAAAATTAGTATATTAATAAACTAATTTTTTCGAGCATCAACGGCTTCTTTCTTAGCCGCAGCCTTTTGAATATCTACCATTATATGGTATAAATGCAAGGTTTGATTCGTGCTGTCACAAACATGACATGTCATACAAAGGTACACTGGTTTACGCACTATACCATTTTTTATCAGTTCAATATCTTCTTGAGATGTTTGCCCTGTAAAATGCCATACATTTCCCTTGGTCTCTTCACTCATTCTGGGTAAAATACTATTCTCATATTTTTCCCAGAACTCCCCCGGCTTTGACATATCTGCCAAAATCAGCAAAAATGCTGTTGAAACATTCGCAAAATTATATCCAAAAATTTTCTGTATATGTTTTTGAATATTATTATAGTCTGTACCTTGTAACTTTATTGTCTCTATAATTCCTACTGAATCATTTTTATGGCATATCAATAAGTCTATCCTTCCCACACTCTGAAAACCACTCTTTAATTTATCACCTGCTGTACCTTTAAAAGTCTGGTCCTTTAGATAATAGTCCCAAATATCTTTATTGCGTTGATTGAATAGTATCTGCACAAATTTATTATATGTATCTTCATTTCGTGTTTTTGAATTATATATCAGATAATCACTGTATTGCCCCATCTGCTGTACTGCATTCAAAACAAATTCTAACAAATTTGCCTCTACCGGATTTTCTAAATTATTTTTTTGCAATCTTACAAGTGCACCGTCCATCTCTGATAAATTTTTGATGCTATTCAATGCATTTCTATATTTCTCAATTTCTGATGATTCGTTGTATAGCGCTGTTGGTATATTTCGCTCCGGGATAACCACCTTCTCATGCAGTTCTCGTTGAAGTTGCCCTATTTCATTTGTTTTTCCGTAACGCAAAATTAATTCATTAATATATTCCTCAGCCTTATT
>CAJTRL010000016.1 GCA_910578715.1 uncultured Lachnospiraceae bacterium | reverse complement strand
TTGCAAGAATAGTCTAAGTATACATCCCCTCTGCATAATATGCAATATTTTTTTATATTTATTCACTTTTTATGTATAAAAATCCATTTTAGCCAAATAAATTGCATAAAATTACACTTGCATTCTTCTTTTGATTGTTGTATATTGGTGGAAGAACATTGAAACAGATTGTCAATATAACAAATACGGAGGAAGTATCATGAAAGAAAAAGTTGTGCTTGCGTATTCCGGCGGGCTTGATACGACGGTTATCATCCCCTGGTTAAAGGAAAATTTTGATTACGATGTTATCTGTGTCTGCGGTAACTGCGGACAGGGCGAAGAACTCGACGGTCTGGAAGAGCGTGCTTTATCCAGCGGCGCTTCCAAATTATATGTGGAAGATTTGACCGACGAATTTTGCAATGATTTTATCATCCCCTGTGTACAGGCTCATGCCGTTTATGAAAACAAATATCTGCTCGGCACTTCTATGGCAAGGCCCGTTATTGCTAAGAAATTAGTAGAGGTTGCCCGCAAGGAAGGCGCGACGGCAATCTGCCACGGCGCAACCGGAAAAGGAAACGACCAGATTCGTTTTGAGCTCGCCGTAAAAGCGCTGGCTCCCGATTTAAAAATTATCGCGGCGTGGAGAAATGAAAAATGGACTTTAAATTCCCGCGAAGAAGAAATCGAATACTGCCGTCAGCATGGCATCCATCTTCCTTTTTCCGCCGACAGCAGTTACAGCCGCGACCGCAACTTATGGCATATCAGCCACGAAGGTCTGGAGCTGGAAGACCCGGCAAACGAACCGAATTACGAGCATCTGCTGGTTCTTGGGACGACGCCGGAGAAAGCGCCCGATGAAGGCGAATATGTCACCATGACTTTTGAAAAAGGCATTCCGACTTCCGTAAACGGCCAAAAGATGAAAGTATCGGAAATCATCGCCACGCTGAACAAACTTGGCGGAAAACACGGCATCGGCATCGTCGATATCGTAGAAAACCGCGTTGTCGGCATGAAATCCCGCGGCGTATACGAAACACCCGGCGGAACGATTCTGTACGAAGCGCACCAGCAGCTGGAAGAGCTGATTCTCGACCGCGATACCTACGCGTTAAAAGCGGATTTAGGAAATAAATTCGCCCAAATCGTATATGAAGGAAAATGGTTTACGCCGCTTCGGGAAGCGGTACAGGCGTTTATCGAATCAACCCAGAAGTATGTGACCGGTGAAGTAAAATTCAAACTTTACAAAGGCAATATCATCAAGGCGGGCACGACTTCTCCCTATTCTCTTTACAATGAGAGCATCGCTTCCTTTACAACCGGTGATTTGTACGACCATCACGACGCGGAAGGCTTTATCAATCTGTTCGGCCTTGCCAGCAAGGTACGTGCCATGAAAATGCAGGAAGCGGAAGGCGCTGGCAGAAACTAAAATACAAAAGCAGTGTAAACTCACAGACTGAACGGAAACGGAGGGTTCCGATGGATGTTATTTCCTATATTGTTCTTTATCTGGTAATCATCAATCTGACGGGATTTATGATGATGGGAATTGATAAACGGAAAGCAAGAAAAAGAGCCTGGCGGATTCCGGAGGCCACGCTGTTCGTGATTGCCCTCGTCGGAGGGAGTCTTGGAACAACGATTGGAATGCATGTTTTTCACCATAAGACAAGGCACTGGTATTTTCTCTACGGAATGCCCGCAATTCTGTTTCTTCAGATTGCGATAGTCGTTATTTTGATTTATTCACCGATTCAGTTTGCGATTATATAAAAAGGCGCAAGCTCCGCAGCTTGCGCTCCAAGAATTTACTGCGTAAATTCTTGTTTGAAGCCTACTACGATTACAGCAATTTCCTATTATATAAAAAAGGCCATTTCCTGTGAAATATATTCTATGAAAGAAAAAGAAGGTCCGCTGTGTGGACCTTCTTTTTATATAACACTCGCTATTTATCCCGTTACTTCCCTCACAGCCGCCTTCAGCTGCTCCATATCTATCGGCTTCGCGACATGGGCGTTCATTCCGGCGTCAATCGCATCTTTTACGTCCTCCGAAAAAGCGTTGGCCGTCATGGCGATAATCGGTATGGTTTCCGCCTGCTGGTGGCCGCTGCTCCGAATGGCTTTTGTCGCTTCATAGCCGTTCATTACGGGCATCTGGACGTCCATCAGAATCAAATCATACTGCCCCGGCTCCGAGCGAGCAAACATTTCAAGGGCTTCTTTTCCGTTCTGCGCCCACTCGCAGTCCGCACCCGCCATTTTCAGCAGTTCCGTCAGGATTTCCATGTTCAGTTCGATATCTTCCGCCGCCAGAATATGTTTTCCGACAAGAGCATCATCCATTTCCCCGGACTCTTCTTTTTCACGATGATGTATTTTGAGGTTTCCCACAAGATTTCTGAAATTGCTCAGGAAAAACGGCTTCGGCATAAATCCGTCGATTCCCGCTTCGATGCCGTCTTCCTCGACTTCACTTAAATCATAGGCGGACAGAATCATAATCGGCACGTCCAAAGGCACAATCTTCCTGATGCGGCGCGCGGTCTCAATCCCATCAATATCCGGCATCTGCCAGTCAATCAGCAGCAAATCATAACCTTTCCCTTCATCCAGGGCTTTCTGCGCCATACTGACGGCAGGCAGCCCGCCCGGCGCATATTCGATATGAACTCCCGTGTCCGCCATCGCATAGCGGATTCCTTCGCAGATATCTTCTTCATCATCCACCACAAGCAGCCGCATAACGCCGCATTTATTCCAGAAGTCCGGGTCTACCTCTTCTTCCCGGATGCGGAGCTCCAGTTCCAGTGTAAAGGTACTTCCTTTATCGAGTTCGCTTTCCACTCTGATGGTGCCGCCCATCAAATCTATCAGATTTTTCGTAATCGCCATGCCCAGTCCCGTTCCCTGTATGCCGAGCGTCTTTTTGGTCGTCTCGCGGCTGAACGGCTGAAAAATTGTCTCCAGATATTCCTGAGACATGCCGATTCCGTTATCGCTGATAACGAAACGGAAAAGGGCGAAATTTTTCGTGCGCTGTTCCAGCTGGCGGACAGTCATTTCTATTTTTCCGTTTTCCGGCGTATACTTCAAAGCATTTGATATGATATTTATCAGAATCTGGTTAATCCGAAGCCTGTCTCCAAGCACTTCCTCATTGGAAATATCCTGTACATATACTTTAAAATCCTGATTTTTGGCCTTGGCCTGGGGCTGCATCATCGACATCAGCTCTTCGATAAGCTGTGCGAGACTGATTTCCGTTATATTTAACGTCGTTTTTCCGCTTTCAATTTTGCTCATATCCAGCACATCGTTAATCAGACCGAGCAAATGCTGGCTTGACGACGCGATTTTCTTCGTATATTCCTGAACTTTATCCGGCTGATGCGCATCCCTCTGCAAAAGGGCGGAAAATCCCACAATCGCGTTCATCGGCGTGCGGATATCGTGGCTCATATTGCTTAAAAAGACACTCTTGGACTCGTTCGCGGATTTGGCGATTTCCAGCGCTTCCGTCAGCGTCTGCTGATTTTGTTTCTCCTGAGTCCGGTCGGACAAAACGGCAACATAACGTTTTGAATTATTTATGGCGGTTATGTAAATTGTCCCCCGGAACCATCTGCGCTCGCCGCTCTTTTTATGAACCCATTCTCCCTCATAGGAAACGGAACCGTTTATTCCCTGTTTTTTAATCTGAGAATTCATCTCTTCTCTGTCGGGAATCAGGAAATCATCCAGCAGGCCGATATCCTCTTCCACCTCTTCCTGGGGTATGCCGAGCACCCGCTCCACATTGGGGCTGATGTATTCGATTTTCTGGTCGTCTGTCGTAAACATCAGAAATACATCATTTGTATTATTGGCAAGAATGCTGAACAGCTGTTCCCGATACTGAATATCGCCTTCCTTTTTCATCAGCCTGCGGTGCGAACGCTGACTCATATAGATGAACAGTCCCGCTATGAGAAAAATACTCGTAAACAGGGCCAGAAATGTCTGGGAACTGTTCAGAATCTCATTGGAGTTTTTCATAATCACTTCATCCGGTATGATGACAAAGACATACCATCCGTTGGAGCCCTCAATCGGCGTATAGGCAAAGATATGCTCTTTTTCCCTGAAAGAAAACCGGCTGACGCCTTCTTCTTCCCGTTCCATACCATCACAGACATCCTGTATTTCTTTTTCGTCGTTACCGGCCGCCCGTAACGCATCCATAACATTGAGAATATCGTGCTTGCCGTCTTTATGCTGGGAACAGATTAGCACATCTCCTTTTGCATTCACGATGTGGCTGCTGCCCAGGCCGTCATAAAAGGAAAGCATGAACTCATCTTCGACAACGGACACGCTCCGTTCTGCCAGAACAATACCCTGTGTCCCGTCCGCAAAGGTAAAACGCTGATAAGCGCCGACTACCCTTTTCCCTGTGCGGCCGCCCACATAAGGCTCTATCAGCCCGCTGTCCAAAGCTGATTCACAGGCTTTGATTTTCTCTTCCGCCAGTGTTTCCGGGGTACCGCCTTCTTCAGAATACAAAAGCGCATGCTCCAGGTCAATCACCATGAAGCGGACGTCTTCATCTGTAAAAATATTCATTGTATTTTCAATCGCCAGTTCGTCATTGGAGACACGCTCGGAAAGCACATCTGCAACTTTCCTGAGAATCTGTAAGTCTTTATCAATATAGACTTCGAACGCATGACCTCCCTGAGCAGTCACTTCCTGAATTTCCGAAACGGTCTGTTTCCAGAGCGACTCCTGAATTTTACCGGAATAATAAAAGATACCAGCGGTCGAAAGGATTATCATGATGATAATCAGAAGAATTGTTTTCAACAATCTTTTATTCTTTTTCATAACACTTCTGCAAAATCCCCTTTGTATGAAATAACAAACTACTATTACTATAACATATGCGCATCATTTATAACAGCCCCTTTTTCTGAACTGTCGGGGAATCGGGAAGTCCGTATCAGTTCAGCCTCCGCCCGGACAGAGCATCATCTCTTTGGAGGCACGCTTGCGCTCCGCTAAAAATGTAGCGGTACTAAGTTCAAAAGACACAAAAAGTCTTTTTCACTAAGTACCGACATTTTTACAGGGCCTCCGCCAGAGAACGATGCTCTGTCCGGGCGGAGGCTGAACTGATACGGAAGTCAGAAAGTGTACCACCGGAAAACCTGTATAGACAAAAAGGCTGTGGCAATACGCCGCAGCCCTGTCATTCCAGATTTTGTTTTTTCAACATTTACCGTACTCAGATTGCTATGACTCAGATTGTCACGACAATTCCGCCGTCATTGGCATACATACTGCTGATGCCCGCCGTGTCCATGACGATAACATCCTTGACTTCCGCTCTCGCAAGCAGTTCCTTTTTGACAAAAGCGGCTCTGTCCGGACAGTTACAATGGGATATCATCAAAGTTCTGTCCTTCATATCCGGCACTTCCGATGCCATGATATCCGTCAGCTTTATAATGGCCTTCTTCATGCCGACCGCCTGGCTCTTCTGTTTGATGACGCCGTGGTCCCCATACATAATCGGCTTGATGTTCAGCGTGGAAACGACCATCGCTTTCACTCCGGTAAGTCTGCCGTTCTTCCTGAGCGTTTCCAGATTATCGAGAATGAAATAGGTCTTCATTTCTTCCCGGAAATCTTCCAGTCCTTTCACCGTCTCTTCAAAAGACAGCCCTTTTTCCTGAAGCTCCATGGCTTTCAGCGCATACTGCGTCTCACCGCTGCTAGCCGACTCCGAATCGAGAATAAAAATATTTTTCTCTCCGTACTGTTCGTGATAGAGATTTTTGCCAAGCACCGCACTGTTATAACTGCCGCTCAGCTGCGCGGATAACGTGATAACAAAAACATTCTCCGCTTCGGTGCGGTAAGCCTCCATATACTTCTCCGGCGACGGACAGGACGATTTCGGACACGTCGGGCAGAGCGCAACCTGTGCGAGAAACTCCGCCTGGTCGAAGTTTTCATCATCCTGAATCTGATAATCTCCCACTTCAAGCCCTAACGGAATGAATGCAAACCGTTCGTCATGGCAATATGCTTCCGGTAATTCACAACAACTGTCTACTACAATTTTGTACTTCATAAGGCCTCCGCAACTATTCCATATGGTTTTAATTACTACTTATGATAACACGGATTGCCATGTTCTGTAAATAGGATTTTCCACGGTTTTCTATTTCCGGAGGGTTCTATAAAATTGCTCATTTATTTTTTTACAATCTTCCGTACTAAAAAAATTCCAATGACTGCACCAATAAAGATAATCGGCGCTGCTCTGACAAACAGCCATTCAAATGCGTGAAATACCACTCCAAGTACAGCGGTTTCGGGGTCACCATAATTCCACCCCAGGTAAGGGCTTTTTATTTTCAATAAAATAGCAAAAACGATTACGATGATTGTACATAACGAAATAAGCAGCCAATGAATCATTTTTCTTCTTGTGTTCTTCCTTTGTGCCAGCTGCAGATTTATCACCTCCAATTTTTCGGAAATGACCTTTAAAGTATCAGCCTCCGTTTCGATAACAGTTTCTCCCAACAGCGTGCTTACAGGTGTTTCAAGCGCTTCCGATAAAAAGATTAACATATCGGAATCTGGAACTGACAGTCCCTGCTCCCATTTAGAAACTGTCTGTCGCACGATATTCAACCTGACGGCAAGCTCTTGCTGTGAAAGTCCCTTTGATTTTCTGATTGTTTTAATATTTTCGTTGAGCATTATGAACAACCCCCTTTCGATTGTTCCCTTATTGTAGGCCAAACTGCCCGTTGCCGCAAGCAACGCATTTTAACCTTTAACTCTCTGGCAGAAATCAATTGACAAAAACAGGGAAAATATGTTTAGAATAAAAAGAACATATGAAAGTCTGTAAATACAGACGGATGGGAGCGGCAATGATTTCTTTTAAAATAAAAAACGTTAAACATTTTATGGGAAAATTTCTGACTACCGATGCTTTTGACTCTTTTCTTGTGGAAGAGGCATCCATCAGCACCTACAACACGTTTCTAATTGACGGCCGCCAGAACAGGGATTTTTATACGTCGGAAGAATGGGAAGACAAAGAAATCCGGCCCTATGACTTTACGGAATGGAAAACGCTCCGTCCGGTGTGCTACTCTCTCATCAAGGGCCGCAAAACGCCCTGTGCCTTCAAATTTGTGCTCCATCTCATCCCGGATTATGTCCCTTCTATTTTAAAAGACGGCGGCACAGCCATCACGCCGCAGCAGATTAAAGCCTTTGTCCTTACGGTAAAATACGATGATAACGGCCTGACACTCGTCACCGGCACTTCTCTCCATACGTTTCTTCTGGACAAAAGCGCCGATGAGCTGTGGGATAAGGCGATGGGACGATTTCTCGATAAACGGGAAATCGAATATGACTAAGAAATTTCAAATTTCCCGAAAAACTACCTTGACAGTTCCGGTAATTCGGACATTCCAGACTCTTCCGACAGTTTCGACGGTACGGGCTCTTTGGGCAGTTCCGGTGTGTCAGGCGCTTCCGGGATTTCAGGCAGTTCCGGTTCTTCGGGAATTTCAGGCTCTTCCGGCAGTTCCGATATCGTGGACTCCCCGACCGCCGCGCTTCCGCCAAGACTGATATGCTCCCCCGCAATCTTTATCTCGAACGCACAGACCTCATATCCGCCGCTTCCGTTCAGTTCCAGAACGCCTTCTTCTTCCGTAACCGCCAGGCTGACGTCAAAGGTCTCATAAGAACCGTCTTCGCACTCCGCAAACACCGTCTGCGTCCCATCCGGCGCAGTATAGACAAGGCGGAGGCTGCCTCTCTTACAATCGGCAAAACCGGTCACTTTTGCCGTCGTCTCTTCGTCGGCTTTTATTTCTACGATAGAACTGTCACAATCGCTGCCAAGATGCGCAGTCCCTTGTACAAGATAACCATCCTTATCACTCTGCGCGGTAAAATCAGTATAATATGCTGAATGAGCGCCAAAAATCCTGACCGTGCTTTCGCTGTACCCTTCCGGCGGCATCATGGCGCATCCGGTAAAAAGCAGCGCGCCGGAGAGTACAACCGGGACCAGCCTGGCAATTTTACCATACACCATAATACCACCCTCCATAATACATTCCGTAATCGACCGCCGCCATAATCATAGAAAAACCCATCATAACAAGAATAATCAGCACCGAGCCGAAATCATATTTAAAATTCCGCTTTTGCGAACGTCTGCCCGTACAGCCAATCAGGATTTCCAGACCAAGCATAATCAGAACGACCGGCCAGAGTTCAAATATCATGCCGTAATTCAGAAACGGCAGCGCCCACCGGAGAAGAAACAGAATCCCGTACAGAACGAGAACGAGTCCACAGGTAATCGTACCAACCCTGTGCGTCCGCATTGTTTCTCCCGGCTTAGAGGAAGCAGTCATTTCCGGCGTTTCCATCGTAGTTTCCATCACATTTCCATTTTGTTGTCCGCTCATTGTATTGTCACGCTCCTTCCGCCCCAGTCATGGTTTTATCGGGCATCCCCGTTATTTTCCGCGGTACTGTCGATAATTTCTACCTGTTCGATTCTCTCCACCGGGATATCGTTTTTCGGACTGCCGGCGGAGCCTGCTCCGGTACCGGATGCACCGGACATCGTTTTCTCCGCGCCGCTCATCCCCCATGCCGCATCGGACATCGTTCCATTCCTGTTTCCGGAAGCCGTGCCTTTCTGCTCCCTGTCATCCTCCAACCGTTCCAGCTCTTCTTTTTTGCCCCGAATCAGTTTGATGCCAAACCATATGATGACAAACGCAACAATCACCCTCGGCATGTCGTCGCCGACAATCCAGGTAAACCGCCGGATATACTCATAATAAAAATCATCTCCGAAAATATGGCGCAGTACGCGGCAGAAAGTCTGCCACAGCATCGTCGTACCGAGCACTATCAGGATAATAGCGGCCGCCTTCCGGTATTTTTCCGTGAAAAAAGTCTTGCTTATTTTATAATTCCCATCGAATCCGAACAGATAGTCATCGTTCAGCCGTGAAAACTCCTCATCGCTCAACGCGCCCATATTGTTGGCATGGAAAAAACTGTAAATCCATGTTGCTAACGGTACACATGCCAGCACACCTATCTCCGTATAACCGGCCAGCATAATGCCCGCCATAAAAAGTCCCAGCAGGCTGATGCCTGTTTTCATCAGTCCAAAATACATTTCCCCCGCACCGGGCAGAAAGGAAAAACAAAATAGAAAAAAACGATTTTTCTTCTTTTTCATAAATCATGACCCTCCGTTCTAACTAATTGATTCAGTCTTCCGTTTAATGCGCTGCAGAATCCATCGAGACGACTGCTGAAGCGGTTCAGGAATCCGCTGTCTTCCCGTTCGTCTTCCCAGGTCCTCTCCTCCGGCGTTTCCCCGGCCTGCCATTCCAGCCTGGGTATGTCAGTTTCACCGCCCTTTTCCGGCCGGATATTCTCCGGCACGACCAGAATCAGAACGACCGCCGCCGCAGTTGCCGCAATCACTTTCATACTGTAGGAAAACAGCGCAATATTTTTCGCCCGCTGTCTTTTCCGGCGCACCTTCGCAATAACCCCGTCCCGAAACCCTTTGGGAGGGCTCATCATCGGTTCCGCCTCCACAGACGCAATCAGTTCCTGTAATGCTTCGTCTGACAGATAGGCCGGTTCTTCTCTTTCCGTTCTTCTGCCATCCGCATAACTTCTGATGTTATTTTGGTTTTTATTCAGTCCGTTCATGCGCTGTTCTCCTTTCTGTAAATTTTCCGTAACATACTGCGCGCCCGGTAAATCTGCGTCTGCACCGTCTTAACCTTCATGCCCCGCCTTCCGGCGATTTCCCTGGCATCCAGTTCTTCATAGTAATAGGCTTCGGCAATCTCATCATACGGTTTTTTCAGACGTCTGCAGTTTTTCAGCAGCATATCCTTTGTTTCCTGTTCCATGCAGACTGCTTCCGGCGACTCCGCCATATCCTGTGCCCCCATGCTGTTTTCCAGATAAATATCCTCGGTGGGAATGCTCTTTCTGCCGGAATGGGCCATATAGTCGATACACTTGTTTGTCGCAATTCTGCAAAGCCATGCCTTAGGGTTGCTGCCATCAAAATTTTTGAAATGTTCATAGGCAGAAAGGAAGGTTTCCTGGGCAAGGTCTTCGGCGGCAAAATAGTCGGCCGTCATCTTATAGCAAATGGAAAAAACAAGATTCTGGTATGAATCAATCAGCGCTGTCAATTGTTCTTCCGCGTATATATGCCCCGCCTCCCCTCTGCTTTTTACATCTTCACTAATTAGAACGGAAAAGGCATCTTCATGTCTTCAACTTTTTTTAAAATTTTTTATTTCCGAAACAAATCCTGATATTTCTTCGTCTGGAACCGGATAATCTCGCCAATTCTTCTTTTCTCCGAGCCCTGATACACAGAGCTGTTGCTCATGCTGTTTAAAAAATCCCGGACGGAATTAATCATCTCATTGGCTGAGAAATCAAACCTAAGGTGCCTGTCATACAGCCCGTTCGCACATTTTAACTGCTCGTCAAAGTCATCGGAAAAAGGCTCCGCCACTATCGAATGGTAACATTCCACCATGCCTTTTTCCGGCGGACAGGTATGTTTCGTATCGGAAAAAAGTGACTGGGCCATGTCAAAAACAGGCGCAAAGCGATACGCCTTTTTTTCCGTATCATATAACAACATGATATTATCCGTATGCCGCCCTACATTCAGAAAGAAGGCGTCGAGTTCCATCAGTTCGGTCAGATAAACGCCAAAGTCCGAAAGCCCGGTCAGATTTTCCACCAGTTCCACCGTATAGGAAATGCGCTCTTCCACGTCGGGAATCCGTGCCAGCATTCCCGCAAGCCCGAAACTCGTATACTGTCTGGAAAGACGCTCCAAAGATATCAGTTCTTCATTTTCCTTTTTAAATTCCGGACTGCGGCACCCCCTGTACTGCTGCCCCTGATATGTAACCATAACCGGTTCATAGACGATAAACTCTTCGAAATTGGAACGTTTCAGCAAATGGGACACGACCGCCTCCGCCAGGCTTTCAAAACCGAATCTGTCGGCTTTGTACCAGTAACCGTCCTGCTTCCATTTCAGCTGGCTGCCTGAGGAAGAATGCTCCGCTCCGGTCACGATATAATCTTTGGAAATTTCTATTACATTCATGAATACGCCCCCTTACGCTTTATAATATCTGATTTTAATCCACTGCTTATCTTCCGCCATTCTGCCGCCTGTCCGTTCCACAATCGCAAACGGCTCGTATTCGTCCAGCTCCAGTTCCTCCAGAATCAGGTCGATATCCTCTCTTTCCCTCGGAAAACAACGGCTTTCCAGAAATGCCTCAAAGTCCTTCCAGTCCGGTCTTACCTTGATGCCGAAAGCCCGGTGGAGCAAATCGTCCGTCTCATTGATGACTGCAATCTGCTCCTCTTCCCTGTTCACAAGAATTATGCTGCAGCAGTCTTCCCCGCACATATATTCCATACGCACCGGATATTGTGCCGTGTCAATTCCCTGAAAAGCTCTGTTCAGTCTTTCCCAAGATTTCTCCGTATTATATTTTTCCTTTTCTTTTTCGTTGTTCTGATTCAGATACCCGGACAGTACCTGTCTGGAAATACCGTACTCTTTTGCAAGCGCCGTAACCGTCGCTCCTGTCTCGTGCCGCTCTCTGATGATTCTCACATCTTCGGCCGAAAGCGCGGGTTTTCTTCCCGCTCCCCGTTCATTTTTTGCCATAATTTTCCTCCATTCCAAAGCGCTTTATGCTGAGAACGCGGGCGAAATGCCAGCTTCCGCTCTGCGATAACAGAATTTGCGACGCTTCAGCGCAAATTCCAACCGGACTTGTTCATTCTGCTGAATCAATCCGCTATATTTCTATGATAAAATGAAAAAAAGGAAGTGTCAACAAATTAATTCGTGGACAATTCCTTTTCTTTTTATCTTTTTCTTTTTATAGAATATTTTCGTTGTGCCAGTGCTTTCCTTCACGATTTCATCTTCGGCTTAAAAAACAGACTGGCCAGATAACCGAACACAAGCGCCGCGCTGCATCCAACCGCGCCATTGGTAAATCCGCCCTTAAACAGGCCGATAAAACCGTCCTTGTCGATTGCTTCTTTGACCCCTTTCATCAAAATATTGCCATAGCCAAGCAGCGGCACACCCGCACCCGCTCCGGCGTATTCCATAAAGGGCTCATACAATCCGACCGCGCTGATGACCGCACCGAGGCAGACGAGCAGCACCATGATTCTTCCCGGCATCATCTTTGTTTTCTCCATCAGAATCTGCACCAGGGCGCAAATCAGTCCTCCCACCCAGAAAGCATTTACATAATCCATTGCCATGACCTCTCCTTTTTTCAATCTCATAAAAGCAGAACTTTCCTATAAGGATTCGGGTGCCAAAAGGTGCCTTCACAAAACTGCATATTGCTAATAATGGCATAGTGCACAAAATATTCGCGAAGCTGTCCTGTGCCGGAGAATGAGATTTTCTTAATATTCCGTTTCGCTTTCAGCAATTTCGGGGCATGGATGCCCAGAAAAGCCCGTAATGAGCATGGATGCGAATAACGGGCGGTTGCGTACGGATTTGTACACCTTGCCGGAATATTTAGAAAATCCATTCGACGAAGCCGGACACGAGGGAACATTTTGTGCAATATGCTATAACATTTTTAATGGCACCTTTTGGCACCCGAATCCTATAAAGTTAAAAACAGATATCCCTGTCTTACACCAGTGATATCTGTTATTTTCTGCAATATTTGATGAGTTATTCATTTCTGCTAAGGAAAATGGCTGTGACAACAAATCCTCCGTTATATTTTTTTTGCAATCTCCATCACGATTTCCCGCAGCATTTTGTTTTCACAGGAAAGTATGATATCCGCGTATTTTTCATAAAGGGGAACTCTCTCTTCGTAGAGAGAGCGGAGGCTCTGTCCCTCCTGTAAGGCGACGCCCCGCTCGTTTAAGTCGCCGAGCCTTTCGGCAATCGCCGCAAGCGGTAACTGCAGATAGACGACCGTACCAGTCCGCTTTAGATGCTCCATCGCTTTTTCCCCGTAAATGACGCTGCCGCCGGTAGCGATGACGGCTCCCGACGCTTCCAGGGATGCGTTGATTTCTTCTTCGATTTGCAGAAAACCGTCAAGTCCTTTTTCCCTTATGATTTCATGAAGCAGCATTCCCTGTTTTTCCTGAATAACCAGGTCGGAATCCACAAAGGCAAGTCCGAGCTTTTTGGCCAGTACAACGCCCACCGTGCTTTTTCCCGCGCCCGGCATTCCTGTCAGCACGATGTTCTGCTTCGCGCCCGGCATCCCTGTCAGCACAATGTTCTGTTTCGCGCCCGGCATTCCGGTCAGCGCGGTGTTCTGTTTCGCGCCCGCGCTTCGTCCGCTGTCATCCGAGGTACGCAATGACTTCCACCTCGCACAAAACGTCTTTCGGAAGCTGTTTCACCGCAACACAGCTTCTGGCCGGTTTTTCGGTAAAGTACTTCTCGTAAACCGCGTTAAAAGCGGCGAAATCAGCCATTTCCGCAAGAAAACAGGTGGTCTTTACCACATTTTCGTAATTCGTTCCGGCCGCCTTTAAGATTTCCCCGACATTTTTCATGACCTGCTCTGCCTGTTGTGTGATGTTTTCCCCGGTAATTTCTCCGCTTGCCGGGTCAATTGGAATCTGGCCTGACGCAAAAAGCATCTTATCAACGATAATGCCCTGTGAATATGGCCCGATTGCCGCCGGCGCCTTGTCTGTCGCAACTTTTTTTAACATAATTGTTTCCGCCTTTCTATTTTTTACTCAATCTGTCCGACGTTTCTGCTATTCATTAATATAGCACGGACGGATGCGAAAAGTCTATTCTTAATAAAAGTCTATTCTTAATAAAAGTCTATTCCGATTAAAATTCTATTTCGTATTCATACGGGTAGTAGTTTTGCAGTTCATCCACCGCTATTTTCCTCCCCGCATAGGTCTGAATCCAGTTTTCATAGCCCGGATTATCCCAGACCGTGCCATCTTCAAAAACAACCTGTTTTAGACAAAGCAGCGAATAGGCGGCCTGATTCGCCCCGCCGCTCCCGGCTTTCGGAAGATTCTTCATAATCTCGCCATCGTATAACGACCAGCCGCCCCGGTATTCTTCCGTCTGACCGGATAAAATATCCGTCTCTGTGCGGACAAGGTTTTCAAAGCTGCTTTCCGTACTGCTGTCAAGAAAATTCCAATATAGTTTTAGTGGTGAGCCATTTTTATCATATGCTAACATACAATATTGCGTTTCTACCACCGTTCTGTCCGTATTGTTTGTAAGAATATCATGAATATAAGGAGCGCCATCATCGTAATGTAGAATATCCGCGCTTTCATGAACAATAGACATAGTGTTTTGCGATGAAACTATATTATCCGCATCTATTTTTGAAGGACTGGCAGCAGACGTATCATAAGGTCTGCTATCTGTTGAAGCCTGTGCGGAGGCCGCAAACAGATTCGCGGTGACAAAGACGATAAGACAGGAAAATAAAAGGATTTTCGGAGTCGTCCGTTTTGTTTTCATAATCGCAGTAATCCTTTCTTCAATCGTATTTTGGCAAATTCATACTCAGGATAAACGGTTCCAGTTTATGAAACCAGTTTTCCCAAATCATACAATTCATCCGGGCATATGTCCTGTCCATCAGGCCAGACAACCGTATACCCATCTGTTGTAACGCATTTAAAATATTCAAAAGACCGCAGCTGTCCATACCATTCGCCCTTAATGTATGGTTCAACATCAAAACATTTTTTTTCACCATTATCAAATAATACGATAATCTGATATGCACACACTGCTTCTACCTGAACTGCCGTTGGTCTTAGCATCGTATATACCCCCAATATTTAACGCAGTGGTTCTATCTTAAAATTCCGGCACAAACCCCGGTTAGAAACATGTTAAAGCCCAGCTTCTTCATTTCCATGATATCAAGCATGTATGCCGCAGCGCTGCTCTCTACTCAAACCGCACCCTGACATAGAATCCCCGGTCGTTTTCGATGATTTCAAGGACTTCACCCTCCCGCTCCAGCATCCTTTCTGAAAAGGGAAAATTCCCGGACATCGCAAGGGACGGGTTAATCGTATAATAATAATTGCTCGGAAGCACGCCTTCCGTCACCGTAACGCGCTGACCCTCTTTAAGCAGGCCGGGGCGTTCCATTTTAAATTCCATTTCCCGCATTGTTCTGCCTCATAATCTACATGATACCGCAAGATTCCGCATGCCGCGCCGCGGCATTTCAAACGTCCGGCGATTCTGCTATTTATTAGTATAGCACAGGCGGACACAGAAAGTCCATTTCATCCCGTATTTTACCATAAGAATTATTATAGTCCAGTCTCCAAAGAGAACGATGCTCTGTCAGGAAAATAAGCGGGCTCAACCGGAAAATTGCATGCATGGAAAATAATCCTAAAAACAGAGCCAGAAATCTGTTTCAGGATTCCTGGCTCTGTGACAGTGTTTTACGCGTTTCTCTCTGCTTTCAGCTGATTTACCTCCTCAAGAGAATCTATCTTCCTGACCTCCCTGTCATAGGTAAAAATCCCGTTCACCTCTTCTTCCACATCGGACAGCTGCGTATAGACTCCCGCGCACAGCCCTTCCGGAATCTGCGCTTTCATTTTCCGCATCCGCTCGCCGTATGCGGCGTTCAGACTTTCCCTGTCCTCATGGGTTCCATAGCCGTACAGCTTTTTACAGGCGCTGTGTCCCGGAACGCGCAGAGAATAACCGCCGAACTCCGACAATACGGTAACCCGCTCCTTTTCCGGCGCAAATTTCAGTTTGAAAAAATAATGATGAATGCTCTGCATATCGCCGCCGTTCTGGTCAAACCATCCGCTTGCCTGGTCGATGAGGCGGCTGTTGTCACAGGCCCGCGCAATCTCTGTCATCCTCTTCGCATGGAACTGCCCCCATCCTTCGTTGAAAATCACCCATGCCGCAATGCTCGGATGACCTTTCAGAAGGCGAATCGTTTCCTTCATTTCCCGTACAAACTCCTTCCGCCCTCTTTCATCGGTGCGGGCGAGAAGCCCCAGAAAGACGTCCGGCACATTCAGCCGCTTTCTGGAAAAAAGCGTCGCCGCATACGTTACGAACCAGTGTTTATAATAGGAACCGCCGTTCACCATATCCTGCCACACGACCATGCCGAGCCTGTCGCAATGATAATACCATCTCTGCGGCTCGATTTTGATATGCTTTCTGAGCATGTTAAAGCCCAGTTTTTTCATTTCCGTAATATCAAATATGTATGCCGCATCGGACGGCGCCGTATACAGGCCATCCGGCCAGTACCCCTGGTCGAGCACGCCGTTCTGAAATTGTACCTGGCCGTTCAGACAGATACGGGGAATCTCCGTCGCCTTCTTTTTTAAAGAAACAGGATTCGAAGCGGCCGTATTTTCGGAAAACTTCTTTATGGAAAAAGTGCGCAGCGCAAAATAGCTCTCCACCACATCATCTCCCATTGTTACCGTATAATAATACAGATAGGGCGTTTCACAGGTCCAGGGTTTGACAAGCGGAAGAGAGATTTCCAGCTCCCGGTTGGAAAGGCCGCGTGCCTCCGCTATGATGTTCCGGACGGGAGCGCCGCACATTTCCGCTATGATGTCCGGAGCTGAAACGCCGCACGCTTCCGTTTCGATGTCTGAGGCTGAAACGCCGCGCGCTTCCGTTTTGATGTTCAGGCCGGAAATATCCACATCGTCCAGGTATAGTCCCGGCTCCCGTACCTGAATATGTACGGGCATTTCAACATCCGAGCGCACCGTAATCCGCACGCTTCCGCGCTCAAAATCCGGCTCCGCCAGCACAGGCTCTGCCAGCAGTTCTTCCACATAATGGGCCGGCACATACTCCATCCAGACCGTCTGCCAGATACCGCTCTGGGCTGTATAAAACATGCCGCCCCGTTTCAGCTTCTGCTTTCCCCTCGCATGATAGGAGGTATCGCTCAAATCCCGCACGGCAAGCATCAGCTCGCTTTCTGCACGGCAATATTCCGTGATATCCGCTGAAAAAGGCAGATAACCTCCTATATGCCGCGCCGCTTCCCGACCGTTCACATAGACCCGGCAAGCCTGGTCTACCGCCCCAAAATGCAGTATCAGGCGGAATCCGGCCCGCAGTTTGTCCGCATCAATGGGCAGTGCTCTGCGATACCAGAGATATTCCTCCGGCCGCAGCTGCCTTCCGACGCCCGACAGGGCGCTTTCCGGCGAAAAAGGCACGAGAATTTTACCGTCATACACTTCCGGCCTGCAAAATTTTTCCGTAATCGCATATTCCCAATATCCGTTTAAGTTTACATAACTTTCTCTTTTTAATAATGGGCGGGGATATTCCTGTAACACATGCTCGTGGTCCAGCGTTTTTCCCCATCGCGTATATAATTGTTCCATTCGGTTTCCTTTCCTGTCATTTTCCAAAAATCCGGCTGTACCCATAATTAAGCGGCATATCCGTCATCTTCGCCATTCTACGTCTCCACCCGAAAGCGTCCGTTATCCCTACCCGGTTGACACAGCGCACATTTCCGCAACCCACGCAGATACCCTCGCATTGCACCGTTTCATCCCGCGTCAGCTCCACCACAAAAACAACGCTTTTTTTCGGTAAAAGGCAGAACGCCGCATTACAGCTGACCCGCTCCGTCATTCCGGCTAACAGCTCCGGCATCCTTTCTAACGGATATGCCGCTTCGCTTCCCGGAAAGTGATAACGCGCCACATGATAGTCCGTCGTCTCCGCTGTATAACGGTTATAAGCTCCATAGCTTTCCAGCAGCAGTTCGCCGGCCAGCGCTTCCAGCATATAGCTTTTAGACAAAAATCCCTTTTCCCCGTACTGTTCCTGTAAAGTATCAATGCCGGGGCCGAGCGAGATGACAACCCGCTCATACCGTGCTTCTTTCGATTCTGAAGCCGTTTCCTTGTGCAAATCTACAACGCCCGGTTCTTCCGGTGAATCTTTCCGGTACGCTCCGATATTTCCCGACTCTCCCGGTGTGATTTGACGGTGCAAACTGACGCCGTTCTGTACCATAGGCGCGCTTTGCCAGAAGGCTTCCTGTCGCAGAAAAGGAAGCATTTCCAGGGCGGTCACTTTTAATTCTTCCGACTGATTTTCATCATAATGGTATTTGCCGCGCACTTTCTTCTGAAAGGCAGGACGCGGAAAGTTATCGAGCAGTTCCGTAAAAAGGGGCGGCATGTGGTTCTCCTTTGTGTTTTACGCTAATGAATCCAGTTTTTCAATAATATAGTTCAGTTTTAATGCATCAAAATTCTGATTAAGCATCTCTGCCATCTGCGCACAGAGTTTCCTGGACAATCTGGTCTGTGTATAAATAAAATCTTCTATCGCCGTATAATACATATTTTTCCATACTACAAAGGAACAGATACTGTTCTGTGCGCTTATATACTCCGTAAAAGCTCCTCCATTATCAAATCCATATTGTTCATAACGTTGAATAATATCAGGATTAACCCGCAGAATTGTCTGTTCAAATACCTGTCGCAGCACCTCTTCTGCCCTGTCCGGGTCTTTCACTCCCAGTGCCCGCAAAGGGGCAAACGCATAAAAAGGACGCAGTAAATCATCTAAATAATTCTTTACGTTCTTATATAGCAGTTCATTATGAATCATCTTTTCCACTTTTTGGAGATTAGAAGTTTTACCCTCTTTTATTTCCTCTATACATGCCATAAAAAAGTCTTCTATGCAGTCCTCATACTCCAAATCCGGCCCGTCGTTTTCCCTTTTCAGGTAATCATCCAATTTTAGCTTCCAATCCTGTCCCGCCTCTTCCATCAATATTTTTAAGCATTCAACGCTTGTCTTCATATTCTTTTCTCCCATTCAATATCCTTTCTGCGATATATTTTCATCCACATGCGATGCCGTCTAAAAGCCGAATCGATTTTTCAAAGTCTTTTTCCCAGTAATGCAATTTTACTACTTTCTTTCTGTCCAGATATTCTTTCTCCAGTTCCATCCCCTTCTTATCTCTTATCATTTCATCGCATAAACTGAACAACTCTGCCTTTTCCTTGTATTCCTTTTCCAGTTCCATCTCTTTTTTACATTTAATCATTCTGCTGATTTCCAGCGCATAACGTAAATATAAATCATTTCTATCCGTCCTGGGCTCAATTTCAATCGCCAGTCCCGGCATATTTTGAATAACATATTGATATGCCGCCGGAGTAACCGAATATAACTTAAACTTACTGACTTCCTCAATATGAACCATTTTAACGGCTGTCTCATTCATTTGTTTTATAATTGCAGTAAGTCCACTGGCGGATACCCCCACTGCGCTCGCAAGGTCCTTGTGCAGCAGTGTTCCGCTTTTTACAAGAACTGACAGGACCTTATCTCTGTATTTTGTGCGAATCTGCTGTATTTCGTTCTGAATTGTCAGTTTTTGCAGATACATCTGCATCATATCCAGCAATGCCCTTGCATACCCTATATCCACCAGCATGCTATGTTCCTCGCCGGAGCTTCCGGCCTCCTCCAGATATCCCTGTGCTGAATAACCTATTGATTTACATTCCAGCAAAAGTTTTCCGAGTTCGTCAAAATTGGGTTCCGTCATCAATTCAATTATTTTTTTAGACAATATTTGTATTTTCCTCTGTATTTCCTCCTGATTATCTTTAAAAAAATCAACTACATAAACCTTATAAATTCCCATATCTACTCCTATCTGTCTGCTTTAAAAACTGCTGCGTTGTTGTCGGCGGGCGTGCCACCGCATCGCCTTCTCCTTCTTGCAGACTGAAAATTCATTCTGCATCATTTAGCTGAAAATGAATGATACAGTACACTAGGCGCATCTTTTATGAACAATCTCTACATGAAATTTTTGATTCTGATACATAATTGCGATATCAAAATAACATACTTCCTGAGCGCATTGTCCATGACATTTACGCTCAACTTCATAAGGCTGCTCTTCCCCGTCAGAAAATGGAATCTGTACAAACCCTATCGGAAGCGCTATCTCATTTTTTCTCGAAACGAATCTTGCAGAGCATGTATTAATATACAGTTCCAAAAGATTAGCGGGGGCTCCCTTTAATAAAGTGTCCCGAAAGGCTGCAATTCCGGGAGAAAAGGACGAGCAGATAATTGTATCTGCCAAAGCCGTATTCACAATAAGGCGGTAGTAATCCGGGTCAAGAAGTTCAGCACAAATTGCAAATGCCATCAAGCCAAGTTCTTTTGTAATTAACAAATGTACCTGATTGCCATAACATAAATCCTCTCTTTCCACCTTCCCTTCTTTTGTTGTTAAAATTGCAGGCGCTGTTTTCTCCTGTCTCAGACATTCTATGCCGCCCGGCCCTAAAACAACAAGAATATTTCTCCCATCATTACATATCGTCGGCGCTGCCACAAAAGTACAATACTCAGGGTTTTCACGCATTCGGCGCTTAATTTTCAAAAGCGCTTCTTCCGTTCCTAATGCCTCTGGAAATACAATGATTCCATACTCTTCAGAAAACATTTGATTAAAGACTCTTAAAACTCTTTCCGTTACTTCCTCTTCATTGTCAATCCCCTCAACTCCGACCGCATATCCTGACGGCAAATCCAGTTCTTTTGATTTTAATTTTGCCGAATCCATTACCGGAGTCAGTCCTACCTTGAGTTTCCATCCTCCTTCCGTTTTCTGCAGAATCCCTTCATCATTCCAATAGTGCATAATCATTTCAAAAGGCGCCGCATCCTCCATTCGAATCATCATATAATTCATGAAATTCGCATTCAGGCGCCTTTCCCGGTTCCGCTCTGACTTCTTCGTGTTCCACCGCGGCATGATGCGGGGATAAATAGCAATCTGCGTTTCCTTTACATTCGCATTCAATGGTTCTAACCGGTATATTACTCCCCTGTTCGGGCCGGCAGAATACATATCCAGTCTTTTTTCCACTTCAACGGCCAGCCGGAAAATATGTTCCTTATTGTTATCTTTGCCATTTTGAAGCCGTTCTAATTCCTCATTTAAATAGGAAATACTTTTATTGTCCAATCTATATTCCTCTACCGACGCATTTAGAATGACTGCGAGAAGATTCCTATATGTATAAATAATCTTTTGCAGATGCTTCTCGTCTGCAGTCATCCACTTAATTGCATACAGCCGTTCTTCCTCTTTTGTAAGCAAAGCGCACAATATTGCAAGAAAATCAAATACGGTGCTGTTTCCGCCTAAAACCATACTATTACACCTTCTCTCTTACCATCATTATAACAGTTGCCGCATGCATAATCAACCTTATTGTTCATTTTTTGTTCATTTCAAATATTCTCTAAATACTTCACAAAAATATAAGAAGACAAACATATAAAAAGACATAATAAAAGGACTGATCAATGTTCCTTTTTCAGTCCTTTTGATACCCTATTCAATGCCCTTCCGTCAGCAGCTCTCCAACACCACCCCATGCGCAATGCCCGGTATCGTCTGCCCCTCGTTAAAACTCGTTTTACTCAACAGCGCTCCCGTCGGCAGAAAAAGCACCCTTTTCCATACGCCTTCCTCAATTTTTTTCAGTATATAGGCCGATAAAACGACGGCTGAACAGCCGCAGCCCGAGCCGCCAGCATTGGTATTCTGCTTCTCGCTGTCAAAAATCTCCATACCACAGTCCATGTGCTGTCTGGAGATATCGATGCCGTCCTTTGACAACAGCTCGAACAAAAGCTGCTGTCCCACCGAACCCAGGTCGCCGGTAATAATCTTGTCGTAATCTCCAGGCATTCTTCCGAAATCGGCCAGATGCTGTCTCACAGTGTCCGCGGCGGCAGGAGCCATACACGCGCCCATATTCATGGAGTCTTTGATTCCGTAGTCCATGATTTTCCCAAATGTCACACCCGTTATTTTTGCTTTTGCTTTTTTAGAGCAATTGGAAGCAATCAGAAAAGCGGCGCTTCCGGTAACGGTCCAGGTAGCGGAAAGCGGCCGCTGATTCCCGTAAGAAAGCGGAAACCGGAACTCCTTTTCCGCACTGGCAAAATGGCTGGATGTCACACAGGCCGCCCTGTCCACGAAGCCGCCCGCTATGGCCATGCTGCACACGCCGATGGATAAGCCGCATGTGGAACATGCGCCGTAAAGACCGACATGAGGCGTATGAAAAGAAGAAAGGCCGAAGCTGCTTGCAATGGACTGTCCCAACAGGTCACCGGCAAAGATGAGCTGCACATCTTCCTTTTTCAGGTTTTCTTTTTCCAGCATCATCTGCAGCGCCTCTCTTTGCAGCGCGCTCTCCGCTTCTTCCCAGGTTTTGGCGCCAAACATATCGTCATAGCCGACTTTATCGAACAGTTTACCCATTGGGCCCTGCCCTTCCTTACTCCCTACAATGGAAGCGCTGTTCACGATACAGGGCGGATTCTGAAACTGTATACTTTGTTTTCCCAACATCTGCCTTACTCTCCTTTTCTCGCTTTCTCCATGCGGCACTGCTGTGCATGGCAACGCATGTTTTTTTTGAAAAGTAGTATGCGCAGATATATGGAATATATACAGCCTGAAACAATGCAGCGCAACAGACTCTCACGGTATTTGCCAACTGTCCGGACCGCCCGGCTCATTGCCTACAGAAACGATTTCCAATTCCGGCGCAAACTCACGTTTTTCAAAACCGGAGAAATCCGCTTCTTTCAACGTTTCACAAGCCGCCAAAGGACGCTCTTCCAACGATTCGCATCCGGCAAAAGACCGTCCTTCCCATACTCCACAGCCGCCGGAATGCCGCCCGGCCCAGTCTTCGGCGCAGACCGAAATCCGATATTCCTCCGTCTCCTGAAAAAAGTCCGGCAGACTGTATTCTTTTATACGATATCTCTTGTTATTTAATGAGTGACGCACCTCATTTATGCCGTCTTTTCCGATAAGGACCGCAAAATCCTTCAAAGGAAGCGCCATCCCGCAGCCCGTCACTTTCAGAAAACTTTCTTTCATTGTCCAGATTCTAAACATCCTGCTTTCCTGTTCCTTTAACACGTCGGCCTGATAAATCCATGCCTTTTCTTCCTCCGCATAAAAACGCTCGGCCACGCGCATTTTATCCGGTCTTACCCTTTCGATATCACAGCCTGTTTCCCGCTCCCCCAGACTGCATATGGCATAATCGCCGGAATGGGACAGGGAAAAAGAAAGCTCCGGGCAGTCCCGAAACATAGGTTTCCCCTGTTCTCCCAGAACATATTCCATGTTCTGCTCGCACATGCCATAATATTTCAGGGCCGCATTTAAAGCAAACGCGGCCCCAAGGCTTCTCCTTTTTTCCCGTTCATTTTTCAACAGGGCAATCTTTTTTTGTCGGTACGGAGATACAGCCGGAAGCGCCGCACGAAAAGCATCCTCTTCATCAAATTGCCTCACATTTATCACATAAGTTCTGACCATCATTGTCCTTTTCTTTCAATTACACCTGGTTCGTATCGATAACTTTCTGCTATATTCCGGCAAACCATAACCCTCACTTTTGCATAAGAGACGCTTTTTACATCTGCCGGAATCAGTATCGGAGATATCAGGCTTTTGCATAACAAATGTTTTTATTTCGTTTCACAACTCGTCCTCGTCGATATCTTCCGCCATAAAGCAGTCTTCGCAGATTCGGTACGGATAATCCCACAGAAGCGGTTTTCCACATATCTGGCATTTTTTTTCAAACTGTTTCTTATTATCCTTTAAAAAAACACCGATAGCGCGCTGTGCCGCTTCTCTGTTTACTTCAAGCGCTTCTCTGTCGATGACCCAGTTTACCCTTCCCGCAAACTGGCTGTATAAATCCAGCTTTTTATAGTAACTTTCCAGCGCTTCCAAAGAGGCATCTTTCGGATAGGACGGACACGCCCTTTCTTCCATCGGATTTTCGCAGTATTTCAGCCATTGTTTCAGCACTTCCTTATCCCCGATGTCGAAGGGACAGGTAATCAGGGAAAGCAGCAGCTTCTTATCCTTCATACAGCCGGCCGCCCTCCGGTAATTTTTCAGATAACGGTATTTGCGGACGCTCTCTGACATGGAAATTTTGTCATACAGTTCCGTGCCGCCCGCATTTTCCCAAATCTCAATGATTTCATCGAGCTCCATATTGATGTCCAGGAGCACTTCCGGAAAGCCGATTCGGGCCTTTTTCATCGGATGAAACGGCTCCTTCATTTTCTTGCCGACATACCCCATGTCCACAACCGACTGCACATAACCAGTGTTATAGAACCCGTAACGTCCCGCCCTTCCCGCTATCTGGCGTATTTCTTCGGCCCGGATGCGGCGCTTGGCCGTCCCGTCAAATTTAATCGTATTCATAAAAATAATTCTTCGTATCGGAAGGTTTACGCCCATACCGATAGCGTCGGTGGCCACAACGACTTCGTTAAATCCTTCCGCAAAAAGATGTACCTGTTCCCGCCTTGTTTTGGGAGGCAGATTTCCATAAATAACACTTGCTTTTATTCCTTTTGCTTCCAGGGCGGCCGCAATCGCAAGCACATTTTTCTTGGAAAAAGTAATCAGTGCATCGCCCTTTTCCACATCTTTGCCCATATCATATCTGTCCGGCAGAAATTCCAGCTCCGTATTCCGCTCGTGGCGCACCAGGTCATAAGTGTCCCCGCAGCGTTTAATCATCCGTATGAGCAGCTTTTCCGCAATCGGAGACGCGCAGATATGAATCTCCTCCGCCCGTATGCCGAGAATCGCCCTTGTCCAGCTGCTTCCTCTGTTTTCGTCATCCACCATCTGCGCTTCATCTATGACCGCAATGTCATAAATTTCCTTCAAATCCAGTATTTCAATCGTGGACGCCTGACAGAAAGCCCCCGGCGTCACAATTTTTTCTTCTCCCGTAATCATACTGCATGGAATGCCCGCCGCCGTCATCGTATCATAGACTTCCAGCGCAAGAAGGCGCAGCGGACCGAGATAAATTCCCTGATAAGCCTGTTTCAGCCGCTGCAGGGCCTGATAAGTCTTTCCGCTGTTGGTCGGGCCGATGTGCAGAATAAAATGTCTGCGCATACTGCGCGCTTCCGGGTATTGCTTTTCCGGTTCCGCCTCCATCAGTTCTTCAATCCGCTGTCCGACCATGAACTGCATATAATCGTCTTTATAAATTTCATACAGGGATTTTTCGCAAAGCAGCAGATGAATATCTTCCATTTTCAGAATTTCCGCGGCGGAAGAAGAAGGCGCCATCATCCGCAGAAAGGACAAATCCAGCTGTATCAGCCTTTTCAGAACACGTTTATAGTAATTGCACAGTTTATGGTCTCTATTTGATACGGTATAACCGATATCTGCGGCCCGTTTATGCAGTTCTTCCATATCGTTCAGTATCTGATGCGCTTCCAGCTTCTTTTTCCGCGCAATACGGCGTTCCAGCTGTTTGATATTATGCTCACAGCTTTTGATAAATTTCCGCTTGCCGGAATAGGGTATTTCCAGAAATGCTTTATGATATACCTTCCACGCCGCTTCTACCTGTTCATTCGAAATCTTTTCCATGATTGTTCCTCTGTAAAATAACGACCGTTTCTGTATTCGTCCGATATTCTGCGTTCTGCAGGACATATACTCTGCGGACGATTCTTACGCTATTCGTTCGGCCTCTGATAAAACCGCCCGGAAAGTTCCTCCGTTCTGAGCGCATTGACAAACGCACTTTCGTCCGTTTCTTTTACCGCATGGATAACGGCCTTGCTTTCTTCTCTCGAAACGACGGAATAGACAACATTTCTCTCACAATGCACATAGGAGCCTTCCCCTTCCAGTATCGTCGCACCATGTCCGCTCGTCTTATAAATTACGTTACATACATCTTTGGGTTTATTCGTGACAATAAATAACGTCTGTTTCTGATATCTTTTATACAGCATCTGCAGAACCTGTGTGGAAGCATACTGGTAAATAATGGAATACAGAGCCTTGTCCCACCCGAACAAAATACCCGCCAGGGAAATAATAACGGCATTGATGGCAAGGACCATATTCCAGGAATCCACGCCTTTTTTTTCAGAAAGATATATTGCCAGAAAATCTGTGCCGCCCGTCGTCGCATTCATCATCAGGCACAGGCTGATTGCACATCCGCTGATAATGCCGCCAAAAATACTGATTAACAGCGTATCATAAGTGATGACATTCGCCGGAATAATATCCGTCAGAATACTGTTCAGCACAATCATCAGACAAGAGTAAAGTGTAAACTTTTTACCGATATAACGGAATCCAATATAGATGGGAACCAGATTCAGCAATAAGTTTACGACCGAAAACGGAATCTGCATATTGAAAAAATTTTCAAAAATCGCCTGTATCAGAATCGTCAGCCCCATCACGCCGCCAGGATACAGCCCGCCTGTCCGGATAAATGTTTTTGTATTGACCGCCATAATCACCGAAGCAATGCAGATTACGATAATCCGCTTTCCGTCTTTTTTCAAATCAAAAGTCATGTCTACTCCTATCTGTCCGCTTCAGCGGACATTCCGATACTTTTGTATATTGTATCACAATTATTCCTGTTTTCCAAACATTTCCTGAAATATGATGGCAGCGCCAAAAACAGGGGGCTTCCGGCCCCCTGTTCTGTTTAACTATGCACCATTTTGTAACATATGTTATCTTTTTAACAATACTTCTTCTTCATACTTGCGGACCGCCTCAAACCAGCTCTTATCCGCAATCACGCCGCACTGTCTGCAATACTCTTCCCATACATCGCCAAACGGGAATGTTTTGATGTCTTCCTGCCATACCATGAGTTCCGTCATGCGGTTCTCATCCTGTAACTTTTTCAGTTCTTTGTTCGGCGTGCACAGAGCGTTTAACAGAGCTTTCTGCCAGCTGCGGAAGCCCACCGTCCATGCGGAAATACGGTTGATGCCCGCATCAAAATAATCTAACGCCATATAAACCCGTCCGAGCGCGTCGTTCCTTACGATTTCCTTTGCCATCTCTTTCGTTTCATCGTCAAAAAGAACTACATGGTCGCTGTCCCAGCGCACCGGTCTCGTAATGTGCAGCGCGATTTCCGGGAAGAAGCACAAAAGCGCCGGAATTTTATCCGATACCACTTCCGTCGGATGATAATGCCCGTTATCCATTAACGGCAGACAGCCTTCGTGGGTAGCCGCAAAGGACAGTGTAAACTCTGCGCTTCCGGCCGTGTAGGACTCTACGCCGATGCCGAATACTTTGGATTCCACACAGGGCTTTACCAGATTTTTATCGAAAGGCTCTGATAAAATCTGCTCAATTGACTCTTTGTAACGCATTCTGGGGCCCATGCGGTCTGCCGGAATATCCTTATAACCGTCGCCCGTCCAGATATTCATAACACATGGCATTCCTGTTTCTTTTGCAAAATATTCGGAAATACGAATACATGCCTTGCCGTGCTCTATCCAGAACTTTCTCGTCTCTTCGTCGGGACTCGAAAGCGTGAGCCCGTCTTTTACTTTGTCATGAGAAAAGAAAGTGGGGTTAAAGTCGATGCCCATGTTCCGCTCTTTTGCAAATGCCACCCATTTTGCAAAATGCTTCGGCTCAATTTTGTCGCGGTCTACATACTCGCCTTCTTCAAAAATTGCATAGCTCGCGTGCAGATTCAGCTTCTTTTTGCCCGGCATCAGTTCCAATGCCTTCGCCATATCCTGCATTAACTGTTCCGGCGTCGTTGCTTTTCCCGGATAGTCCCCCGTCGTCTGGATTCCTCCGGTCAGCGGACCGTCATGGTCAAATCCGGTAACATCATCCCCCTGCCAGCAGTGAAGAGATACGGGAATCTCTTTCAGTGCCGCAATTGCCGCATCGGTGTCCACACCGACTGCCGCATACATTTCTTTTGCTGCTGCATACCTTTCCTGTTGTGTCATGTTCCTTCTCCTTTTCTACATTTTATGTTTTCGGTAATTTTATCTTTACCTGCTTCCTTGAAAATCCCCGTATAAAGTGATATTTTAATTATTATAGCGCATCTGCGGACAGTTGAGAAGGTCTTTATTCTGTAAAAAGAGGGACCTTAATTGCATGTGGTGAAGAGAATTTCTAAGACTGCCAGAAACGCAGTCTAAGAAATTCTAACGATTTGCGCTGCAAATCTTCTTCACCTGACAGAATCGCCAGAAGGCGATTCTGTCCTCAGGAAAATTGTGACTGGGAAGGCCGAAAAGGCGCAAAACAAAAGGAGGCTCCGGCATGCAGAAAGATTTATTGGAAGAGCTTCGGAAAATCACCGAAGAAGAGCAGGCCATTTTGAACGGCAGACAAAATGTGGAAAAAGAACGCTATACCTCCGGTAAAAATTTCGTCATCGACAGCCGGAAGCTACTGCGGAAGGGGAAGTTGATTGAAATACGGCCGCACACGCGTTTTGTCCATTTTCCCAGGCACAGCCATAACTATGTGGAAATGGTCTATATGTGCAGCGGGAGCACGACCCATATCATCAACGACCGGGAACGCATCACCTTACAGGAGGGCGACCTTCTGTTTTTAAATCAGAACGCAACTCAGGAGATTCTGCCCGCCGGGGAGAATGACATTGCTGTGAACTTTATTATTCTGCCGGAATTTTTTGACCATGCCTTTTCTATGCTCGAAAAAGAAAACATCCTGCATGATTTTCTGATTTCCGTCCTGTCACAGGATTCTTCCCACTCCAGTTATTTGCATTTTCAGGCAAAAGAGATTCTCCCCGTGCAAAACCTCTTGGAAAACATGATATGGACTCTGCTCCATAAAAAAGCGGGAACAAACACTATCAATCAGACGACGATGGGGCTGTTGTTCTTAAACTTGTCGATGTTTACGGACGCCATCAATCAGGACGAGCCGGACCAGTACGAGCAGACGCTCGTCTTTTCCGTGCTGAAATATATCGAAACCCATTATAAAAACGGTTCATTGACGGAGGCCGCGGAAGAAATGGAGCAGCCAGCCTATTACATAAGCCGTTTGTTAAAAAAATATACGGATTGTAATTTCAAAGAACTGCTGCAGCAACGTAAATTACAGCAGGCCGCCTATCTGCTTTCCCGTACGCCGCTGACAGTGGATGCAATCATGGAGCATATCGGTTATAATAACAGCAGTTATTTCCATCGGAAGTTCCGGGAAAAGTATGGGTGCTCGCCGAGGCGGTATCGGGAGATGTGAAGCGCACTTTTCATCAGACAACTCTGCCACACCGCACTGATATCAATCCCCACCACGGCACCACACCTGACTGCCAAAAACTACTCCTCTTCCCGCGCCTCTTCTTTCAGCCGGATATGCACCTCATCCAGCTGTTTTGGTTCTACCACAGACGGCGCATTCATCATGACATCCATCGCGCTCTTGTTCATCGGGAACGGAATGATTTCCCGGATGCTTTCCTCGCCCGTAATCAGCATAATCATCCGGTCAACGCCGGGCGCAATCCCCGCATGCGGAGGCGCTCCATAGCAGAAAGCGTTGTACATTGCCGGGAATTTGGCCTTCACGTCCTCCTCTCCCAGGCCGACTAACTGGAACGCTTTCACCATGATTTCCGGGTCGTGGTTCCGCACCGCGCCGGAAGACAGCTCCACACCGTTGCAGACCAGGTCGTACTGATAGGCCAGGATGGAAAGCGGGTCCTGATTTTCCAGCGCTTCCATTCCGCCCTGGGGCATGGAAAACGGATTATGGCAAAATTCCAGTCCGCCGGATTCTTCGCCGATTTCGTACATCGGGAAATCCACAATCCAGCAGAACTCGTAACGTTCTTTATCCATATGCGCTTCGCAGTGCTGGCCAAGCATATTGCGCAGAACCCCCGCCGTTTTCTGGGCTCTTAATTTTTTACCGGAAGTCAGACCCACGAAATCCCCCGGCTTTAAGCCAAGCGTTTCGATAACTTTCGTTTTGATATCCGCCAGGAATTTGCTGATGCCGCCGACAAACTCTCCGTTATCGTCCAGCCGGAACCAGTATGCCTTTTCCCCGGACTGCACTTCCACGTCGCTGCAGATTTTGTCGATGACTTTTCTTGTCGCCGCGAACTTGTCCACCACAATCGCTTTGACGACATTTCCCGCAAAAGGGCCGAATCCGCAGTCCGCCAGCACATCCGTAGCATCCTGAACCGTCAGGTCGATGCGCAAATCCGGTTTGTCGGAGCCGTATTTTTCCATCGCCTCCAGATAAGGGATTCGGGTAAAAGGCAGTTTAGAAGCGGTTTTGTACACGCCGTATTTTTCAAAAACGGGCGGCAGCGCTTCTTCAATAATCGTAAAAACATCTTCCTGGCTCGCAAAAGCCATCTCCATGTCGAGCTGGTAAAACTCGCCCGGCGAGCGGTCTGCTCTCGCATCCTCATCCCGGAAGCAGGGCGCTATCTGAAAATAACGGTCAAAACCGGAAGCCATCAGAATCTGCTTGAACTGCTGCGGCGCCTGTGGCAGTGCATAGAACTTTCCGGGATGGACTCTCGACGGAACGATATAATCCCGCGCGCCTTCCGGCGAAGAACAGGTCAGAATCGGTGTCGTAATCTCCAGAAATCCGAGGTCCGTCATCCGCTGACGCAGTTCAGCGACAATCTTACTTCTCAGGACGATTTTATCCTTTACCTCCGGGTTTCTCAAATCCAGATAGCGGTATTTCAGCCGCAGATTTTCGTCCGCCTCTTTGGAACGGTTGATTTCAAAAGGCAGTGCATTATAGCGGCAGCTGCCGAGCACGCTGATTTTCTCCGGAACGACTTCGATATCTCCAGTCGGCAGATTCGGATTTTTATTGGAACGTTCCCTGACAATCCCTTCGATGCTAAGCGTCGATTCATTGTTGACGCCGTCCAGAGACTGCATGAGTTCCTCCGTCTCGATAACGACCTGTGTTGTGCCATAAAAATCTCTGAGAATCAGGAATCCAAGATTCCTGGAAACCCTTCTTAAATTGTCATACCATCCCGCGAGCGTCACTTTTTCCCCAATGTTCTGACTGCGCAGTTCGTTACAGTTATAAGTCCTCGATTGCATCATCGCTTTGTTTTCCTTTCGTAATTGATTCATTTTCTATACTGCTGTTGTATCTTTTCTTTACCGGTTCCTTAACAGGCGCGGGTAAGTCTTCAAATCGTCCTATTTTATCACAAACCGCTATGGACAGGCAAGCACAATGCCCTGATTTTTATTTTTGAAAGGCTCCGCTTCCTATATTCCTGCTCTGTTTTGAATTTTTATTATAATAAATTCCCGTCTGAATCATAAAACGCCTCACAATAAATAAGTTTTCCGGAAGTTTTACTCTTTGCCGGTTCATCCAGAAACATAATTTGTATATGTTCATTATCAGACGCATTATCCGATACCGTAATTCCATAAGGCTTTCCGCTCTCAAATCCAAACCGGGAATAATAGTCCCCTCCCAGCAGAACAATCCACGGATAATTTAATTTTGCCGCTCTACTGATACATTCTTTTACAAGAGCGGAGCCTGCTCCCGTATTTTGAAATTCTTTCCGCACGCCTAACGGACCTAACGCCAGCCCGGACTGACCACCGATTTCGGCTTTTGTCAGTGCATTATAGCCAATTACGGTTTCACCGTCTAAAGCAATCACGCATAACTCCGGTATATATCCGTCCGATTTCAATACTGTTTCCGCAAATTCCCATTCGTTGAAAACCTCTCTGCTCCCCTCATGAAAAAATGCACTTTTTAAAGCCGCTTTCGTTTCTTGCAGGTATGAAATTTCAAATGTCCTTATTTCCATAATTTTTCTCCTAAATTTTCATTTTCTCCTAATTTTCATTATTTTCATTGTTGTGCCGGAACAATAATGAAGTTTCAGCTAAATGTAATAAACGATTCCATAATAGATTTTAATTCTTCCCTTCCGAATTATCAACTGCTGATTGTTAAATCATCCGGCCTTTTCATTTTCCTCTTGCAACCCTTCCGCATTTCGCATAAAATACAGTTACCGCAACTAAAATTTACGAAAAAAACAGAAAGGATAAAGAAAACACTATGTTCGGAGCATTGTTGAATTATGAACAGGAAGGACAGACCATCACGCTGCATTATGAAAAACAGACTGCCAGAATACAGGTATTGACCAATAAAGTCATCAACGTATTCGTTCCGTTTGCCACAAATGAGCACCGTTCAAAAGCCATCGAAGGAAACAAGGAGCTTCCTACGCCCTTCACGCTGGACCGGACGGAAGACTGCCTTATTCTTTCGACGGATTCGGTTGTCTGCCGGATTTATGACGATTTTATGATGGATTTCTACGACCGGGAAGGAAATCTGCTCTGTGCTGACTATCGTGGTCAAAGGGAACCGCGTTTTGTACCGAAAGCCGCATTTATCGAACTCGCCAGACAGGAAGGCCATGACGTCAGCGATACCGGCATCCTGAACCATCCGGTACAATGCGTCAAACAGCTGGACGATGCCGACTGTATTTACGGGCTTGGGGACAAAACAGGCGTTCTGAACAAACGTTATTATGAATACGAAAACTGGAACAGCGACATTCCGGACCCGCACGAAGACAGTTTCAAGTCTCTGTACAAGAGCATCCCCTTTTTTATTGCGCTGAAAGGAAACGGCGTTTACGGCATTTTTTATGACAACACTTTCAAGAGTTATTTCAATTTTGGCAAGGAAAATCACCGGTATTACAGCTTCGGAAGCGACGGCGGCAATCTGGATTACTATTTTATCGGCGGCGAATCCATGCCGGACGTTCTCGAAAGTTATACTTATCTGACCGGGCGGATGCCTTTACCGCAAAAATGGGTTCTCGGTTATCATCAGTCCCGCTGGGGATATGACAGCGAAGAGACTTTCCGGGAGCTCGCCGCAAAACTGCGGGAACTTCGGATTCCCTGTGACGCGCTGCATTTTGACATCGACTATATGGAACGCTACAAAGTCTTTACCTGGAACCACGAACACTATCATGATGCCGGAGCACTGCTTTCCGACCTGAAAAAACAGGGTATCAGGGCCGTTACCATCATCGACCCCGGCGTTAAAGTGGAAAAAGATTATCCGATGTATGAGGAAGGCGTCGAAAACGGCTTTTTTGCCAAATCGCCGGACGGCAGCGTTTATGTCAACACGGTCTGGCCGGGCGACGCGGTATACCCGGACTTCGGAAACCCCGCCGTCCGAAAATGGTGGGGAGAGCATTTACAGTTCTACACCTCTCTCGGCGTAGGCGGCGTCTGGAACGATATGAACGAGCCGGCCAGCTTCAACGGCCCGCTCCCGGACGATGTGCTTTTTACGGATGAAGACAGACCTTCCACTCACGCCGAAATGCACAATGTCTACGGCCACAATATGGCGAAAGCCACCTATGAAGGATGGAAAGCGCTTACCGGGAAAAGGCCCTTCGTCATTACGAGAGCCTGTTACAGCGGTTCCCAGAAATACGCGACGGCATGGACCGGGGACAACCAGAGCCTCTGGACGCATCTTCGCATGGCGATTCCGCAGCAGTGCAATCTTGGACTGAGCGGTATGGCCTTTGTCGGAACGGACATCGGCGGTTTCGGCGCCGATACCACGCCGGAGCTTCTCGTCCGCTGGGTGCAGGCGGGATGCTTTTCCCCGCTGTTCCGCAATCATTGCGCCATTGGCAGCATGAACCAGGAGCCCTGGCTGTTCGGGGAAGAGACGCTGAACATCTACCGCAAATATATAAATCTGCGCTATACGCTGCTTCCCTATTTCTACGATTTATGCCGGGAATGCGAACAGACCGGGCTTCCGATTCTCCGCCCCCTCGTTCTGCATTATGAAAAGGATGAAAACGTCAGGAATCTGAACGATGAATTTCTTGTGGGAGAGCATCTCCTCGCGGCTCCTGTCGTCGAGCAAGGTGCAAGAAAGCGCATGGTTTATCTGCCTGAAGGCGACTGGTACGATTACTGGAGCACCGGCACAGGGAACTTGAAACAATATCATGGAAAGCAATATTATATCGTGGACGCGCCGCTCGATACTTGCCCTCTCTTCGTCAAAGCCGGAACGATTCTGCCCAAAGCCCCGGCGCAGATGTATGTAGGAGAAATCACGGACCCGGAGCTGATTCTGGAAGTCTATCCCGGCGAAGGCTCCTATATCCACTATCATGACAACGGAGAAGATTTCGCTTACCTGGACGGCGCATACCATGAATATCTTTTCCGAACGGACGGAAAAAACAATCTGCAGATAACGAAGCTGCACGAAGGATATCAGGATTATCCCAATATCGCCGTCAGATATTTGTCCTGATAAAAAAACAGGTTCCTTTCTTTTTGAAAACGTGACAGAACCGCCCGGCCGGGCGGTTCTGTCAACTGAAATCTTTCTACGTCTGTAATCTGTCTACTTGCAAACTGCTCTGTTTTCCCTACTTCCACGACTCATATCCCGATGATTGCCATTTCCTGCGCCAGTTCAGGCATAACTGCCTTTTTCGTCTCCGCCTTAGTTCCGCATTCCCGCCTTGTAATAGAAACAGGTTTTCTCCGGCACGCGGTATGCCCTTTGCGCATCGCCTTCTCCTTCTACCCGGTAATCCGTGCTGTATGCGAACACGATTCTGCCATCGGGAAGCGCACAGTACATACAGCCCTCCCACGGACAGGGCGCTTCATAAGCGGGCAGTACGTTGACCGCGCTTTTCTCTCCCAGATTCCAGGTAAAAATCCCGTCATATCCCCAGAATACGAAATCCGTATTGGAGCCCGGCGCGATAATATCTATCATAACCGTGCCTTCCGGCATAATATTCTCGTAAATATCCTCCAGGCATCCCTTTTCCAGGTTCACGGAGGCAATGCCCATCTTCTGGTCCGTCCCCTTGCTTTCAATCTGCGTATAAACTTTTCCGTCTTTCCCGATTCCAAGTCCGCCCGCCGGATGGCTCTGATATTTATCGGACGCAATTGTTTTCACATAGTTTCCTTCCTTATCCAATACGGTAAGCAGTTTGTCTGAAAACATCGTGCGGATATAGATATACCCCTGGCCGTCCACCGCCATTCTGCTGATTCTCCCGCCAAGTTCCTCACTGTAAGCGGACAAATCAATCTTCTTTTTTACCGTTCCATCCGCGCTCAGAATCCATAAACTCTCCCGATAGCGCGCCCCTGCTATCGTCACCGCCGCACTTTGGGCACCATCCGGCACGCGCTCCATCAGCGCCATATAGATATCGCCTTTTTTATCCTGACATAATGCGCTGACATCGGTTTCCGTATCAAAATCATCGAAGAACAGTTCCGAACTATCGCTGCCGATTTCCATCTTATGCACCGCATTCCATCCCGTCAGAAAGATGCAGTCCTGTCCGGCCGCCATATACCTTGCTTCCAGCGTTCCCGTATAAGGAATCGTCAGTTCCTGTGCCGGGTCCCATATAGCCTTGCTTTGCAGAACGGATTCCTCCGTCGTCTCTTTTTTCTTTTCTTCTTCCAATTCCTTTTTGACCGTTTCGGTCGGACTCTCGATTTCTCCGGCCTCCAGCTTTTCATTCATGGCCTGTAAGCTATAATCCCGTTTATGCATGAAGTCGATAATCTGCAGTAATTCCTCATCGCTCATTTCCTTTGCCGGAAAGAAAAAGGTTGCGGTTTTTCCATAGAACGCCACTCCTTTTCCCCGGTAGTCTTCCGGCTCCGAAATCATGGTCAGCGCTCTTTTGGGGAAAAGTCCGGTCTCTTCATAAGATTTCCGCAGCTGCTCCATTCGTTCTTTTTCTGAATCCGTATAAGACCGGTTGTAATTATCTGCCCCGATTGCATTCTGATAAATCTGGACGAAATATTCTTCCATTTCCTGTTCGTTCATCGCTTCCATCCGCTGCCGCCAAACGCTGACTGCGGCGGTCACTGTCATAGATAACATTGCTGTCAGTGCTGCTGCAAGAACCACGATTTTTTTCCACGCCACCCGATGTTTTCGGCCTTTTTTAAGACTGACAAGTATGTCATTCACTTTATCCTGTAAGGTATCCGGCAGAATCATTTCTTCCTGCTCCGCCATCTGAAAAAGTCTTTGTTCCACTTTGTCTTTCATAGGAAATCCCTTCTCCTTTCCTGAATCTGTCCGTTCACGACAGCCATTCCTTCAACTGCTTCTTTCCCCGGAAAAGCCTGGATTTGACCGTTCCTTCAGCGATATGAAGAATATCGCCAATCTCTTTTATGGAAAACCTTTCATAAAAATAAAGGATTATGACTTCCCGGTATGCAATATCCAGTTCCATGACCATATCCCACAGTTCATGGTATTCATCCCTGAAACTGGGCATATAATCTTCCATATTCTCCACAGGAGAAAGCCTTTTGTTCCCGGCATAGATTCTCTTTGCCTCGTTCGCAGTTATCTGCATTATCCACGCCTGAAAGCGCTCGCGCTTCCGCAGCGTATGCAATTTCTCATACGCTTTCAGAATGGACGCGCTGACCGCATCTTCCGCGTCATTGCGGTTATGCAGAATCCCAAGCGCGAGCCTGTACTGGTTCGGCATATATTCCTGAACCAGACGGGCAAACGTTTCGTTACTGATTGCAGACATATTCCACCTCCTTTGCAGTTTTACCGTAACAGTTCAGTCTCCGCCCGGGCGGAGGCTGAACTAATACGTTTTGCCGGCTTCTGTATAGTATGACCGGGCAAAGAGGAAAAAGGTTCCCAAAACTTACTGCCCGTCTCAGCCCGCGGACAGTTTCCGGTAAACCTGATAGATGACAGGAATCAGGATGATTGACAAAACGGTATAGAATATTGGCAGAACGTGAAGCGCTCCGAACACTTTTCCGCCGATTTCATAGAAATAGAACAACACCAGCGACACATTCACATCCAACAGCCTGTCCGGTAAAATTCCCATGATTTTGCCGATAAACGGCGAACTGCCTCCATCGATAAAGCTCGGAAGGAACAGCAGAATAAACGGAACCGTTACCGCGGCCACCGGAGACTTGGTTCTGGCGGAGACCAGCATAGTCAACAGCATCAGAAACAGCGTTCCGATATACCCGCCCAGAATTGTCAGCACATACTGCTGCCAGTTTGTCAACAGGTAGAAACTTTTCCATCCGCCCTGGTTTGTCTGAATCAGCAGCTCCGCCCCGTCCGTTCCAAAAAAGCCGAGAACAACGGCAGAATATAAAAACATCACCGCAAAATAAACAATCGTTATGGATAAAAGACCCGCTCCCAGCTTGGCGGCTGTCGCTCTGCCTCTCCCATGATAAGAGGCGTAAAAGACGGAGTCCGCTTTGTAACCAAATTCCCCGGAAAAAATATGCGCCGCAACAAAACTCAGCGTCAGCATCGTCAGCATTACGACCGTCGCCGCCAAATGAAAAAGCTGCTTCCATCCTTCCGCATAATCATAATAAAAGGGCTTATGCGCTTCCAGCATTTCATAACGGCGCACCAGAAAATCCCGCTCCTTATCGCTCAAACGGTACTGCTGTTCCTCTTCCTCCAGCCATTCCTGTAAATGAAGCAGTCTGTTCCCATAGAAAAACCGGGCGTCTTCCGGCACGAGCGAATCCGGCCGGTAATAATCCGCTTCCTGGAACTTGCAGAAAGAATACATCAGAAGCAGACGGATATCGTGAAAGCCCTGCTTCCACCCGAACACAATATTGCTGTCCTGTACGTTTTCCGAGCGGCCTTTCTCCGTTTCGTTTAATCTCGTATTTTCCGCTATCACATCCGCTATGACTTCTTCGGTCAATAATCCACTCCATTCCTTTTTGGCGGCCTTGAGCTTTTGAATTGCCGCAATACCATACTCATTATCCCCGTTCTCATTCACATAATAAACTCCATGTACCGCAAAATAACAAGTTATAGCCAGCATTCCGATGAGAATCAGCATTGCGATTCTTGTTCCCGGCCTTACCCATATCTTTTTTAATTCATAATACAGCATTCCGAACGCCTCCCTGGCCAACAATTTTAACTTTTCCCACTACGGCTTTTTATCATTCTCCGCTCTCGTCACAGGCGCTTTCCTCTTCTTCGGAATAAGACAGGAAAACATCCTCCAACGTCGCAGTCTCTTCTTCTGCCTCCGGATGCGGCTTTTCTTCTGACAGAATCCGCAGCCGGATGCCGCCGGGGACAGTCTTCCGGTTTGCCACCCTATAACGTCTGTCATACGCCGACGCCTCCCGGACCGAAACAGTCAATCCCCATACCCGCTCCGGCATTGCCTCAATAATCTCTTCCGGTGTCCCGCTATGAAGAAGTACGCCCTCCTTCATAAACAGAATTTCATTCGCAATCGATTCGATATCCGATACTATATGCGTGGAAAGCAGTACCAGTCTGTCCTGTGCGAGCTCGCTGAGCAGATTTCGGAAACGGACTCTTTCGTTCGGGTCAAGCCCCGCGGTCGGTTCATCCAATATCAGAACCGACGGATGATTGAGCATTGCCTGGGCGATACCCGCCCTTCGCTTCATGCCGCCCGAAAGTTTTTTCATTTTTTTGTTCTGAGCCTTTGACAGACCCACCTGGTCAATCAATTCCCCTACTCTTCTGACCGCTGCGGTTCTGTGCACGCCCTTGATAGACGCAATATACAGCAGATAGTCTCTTACCGTAAAATCGGGATAAAAGCCGAAATCCTGCGGCAGATAACCGAGTATCTTCCGATATTCCGCCCCCATCCGGAAAATGTCCTCTCCATCCAGACAAATGCTTCCCGCCGTCGGTTCAAGCAGCGTGCAGAGCATCCGCATCAGTGTGGTTTTCCCCGCTCCATTTGCTCCGAGCAGACCGTATACTCCTTTTTCCATCGTACATGTCATATGGGAGACCGCTTCCGCCCCCTGAAATGTTTTTGTTAAATTTTCTATTTTCAGCTCCATACACGACGCCCTCCGCTCGAAAACCACACTTTTTCCCGCAAGATTCTCCTGACTGTATAAGTCAAATACAGAACAGTCAGCCCGCAGCATCCGGCCCAGACAGGACCGGATATCGACGGGTAAATATCGCTTAACACAATCCGAATCCAAACCGCCGTCCAGAGAAGCGACAAAAAGCAGGCCGCATATTCGGATTCCGCAAAGCGGCTGCACAGGCTCCTGAAACAAATACAGCAGGTAACGGTCATCGGAAGAAAGAACTGAATAATCAGCTCCCCAATAATGACTTTTCCGGTCATCGACAACCCAGCCGTAAAAAATGTCAAAAGTACTCCGTCAACCGCCGCAAAGACGAGCAGCCTCGCACTGTAAATCTGCCGGATGGAAAAGTAAGCCGCTCCTTCCACTTCCATAGCATTTGAACTGCGGTTCTTCCACAACTCCGGTATGACCAGAATCACAAACAACGAAGCCGTTATGCCAAACATTCGCGATACCAGCTGTACATCCTGTACTTCATGAACAAACACTCCCGTCAGAAACAGCACAAACAGCTGCAGCCCCCACCATCTTTTGCGTATATAACGGGTCTGCTCATAAAGGAAATCCCAATATGACATGTTTTGCTTTTTTTCCCAGAAAGCATTCCGGGCACTGACAACCGTGTCTTTTATTTTTGACTCATCCGGTTCAGGTACAATGCCTCTTCCATACGCCCTGAGCCTCTTTTCAAATCCTTCCAATCCAATTCCTCCTCTCTGACAGATTCTTTGTCAAACTCACTTTCATATTCTCCACCAAATTCCCTGTCAGACTCCCTCTCCAAGCAGTTCCCGCAATCGTTCTTTCGCCTTTTTCATGCGATATTTTACGAGCGGAAGGCCGATTCCCAGGATTCCGGCAGTTTCCCGCAGACTAAAGTCCTGAAAATAATAGAGAATGACGATTTCCCGCTGCTCCGGCGACAGTTTTCCAAGCGCTTCCTCTATGAGCAGTTTTTCCTCCATCCGACATGTTTCGTCTGGCATCCCGTGTTCCCGCGTCCCGCCCCGCTTTTCAGATTCTTCCGATGTCCAGCCCCACTCCTCCGGGTTTTCCACAGCCGCATCCCTCCGCTTCCGCTCCCAGTCGATACAGAGATTGCGCGCAATCGTATATAGATAATTCAATGACTTTCCCTGGTGTTTATATGCCGCCAGCTTTCTGAAAAAACGCTCAAACGTCTCCTGTGCCAAATCCTCCGCCCATGCCCTGTCCGCGCAATGATAACTGCAGTACTGCAATATCCGCGCATAATACCGCCGCACGAAAACCTCCATCGCCGCTTCGTCTCCATTTTTCATTTTTCGTATCAGAAGAAAATCCTGCTGCATAAAATCTCCTATTTTCGGAACCGGATATACCGGAAAGCGCTTTCTATTATGTATAACGGAGCGGAGGGGCGGGTGGATAGTATTATCGCAAAAAAACAGAGACAGACTTTTGCTTCATACGCTCTATCCGCCTCTGCTTTATAATAAATTTTCTGCAAGTATGATGTCCCGCCGCAAATTGCCGGGCTTCCGCCCCTACATCTCCACCAGCTCATACTCTCTGCTTCCAAATCCAAGCTCCGCCGCCGCTTCCACCGTATGGATGCCGTTCCGGGATTCCATCCGCTCAATCAGATGCTTCTTGCCCGGGTCATCCGACTGGTAAACCAAATCGACGCAGGCCTGGTCGAGCGCTACCGGGTCGAGGGACGCCAGCATACCGATATCCGCCATTTTCGGGTCTTCCGCCACGGCACAGCAGTCACAGTCCACCGACATATTTTTCATCACATTGATATAAACGATTTTCTCCGGAAAATAATTTACAATCGACTGCGCCGCGTCCGCCATCGATTCCAGGAAAGAATCATGGTCCGAAGACCAGAAGTTTTCCGGAACGCCGACGCCGTGAATATATGCTTTGCCGTGGGAAGACGCAAGTCCGATGGAAATATTTTTCAGCGCGCCGCCAAAACCGCCCATCGGATGTCCCTTAAAATGCGAAAGCACCAACAGGGAATCATAATTTTCCATATGGCTTCCTACAAAATTTTTCTTGATTTTTTTCCCGTTTTCGATGGGCAGCTCCAATTCGCCGTCCTCATCCAGGATATCCACGTCGGCCGCTTCGGTCCATCCGTGCTTCTTCATCGTCTCCCAGTGCGCCTTCGTCGTATTGCGCGCGCCTTCATAGGCCGTATTGCATTCCACAATCGTACCGTTTACTTTCTGAATCATCGGCTGCCAGAAAGAAGGCCTGATAAAGTTCTGGTTTCCCACTTCACCGGAATGCACCTTCACAGCTACCTTCCCCGGAAGCGCAGTTCCCAGCGCATCGTACAGCTTCAACACCGCTTCGGGAGTGATTTCTTTTGTAAAAAAGACTTTCGATTTTCCCATCATAATCCTCCGTTCCCGCCAGCCCGTATATCGGACGCGGTTTTTATTTTACTACTTATTCATATTATACAAACTAAACTCCGGCCTGCGTCAAGTACCTTTTTAGAATCAGAAAAAATAATTTTAAAATAAAGAAAAATATTTGTACCGGAGGTTCCCGGACAGGGCATCGTTCTCTTCGGAGGCACGCTCTCGCTCCACGAAAGGCCGCAGCGGTACTAAGTTCAAAAGCCGCGAAGCGACTTTTTCACTAAGTGCCGGCGCCTTTCCAGGGCCTCCGCCAGAGAACGATGCCCTGTCCGGGCGCCGCCGGTACAAATCGCTTCAATACGTTATTCCCCTCCCGATATTGGGAAAATCCGCGCTGTGCGCCGCATCCATCACAAAAAGCCCGAGCAGTATCAGAATCGCCGCCAGTCTGCCTTTTTCCGGGATTTTGTGATACAGGCCCGAATAAACGGGAATCAGGACAAAAACGAGAAAAAGGCCGCCGAACCCAAACAGCAGACTGCTCACCAGGCAGACATGGCCGCCCAGATTTAAGAACATGCCGCTGTAATCCCACCAGCGGACGCCCCACGCCCTTTCCAGGAAGAAGCCCGTCAAATATTCCAACAGCGAGCAGACCGTCATGGATATCAGGAAAACGGACAATGGCCGTCTTTTAAAGGGGCGGAGCAGCAGATACAGAAACAGGGCGCCCGCCCCGTAAATGGGCAGCCAGGGGCCGGACAGGATTCCCCGGTTTACAAACTTTCCTTCCCGCACCAGGTAAATACCAACTTCCCATATCCAGCCCAGACAGGAAACGAGAAAAAACAGCAGCACATAATAATCGAAAGATTCTCTTTTCATTCCTTTTACTCTTATCATGCCTGCTATTTTGTCCGATTCGGCAAAAACTATCCGTCTATTTGCATTTTACAGGACAATGCCGCATCCGCAAAGGCTTTTTATTGTGTGATAACTCCTGTCGAAATGGAACATGCCTTTACCGTCGTCGAAATACATTCATCTTTTACCCGAAAGGTAACGGGCAAATCCTTCTGCGTCGGATTGAGCATCACGACGACAACGCTTCCATCCGGATTTTTCAGCGCTGCTGCCTCTATTTTATCCGTATAACAGGAATGTCCTATCCGAACTGCCCCCGCTTTTATGTATTTGCTAAAATGCGCAATCGCCGACAGCGTCATCCTCTCTTCAAGCCTTTTCTCCCCGGCATGGTACAAAAAAGGCGCGTCGCAGAAATTGCCCGCATGATTCGGACCGCCGTTCTCATCCAGAAGCATATTCCAGTCGTAAAAGGCATTCATTCCGGCGTTTAAATTGCCTATGATTTCATGTGCATATTTTTTCACATTGTTCAGTTCATCTTCCGCCCCATATTTACTATATTCAATACAGGCTTCCGAAAGTATCAGCTGAAGCTCCGGATATTTGTCCCTTACCATCCGCAATTGTTCAAAATGGTCCCCGCTGTACCAGTGGAACGCAATTCCTTTTATCATATGCCCTGTTGTCTCATCAATCGTGGCGCAGGCTCTCTCATAAAGCCTTTCTTTGTTATGGTCCCATATAAATATTTCGATATCCGTAAGCCCATGCTTCTGCATCGCCGGATATAAATAATCTCTCAAGAATAGTTTCTCTTCTTCGGCGTCCATAATACAGGAATCCCAGGTCTGTACCGCTTTAGGTTCGTTCTGCACGCTCAATCTTTTTACCGGAATCCCGATTTCCGCAAGTTCCTTTATGTACCGGCATAAATACTCCGCATAAGCCGCCCTGTATTCTTTTTTCAGTCCGCCGCCCTGTACCCGCTTCCCGTTTTCTTTCATAAATCCCGGCGGTGACCAGGGCGTTGCCATCACTTCAACCTCCCGCGCTATTTTCCGGATATCCTTCCAGAACGGGTAGATATACCTTTTCCACCTTTCCAGAGAAAATGTTTTAAACTCCTCATCCTCCTCTGTTACCGCCTGAAGCTGGTTCAGGGAAAAGTCACAGCTATCGACAGGAATCCGTATACGATTATATGCGATTCCCCCTTTTCCAAAATAAGTATGCAGTACTTTTTCTCTGTCCTCCTCGTCCATCATCTCATACACATATCCGGCGGACTCCGTCAATGCGCCGCCGAATCCGTCAAATTTCTGATATTCTATGTCCGGATACAGATTCAGCAGTCCGTTTTCCCGCTCCCTGTCCGTAACGGACGCAAATTCCTGGCTGATATGCTCAGCCCGTCCCCGGATATACTGCGTTGTATTAAAATATAATTTCATTTTCATAACCATTCTCCTTTCTCAGCGGATAAGTTGATTATCCGCTTGCAATAAAAACGTTTTTATTATGGGTAAAAAAATATTTATTCTCTGACACAGGTAGATTCTCTTGGAATAATCCTGCCGCGGAGCACCTCTATCATACCGCTTTCCGTCCCCTGAATCAGGCCGACCAGATGGCTGACCGCCAGCGTTCCCTGTTTTTCAAAAGATGTTCTGATTGTCGTAATGGAGGGCTTTACCAGCCGCGCGGTTTCGATATCATCACAGCCAATCACACTGACCTGTCCGGGAACTTCGATTCCTTCTTCTGTCAGCGCTTCTACCGTTCCAATCGCGCTGACGTCGTTGGCCGCAAAAATTGCTTCCGGCAGTGTTTTACCAAGTTCCAGAAATTCCTTTACGGAACGGTATGCAATGTCCCTCTCAAACTCTCCCGGCAATATATAGTCTTCCTTCAGTGAAAAGCCCGCTCTTTTCAGAATCGCCCGGAATCCTTTTAATCTTTCGATATTGTCAAAATTATGTTTTACGCCCTGTATATAGCCAAAGGTGGTGTGTCCCAGCTCCAATAAATATTTTGCCGCCAGTTCTCCTTCATGATAGGAATCGAAAATAACGCTGGATATACAGGTCCCCTGTTTCTCCCTGTCAATGAACACAATGGGAAATTCATTTTCCGACAAAAATTCTTCTTCCCTTTTTCCGACATGCTCATTGAGAATAATTGCCCCGTCAATCTGTTTTCCTAAAATATTGACCATAACGCTGTTAGCGTTCTCCGCAATAAAAATGTTAAGTTCGTAACCATATTTCTTACAGCACTGATAAATAGAATCCGTCAGTTCTCCATAATAAGGTCCTTTAATGGACGTAATGAACAGACCGATTACTTTTGTAGCCTGAGATTTCAGATTTTTGCCGTTCAGATTCGGTACATAGTGCAGCTTTTCGGCCACTTTCAAAATATGCTGTTTTGTATCGGGGCGGAGCACATCTATCCCATTCAGCGCATTGGATACCGTAGAGATGGAAACGCCCGCTTCCCTTGCCACATCTTTTATGGTTACCTTCCGCAATGCCACCTTATTTTCTCCCTGTTATCTGTTTTACGATTATCATAACACAATTTTTTTTTCCAGACAACGACAGGTTTCGCTATTCATATCTGATTTCTGTTTCCAGCACCGACTTTCCGATTTCAATACAATATACCGCTGTCGGTATCAGCGTTTTGGAATGGATAAGATTCGTATTGGGGTCCGGTTTCATCATCTCAACCCTCCCTTTCCCGCATAAGATATGAACGCTGCACCCGTCTGCCTCCTCCATCGGCACGGCAAACCCGGCATCATACGCTTCGCACGCGGCTTCGCTTTCCACAAGATGTCTTCTGAGATGGCCGTTCTGTGTCGGTATGATTTCGGAATGCACTCTGATACCTTCAACCGGCGACCAGTCCGAAACGACCATGTCTTCATATACCTGAATGTTCTCCGCCTGTCCCCTCACAAAAATATGTCCATGTACCCGGAAAGAACATACGCTGTCCGGCGCCGCCTCCGCCAGATTTTGGCCGGAACGCATAATGCTGAATCCGTATTTCGTAGAATAAGCAAATTTTCCGTACTTTTCTTCCATATGCCCATGCTCATGCGGATGAGTATTTCCGCCTGGAAACGCTACGACATTTCCATTCTTCCGGCGCTGTATGAGCATGCCCGCTCCTTTCAGGAGTTTCTGTTTCTGAAGAACCGGCAGCGGAGCCGCCTCACAGTTCCAAAACGGCTCGTTTTCATCCAAAGCAAGAATGGCAAATGTTTTCATTGCCCAATAGGGAGACTGCGGCGAATTATAACTTTCCGACATCTGCAGATTGGCGTAGCAATATCCTATTGTCAGGATGCCCGCATTGTCAAAAACAGGCTGTTTCATCCAATATTCCAGGTTTCTTACAATAATTCCCTTCATAACGGGCATCGGGAGCGGTTCAATATGCGCCATTACACAGGCGGAATAAAACGCCGACTGTGCAAACCGGTAAGTAAGAGAACGTCCGTAAGGCAATGCGCTTCCATCCTCCGAAAACCAGTATACAAAATCCTTTCCGAACTGCAGAGCCCGCTCTATATATGCCTCACACCTTTCTGCGTCCTCCTCTTTCATGACGGCCGCATAAATCAGCCCGTAAAAATGCATTGCAAAAGGAATATAGTAATCCGTCTGTCCGTCCACTCCGTCGCGGTACCAACCGCCGCCCGTATAACATTCCTCGATAAAATCAAGGCTTTCCTGTAATATCTTCCGGCTGTATGGCATCTTTCGTTTTTTCAGGGCAATATTCACAATAACCTGGAAAAAACGCCAGTTGCAGTCCCAGCATCTGTTTCTGTTAATTTCATTCAGCCAGTCGGCCGCCCTTGCTTTCTCTTCTTCCGACAATGGCTCCCATATTTGTCCGGGTGCAAACAGCATCGCATAGCCAACCGCCGCCATTTCCACAAAACGCTGGTCGTAATCCGTGCATTTCCCCCAATACTCGTCGGATTCCGGATTTGTTCCCGCCACAAGCCCTTCCCGGTAAATTTCCTCAAATCCGGTATCTCCGCCCCCGCCCGCCCAAAAGGGCACAAGCGCCCAGAGCGGTCTCGAAAAACCTTCTATCCATGCGCTTTTGTCGGGAAAATGTGCGCTGGTCTCCCCCACCTTTACGAACGCCCTGTGTCTGCTGTAAAACTGCCTGAGGGGATTCAGCATCATCAGCATCAGTTTTTCCGCATCCTGTCTGCTTTTTATTCCTACATTCATCTCTGCCTTTTTTCCCGCATTCATCTCTGACTTTTTCTCCGCATCCATCTCTGTCCTTCCCGTCCCGCATCGTTTGATAACCGGACTGTCCTTACCATATAAAGAAATCCTTTTCCATGAGCCTTAAAACCGCTTCCGCAAAGAAATAGTCCCCATAAATAATCGGCACCTGCCTTTCTTCGCCCTCTTCATGATAGGCAGCCTTGCCCATTCCCAGAATCCCGTCTTCCTCTTCGTTCCAGTTACAAAAACGTTCTTCCATTGCCATTAACATTTTAAGGGCGCTCTGCTCATACAGCGCTTTCTCCAATTCCGGCACATGTTTTGCGATTTCCAGCAGGCCGCATACCGCACAGGCGCCGGCCGTGGAATCATAATATACGGGAACCTCCGGCGCCCGAAAATCACATAAAGGCAGATATCCGGTAAGCGCGGCGCCGGCTATAAAAAAATGTGCCGCGCGCTTTGCCGCGTCCAGATATTTCTGTTCTTTTGTATGCGCATAGCTGATTGCAAATCCATAGACTGCCCACGCCTGTCCTCTGGACCATGCGGAGCCTTCCGCAAATCCCTGGCCTGCCGGCAATGCCTCCAGTTCACCCGTCATCGGATTTAAAATTGCAATATGATTACAGGAACCGTCCGGCCGGAGAATCTTTTCAAGCACCGTATCGGCATGCCGTTCCGCTATTACATCAAAACGCGGGTCTTTCGTTTCTTCCGCCGCCCAGTATAATAAGGACAAATTCATAAGACAGTCCACAATCATCCACCCTGTCCTGTCCCCATTCCATGCGCGGATATAGTTTCCCCGCAGATTGAACCGCCCGGCCAGGATATTAGCCGCATGCAGTCCTCTCACCAAAGAATCGTGATTTCCCGTAAGACGGTAATTGGCAACGGCCGTAGGCATCCACATAAAGCCGACATCGTGGTCAAGATTTTCATAGCCATTCAGCGCCCTGTCCAGCCTTTCTTCCACTTGTACTGCTTTTTGCATATAAAGCGGCTTTCCGGCTGCATGGTATAACTGCCAGAGCAGTCCTCCCCAGAATCCGTTTGTCCACCACGCAATGTTGCTTTCCCCCATATCGTTCCGGTATCTGCCGTTTTCCGCTATATACGGGATTTTCTCCCCTATCCGGCCGCATTCTTTTTCTATTTTGCTCTCCAGTTTACGGTATACATTCTCTACCCACTGCTTTTCATTTTCCTTCAAAAAATTCAGCATTTTTTATTTCCCTTTTCTTTTTATTTGCTAATCCTTAATCGTAAGGATTTCTTCCGTCTGCGCTCTTTCAAAATTCTTTCAGTCCGAATGATTTTCAGATACCGACAGGCTGCGAATCCAGCGGCCGCGCAGCGCGCGGGGCAGACAGAGCATCAGTTTACTCACTTCATCCGCTCCTGCCATCAAATATACAAAATAAACCGGAAGCTGCAGCACGGCCGCGCCCAGAAATGCCAGCGGGATTCCCACAACCCATGTCCCGATAAAATTGGCAAGAAAGCAATAATTACTGTCTCCGCCGCTTCTTAAAATTCCTGTGACAATCGTAAAATTGACGCCCTTAAAGGGCATGGTAAAGGCCAGAACCAATACCATTTTCAGGATATATTCTTTTGTTTTTCCGCCTATCCGAAAAACAGATACATAGAGAGGCTCAGCCAGAAGAACAAGGACTGCCATGCCGATGCTGAGTATCATCGCAAACAGCAGATAAATATTGCAGAATCTTTTTGCCTTATCCAGCTCATTCCTTCCAAGCTGCTTTCCAATTACCACGCCGGCGCTCTGTCCGATGCCGATTGCGGCGACCATTGCCAGATTACCCAGGCTGTTTACAATCTGCAGCGCCGCCTGGGATTCCGTTCCGGTGTATTTATAGACCGCATTATATACGGAAGTTCCTATTCCATAGATACACTCACCCAGAATGACAAAAAAACCATACTTCATATATTCTTTTAACTGTTTCATCCCAAAGGAAAAATAGGTCCTGAACTTTGCGGCTGTCACGCTTTTTCTTCCAAAAACATATCCTATGATAAAAAGAAACTCGGCAGTCCGGGCCGTTAAAGTCGCTGCCGCCGCACCTATTACCCCCAGTCTGGGCATTCCGAAATGTCCGAAAATCAGCGCGTAGTTTAACAACAGGTTCAGGAAAAGGGAAAGCAGCGTTCCTATCATCGGAATGCGTGTATTTTCAGTACTCTTCAATGCGGCCACGAATACATTGGTTACAGGAAACAGAAAAAAACTGTACCCGATGATTTTGATATATCCGCTTCCGTATACAATTACCTCCGGGTCCTTTGAATAAAGCCGAATGACAAAACCGCTTCCGAACACAGAGAGCGAGCCAAAGAACAGCATTAATATGCCGCTTCCTGCAAACATGATTCCCATATATTTGTGAATCTCTTCTATCCGCCCCGCTCCCCAATGCTGCGCAATGAAAATGCTCCCCGCCGCCGTAACGCCCCCAAGCAGCAAAACATACATAAAAAACCAGGAATTGCCAAGCGACGAGGCGGTTATCGCCGCCTCTCCCAACTGCCCCGCCATGAACACATCCGCCATATTTACCAGACTGTTCACCAGCGTCTGTACCATGACCGGCAGGCCAATGAGAAAGATTCCCCGCCGCCATTCCCGGACGTCCGCCCGGTACAGCGCAATTTTTTCTTTTCTTTCCATTTTACAGTCCCTTATTTCGTAATGATTTCCTCTATCTCCGCGCTTCCTGAAATCACTTCAATCCGAAGAATCTTCTTTTCGCCTTTTCCCGGAGAAAGAGGTCCGATTTCCTGACGGCCCTCATCCGGCAGAAGCCTGCGCCTTTCCAGCTCCCGCTCCCCTTCGGAAATCACAATTTCGGTCTCTTCCCCGACAAACAGATGCACCCACAGCTTACTGTCCGTTTTGCTGTCAAACAGGCTGTAACAGGCAAACTCCTTCTCACCAAGCACGAGCACAAAACGTTTCCATCTGCAGTCGAATCCGAATTTCTGCTCCAAATCCGGAAATTTATTTGCTATCTCCATGCCCATCCCCGTCCGGTAACCGTAAATATTGTTTTCGGGAAACCGTCCGGAACAGGAAATTCCTTTTCCCGGAAACTGGTCGAAATCGGTTCCCCGTATGATACAGCCCGGCTGCCGGAAAGCGGCTTTCGTTACTTCCGGGTGCAGAATGCAGTTTGCAAGTTTTATATTTTCCAGATACGTTTCCAGAATTTCCCGGGCCTTCTGATATCCGGGATGCTTCCCTTTTCTTGCATAATCCGTAAGAAGCTCCCAGTCCTTTGGTTTTTTCACGATGCACGGCGAATTTTCTTTTCCCATTTTTTTATACGGCCAGAGATTATAGCCTATGGAAAGCTCCGCGGCAAGCGGGTACATGGCCGTAAACCATTCCGGCACATTTTCTCCCGTTTCCCCAAGCCACAAGGGACAGTCAAGCCTTTCGGAAAGCTCTATAAATTCCTGATAGCAGGCGATATCCGGCTGACAGGCATAGCGGTGAAAATGTATTACCATCTTTTCATCATATTTTTTATGAAAAATACTCGTATTGGACGCCCAGTGATGCCCTTCCAGCGTAAACAAATGTCTGTTGTCTATTTTTCTGACAGCTTCAATCGCTTTTTCGTAGAACTCCTGAAGCCGGGGGAGCAAATCATCCACATCCGGGTCCGCCTGGGACCGTTTGGGACGAATCGGCTCGTTCAGCAAATCATAGCCGCCGACAATCCACTCGTCCTTATAATGCCTTGCAATCTCTTCCCACAGAGCGATTCCCTTATCAAAGCACTCCTGGTCCATAAAAAGTCTTGGCATATCGTCGATGCAGTCGTCGATGTTGGCCCCCGTCTGTCCGCCCGGCGCCCCGTGCAAATCCAGAAAAACATAGAGTCCGTACTTTTTGCACCATGTAATGCAGTCGTCAACGCGCCGGAATCCTTCTTCGAGAAACCGGGCCTCTCCCGGCCCTTCCTCCAGAAATAATCTGCTGTTTAATGGAATCCTCACGGAATTGTAACCGAGCTCTGCCATATAGCGGATATCCTCCTCCGTGATATAATTATCCCTGAACCGTTTCCAGAAATCCGCCGCAAATTCCCTGCCGGTCAGCTCCTCTATTACGGTTTCTATGCGTCTCGGCCTGTCAAACCTTTCATATCCGTTGGCAAGCCACATATAGCCTTCGCAAAGCAGCCAGTTTCCAAGCCCCCATCCCGTCAGCAGAATTTCTTCTCCATCGCCGTTTACGATTTTTCGTCCGTCCACATCCAGAAATCCTTTCACTCTGCTTCGGCTCATTTCTGCTTTCATGCACATTCCTCCTCATTATTCTGTCAAATCCCGCTGTTAAAAATGGCGGCCGCTCTGATGCCGGCCGCCTGAAACCTAGAACAAATTCTTATTTATATCCATATTCCTCACAATAGGCAATCCACTGTTCCTTATAGCCTTCACGGCATACATCAATACCAGCGTCCTTCATTTTCTGACGGAATTCTTCCACTGCCGCATCCACATCATCAACGAGCCCGGCCTGAAGAGGTGCGAGATACTGCTTGATAACATTCGATACCGCGGTTCTTTCCGCCGCATATGCCTCATAATTCTCACTGAAACCGTTGTAAATATTCACGTTGGGGAATTTTGTCTTGTTGCCCAGCTCTTCATATTTATCAAACATTTCATTTAAAATGATATCCGATTCCTGTGGAATTTTGTAATCACCGTTCCGAAGCGCCCAGGTGTTAAATCCTTCATATGCGAATTTCGGACTGGACGGGTCATTTAAATCCACATAAACGCCCTGGTCGTCGAGGTCATAATGAACACCCCGGATGCCCGCCTGAATCAGATTGTTCAATTCCTGGTCCGTCATGAGAAGCTCAAGCACCTTAATCGCTCTTTCCGGATTCTTGCAGCCGCGCACGATTGCCGTACCGTTCTGCGTCGCATGGCCCGGGAAAATAACACCTGTTGTCTCTCCATACGCAATGTATACCGACTCCCAATCGTCATGACCGTCGTTCTTGAAATCATTGATGGCAGTAATCTGTTTGTTCGGATTCTGTCCCGCAATTTCCGCTACGCACAGGCCGTTTTTATAGGATTCGCTGTTATTCGTATCCGACAATGCGCTCTTTGACCAGAATCCATAATCAGCCCATCTCTTCATCACTTTCATATCTTCCACAAAATCATCCGAATACCAGTAGTCATATACTTCCGAAGGCGTATCGTAATTCGCCGCCAGTCCGTAGGGAAGACCGTTCGGATTGACCCAGGGGTACTTGTAATTGAATATCCAGGCCGCATCAAACCCTGTGAAAAATCCCTGGCTTTCCTCTGTCGTTACCGTCAAAAGTCCCTGGGAAGGGTCGTTTTCCTGAATCCCTAACAGATACGCTTCCATATTTTCAATGCTGTCCGGTACCGGAAGGTCATATTTTACCCGTAAATCCTCACGATATTTTACGCCATTGCATACATATTCGGGCCATGTACAAGGGATTGCGTAAACCTTGCCGCCAACGCTGCACATGTTCAGATTGCTTTCTCCGACAATCGCCTTTAATTCCGGCGCCACCGTGTCGAGCAGCGTATCCAGCTCTTCAAAGGCACCGCTCTGCGCAAGCTGTCCATAATTTAACCAGTTCGCGATATAGATAAGGTCTGCATTCCCGGAAGTCAATTCCAGACTGTATTTCTGCTGAAAATCCGTCCATGTGGAAAACTGCATATCAATCGTTGCATTTACTTTTTCCAGTAAAATTTCGTTTACCGCATTCTCAACCAGCTCTTCGTCAGCAGGCGCATCCCCTACTACATAAAAAACCAGGTCTACTCTTTCGGATGTGTCCAGTTCTACAGGTTCCGCCGCACCGCTTTCTGCCGCGCCATCCTCCTGCGTCCCGCTGTCCGCCGCTGTACCGGATGTTGTTTCATCAGCCGCAGCCGTCGTTCCGGCCGCGCTGTCCGTCGTTTCTTCCATACTGTCCGCCGCCGACTGCGCTCCGCAGCCCGCCAGGGAAAACAGCATCGTAAGAACCAGCAAAATGCTTATTAACTTTCTTGTCTTTTTCATCTTTACCCTCCTAAAGTTTAAAATTTTTATATCAAAGCGCATCCGCTTTCATATATACTTTTATTTTCCGCCTAACCTTTTACCGCTCCTACCGTAATACCCGATACGAAATATTTCTGGACGAACGGATAGAACAATAACACCGGACCGGTCGCCACCACCGCCATCGCCAGTTTTACCGACTCCGTAGGAAGCTGCGCGGTGGAAATGCTGGAACTCTGTGACATCTGTTTCAACGCGGTTGTCGCATTCAGCAAATCGTACAGGTAAAACTGGAGTTCCCATGTCTTCGAGCTGGTGCTGAACATAGAGGAACGATACCAGTCGTTCCAGTAGCCGAGCGCCAGGAACAATCCGACTGTTGCGAGCCCCGGGCCGAGCACCGGCATTACGATTTTGGCGAATATGGTAAAATGCCCCGCGCCGTCAATTTTGGCCGATTCCGTGATGGCGTCCGGCACCGAACCGACGATAAACGTTCTCATCAGGATTACCAGAAACGGACTCATAAGCGCCGGAAACCAGATTGCAAAAGTAGAGCCCTTCATATTCAGCACATTGGCATACATCAAATACCAGGGAATCATGCCGCCGCCAAAAATACTGGTAAAGTAAATCAGGAAAGATACCTGATTCCGGTACTTAAATTCTTTCCTGGAAATGACATAGCCCGTCAGCGTTATCATCAGAAGGCCCAGCGTCGTTCCGACTACGGTATAGAAAACGGTCATTTTGTATGCCTGCAGAATATCTTTAGGCGCGTAAAAAATGGTCTTATACGCCGCAAATGTAAAGTTTCTCGGAAGTATGCTGTACCCTTGCGTCAGAATCGTCGTATTATCCGTGAAAGACCCCGAAAGGATGATAATAAACGGGAGTACGCATACAATCGCTCCAAACGCCAGCAGAAAGTAGGTTATGATTTCAAATACAATTGTCGCAGTTCCTTTTCTAACTTTCATTTCGTCCTCCTTTCTCTTAAAACAACGCGTATTCCGGGTTCCTGCGCTTCACAATAAAGTTCACCAGAACAACGATGATGAAGCCAAACAGCGACTGGTACAAGCCCGCCGCCGTACCAAGACCCAGGCTGAGCGGCTGTGTCATTGTAATCCTGTACACATAAGTATCGAGAATATCGGTAATGTTATAAAGCACGCCATTGTTGCCTATCATCTGGTAGAACAGTTCGAACTGCCCTTTCATGATGCTTCCGAGCGCATACAGAAGCAGAATGATGAAAGTCGGTTTGACAAGCGGAATGGTAATATACCGAATCTGCTGAAAAATATTTGCGCCGTCCACCTTCGCCGCCTCATAATATTCCGTGTCAATCCCCATAATCGTCGCCAGATATACTACCATGCCGTAGCCGATGTTTTTCCAGAGGTAAAACAAAGTAATCAGCAGCGGCCAGTAAGAAGGCGTATTATAGAAGTCTATCCGCCCGCCGCCCAGGGAGGTAACGAAATTGTTAATCAGGCCGTACTGATATTCAAAAATATTGTAGACCAATACTTTCAGAATAACGAAAGATACAAAATACGGCATGAACATCAGCGTCTGTGTCGTTTTCTTGAACCACTTTACCGTTACCTGACTTACAAATATCGCAAAAACAATCTGCAGAATATTTCCAATACCGATAAACACCAGATTATACAAAATCGTATTTCTGGTAAGCCGGAACAAATCGGCCTTTAACAGGAACTCAAAATTTTTAAATCCTATAAAAGGACTTCCCCAGAGGCCATCCCTGAAATTAAAATTCGTAAAGGCATAATATACGCCGACCATAGGCAGATAATTGTTAATCATAAAATAGATGAAGGTCGGAAGCAGCATAATAAACAATACCCAGTTCTTTTTGATTTCCTTCAGCATTCCATGTTCTCTGTAAAGCGCTCTTTCCTCCGCTTCCATCACCTTAACTGCCAGATAGGAAATAACCGACAAAATAAACAATATGTATACGATTGGCGATGCAGCAAAACCCTTCATTCCAAATTTGCTATTGGAAAAAATCACATATCCAATCGCTGCCCCTGTTAAAATAATCTCAAACAGCATCGCAGTCCGCCCGGTCGCATAAAGACTCAGATTTCCCTTTTTTCCTTTCCGGTCCAGCACAACCCTTACGACATACGCCACATTAAAGAAAATGACCGCCGCCGCAATTACCAGAAGAATCATCGCATACAGCCCGATTCGTCCTTCCCCGGATTCCTGTACAAATGACAACAGATTCAGAACACTGTAACTCGTAAACAAGTTTCCCGCCTCTTCCTTCGTAATGCCAAGCCCGGCAAACAGCCTGGGTATATTCACTACATTCACCCATCCGAAAAAAGGAAATAACAACAAGATATTGATAAAACTTACGATAGCCGTAACCAGAACGCCCGCTTTTCTGCCAGCAATTTCTCTGTCCAGAAATCTGTTGCATTCCGGCAGTAATTTCATACGCTTCTCCATACGCCCTCCTGTCCCCAAATTCTCTCACTTTCTTGACATATTAAAAATAAAAACGTTTTTATTTCTTGCCTTAAATACTATTATCCAATGGTTATTTTGTCAATATGAAAACTGTATTTCTTTGATTTTAGTAAAATATGCACAATAAATCTTCTCTTTTTTAGCCTTAAATAAAAACGTTTTTATTAGATGTGCATAATATTTGCACAGGACCTGTATAAACGGGCATCGGAACACGGACAAAAAAGGATGCCCCATAAAAGGCATCCTTCCTCTCCTTCATCCCTAATCCAGTTCACTCGCCCCTGTATAAAGGCTGTAATAACGCCCATGCAGCGCCAGCAAATCGTCATGGTCTCCGCGCTCGATAATCTCGCCGTTCTCCAATACCATAATCGCGTTGGCATTGCGCACCGTAGAGAGCCGATGGGCAATCACAAGCGTTGTGCGGCTCGCCATTAACCGGTCCATCCCATGCTCAATATGTTTCTCCGTCCTCGTATCGACGGAGCTCGTCGCTTCATCGAGAATCAGAACCGGCGCTTTGGAAATGGCGGCCCTTGCAATATTCAGAAGCTGCCGCTGGCCCTGGCTCAAATTGGCGCCGTCCCCCTCTAACATCGTATCATAGCCGTGTTCCAGACGCATGATAAAGGAGTGCGCACTGGCCATTCTCGCCGCCTCTTCCACTTCCGCATCGCTCGCGTCCAGCCTTCCATAACGGATGTTATCTCTGACAGTTCCGGTAAAAAGATGCGTGTCCTGTAAAACCATCGCGATATTTTTTCTCAGGTCATCCCGCCGGATGGCTCTGATATCGACGCCGTCTATCAGGATTCTTCCTTCCTCTATATCGTAAAAACGATTAATCAGGTTTGTTATCGTCGTTTTACCCGCGCCCGTTGAGCCCACAAAAGCAATCTTCTGTCCCGGTTTCGCATACAGCGACACATCTTTTAAAATTGTCTTTTCCGGCACATAACCGAAGGTGATATGCTCCACCGTCACGGCTCCCCTGACTTCCATGCCGTCTTTGTCCTTATAATCCCGGTTGGAAGCAGGAACCTGGAACACAAGCCTTCCGTCTTTTTCCACGATTGAAACGGCTTCCGGCGCGTCCGCATCCTCCGGCGCTTCGTCCATCACATCAAAGACACGCTCCGCACCCGCAAGGGCGGAAAAAATGGTATTGACCTGCATGGAAATTTCGTTAATCGGACGGCTGAACTGTCTGGAATAATTGACAAAAATCGTAAGCCCTCCCAGGTCAAACCCTTTCAGCACGCACAAAATGCCGCCGATACAGGCTGTCAGAGAATAGCTGACCTGACTTAGGTTGCCCATGACAGGCCCCATGATACCGCCAAAAAACTGTGCGTTTATCTGTTTTTTGCATAAGTCATCGTTCAGATAGGAAAATTCCTCTTCCGCGATATCTTCATGGCAGAAGACTTTGACAACTTTCTGCCCGGTAACGCTCTCTTCGATATAACCGTTCAGCGTGCCGAGCGCCGCCTGCTGCTGTTTATAGTATTTCCGGCTTCTTCCGGCCACCGCCTGGCCCGCCCGTATCATCAGCGGAGCCATAACGACCGTTATTATAGTGAGCCAGATATTCGTATACAGCATCAGCGCAAACGTCCCAACAATATTAATAGCCCCGGAAATCAGCTGATTTATCGTATTGTTCAGCATTTCCCCTACGGCGTCCACGTCATTGGTAAAACGGCTCATGATATCCCCGTGATTGTTCGTATCATAAAATCTGACCGGAAGTTTTCCCAGCTTACGAAACAAATCGTCCCGCAGCTTCTGTAAAGCGTTCTGGGAAACGGCAATCATAATTCTGGACTGCAGATACTGCGCCACAATGCCGACCGCATAGATACATCCCATCAGAATCAGCGAGTGGAAGAGCGTCGTCCGGCCCCCATCCTCGTATACCAGATTATTGATAATCGGCCGGAGCAGATAAGAGCCTGTCAGATTTGCCGCCGTATAAAGGATAATGCAGAAAATGAAAACAACCATCTTCCACTTGTCTTCTCCGATATAGGAAAAAAGCCGTCCGATTGTTTTTCCCGCATTCTGCGGCTTCGCAAAGGGCATTCCCGCGCCTCGCCCCCGCGGCCCCGGCATTCCCGGACCGCCTCCCGGTCCGCGTCTGCCCGGGCCGGGCCCTCTGTCCGCTCCGGGGCCTTTCCCGCCCTCCGGTCCGGCAGAGCTTCTTCCATATTTTTTCTGCAGACGCTCTATGCGTAAGTCTTCCGGGTTTTTGATTTTAATAACACTTGTTTCTTTTCCTTCCTGTCCAGGCCCAGGCTGCCCGGGATTCTTCGACTCCCTTTGAATTTCATTTGAAACGCTCTGTTTTTCTGCCATCATGCGCCCACCTCCCTGTCCATCTGGGAATCGTAGATTTCCTGATATGCGTCACAGGAAGCGAGCAGTTCTTCATGACTGCCCATCCCCACGATTTTTCCTTCTTCCATGACCAGAATCATATCCGCATCCATTACGGAACTGATGCGCTGCGCAATTATCAGCTTCGTAGTATGCCGCAGCGTCGTATGGAAGCTCTCCCGTATTCTGGCTTCCGTCGCCGTATCGACCGCGCTGGTGCTGTCGTCCAGAATCAGAATCTTCGGCTTTTTCAGCAGGGCTCTTGCGATGCAGAGCCGCTGTTTCTGGCCGCCCGATACATTCACGCCGCCCTGTCCGAGCTCCGTTTCGTACCCTTCCGGGAACTGGCTGACAAAAGCATCCGCCTGTGCCGCAATCGCGGCATTTTTCACTTCCGTTTCCCCGGCATGTTCATCCCCCCATTGCAGATTTTCCAGAATCGTACCGGAAAAAAGCACATTTTTCTGAAGCACCATGCTTACGCCGTTCCGCAGATTTTTCAGGGAATAGTCTCTGACGTCCACGCCGTCCACAAACACCGCCCCCGCGTCCACGTCGTAGAGTCTCGGAATCATCTGCACCAGCGTAGTTTTGCCGGAGCCGGTGGAACCGATAATCCCCACCGTCTGTCCGGGTTTTATCGTAAAGCTGATATCGTCCAGCACTTTTTCCTGATTCTTTTTGTAATAACGGAAAGAAACATTCCGAAATTCGATTTTTCCTTCCCGGACCACGGCTTCCTTATGGGCCGCCGTCTCGTCGGTCAAATCCACTTCCGTATCCAGCACTTCGCCAATCCGCTTAGAAGAAGCAACCGCTCTGGAGCTTTGCAGAAGCACCATCGCAAGCATCATCAGCGACATCAGAATCTGCGTTATATAAGTGGTGAACGCTGTCAGGTCGCCGACCGGCATCGCGCCGTTTAAAATCTGGTTCCCGCCAAACCATACGACGGCGATAACCGTCACGTTCATGGCAAAGGTCATAATCGGCATCTGGATGATAACGACCCTGAACGCATCCAGACTGGATTTTTTCAATCCCTCGTTCGCTTCCGCGAAGCGTTTTTCTTCATAATCCCCCCGCACAAAAGATTTGATGACCCGGACATTGGTCAGAACCTCCTGAATATTGGAATTGAGTTTATCCAATTTTTTCTGCATCCGTTCAAATCTCGGAAAAGCGATGCGGATAATCGTGCCGATGGCTATCGCCAGAACCGGCGCCACAATCAGGATAATGACCGCCAGAGACGCGTTCATCGTAAATGCCATAATAACGGCCCCGATTAACATGCCCGGCGCGCGCAGCATCATGCGAAGCCCCATCATAATCAGATTCTGCATCTGGGTAATGTCGTTCGTCAGCCGCGTCACGAGGGAGCCCGTGCTGAAGCTGTCAATATTGGCAAACGAAAACTGCTGCACTTTCCGAAACAGGTCTTTACGCAAATCCCGTCCGAAGTACATCGCCGCCTTCACCGCAAAATAAGCGCCGCCGATTCCTCCCGCCATCATAACAAAAGCCATCGCCACCATCGCAAGCCCTTTGACAAGAATATAACCGACATCACGGTTCGCCGCCCCCACGTTGATGATATCCGCCATCATCGCGGGCAGCATGACCTCGCCGACCACCTCCACAATCATCATCACCGGGCCCAGAATAAAAGCCCACAAATACGGCTTTATGTATTTTCCATATCGTTTCATTCCGAAAGCTCCTTTCCCGTGTCTTCTGCTGCCTTCTGCGGCTCCGCTTCCCTCCGTGCCTCCGCTTCCTTCTGCGGCTCCGCTTCCCTCCGTGCCTCCGCTTCCTTCTGCGGCTCTGCTTCCCTCCGTGCCTCCGCTTCTTTCTTCGGCTCTGCTTCCCTCTGCATCTTACTCAGATTCCGATGTGCTTTTTCCAGAAAGAGACGAAACTGCTCCATCTCTTCCTGAGAAAATCCGTCGAACATTCCACAGTCTATTTCCTCAAAAAACCGGATGCTGCCGCGGATAATCCGTTCTCCCTTTTCCGTAACCGCCACCCGGTTGCTGCGATGGTCGTCCGAATTGGTCTTTCGCTCGATATATCCTCCTTTTTCCAGTTTATTCAAGGACACCGCCACCGCCGCCGGAGAAATATCCAGCCTGGCCGCCAGCTCGTTCTGGGAGCAGTCCGGCTCCTTTCCCAGGTGCATCAGCAGACGATGCTGGCTTCGGTATATTTCCTCATCCAGCGTACGCAGCTTTTTCTCGATACAGCGGCGCAGCATGAAGTCCGTCCGTCTGAAAAGGTCTGCTGTTGTCTGATAGGAATTTGTCATGATAGCAATACCTCCTTTTTCAATTTTCCTTTTGATACTTAGCATGTTTATATTTAACATGTTTATATTTAACATCTTAACATTTAACTTGTTAATTATTTTAAACAGATATTTTGGCTCTGTCAATTATTTTCAGTAATTTTTTGCGGAAACTTTCTGGTATTTCAAAAAAAACTTAAATTGGCACTTTTCACAATGCCACATTGTCATATAATGGGAATCATCTTATGAAACAGAAAGGAATGGTGATTCTTATGAAAAGTACAAACCTTCAAAAAATTGTCCTGACGGGATTGTTTGCCGCCCTGTCCTATGTTGTATTTACCTTTTTGCAGATAAAAATTCCTCTGCCCGGCGGAGACGCTACATCGGTTCATCTCGGCAATGCGGTCTGCGTTATCGGCGCACTGCTGCTCGGAGGCGTTTACGGCGGCCTCGGCGGGGCAGTCGGTATGACCATAGGCGACCTGTTAGACCCTGTCTATATCCTTTACGCGCCAAAAACTTTTATCCTGAAATTCTGCATCGGACTGATTACAGGACTGATTGCCCACAAAATCGGACATATTTCAACGGAAAAAGACGAAAAAAAAGTCCTTTTCTGGACGATTTCCGCAACGGTCGGCGGACTGCTCTTTAACGTGATTTTCGACCCGCTCGTTGGCTATTATTATAAACTGCTGATTCTCGGAAAACCCGCCGCGGAGCTGATTCTCGCCTGGAATATTACATCCACTGCAATAAACGCCGTGACTTCCACAATCGTATCAGTTGTTATTTATATGGCGCTCCGGCCTGTTTTGAAAAAATCCGGGTTTTTCTTTGAAATCGGAACAAAAGGGCTGTCAAAGGCGCCTGCCAGGGCAAGATAAAAAGATTGGGTGCAGAAAAATTTGGTGCAGACACGAAAAAGAGCCGCAAAGGGAATCCTACGCGGCTCTTACTTAAATAATTTTTTCTAATATACTCTTTTCAAAAAAACTGCATGCGGTTGTATCAATCCATCTTTTCCGGTATGAGCGCCGCCGCTATAAAATAGAGGAGCACTCCGGTTCCGCATCCGGCCAGCGAAAATATCACCCATATAATTCTGATAACTGTCGGGTCGATATTCAGATATTCTCCCAGTCCGCCGCATACGCCGCATATCGTTCTGTTCTCTCTGGAACGTGTCAGTTTTCTGTAATCGTTATTCATATTTCCTCCTTTTCCGCCGCATGAGCGGCACAACTGTCTGTTTTGGCAGATATTATTCTGCAAAGTTAATTATGATATTGCCAACGGAACATTCTACATCCAGCACACCTCGGCCGCCGTTCCTGATTGTCTTTTCGCTGCTAAGACCGCTGTATTCGTTTCCGCCTATGCAGATTTCTCCGATGGAGCATTCCAGTTCGTAATCGTAATCCGTTTCCGCCCCCTGTAAGTTCATGCTAATCGTACCCGCACCGCATTCGATATCGGCATTTCTTCCAATCTTTCCGTCGGCTTCCAGACTGCCCGCGGACGCATTCAGTGAAATCTCATCCGCCGAAAAATTCCCAATAACAAGAGAACCGGCTCCGGTCTCCGCAGAAAGCTCTTCTGCCGTAACCTCGCTGACCTCCATTCCCCCGGCATTCACATGAAGCTCGACTTCCTTTCCTTTCAGGCTTTGCATAACAGCTGCTCCCGCATCCACTTCCACATCGATTTCGTCCGCTTCCAAAGCCATGCAGTCCAGCGCCCCCGCACCGATTTCCAGGTCGATAGAATCCAGCGTCATGCCTTTGGGAAGATACAGATACACGGTTCTTTGTGTCCGCTCGCCCCAGCGCCAGCTATCCCACCATCGCCAGTTTTTTTCACTATAAAGGCTGAAAGTGCCTCCCTGTAACTTATATCTGACCGGCCAGGCGTCGGATTCTCTGGCAACCCAGATATAATCGTCCTCCGATTCCTGGATAACCAGGTTATTGCCGCCGCATTCGATTTCCAGATTCCGGATATCGGAAGCGTTGTATTCGGTCTTTTCTTTTTCACTGTCTTCGATGCTGTTTCCGCCCTCCGGCCAGTCAAAGACTTTCTCATCCGAATCTCCGTCCGTTATATACCAGGTTCCATATCCACTGTATGCCAGCCGCATTTGATGTCCCCACAAATTGAACGCCTGCCCGTTCATGGCCTTTAACTGGCCAAAACCGCCAAGCACGCCGAAGACACCGTACAAAACAACACCAAAGACAAACAATATAAGCGCCGTAATCAAACATCCTTTCATAAACTTTTTCATGCTCTTGCCCCTCCTATATGAAAGATACTCTGTATCAGTTTAACAATGCCCCGGAAAAAGGCCGGAAGCAGCATTCCGCAGATAGCCACGGTGAGACATAAGAAACACAGGCCGACTGCCAGACATACCAGTGCCGCACCCATCATACACAGACCGCCTAAAGGCGTTCCGAATAACATCGTGATTCCAAATATGAACAACAGGATACCCACTACCAGCAGAACGACCGCTACGACAGCAACCGTCGCAAGAATACCGATAAGAGCGCCAAGCAGCCCCAGGATAACGCCAAGCGCACCGCCGCCGATGCCGAGCAGAAAAGGGCTTGCCAGAATACACAAAACAACGATTAGCGCAATCATGCCGCCCGACATTTTCTGTTTTTCTGCTCTTTTCTCCTGGCTCTGTCCAGTGTTTCCATAACTGTTGTTTCCATAACTGTTGTTTTCATAACTTGTGGTGTTATAACTCGTATTTCCGTTTCCAACATTGCCGTAACTGTTGTTATTATAATCAGTGCTTTCATATGCGGTGTTTTCCGCCCCGTAGCCATAACCGTTTTCCCTTGTAAACTGCTGCCCTCCGCTTTCGGACCGGCCGGCCGGCTCTTCCTCCTGACGGCTTTCGCCGGCATGATTTATATCCAGCACCTCGTCGGTTTTCTTCTGTTCATATCCCGAAAATCCTTTTTCTGTAAATTCTCCGGCGCTGCCGCCGTCAAAAAGCCCGGCTTTAATTGTCCCGGCAAGCTGCTCGGGCGTTCCGAGGGATTCAATGACGCTCTGCTCGTTTTCTTCTCCCGCATCGTCAAAATAATCGTTATAATACTGTATTGCTTCTTCCCTTTCCGCCGGTGCCATATCCGCTAACAATTCCGCCAGATTCTTCATAAAATCCGCTCTGTTCATTGCTTTAATCCTCCCTCAAAAATACTGTTCAGCTTTGCAGAATACCGATACCATTCGCCGATATACAGATTAAGCTGTGCGCTCCCTTTCTCCGTCACTTTGTAATAACGTCTGTTACGACCGGCGCACTCCATATCGTATACTTCGAGGCACTCATCCTTTTGCAGCCTTCGAAGCACCGGATATAATGTGGACTCGGAAATCTCTATAACCTGTCGTACTTCCTGTGTTATCTTATATCCATAGGTTCCTTCCGCTTCGCTCGATACAACTGCCAGCACGATTGCATCCAGCAGAGCGGCGCCCGTATTAAATACCATGCGATATCCTCCTTTCCCTCTTCTCACACATTTCATAAATACACCCATCCGTCTGCTTTAGCAGACATTCAAATTCAATAGTTGAAAATTTCTAATTTTCAACCCTGCTCCTATTTGTCTGCTTTAGCAGACGTTCAAATTCAAACATTATAACTGTTTTGTTATATTTCTATATAATATTATATATCATATAATATTGTTGTTACTGATACTATATGATATATAATATTATTTGTCAATATATATTATTAAAAAAATAATGAATTTTTATAGAAATTTCCGGCGTGTAAAAAACAATTATCAAGTTAATTATCTTTTATTTTTACTTGCTATAACTTTTGCTATTGTGTTATATTTTATAGATAGTTCAGGACAATATTAGATAATAATGTCAAGTTGAATAAATTTTTCGATAAAGTTTGAATCCTCAAGAACGAAGAACAGATTTATAAAAAAGTCGATTGATGAATACAGGGAGCGAGAAAAATAATGCCAATTATATGCACATTTAGAGGAATTAGAATTTATATCATGGAAAATAAACTAAAAGAATATTTTACTAATCCAAGAAAAATCAAAGAAGTAAAACCACTTGAAAATTATATATTACTGCTTACCTTTGATAATGGAGAAAAGCGGAAATATGACATGAGGAATGAATTAAACGGAATTTTTAGCGTATTAAAAAATAAAGAAAAATTTTATGGTGTTTTCATAAACGACGTCGGAAATATTGCATGGAATATTGATGATGACGTGGATAGTTCTGTACACTGGGAAAACCAGATTGACCTTTGCAAAGATATGCTGTATATGGAAAGCATTCCAGTATCTTCATGAGCAGATAAATCAAACAGTCCACCTGCAACTCCCTTTGAAAAGCCAAAATTATAGTTTGTCTGTACTGCCATACTCATTAGATC
>CAJTRL010000015.1 GCA_910578715.1 uncultured Lachnospiraceae bacterium | reverse complement strand
AGCGGCTGCGAAGCAGACATTTGTTTTTCTTGTATGGATTAACGAGCAAACGTCCGCTGCAAGCGGACATAAAGCGCTGCAAGCGCGAGTTTGCGAGTCTTCACAAACTAAGGGCAAAACAAGCGACGCGAAGCGGCATTTGTTTTTCTGCAGTCATTAACGAGCAAACGTCCGATGTAATCGGACATAAAGCGCTGCAAGCGCGTGTTTGCGAGTCTACACAAACTAAGGGAAAAACAAACAACACGAAGCAGACATTTGTTTTTCTTGCATGGATTAACGAGCAAACGTCCGCTGAAAGCGGACATAAAGCGCTACAAGCGCGTGTTTGCGAGTCTTCGTAAACTAAAACATCCCAACCCAAAACGGAAGTGAACACCTATGCGTATCGAAAAGAAAAAACTGGAAAATTTTATCATCGGCTACCCTCTGGAACAAATCGCCCCGCTCGACAAAATTCTTTTTTTCGACATCGAGACGACCGGATTTACTGCTAAAAATTCCAGTCTCTACCTAATCGGCTCCGCTTATTATTCAGGCGGCGAATGGTATATAAAACAATGGTTTGCCGACTATTATGAAGAAGAACGTGATGTTCTGGAAACGTTTTTTACCTTTGCTTCTTCTTACACGCATCTGGTGCACTTTAACGGCAACAATTTTGATTTACCTTATGTACTGCAGAAATGCGGTCAGTACGGGCTTTCTTACCATTTCGACGACTTTAAAGGACTCGATTTGTACCGGCGGATTTCACCGTACAAGTTTTTCCTGAATACGCCGAACTGCAAGCAGAAAACGCTGGAAAACTTTCTAGGCATCGACAGGAAAGACAAATACAACGGCGGCCAGCTCATCAACATTTACCACACCTATGTGAAAAACCCGACGGATTATCTCTATAAACTGCTGATTCTGCACAACAGCGACGATATGAAAGGCATGCTGCAGCTCCTGCCGCTTCTTTCCTATCACGACCTGTTTAACAAAGAAATCAAAGTCAAAAAAGTACAGGCAGCCTCTTACCCGGACAACGGCTCCAGTCGCCAGATGCTTCATATGAAGCTGGCCTTTCCCTGTGTCATTCCCCGTCCGGTTTCCGTCGTTTCCAACGGGTGCTGCTTTTCCGGCGAAGGGGGCGAAGGCATGCTGAAAGTCCCTGTTTACGAGGAAGAGCTGAAATATTTTTATTCCAACTATAAAGATTACTACTATCTGCCCGCAGAAGATACGGCAATTCACAAATCCGTCTCTTCCTTTGTGGACAAAACATACCGCGTACAGGCGACGGCCGCAACATGCTACACACGAAAATTTTCCACCTATCTTCCCCAGTGGGACGTACAGATAGAGCCGTTTTTCAAGCGGGATTACAAGAGCAAAGAATTGTTCTTTGAACTGACGGAAGAACGAAAAAAAGACCGGGAGCTTTTTTCCATGTACGCGGCGTATCTGCTGCATAAGATGGCGGGCATCTAAAAAAATGCAGACCGAGAAAATGCCGTAAGAAAAATAGAACGCTCCTATATAAAAATGAAAAAGCGCAAACCGTCAGGTCTGCGCTTCATTTTTATAATATTAGGGCTTCTCATAGAAAAACGAATTTCTACGTTCAAATCCGATTTCTTTATGATTGATAATCTGTTCCGTGCTTCCAATGAAAAGGAATCCGCCTGATTTCAGACTTCTCTGGAACTTACGGAACACTTCATCCTTCGCTTCTTCCGTAAAATAAATCAGAACGTTACGGCAGACAATCAAATGATAATCCGTCGGATAAGTATCTTTTAACAGGTTATGTTCCTTAAACTCCACACGCGACTTAATTTCGTTGGAAATCTGATAAGAAGGACCTACCTTTGTAAAATATTTCTTTTTAAAGTCATCAGGTACGCTGGCAATGCTCTTCTCAACATACAGACCCGTTTTCGCCTTCGCGATAACCTGTTTGTCCAAATCCGTCGCATAGATTTTAATCTGGTTCAGCGGAAGATGCCTCGACAATGCCATAACCAGAGAATAAGGCTCGTCGCCGGTCGAACAGGCTGCGCTCCAGATTTTTAGGTTCTTTCCGAATCTCTTGATTAAATCCGGGATGATTTCCCTGTCCATAATCTGCCATTGTTCCGGATTACGGTAAAATTCGGAAACATTAATCGTCAGATAATTAACAAATTCCTCAAACATCCGGCTATCTTTTTTGAGCGCTGCAACATAATTATCGTAGCCGGTAATCTTATTCTTGGCAATCAAAGTATCAATACGGCGCTTCATCTGTTTTTCTTTGTAAGCGTCCAAATCAATTTTGGTCAAATCCAAAACTGCTTTTTTGAAGTATTCATAATCATATGCCATATACGATTCTCACTCTCTTATTTTTATGAAAATACTTTCTGTTATTCGTTATCTTCGTTTTCGCCTGCAATGACAGAATCAATGTCTACGGACACAACATCCGCATCCTCTTCTTCAGCCTCTTTTGGTTCAGGAGCGAGCATCGCCTTAATACTCAGGCTTATTTTCTTATCCGCTTCATTGAAATCAACCACTTTTGCGGTCACTTCCTCACCCACCTTCAGGACATCCGAAGGTTTGTCAATATGTTCTTTGGAAATTTGTGAAACATGAAGCAGCGCATCAATTCCCGATTCCAGCTCAATGAACGCACCAAAATCCGTCATTCTTGCTACTTTACCGGTCACGATATTGCCCGCCGCATATTTTTCCGCCGCATCCTTCCACGGATTGGAATCTTCAAATTTCAGGCTGAGCGCTACCTTCGTCCCGGAAATCTCTTTAATCAGAACTTTCAGCTTGTCGCCTACCTTGAATACTTTCTTCGGATTTTCTACTCTGCCCCAGGACATTTCGGAAATATGAAGCAGACCGTCTGCGCCGCCCAAATCGATGAATGCGCCAAAATCCGTCACGTTCTTTACGACACCCTCTATTGTATCGCCCTCTTTGATGCTTTCAAAAAGTTTCTTCTGCAGTTCCGCTTTCTCAGCCAGAAGCAGCTGTTTGCGGTCGCCGATATAACGTCTTCTCTTAGGATTGTACTCGCTGATAACAAACTGAATCTCCTGTCCCGCATATTTATTCAGGTCTTTCTCATAACTGTCTGACACAAGGCTTGCCGGAATAAAGATTCTGACTTCCTCAACAACAACACTCAGGCCGCCTTCCAGCACCTGGGCAACTTTGGCTGTCAGCACTTCTTTATTATTATATGCTTCTTCAATTCTCTTATTACCTCTGTCTGCCGCAAGGCGTTTATAGGTGAGAAGAACCTGTCCCTCTCCGTCATTTACCTTCAGCACTTTCACTTCCATTGTGTCACCGGGTTTTACAACTGTCGTTAAATCTACGTTTGGTTCATTCGTATACTCGTTTCTTGTCAGGATACCATCTGATTTATATCCGATGTTGAGAACAATCTCTTCTGGTTTCACATCAATGACTGTACCTTCAACGACCTCCCCTGTGTGTATTGTCTTTAAAGACTCCTCTAACATTTGTTCAAAAGTTAATTCTGACATAATTTTGAACCTCCTCAATAATATTGTTCGGGGTGGATGCCCCTGCTGTAATACCTACCAGCCGGACAGATTCAGGTAACTCTAAATGTAAGTCATCCAATGTCTGTATAAAATATGTGTTCTCACACTCCTGCTTACAGATTTCATACAATTTCTGCGTATTGGAACTGTGATTTCCACCTATTACTATCATCACATCAACCTGAGATGCTATCTTTCTTGCTTCGGTCTGTCTTACTTCCGTTGCGTTACATATAGTATTCACAACAATACCATTGTAACCTTTTTGTTCAAAAATTTCAACTATATCTTGAAATTTATTGTAGTTATATGTCGTCTGCGATACAATGCACAGCTTTTTGTCACCTTCATAGCGGAAATTACGCGCCTCTTCTTCCGATTCTATCACGATTGCCGGCGTTTTGCACCAGCCAAGAATCCCTTCCACTTCCGGGTGTCCCGCGTTACCGATAACGACAATCTGCCGCCCCGCCGCGCTCTCTTTGTTCACCGTATCATGAATTTTTTTGACAAATGGACAGGTGGCATCGACGCATTTCAGCCCCTGTTCCTCTATCTTACGGCAGATTTCTTCCGATACGCCGTGGGAACGGATGACTACCGTCCCCTCTGTGATTCCGTGAAGCTCCTCCGGCGATGCGATTACCCGCACGCCTTTTTTTTCCAGGTCTTTTACCACCTCTTCGTTATGTATAATCGGGCCGTATGTATAAATGCTTCCGCCCGTTCCGGCCTGTTCATAAACGGTATCTACCGCCCTTTTTACTCCAAAACAGAACCCGGCCTTTTCGGCTAAAATAACTTCCATGCCAATTCTCCCGTCTTACTTTGTATGCCCTTTTACAAGCGACATAATCCGCTCCGCCACTTCCTCGACCGTCATTTCGGAAGAATCAATCAGTACGGCATCTTCGGCCTGGACAAGCGGGGATATTTCCCTCGTCATATCCTGTCTGTCGCGTTCGATAATATCCGCTTCTATCGTCTCAATATCGCAGTCCGTCCCTTTGGCCGTCAGTTCCAGATACCGCCGTTTTGCCCGCACTGCGCTGCTGGCCGTCAGATAGACTTTTACCTGGGCGTCTGGCAGAACACATGTTCCGATATCCCGGCCGTCCATTACCACATCCGCATCCGCCGCCAGTTTCTGCTGCAGTTCCACAAGTTTTTTTCTGACATCGGGATTTTTGCTGGTGAGAGACGCCATTGTGCCCGCTTCTTCCGTCCGGATAACGCCGTTCACATTTTCCCCGTTCAGATAAACGACCTGTTCTCCGTTTTCATAACGAATCGTAATATCCGCTTCCCGGCATTTGGCGCTGATGGCATCAGCATCCGCCGCGTCCACGCCCTCCCGCATCAGAAAAATTCCCATCGCCCGGTACATCGCACCGGTATCTACATAGATAAAGCCCAGTTCCTTTGCCGCTATTTTGGCAATCGTACTCTTCCCGGCTCCGGCAGGCCCGTCTATCGCAATATTATATCCCATGTTTACTCCCATTCCGCCGCGTACGCGGCATTTTAATCAGTAAGAATTTTGGGCATCTGTCCGCTCCGGCAGACCTTCAACGAATGCTCCTCCCCGCAAGATACCCGGTTGACCAGGCAATCTGCAGATTAAAGCCTCCCGTCAGCGCATCCACGTCCAATATCTCTCCGGCAAAATACAGTCCTTTTACCAGTTTTGATTCCATCGTAGAAGGATTCACCTCTTTGACAACAATCCCGCCCTGGGTGATAACCGCTTCCGTCCAGTCCCCCGTCCCCGTCACATGAAGAGGAAAATGCTTCGTAAGCTCCACCAGTCCCTTTCTTTCTTCTCTTGTAATCTCATGAACTTTTTTCTCCGGCGCAATACCGGACAACTCCGTCATAACCGTCACAAGTTTCGACGGATAAAGGCCGTTTAAAGAATTTTTGAATTGTCTATTCTGATTATCTTCAAAATCCCGCAAAATTCGTTTATCCAGCTGTTCCTCCGACAACGCCGGCTTTAAATCCAGCTCCAGCAAAACCGCTTCTTTGTTTTTGCATCTTCCGTAAAAACTGCTGGCGCTCAATATGAGAGGCCCGCTGACGCCAAAGTGGGTAAAAAGCATTTCGCCAAAGCCTTCATATCGTTTTTTCTTCCCATCCAGCATTGTCAACGCGATGTTTTTTAAGGACAGTCCCTGAAGTTGTTTACACCAGTCTTCAGAAACGGTTAAAGACACTAAGGCCGGGACACAGTTTTTCACCGTATGCCCGGCTTCTTCGGCCATGCGGTGTCCGTCTCCCGTCGAACCGGTGGAGGGATAAGAATACCCGCCCGTCGCAAGAATAACCGCATCCGCCCGCTCTTCTGTTCCGTCCGCCAGCCGCACGCCGCGGATGGAAAATGACTCTGTCAGAAGTCCCTGTACTTTTGTGTGCAGGCTGACTTCCACCCGTTTTTTTCTTAACATACGCTGGAATGCCGCAAGAATATCCGAAGAGTGGTCGGAAACGGGAAAAACCCGCTCTCCCCTCTCAATCTTTAACGGACAGCCGACCTCTTCCAGCATGGTCATAAGCTGTCTGTTGTCAAATCCGTTAAAAGCGCTGTACAAAAATTTAGGATTGGAAACGACAGCCTCAAACAGCTTATCCTTATCACAGGCATTCGTCACGTTGCATCTGCCTTTTCCCGTAATAAAAAGTTTCTTGCCGGTCTTTTCATTCTGTTCCAGCAAAAGCACCTGGTGCCCCTGCTCTGCCGCGCTGATGGCGGCCATCATTCCGGCGGCGCCGCCGCCCACAACAATCACTCTGCTCATGCGTCTTCTTTCCGCAAAGGATAATGTAACATCGACTCTTCATCGATAAAGTTAATTTCGTCATTCAGATATACCTGATAATTATTCCAGGCATTTTCCAGTTCTTTCAGGTTCTTTGTGACATCGCCCGGCCGCTTTAAGCACATTGCAACAACAAGCGCATTAATCAGGCTTAAAGGAGCCACAAGAGAATCCACGATGGAAACCATATCGCTTCTCGCTAACAGGTTACAGGAAGAATAAAGATTCATGGGAGAATGCACCGTATCGGTAATCGCAATGACTTTGGCGTTTCTGTCATTGGCAAATTCCATTGCCTTCAGGGTGCGCATGGAATACCGCGGAAAACTGATACCAATCATCGCGTCGTTTTCGTCAATCCGAATCATCTGTTCAAAGGTCTCAGACACACTTGTGGTTCTGAGCAATATAACGTTTCCGCGAATCATATTCAGATAAAAATGAAGGAAATCCGCCAAAGGCGCACAGCTTCGGATTCCCATAATGTAAATATTTCTGGCTCCCAGAATCGTATCGACCGCCGTTTCAAAAGCCGCCGGGTCGAGATTATCAATAGTATCTGTTATTTTTTCAATATCAGCATTCAAAACGGATGTCACTATTTCTGACTGCGTGCTTCTCCCGTATTTCGCATCAATCTTCTGCACCGAATTGATTTTATTCTGGACCCATTCTTCCAAATCTTTTTGAAACTCCGGGTAACCGCTGTAACCGATGTATGAAGCAAAACGCACAACCGTAGATTCGCTGACTCCCACCGTATCGCCAAGTTTTGCCGCCGTCATAAAAACAGCCTGGTCATAATGGTCATAAATAAAACTCGCAATCGTTTTCTGCCCCTTGCTCATTTTTCCATAATACTGATTGATTCTGGTAATGATATCGTAACGATTCTCCAACGCAGCCATCTACTATCCTTTCCTGTCTTTATACCATCAAAACATTTTCTGAAAAGCCTGATAAGATTCTTCCAGAAGTGTGACAGTCTCTTCATCGTCGAGGTCATAATCACCTGTCAGTGACATACAGGCGGCGCCATGAATAAAAATCCACATTTTCATAAACATAACGCTCGGATTGCTGCATCCGGAAAATCTGGCATTGTTGACTTCTTTCACAACGGAGCCTTTTCCGTTCAGAATATCATACAGGCTTTTACCATATTTATTTTCCGAATCAAACAACAGTTTGAATAATTTGGGATAATCCTGCGCGAACTTTACATAAGCAAATCCGAGATTCACAAACGGCGTATCGCTCTTTTTCGGAAACTTCTCATAATATTCTTCAAAATGCGCGACTACCCGTTCAAACAATTCTGTTCCCAGTTCCTCCATGTTCCGGTAAACCCTGAAAATAGGCTGCGTGGAACATCCCGCCCTGGCAGCAAGGGTTCTCGCCGTAACATGGTCAAAACCAGCCTCTGTCGTCATTTCAAATGCCGCATTCAAAATATCCGTTTTCGTAATTGTCTCTTTTCTTGCCATACCGCACTTCCTCACCCCTTGTATATTTTATTATAACGTGCGTTATCATAACATTTATTATTACACATTATGTAACCCACGTCAATAGCGTAAAGTATATTTCTTTCAGAAATTTCCTGAATCAGAACTTGTTTGAACTAGAAACTTTCCAAAATTTTCTGTGATAAAGCACCTCAGCCTGTATTTATGTCAAAAGCCTCCGCATCATTTCTGACTCGGAGGCTCTCCTTTATCTGTTCATCTCTTCTCAGCGATTGGCCGGCAACTGAAATTTGGCAATCAGAGCATCCAGAGAAGCCGCCTGAGCAGACAACTCCTGACTGGTTGCAGAGGACTCCTCCGCAACGGCCGCGTTGGTCTGGACAACATCGGAAATCTGATTAACTCCTTCTTCTGCCTCTTTCATCGTCTCCGCCTGACTTGCGGAAACGGTACTTAAGTCTTTGGAAGCCGATGCGACCTTTCTGATTCCATCCACTACCACTTCGATGGAAGCTACGGCGCGTTCCGCTACTTTATTTCCATTCTCAACCTCCAGCATAGCTCCCTCTATCAGCGTCCTGGTATCTACTGCAGATTTACTGCTCTGTTCCGCAAGCTGTCTAATCTGGTCCGCTACAACGGCAAATCCGCGTCCCGCTTCACCCGCTCTTGCAGCCTCAATCGAAGCGTTCAGGGAAAGCAGATTCGTCTGGGAAGCGATGCTTTCAATTTCTGAAATAATATTCCCAATTTTCTTAGAGGCATCGTTAATGCGCTCCATTGCCTCTACCATTGCCTTAATATCCGTACTGCTGTTATCCGCCAAATCGGCGTATTCCTGTGACTGTTCATAGGCTTCTTCGGCATTCGTCGCCGCAGTTTTCGACGCTTCGGTAATCGTCATGATTGTTGCCTGAAGTTCCTCTACTGCACTTGCCTGTTCCGTTGCACCTTCTGCAAGGCTCTGGGAAGTCTCTGCAAGATTTCCTGCACCCGCCGTAACCTGGATAGAAGACTCCTCGATAAAACGCAGCGTTTCAATCATATTGTTTCTCAGCTTTCTGGAAGCCTCAAATAACTGCTGGAAATCGCCTATGTATCTGGAACTGTCTTTCGACCTTACGGTGAAATTCGAATCCGCCATTTCACCCAACGTATATTCCATATCGGAGATAATGAACTCAAGCGCCTCTGCCATATCGTTTGCCGCCTGAATCATTTCCGCCACTTCGTCTTTTGTCTCCGCTTCCGGGAAAGGACTGAACAAATCGCCCTTGGAAAATTCTTCCAGCCGGTCGCCCAGTTTCGCCATCGGCTTCGAAATGCCTTCCGCAATCTTCTTTCCGAGCCGTGTCGAAAATACCATTGCCAATATAATAATAACGGCTATCGCAATAACAAGACCGAAGCAGACGAGCGTCATAATTCCGGAAACTGTATTTCCGCGTTCTACCTTGACATCCATGATATCTGTCAGCTGGTCATAAATCTCGTTGAATAAAGGCATCAGTTCCGTCATTGCCCTCTCCTGGGCCTGAACCGTAATGGACCGGTCCGTTGTCGCGCCCAGATTCAGAATCTCTCTTTCCAGCTTCCAGTAATCAACCAGTTCTGTTTCAATCTTTCCGTAAATCTCTTTGTTTTCTGCGGATACCATATATGTTTCCAGGTCCGCAAAACTCTTTTCAAATAACTCAACATTTCTGTCATGGTCAGCCATCATGCTGTCGATAGCGTCCTGTTCATCATAACCGATAACACCCCGCAGCGCCGACCTTGTTTCCGCAAAATATGTCATGGTTTTGCCCACATCCCCCTGTGCAAAACCATAATCAGTCAGTGCGCCGGCATAAATATTCGCCACCACGATGACCGTGATAAGCGCTACAACCGCCGCTGCGGCCGGAATCCCGGCTGCGGTAATAAACCCACGCACCAGACGCTCCCTAATACGATACTTATTTAAGCTACTTCCCATCTCTCTCCTCCTGCATCAATCCCATAAAATCCTTGTTAATAGTAAAATGTTCAGACCAGAACAAAAAATTGTCTCTGCATTATATATTCTATGGGCGTATACAATGGAGCGGGAAAACTCATAAAATACTCTATATAAGAATGATTATGTTATATAAATTGAAATGTCCGGCAATCTTCTGCCACTTTTATCTGATTGTATTATATTATACTGTATGCAACTATATTAGTCAATAGTTCGTCAATATTGTTTTATTCTAATACAAAAGCGTCTCTGTTTTTCGACAGAGACGCTTTTATTGGTAATTTAATAAATGCTATACCGGATATGCTCCGTTTTTCGTATCAGCCTGGGTCATATCAACCTTTTCCTGCTGTGCCTGACGATATTTGAAGAAATCGGTAGCTACCTGCGGGAACAACGCGTAGGAAAGTACGTCCTCATCCTGTTGTTTCCATTCTTTCATTTCCGCTTCCAGCTTATCCATTTCGTTCTCAATCAAATCGGCCGGACGACAGGTAATTCTCTTCTCACCCGGAATCACCTTGTCAATGACTTCCTGGTTCATCGGCTTAACTGTCTGGCCGTACTCACCGCGCAGAACCGCTTTCGTTTCTTTGGTCGCCATCTTATATCTTTCGCCCATCAATACATTGAATACAGCCTGTGTACCGACAATCTGGGAAGAAGGCGTAACGAGCGGCGGCTCGCCCAAATCTTTTCTTACCTGAGGAATCTCTTTTAATACGTCATAGTACTTGTCTTCCGCATTCTGCTCTTTCAGCTGGCTTACCATGTTGGAAAGCATACCGCCGGGAACCTGATACAGAAGGGTCTTGATGTCAACGCCCATAACCCTCGGATTCAGAAGACCGTTTGCAAGGCACTCGTCTCTGTAAGGTCTGAAATAATCCGCAATTTCTGCAAGAAGACTCTGGTCATAACCCGTATCATAAGGAGTACCCTTGAAGGTCTCGACCATAACTTCCGTCGCCGGCTGTGAAGTCCCCATTGCAAAAGGAGAAATCGCGCAGTCAATAACATCGACGCCCGCTTCTACCGCTTTTAAGTAAGTCATGCCCGCCACACCGGATGTATAATGCGTATGAAGCTGAATCGGCAGTTTCGTCGCGGACTTCATAGCGGAAATCATTTCGGATGCCTTATAAGGAACGAGCAGTCCCGCCATATCCTTGATACAGATGGAATCCGCGCCCATCTCCTCAATCTTCTTCGCCATATCCATCCAGTATTCCATCGTATAGGCATCGCCAAGCGTATAGGAAAGCGCTACCTGTGCATGGCCCCTGCCTTCTCTTGCTTTTACTTTGTTGGTCGCATTAACCGCTTCCTGTAAGTTCCGCAAATCATTCAGACAGTCGAAAATACGAATGATATCAATACCGTTTGCAATGGATTTCTCCACAAAACTATCCACAACGTCATCCGCATAAGGTCTGTAACCGAGAATGTTCTGGCCTCTGAATAACATCTGTAATTTGGTGTTTTTGAATCCGTCTCTTAACTTTCTGAGTCTGTCCCACGGGTCTTCTTTCAGAAAACGAAGGGATGCGTCAAAAGTTGCTCCGCCCCAGCATTCTACCGCATGGTAACCAACTTTATCCATTTTTTCTACGATTGGAAGCATCATCTCGGTAGGCATTCTCGTCGCAATCAGAGACTGATGCGCATCACGCAGAATGGTTTCCATGATTCCAATCGGTTTTTTAGCCTGTTCTGCCATTTCTATTTCCTCCTTCTATCATATATCCATTTAAATTTTTTACGGGAAGAATGGCTCTGCCATTCTTTCGGAGAATTTTTTCTTTCCTTAGAATACGCCGAATACCGCCATGAAAGTTCCGGCAGCTACCGCCGTACCAATAACACCCGCTACGTTAGGTCCCATAGCGTGCATTAACAGGAAATTGGTAGGGTCTTCTTCCGCGCCGACTTTCTGGGAAACTCTGGCCGCCATCGGAACCGCAGATACACCGGCAGAACCAATCAGCGGATTGACTGCGCCTTTTGTCAGTACGCACATCAGCTTTCCGAACAGCACGCCCGCCGCCGTACCGAATGCGAACGCAATCAGTCCGAGCAATACGATTTTCAATGTATCGAGATTTAAGAACGCTTCCGCGCTCGTCGTCGCGCCTACGGATGTACCGAGAATAATAACAACGATGTACATCAGCGCATTGGAAGCCGTATCTGTCAGCTGTCTTACCACGCCGGATTCTCTGAACAGGTTACCGAGCATCAGCATACCGATAAGGGGCGCCGTTGTCGGAAGAATCAGAGATACAACAACCGTAACCACGATAGGGAACAAAATTTTCTCTAATTTGGTAACGGGACGCAGCTGCGCCATTTTAATCTGTCTTTCCTTCTTCGTTGTCAGAAGTTTCATAATCGGCGGCTGGATAATCGGCACGAGGGACATATAGGAATATGCCGCCACCGCAATCGGGCCGAGCAGCGTTGTCTGCTGCAGTTTGCCTGCAAGGAAAATGGAAGTCGGGCCGTCCGCGCCGCCGATAATGGAAATTGCAGCCGCTGCTTTATCATTAAAGCCCATCGCAATCGCTCCGAAGTACGCCGCAAAAATACCAAACTGTGCCGCCGCGCCGAGCAGGAAACTCTTGGGGTTGGCAATCAGGGGACCGAAATCCGTCATCGCGCCGACGCCCATAAAAATCAGGGAAGGAAGAATTGCCCATTCATCCAGTTTATAGAAATAATACAATAAGCCGCCGCCCATACCGCCTTCGCCGTATTCAGCCATAATATCCGGGTAGATATTCACAAGCAGCATACCGAACGCTATCGGAACCAGAAGAAGCGGTTCAAATTCAAAGCGGATAGCCAGAAATAGAAACACCAGAGCTACCAGAATCATCAGATAATTTCCCCATGTCAGATTGGCGAAAGCTGTCTGATGAAGCAGATTGTCCAGCGTATTTGCTATATAAGCCATGTTTTTACCTCCTGAAGTAATTTATCAAAGCGACTAGTTCAGCGTAGCGAGTAATGCGCCCGCCTCAACCGGGTCACCAACAGATACGTTAATACTTGCTACTGTGCCGTCCTGTGGCGCAACGACAGGAATTTCCATCTTCATCGCTTCCAGAATTACAACAGCATCGCCTTTTTTCACAGCCTGTCCTACGCTTGCCTCTACCTTGAATACTTTGCCGGCCGCACCCGCTTCAATCTTTACGCTGCCAGCCGCGCCGCCCGCTGCGGGAGCCGCCGCTTTGGGAGCTGCCTTCGGTACTGCTCTGGGAGCCGCCGGAGCTGCTGCGGGAGCCGCGCCGCCTGCCGCGCCTTCTTCTACCACTACATCATATACGCTGCCATTTACGGTAATTGTATAATTTTTCATTTTTTAAAACCTTCCTTTCTTTCTCATCCTGTGGCATTTGCTGCCTGCTTTAACAGACATTGCTTATTTTTTATATGCTTTTCTTATGCTTCTTACGACAAATCCATCCGTGGAGCCGGAGCCTTCATAAGCAGCAATTGCCGCCGAAATAACGGCAACCAGTTCCAAATCGTCGCTCAGTTCTTCTTTTTCAATAATCTGGGCAACGACATTATCCGTTTTTGCTTCCTGTGCCTTCCCAGATGCTTTCTTCTTAGCCGTCAGCTTCGGAATCAGAGCGAACAGCGAAATAATCAGACTAATCAGAATCAGGACAATGAATACGGTTCCCATGCCGAGCAGCGTATTCAGAGCCGCCTTCTCCATGATTTCTCCGAATGAATACTCCACATTGGTTGTAATGTTCGCATACTGAGCGCTTACTTCCCTGCCTGCAAAATCCGTTTCTACTGCAACGGAGATTTCCACAACAGCATTGTGGTCAGAACCTTTTACGTTAATTCTGACAATATAGTCGCTGCTGTCTTCCACATATTCGAATTCACCGCCATCTGTGCCCAGGTAACTACCTATATCTTCCATCGCGCTCTGAAAATTCAGCAGTCCGTTCAGGACGGCCTCAGTTTCCGCATTTTCTTCTATCGCATCGGCAGCGCAGATATTATAGATTGCGTCAACTCTCTGCGCATAGAAATCAACCATCTGCTGTTCTTTCGCGCCAAGCGGCACGGATTCTTCTGCGGAACCGCATGCGGTCAGGCCAATCATACAGGTAATCATACCTAATATTGCTAATAGTTTTTTCATATTAAGTATCATCCTTTCTAAACTGTACCGTGTTTTTTCTCCGGACGGCCCTCGCTCTTTGCAGCCAGCATTTCAAAAGCGCCGATGACATACTTTCTCGTATCGGCCGGCTCTACAATCTGGTCCACATATCCTCTCTTCGCCGCGCTCGTCACATTGTTCTGTAATGCCGCGTATTCTTTCGCACAGGCGTCGATGGCGTCGGAACCTTGTCCGTCACAAATAATTTTTGCCGCAAGATTTGCATCCATCATACCGATTTCCGCATCCGGCCATGCCAGAGTGATATCTGCGCCAATCGCTTTAGAGTTCATTGCCACATAAGCGCTTCCATATGCCTTGCCGATTACGACGTTTACCTTCGGCACGGTAGCATTTGCAAACGCGTATGTAAGGCGCGCAACAGCTTTTGCCATTTTCTTCTCAGCACATTTGGTAGCAGCAAAGCCCTTCACGTTCGTGAGGGAAAGAACAGGAATATCAAAAGCATCACAGAAATTGATAAATTCAGCTGCTTTTTCCGCGCCTCTTACGGACAGAGCCGCATCAAATTTCTCGGAAACTTCGCCTTCCTCATTGTATACTTCCGTGCGGTTTGCAACCGCGCCTACCGTCGCTCCATTCAGTTTCATGAAGCCGGCAACCATATCTTTCGCATAGTTTTGTTTTACTTCCACAAACAGATGATTATCCGCAATCTGGGACAATGCAAGTGAAGTATCTCCAACACAGTTTACAATTTCCGGACATCCTCTGTTTAAGTCATCCGTACAGTCTTCCCATGCGCAGTCTTCGTTATTTGCAGGCAGCATGGATACAAGCTGTCTGATTTGCGCAAGAATGGAAGCCTCGTCAGCCACAACGTCTACGGTTCCGGCTTCCTCACTCTGGAATGCCGCCGCGCTCGTATCGCATTTGGCAACGGTATTGCCATCCAGTGCATTCGGAGAGTTTACGAAAAGTTTTGCCTTGTCCGCTTCCATAAAAGTAAAGTCTGTCAGTCCGGGAATCACAGCAAGTCCGCCGCCGCAGCTTCCGAATACTGCCGTAATCTGCGGAATCACGCCGGAAGCCAGTGACTGTTTCAGGTAGATTTCACCGAAACCGTTCAAAGCGTCCGTCGCTTCCTGTAATCTCAGACCCGCGGAATCGAGCAGGCCAATCACAGGCGCGCCCATTTTCATTGCCAGGTCATAGAGGTTTGCGATTTTCTTAGCGTGCATCTCGCCGACTGTTCCGTTCAGAACGGAAGCGTCCTGACTGTACACATACACAAGATTGCCGTCAATCACTCCATAGCCGGTAATCACACCGTCCGACGGAGTTTCTGTCTGTTTCAGGTTAAAATCCGTCGCTCTTGCCGTAACAAGCGCACCAATTTCAACGAAACTGTTTTCATCGAGCAAAGCGTTGATTCTTTGACTCGCTTGAGAAGTAGTACTCATGTTCTTCAGCCCTCCATTTACATTTATCTTGTTAAAAATAATTAAAACGTTTTATCCTGCAGACACAAAAGGCCGCCCGCAAGGCGCGCAACAACGCACACTACCTAGTGTAGCATAAATTATTCCAAACGACCAGATAAAAATTCAAAAATATACAGGAATTTAATCCGCTTATTAATTTAGAAGAAAAAGCTCCGCTACATACCGCAGAATCCAGAGATAATTTACCGCTTCTATCTCCTGTGTTGTGACAACCGTATATTCCCGAATCAGCCCGCCGTTCAGATAATAAGATACTCTCCCGGCCTCGTCTCCCGCATGCACAGGCGCTTCCAGCTGTTCTTCCAGTTCTGTTTTCACTTCTATAATGTCTTCGTCGCTAAGCAGATAAGAGAGGCTTTCTCCCTGAGGGCACGCCAATTCCACCTCCACAAACGCATTCTCATAAGGCGTCGCGTCTGCTCCCGCGATGCCGTTTGTAACCGGTATCGGCTGAAACTCTTTTTCCTCGTAAATATCCTGATACGCATAGCGCTCCATTCCGTAATCCGCCAGCGTCCTCATATCACTCCATTTGTAGGTCTTATGATTCGGCCAGCCGCAGGCAAGCAGGGCTACGGTAAAAGTCCTTCCCTCGCTTTCCAGCGCCCCCACATAACAATAACCGGCCTGATTCGTGAACCCTGTTTTCCCGGAAACCGCCTCGTCCATCATGTTTAAAAAGCTGTTGTGATTACTGCAGTGAAAGTTCCTTTTTCCGCTTTCGTCACAAAAACTGTATTCTCCTGTCTGGGTAATTTCCAGAAACTGCTCCCTTGCCGGGGAGTCCATGATGCAGTACGCCATGATTTTCGCCAGGTCTTTCGCCGTTGTGGAATGAATCTGTCCGGTACTTGTTACCACCGCGTCCAGACCGTTCGGTGTAATAAAATATGTATCATAACAGCCGATATCCTTCGCCTTCTGATTCATCATCGCAGCAAACTCTTCCACGCTCCCGCCGACTGTTTCCGCTATCGCCACCGCAGAATCGTTATGGGATTCTAACATCAGAGAATACAGCAAATCTTCCAGCCGATATTTTTCTCCCTCCTGCATATACAGTTTAACCTTCGGCATACTTGCTGCATAAGAAGAAACTTCCACAATATCGTCCGGATTTCCGTATTCCAGCGCCAGAATACAGGTCATGATTTTGGTCGTGCTCGCCATCGGAAGCACTTCGTCTTCATTCTTTCCGTACAGGACGCGGCCGGAATCGGCATCCAGCAGAACGGCCGCCTGAGCGTAGAGCTGTAACTGCGGCGTTTCTTTTTTCTCTGCTTCTTGTGCAAAGTCCTTCGTTTCTGTGCCTTGCGTTTCGGTTCCCGCCGCTCCCGTTCTTTCTATTATCTCCGTTGCTTCCCTCCGCTTCGTTTCTTCTGTCTCTCCCCGGATAACCTCTGTCTCCGTCCAGGCGGCCGTTACTTCCCCGAATGCCCCGCAAAACAGCGCCGCCATAAGCAGAAGTCCCGAAAAGACGCCCAAAAAACGCCCCAGACCGTTCTTTCCAAACGGATTACTCTGCTTATTCTGTCTTTGCAGACGATACCGTTTCCTCTGATTACTCTTACTCTGTTTCTGCTGCTTCCCCCAAAAAACGCACATATATTAACCCGAGCCCATTCTTCATCGTTAATATATATGCGTTGTTTCTAAATGCAATACATCAAATATCCAGTTGTAGCTGCTGCTGTACTTCCGATTCCGCCTGTAATTTAAATTCTTCAATCTGTACCGGATTTAACTCCGGCAAATCCTCCAGCGATTTTACGCCGAAGCTCCGTAAAAACTGTTCCGTCGTTCCAAACAGCAGAGGCCTTCCCGGCGCATCCAGCCTTCCCACCTCCGTAATCAGGTCAAATTCCAACAGCCTGTTGACCGCATGGTCACAGCTTACGCCGCGCACTTTTTCGATTTCCAGTCTCGTTATCGGCTGTTTATAAGCGATAATCGACAACGTTTCTAACAGTGTATCGGTCAGCACAAATTTTTTTGGCGTCGTGGCGATTTTAATCAGATATTCGTAATACTCACCTTTTGTACAGAGCTGCACCGCATTTTCCAGCGTCGTCAGCTCAATGCCCCTTTCTTCCTTCTGGTATTCCAGGGCCATCTCGTCGAGGATTTCTTTCGTCGTTTCTTTTTCTTCTTCAATAACTTCGGCCAGTCTGTCGATTTCCACGGATTCGCCCATTGTAAAGAGAACCGCCTCTAAAACCGCTTTTGCTTTCTGCCTTTCCATCCCAATAACCATGCCTTTCTCTCAGCCTGTCCCTTCAGACTGCTTCTTTGGAAGTGATGACGATATCGCTGAAAATATCGTCCTGTTCGATGACAATTTTTCCCACCTTCATCAGTTCCAGAATCACAAGAAATGTTACGATGACTTCCATTTTGCTGTTCTGTTTTTCCAGCAATTTCCGGAAGCTGAATTTCCTGTGGTTTTTCAGATAGTCTTCTATATAAACCGTTTTGACGTCCATATCGATTTCGTCTTTTTCAATCTTTCCGAACGTGCTTCTGACAGGGTCAATCTTATCTTCCTGTCTCTTCAGCATAAATTTAAAAATTTCATGCAGTTTCGCGAGCGTCATATCTCCAATCAGTTCTTCATAATCGACAGGCTGCTTATATTCACTGATTTCTCTTGGCAGTGTCGGTTTCTTATAAAGACTGCGCTCCGCGGTAACCATTCTGTCTCTCAATTCATAGGACATGTATTTACACATTTTATATTCCAGCAGTTTTTCCACCAGTTCAGCCCGCGGGTCTTCTTCCTCGCCTTCCTCATTTACCTCTTTCGGAAGCAGCATACGGCACTTAATGTCAATCAGTGTCGCCGCCATCACAAGGAACTCGCTCATAACATTCATGTCTTCCGTTTCCATCTGCTTAATATAGTCCAAATACTGCTCCGTAATTTCCACAATCGGAATGTCATAAATATCCACTTTATTTTTATCAATTAAATGCAGTAATAAATCCAGAGGCCCTTCAAATACCTCTAATTTCACGGGAATTGCCATAGCCTGTCCACCTTTTTCTATTGCCTGTTCCGGGCTGGTCTTAAATGAATAACTACCAGTTCTCCTGGATTAAAAATCCGTACCGGCAGCGTATGTGTCCCAAGTCCTCTGCTTAAAATCATGACGGAGCCTTCACTCTCAAACTTTCCGCCGTCATAGTGCGGGAAAAGCGTCAGTCGCGGAGAAATCACACCCCCCAGAAAGGGCAGCCGCATCAGACCGCCGTGCATATGTCCCGAAACGGTCAAATCCGCTCCCCATGCCGCGTACTCCCTGAAATACTCCGGATTATGCGCTATCAGAATCTGAAACTGCCCGTCCGAAGCCTTTCCGAGCGTCTCCGCCAGATAATTTTCTGGCATACCGGGCCTCGAAAATTTCCGGTAATAGCGTCTGTCAATCTGCAGACCGCAAATATTAAGGTTCGCGGCCGGCAGACTGACTCTTTCATTAATTAACGGCTCGATTCCCGCCTGATGCAGACTTTCCATATAAATATCATACAGTTCCCTGCCCTCTCCCGGTTCCAGCCCGATACGCTGTTCATGATTTCCCATCCCATAATAAACAGGGAATTTTTCGCCAAGCTGCTGCATCAGATTTATCGCCACCTGATGCTTTCTTTTCCTTTCAAAAGCCGTCAGCACATCGCCCGCCACCAGAATACCGTCCGGCGCAAGTTCCTCTATTTTCCTGACAAGCCTCCGGTTCTGCTCCCCGAAGGACTTGTTATGCAAATCCGCCAGGAGTACAAAATCACATTCCTTTGTTATTTTGGGCGATTCGATTTCATATTCCACCGTCACAAACCGATTGCAGTCATAATACATGACGCACAGGAAAAAACAGGTAAGGATTATGATAACTGTCAGTATTACAGGAAACATTCCTATACTCCCCGGCGCTAAAGCCTGAACCATCGTAAACAACTCATAAAGTATATCACAAACAATATGAGAACTGCAATCCCAAGATTTCGCCGCTGTACGACAAGCGCCCTGACCGGGAACCGCCCGCTGGCGCATACTCCTCTTTGGAGGCACGCTTTCGCTCCACGAAAAGTCGCAGCGGTACTAGGTTCAAAAGCAGCACAAGGCCGCTTTTTCACCAAGTACCGGCGCTTTTCCAGGGCCTCCGCCAGAGGAGTATGCGCCAGCGGGCGGTTCCCGGTCAGGGCGCTTGTCGGATGGTCAGACTAAAATGCCGTACGTCAGAACACGAGGAACTTTAACCATACTTTTTTCAGATAGTCTTTATATTCCGCTTTATCCACGGACTTCGCCGCCAGAATGGACACGCTCCCGATACGGTTTCCGTTCAGTTTATATACCGCTTCACCAACGGCGTCTCCTTCCGCGACCGGCGCCTTGATAATTCCGGGCAGGCTGATTTCCTTCTCGATATCGTTAAGGTTGTTACCCGCAGTATCCAGATAATGAAAGGGCTCCGCATAAGTCAGATTGACCGTTTCTTCCACGCCGCCGTCCACTTTCTGGATGGGCAGAGCGTCTTTGTTTTCATCCGTATACATCTGGCTGACACTGTACCCATAACTTAAAAGCGACATGGCATCGGCAAATCTCGCCTTCGGGTCAGGCGCCGCCATAACTACGGCAATCAGTTCCATTCCGTCTTTATTTGCCGTCGCCGACAGGCAGTAAAGCGCTTTGGAGGTGGAACCGGTCTTTAATCCCGTCGTCCATTCGTACTGTTTTAATAATTTATTGGTGCTGGATAAGGTAAACGTGGTCGTTCCCTGTGCAGTATGGTGTTCGATATCCTCCATCCAGATACCTGTATACTGCAATACTTCCGGGTACTTCGTAATCAGTTCTCTGGACATGACTGCCACATCTTTGGCCGAAGTATAGTGATTATCGGAATCGGTCAGCCCGCAGCAGTCCTCAAAATGCGTGTTCTGAAGTCCGAGGCTTTCCGCCTTTTCATTCATCAGTTTGACAAATTCACCTTCGCTTCCCGCTATGTATTCCGCCACCGCCACGCTGGCATCATTGCCGGAAGCCACCGCTATACATTTAATCATTGTTTCCAGCGTCTGGCTTTCCCCCTCTTCCAGGAAAACCTGGGAACCGCCCATAGACTTCGCATATGCGCTCGTCGTCACCTGGTCTTCCAGACGGATTCTTCCGTTCTTCAAATGTTCAAATATGATGAGCAGCGTCATGATTTTCGTAATACTGGCCGGACTCCTTCTCGTATCCGCATCCTGTTCACAAATGACCTGGCCCGTGGACGCTTCCATCACCACATAGGAAGGCGTCGTCACATCCGGCGCCGCCTGTACCGTCAAAGGAACCGCATACAGGCTCATATTGACACACAAACAAAGTATCAGGAACAAACTGACTATTCGTTTTTTTCCTTTTTTCAACATACATCTCTCCCGCATATTCCTCTATATTATAAGTATTAGGAAAAGGGAAAATGTATGTCAGAAGAACCGGAGGAAAACAAAATTTCACCATCCTGACCGGAATTTTGGCCGGAACGTCCCCGCCCGCCCTAAAATCCGGACATAACAAAATCCCTGATATTATCAGGGATTTGTTCTGCATACTGAATTCTGATTAATTGTATTTGCGTTTTCTTGCCGCCTCGGACTTTTTCTTGCGTCTTACGCTGGGTTTCTCGTAATGCTCTCTCTTACGAATTTCCTGCTGAATCCCTGCTTTTGCGCAGCTTCTCTTAAAACGACGCAATGCGCTGTCCAAAGTCTCGTTTTCTTTTACAATTACGTTCGACATTCCACACCTGACCTCCCTTCAGTCCCTAACTAGTATCATGACTGATTGGGTTATTTGCGCACCACCGTGCATTATGTGTCTACACACAACATAAATTATACCACATTCTGGATATGAGTCAACTACTATTTTTCATTTGTTTTTCGTGATACACTGGAAATAGTGTTGTAATAAATAGAAATATCACAGTTATGGGGGCGGGGGCGGCGGATAGTTCTCTGACGGAGGTCCTGGAAAACCGTCGGTACTTAGTGAGAAAGCGGCATGGCTGCTTTCGAGCTTAGTACCGCTACCGGTTTTCGTGGAGCGAAAGCGTGCCTCCAAAGAGAACTATCCGCCGCCCCCGCCCCCACAGCGTCGATAGGAGGCCCCCTATGAAAACCGTCGGCATCATCGCAGAATACAATCCTTTCCATAACGGCCATGCCTTTCATCTGGCAGAAGCAAAAGCCATGACAGGCGCAGATTTTGCGCTTGTCGTAATGAGCGGCAATTTTGTGCAGCGCGGCGCTCCCGCCATGATGGAAAAATCACTGCGGGCAGAGGCGGCTCTTCTTGGCGGTGCAGACGTTGTTATCGAGCTTCCCGTCCACTATGCTTCTGCCAGCGCGGAATATTTCGCGGCCGGAGCCGTTTCGCTCTTAGACAGGCTCGGTGTCGTCGATTTTCTGTGTTTCGGGAGCGAATGCGGCGATATCGGCGTTCTGTCCGAACTGGCCGATGCGCTTCTTTCAGAAGACGCTTCCTTCAAACGCCTGTTAAAAGAACGCCTGAAAAAAGGCGCCTCCTATCCGCAGGCAAGAAGCGATGCGCTCCAGGCACTCTCACCGCAGCCCGGGCAGGCCCTTTCCCTTCTGGAATATCCGAACAATCTTCTTGGTGCGGAATACCTGAAAGCCCTGAAAAAGCGGAACAGCCGGATAATCCCCTGTACGGTTGCCCGCACCGGTTCCGCTTATCATGAAAAAACTCTGAGCGGCTCATACGGTTCCGCGCTGGCCATCCGGGAATCTCTTGTGAGAAAAAATGCTTTTGAATCTATGAAGGAACAGACTCCTCCCGCAGTCTATCGGCTGATGGCGCAACAGTTTCAAAAATCCTTTCCGATTTTTCCGAAAGACTTTTCCGAACTGCTTTCTTACAAGCTCTTACAGGAACAGGAAAAGGATTTGAGCGTTTATTTTGATGTAGACCGGAGTCTTTCCGACAGGCTTCATAAATTTCTGCCTGCTTATACGGACTTTTCTTCATTCTGTGAAAAAATAAAAACCAAAAACCTTACTTATACCAGAATATCCCGCGCCCTCATCCACATCCTGTTAAATATTTATCAGACGGATATGGACGCCTTTCGCGCAGAAGATTTTGTATACTATGCAAGGCTTCTCGGTTTTCGCGAAACGGCTGCCCCGCTTCTGCATGCAATAAAAGAGCAGGCTTTACTCCCGCTCATTACAAGGCTCGCGGAGGCGCCGCGCCGCATTTTATCCGAAAACGGCCTGCGCATGTTCGCACAGGACGTCCAGGCAAGTCATATTTACTCTCTGGTTTCAGTGAATAAATTCCACCAGGAGTTTCGGAACGAATACAGGAGCCGTCCTGTGATTCTATAACCGCTCCTGAAATCGATGTCCGGCCAGGAGACGGGTTCCGGCTGCTTCCGGTACCTGTCACGCCCCGACAACGTTCGCAATATAATCCCGAATCCGGTCATGCACCACATCCGATACTTCTTTCGTCGTCATCCCCCGGTATTCTTCGTACAGAAACGGCGGCAGATAATGCACCTGTGTCGTGACTTTTTTCAGCGTCCACTCCTCAAACACTTTATAGGAATCAATCAGAACGACCGGAACGATGGGCGCTTTGGCACGGATAGCACATTTAAAACATCCCGGTTTAAAATCACATACGTTATTATGATTGTGGTCATAGCCGCCTTCCGGAAAAATAATATATCTTCTGCCAGCCGAGACTTCCTCCGAAATTTCTTTCATCAGCCTGACCGACTGGCGCACATCATCTTTCATCAGCCTTTTTCCGTGTATCATCTCGATAAACTGGGTGGTCAGAATTACATGCGATTTGGCATCGTCAATAACAATGGTACAGGGTTTTTTATGGGTATATACGATTCCAAGCGCATCATATTTGCCCTGATGGTTCGGAAACATAACATAACCGCCTTCTTTGGGCAGATTTTCCATGCCAAAACCCTGTGTCCTGATATGCCCGGCCCTCGTCATTCTCCTGACCGCAAGCCTTGCATATTCATAACACTTCTCTTCCGAAAATTTTTCCGGATGCTTTGCCATATATGCCATCTTTGGAATCATATAAAATCTCGGCAGATTGCGGACAATCACCTGTACAAAACGCAGCATAACAACCCCTCATTCTCTTTTCCTGACCGTCTGTTTTGCACACCGATGTCAGAACAACGGCGAAAACAGCTTTAAAAACGGCCCAATCACATTCATTTTCATAAACTTCTTCCGACACCATTCAAGGGTAATCTCTTCCGATTCAGCAAAAGTCTTTTCCATGTCCTTTTTCAGTTCCCCGACCGCTTCCGCGCGATAAAGAAATACGCCGCATTCGAAATGATGATAGAAGCTCCTGTAATCGAAATTAATGGTTCCGACCGCCGCAATTTCATCATCGCACAAAACGCATTTGGAATGAATAAAACCTGGTAGATACTGATAAATCTTCACGCCCGACTCTATCAGATTCTGATAGCTGGACTGGGTCAGCCAGTATGCCGTCTTTTTATCCGGGATTCCCGGCGTCACGATGCGCACATCCACTCCTCTTTTGGCCGCCAGCTTCAATGCCGTGCACATTTCATTATCGGTAATCAGGTAGGGCGTAAAAGCATAAAAATATTTTCTGGCATATCCAATCATGTTCAGATAAACATTTTCGCCGACCGTTTCATTGTCAAAGGGCGTATCGCCGTATGGCTGCACATAGCCCTTCCCTCGTATTTTCTCCGTAAAATGATATCGGTAACGGCTGAAATCTTCGTCTGTGTCGCGGGAAATATTCCACATCTGCAAAAACATCACCGTAAAATTCCAGACCGCTTCTCCTTCCAGCCGGATGCCTGCATCCTTCCAGTAACCGTACAGCGTCTTATAATTGATATATTCATCCGCCAGGTTAATCCCGCCCGTATAGCCTATTTTCCCGTCGATTACCACGATTTTCCGATGGTCTCTGTTATTTAATATAATTGCCATGAGCGGAACCAGTTTATTAAAAGCGACACACTGAATGCCTTTCTGCTCGATAAACTGCTCATAATGCTTCGGCAGCTTCAAAACACTGCCAAAATCATCATAAATCAGCCGGACTTCGACGCCCTGTTTCGCTTTTCTCTCCAGGATTTCCAAAACTTCTCCCCACATCGAGCCTTCGCCCAATATGAAATATTCCAGGAAAATAAAGCGCTCCGCTCCTTCCAGGTCTTTTAACAGCTGCTTCCAGTAGGGAAGCCCGTCCTCATAATAAGCGGTATTCGTATTTTCCCATACCGCCGTACCTGAATAACGATTCAGATATCCGCACATATTGGCAATTGGCAGGTTTTCTTTCGCAATCCGGTTCAGAATATCCTGGTTTCCCGGCATATTCTTTCTCGTCAGTTCCTCCGTTTTCCGCATACTGTTCTTAAGTCTACGGGAAATGACAACATGTCCAAAAGCCAGATACAAAATTCCGCCAAACAGCGGAAAAACCAGGATGGGCACAATCCACGCCAGTTTTACGGCCGGATTATTCGGCCTCCAGACAAGATAAAGTACAATCAGAAGGCTGAGTATCCGCAGAACAAGCGCAATTTCCACATAATGGTTTGCCCACCGGAAAAGCTCCAGTACAAAAAAGCCAACCTGAAGCAGAACAATTACACCTGTTATAAATACTCTGTTCAAGACCAAATGCAAAATTTTTCTCATAGATAAAAAACCATACCTTTTTCAGTCTGCCCCCCTGAACTCAATAGATAATATAACACAAAAAAATATGTTATGCAAATCGCCATTATCCCCGATACGGATTCACATGCACCATACAGTGCTTCACATTCGGAAAGCTCTGCTCCATCTTATGGTGCACACATTCCGCCACTTCATGCGTTTCATTCAGTGTCCGGTTTCCATCCGCGGCAATTTCGATATCAACATAGATTTTATTTCCAAACAGGCGGGTCCTCAATAAGTCAATTCCGAGAACGCCCTCCTGTGATTCTATCATCCGGCGCATTTCCCTGATTGTTTCATCGTCACAGGCTTTATCGACCATCTTATCTACTGCATCTTTGAAAATGTCATAGGCGGCTTTGACGATAAAAACGCATATAATAACACTCGCTACGCTATCCAGAACCGGATAGCCGAGCCGTGAGCCGAAAATACCGATTAACGCGCCGATGGAAGAAAGAGAATCCGAGCGGTGATGCCAGGCGTCCGCCATCAGAGCCCCGGAGTTTATTTTTCTGGCCGCTGCCCTCGTATACCAGAACATCCACTCTTTTACGACGATGGAAAGAACGGCGGCCGCCAGCGCAATCCTTCCCGGAATGGCAAGTTCTTCATAATTGCCGCTCAGAATCGTTTTTAATCCGCCATACCCGATTCCAAACCCGGTAATGCACAAAACCACCGCAAGAACGATGGAGGCCACGCATTCCAGCCTCTCATGGCCGTACTGATGGTCCGCGTCGGACTGTTTGCTGGAAATCTGCACGCCAATCATCACGATAAACGTACTGAACACATCGGAAGCGGAATGCACGGCATCCGAAATCATGGCCCCTGAAGACGCCACAATACCCGCGAGCAGCTTTAACAACGATAAAACCAGATTAACGATAATACTGACAAGGGAAACCCTCATCGCAATTTTCTTTTCCATCCCGAACAACCATACCTTTCTTCTGCTAAAATTCAGAAATAACCGCGCCGCTTCCGCCGCTCCTTTTTTTGGTAACGACAATCTGCTTCTCTATCTTCTCTTTTAAACTTCCCACATGGGAAATAATGCCCACCAGCCGGTTTCCTTCCGCCAGCCCCTGTAACGTGCGGATTGCCTGTGCCAGCGCTTCCTCGTCCAGATAGCCAAAACCTTCATCAACAAACATGGTATCCAGCGCGATGCCCCCCGCGGCGGACTGAATCTCATCCGACAGGCCCAGCGCCATAGAAAGGGACGCCAGGAAGGCTTCCCCGCCGGACAAGGTTTTTACGCTTCTTACCGTACCGTTGTAATGGTCGATAACATCCAGTTCAAGACCGCTCTGGCTTTTGATGTTCTGGGCCGCCGCCGCGCGCCTTAATTCATACTGGCCGCCCGACATCATCATAAACCGTGTATTGGCGCGATTTATCATTCTGTCAAAATACGTTATCTGCACATATGTTTCCAGCATGATTTTATCTTTTCCGGCCACATTTCCGTTAAAAGTCCCTGACAATTCCCCGACCAGGTTCCATTTCTCTTCCAGGGCCGCCATCTGTCTTCCCTGTTTTGCAATCGCCTGGGCAATACCGTTATTGGTGTTTACATACCGATACAAATCTTTCTGCTCGTCTGCAGTACGCTGTCTTTGTTCCACAACAGCATCCCTTCTGGTCTTCAGTTCCTCCAGCACATACGTGCTTCCTTCTTCCAGCTGTTTTTCCAGCGTCTCTTTTCTGCTTTGGCTGCGTTCGTATTCCTTTTCCCGGTTCCGGTATGCTTTTTCCGCCTCCGCAAGCGCTTTCTGCATCCGCATGCTTTCCCGCTCCCTGTCCTTTAACAGTTTCTCCGCTTCCTCTTTTCCCGCAAAACCGGACAAAACATCCTCTTTTTCTTCTTTCTGGGCCGCAAGCATCGTCTGATACTGCTCCCTGGCGCTTTCCAGCCTGCCCTTCACGGCTCCGGCGTCTTCGCTCGCCCGGTGCACCCGGAGATTTGCCGCTTCCGCCGAACGCTTCGCCTTATCGACCTCTTCTTTGGAAGGCGCGCCTTCCCTGGGTTTTGCGGGAACCGGATGGTCTGTGGAACCGCAGACCGGACAGGCTTTTCCTTCTTCGAGACGCCCGGCAAGCATCCCGGCCTGTTCATCCAGGTAACGGCTCTCCATCTCGTCACAAACTTCCTTCTTCTGTCTGTGAGCCAGCGCGGCCTGTCTATAAGCGCTCTCACTCTCTTCCACATCTTTTTGCAGTTTTTCCACCTGAAGGCGCAGTTTTTCCCTGGCCTCTTTTCTTTCCAACAGCTCCAGGGAATCCTGATACAGCTTTTCCCGCCGAATGCGTTCTTCCTCAAACGCCTGAAAAGTCCGTTGTTTTTCCTGATATTCTTCCCCCATCGTTTTCAACGTCCTGCGGATAATTTCTATCTGTTTCTCAGTTTCTTTCAGTTCCGCTTCCCGTTTCTTCCGCTCATCTGCCCGGCCGATAAGCTGGTGAAGTTCTTCCAGTTCTTTATCATAGATATCGAGCTTTTCCTGTAACTGCGCAAGCTGCGCTTCCTCCCGCACGCTCTGTTCCTGTATCAGTGCGGCGATTTCCTCCGCCGGAATCGCTTTCCGGTTCTGCCGCACAGTTTCCATCCGGACTTCAAATGCTTCTTCTTTACATAGCACACCTTCCAGATACTGGTCAATACTCCGCCCCAGCGCTTCATAGTCCTGACGCAGCCCTCCGGCTTCCATTTTCAGTCTTTCCTGTAAAGTCTGATACGCCTTCGTATGAAAAATTTCCCTAAAAATCTTACTTCGCTCTTCCGTCTTCGCATATAAAAGGCGCAGAAAATCTCCCTGGGCAATCATGGCAATCTGGGTAAACTGGCTCTTATCGAGTCCGAGCAGTTCCGTTACCGCTCTGGTTACCTCGCGGTTTTTCGTCACGATGCGCCCGTCCGGACAGAGAAGCTCCGCATCCGCCTTATGATTTGTATAGCCTTCCCCTTTTTTGGCCGGACGCCTGTATTCCGGATTTCTCGTAATCTGGTACACCGCATCATGGTATGCGAATTTCATTCGCACAAAAGTGGGCGTGCCAGACGAAGCATATTTGGAACGCAGCATATCCGCTCCCCGCGCTTCTCCGCTCGCTTCCCCATACAAAGCGAACACGACAGCATCAAAAATAGTCGTTTTTCCCGCGCCCGTATCACCCGTTATTAAATAAAGTCCTTTTGTGCCAAGTCGTGTAAAATCGATTGTCTCTTCTCCGGCATAAGGGCCAAAAGCCGATAAAGTCAGCTCAAGCGGTCTCATAAATACCCTGCCTTTCTTTTTTCAGAAGTTTTCTTCCCATACCGTTTCAATCAGTTTCTCCAGATAATTCTCCTGAACCGGGGACATTGTTCTTCCGTTCTGCATCAAAAACAATTCCTTCATATAGGTTATCGGCTTTCTTTTCTCCTCCGTTTCCGGCATCACGTTCGTTTCTTTTTCAGTACGGCTGTTATCATATTCCAGTTTCATCAGATTCGGATAAATTGCCCGCAGTTTTCCGAGCGCATCAAAAATATCCGCCTCATCGGTAAGCGTAATCTGTATGTAATCTTCGATATTTGTATTTTCATAAGCGCTGCGCCTCGTCAGTTCTTCATAAGTTCCCCGCAGCTTCCGCAAATCATGAAGCGGTGTGAGCGGTATTTCCCTGATTTCAACCGTCCCCTTTTCCCGCAGTTCCACAACCGCCGCCGTTTTCCGGTGCCCCGCTTCCGCAAAAGAATATTTCAAAGGAGTCCCGGCATAGCGTATAGTCTCCTTTCCAACCCACTGCGCCCCGTGAATATGGCCAAGCGCCACATAGTCGAAATCCGCAAACAAGGAAGCGTCCACATTGTCCAGCCCGCCTACCTGAAATTCCTCCGAGCCGCTCTGCGCAGCCCCCGTCACGAACTGATGCGCCACCAGAATGTTTCTTCGCCCCCGGTTCAGCGTTATCCGTGACAGGACCGTCTGCACCGCATCCTGATAAGAAACAATGTTTTCCGCAAGCTCCGGAAACGCCTGCCGCACATGAACGGGACGAAGGAATGGAAGCAGATAAATATCCAGTTCTCCATAGTCGTCCTTTAAGGTGATTGGGTCCTGGCATCCCTGACATCCGGCGGCAAAATAAACGCCGCTTTTTTCAAAAAGCCGCGCGCCAAAAGAAATCCGCTCCATACAGTCATGATTTCCGCCGATTAAAAAAACAGGAATCTTTCTTCCTGCAACGTTCGTAATAAATTCATCGAGAAGCTGTACCGCTTCGGCCGAAGGAACCATTCTGTCATAAATATCCCCGGCAATCAGCACACCGTCTATCCGCTCCGTTTCGATGATTTCCAGTATCTGATTCAGAATATAACGCTGTTCCTCCAGCATGGAAAACTCATAGAGTCTCTTTCCAAGATGTAAATCAGCCAAATGCAAAAATCTCATCGCTTTCGTGCCCTTCTCCTATACCGCCCGCATCATGCCACATGCTGCTTATCAAATCAGATATGGCGCAATCGCCTTTTCGATTTCCGCTATCTCCTCATTCGTCTCCAATATCCGCAGCTCTACATCTTTTGACAAATCCATGGAAAAGATGCCCATAATGGACTTGGCATCCACCACATATCTGCCGGACACCAAATCGAAATAGCCCTTCATATTGCTTATCGCGGATACAAATCCTCTTACCCGCTCAATTGAATTTAAATCCAGTCTGTAAGTTTTCATCTGTACTCCCATCCGTCCGCTTCTGCGGGCATTTATATTTAACCTAGCGCCACATCCAATATCATCATAATCAGGAATCCGGCCGCAAATCCCAGTGTTGCGCCATCCGAATCCCCATCCCCGGAGGCTTCTGGAATCAGCTCTTCCACAACGACAAAAAGCATTGCTCCGGCTGCGAATGCCAGGAGAAACGGCAGTGCTTTTTCTATAACGCCAGTTATTAATATTGTGACAAAAGCGCCGATAGGTTCTACGATGCCCGACAGCACGCCATACGCAAAAGCCTTGCGCTTTCCCGTGCCGTTGCTTTTCATTGGCATGGATATGATGGCGCCTTCCGGGAAATTCTGAATGGCTATTCCAATAGCAAGCGTATAAGCCCCCGCCAGCGTCATTTCCTGGCTGCCCGACAAAACACCGGCAAAAACCACTCCTACCGCCATGCCCTCCGGAATATTGTGCAGCGTGACCGCCAGCGCCAGCATCGTCGTTTTCGTCAGTCTGCTTTTCACGCCTTCCGGCCTCTTGCCGCCCGGATGAATATGGGGAATCAGTTTATCCAGCCCGTACAAAAAGCCAATGCCCGCCGCAAATCCCGTGGCAGCCGGAACAAAAGCCAGCGCATATCCGTCCGACATTTCGATTGCCGGAATCAGCAGCGACCAGACGGAAGCCGCTACCATAACGCCGGATGCAAATCCAAGCAGTACCTTTTCCAACAGCTTATTCATGCTGTTCCGCATAAAAAGCACACAGGCCGCCCCCGCAAAAGTTCCGAGGAACGGAATCATTAGCCCGAAAAAAATATTCATAGCAGATAACCATACCTTTCCTGAAAAACTGTCCTATATTAACCTGTATACAGTTCTCCCAAGCCTCCCGCTCATGCCGCCTCGGCACAGCAGTCTTCTGTAATCATTCTATGAGGCTTTCTTTGTATGGTTCCACATTATACAATTCATATACCTGACCGGAGCGGTTTTGGTTTCTGCCAAATCCGCAGACTGTCCGGGCCGGTCTCAGGCACAACAAAAGTTTTCTCTTTCAGAAATTTAAAATACATAACACCTGATATATAACACATGATACAATCCATGCGACACCGCACTGCACGCAGACAATGATAAACGCTTTCCATGCTGAGCCCATCTCCCGCTTAATGGTCGCCACCGCCGCCACGCAGGGCGTATAAAGCAGCGTGAACACGAGAAAACTGACTGCTGAAACCGGCGTAAAGATAGCGCCGAGCGACCCGCTCAAATTGCTCATCGTCGTACCCGTCAGAACACTCAGCGTGCTGACCACCGCTTCTTTCGCCGTAAATCCGCTGATAAGGGATGTGGCAACGCGCCAGTCGTTAAAGCCTAGCGGCGTAAATAACGGCGCAATATACTGGCCGACCAGCGCGAGCAGACTGTCCTTGCTGTCCGCGACCACATTCAGCCGGCTGTCAAAAGTCTGTAAAAACCAGATAATCATGGTAGCAATAAAAATAACGGTGAAGGCTCTCTGCAAAAAGTCTTTCGCCTTGTCCCACATCAGCAAGAGAACACTCTTTGCCGACGGAAAACGGTAATTGGGCAGTTCCATCATGAAAGGCATGGAATTTCCCTTGAATACCGTATGATTCAGTATCACCGCCACGAGCAGTCCCACCAGGATGCCGAGCACATAAAGCCCCATCATCACGAGTACCGGATGGTCTGGAAAAAATGCCGCCGTAAACAGCGCATAAATCGGTATCTTGGCCGAGCAGCTGATAAACGGAATCAGCATAATGGTCATCTTTTTATCCCGTTCCGAAGACAGCGTCCTGCTGGACATCACGGCCGGCACGCTGCAGCCGAAGCCAATCAGCATGGAGACAAAGCTCTTGCCGGATAAGCCGATTTTCCGAAGCGGCCTGTCCATTACAAACGCAATCCTCGCCATATAACCGGAATCCTCCAGTATGGAAAGGAAGAAAAATAAAACGACAATAATCGGCAGAAAGCTAAGAACGCTTCCCACCCCGGCAAAAATGCCGTCTATCACAAGGCTCTCCACCACCGGATTGATTCCGTAAGCCGTCAGCATCTTTTCCACGAGCGCTGAAAGCGCGTCGATTCCCAGGCTCAGCAAATCGCTCAGTCCCTGGCCGATGACACCGAAAGTCAGCCAGAAAATCAGCAGCATGATAAGCAGAAATGCGGGTACGGCATAAAACTTCCCGGTCAGTATCGTGTCGATTTTAACGCTTCTTTTATGTTCCCGGCTCTCCCGGCATTTGATGACCGCGCTTTCGCATACCTTTTCGATAAACGTATACCGCATATCCGCCAGCGAAGCGTTTCTGTCCATGCCGTTATCCTGTTCCATTTCCACGATGCTGTGTTCCATCAGTTCCAGCTCGTTCTGGGACAGTTTCAGCCGTTCGATGATATCTTTATCGCCCTCTACAATTTTACCCGCAGCAAAACGCGGCGACATGTGCATCAGTTCCGCATGGTCCTCCACCTGATGGCTGACCGCATGAATACATCTATGTACCGGACCTTTTTCACAGAAATCCGTTACCTTCGGGTAAATCCGCCTTCCCGCAACTTCCCGGATTGCTCTGGTCAGGTCCTCCAGCCCCTCGTTCTTAATCGCGCTGATTGCAACAACCGGTATGCCGAGCTGTTCCTCCATCTTATCCAGCGCAATCGTGCCGCCGTTTCCCCGCACTTCATCCATCATGTTAAGCGCAAGCACCATCGGGATGTGCATTTCTAACAGCTGCAGCGTCAGATAAAGATTTCTTTCAATATTGGTAGCATCCACGATATTGATGATGCCATCCGGCTTTTCATTCAGGATAAAATCCCTCGTAACAATTTCTTCGTTACTATAAGGCCGCAAAGAATAAATGCCCGGCAAATCTACGACCGTATCACCCTTTTCTCCCTGAATCGCACCAACCTTCTGGTCCACCGTAACGCCCGGAAAGTTTCCCACATGCTGGTTGGAGCCGGTCAGCTGATTAAATAATGTCGTTTTGCCGCAATTCTGATTGCCTACTAATGCGTATACCATTTCCATTTCTCCAAACGTATCAGATTCCCCTGTCAGAGTCCGTTCTATTTTTTAGCCTGCATCCACTGTCTGTTCCGCAGACATCAGAGCTTTACCTCTATTTTCTGAGCGTCTTCCTTTCGGATGGTCAGCTCATAGCCGCGCAATTCTATTTCAATCGGGTCGCCCATCGGCGCCATTTTTCTGATTTTCACTCTGGTTCTGGGAATCAGGCCCATATCCAGAAAACGACAGCGCAGTTCTCCCCCGCCGCCTACCTGTACAATCGTAGCTTCCTGTCCTATTGAAATCTGGTCCAGCGTCATATCCTTTCCCCCTTCGCAAATCGAGCTTTCATCCATGCCGCCAGCCACGGCCTAAAAAATAGTTTATGCCAGCTTGCGGGGGTTGTCAACTCCCATATCATATACCTGGAAATTCACCGGATTAAAAATTTTCCGACCTATTGTTTTCCAGTATTTTTTATATTACCATAGATTGGGGACAATGTCATACAGGAGGTAACGGAATGAAAAAAACGATGTCGCTTTTTTGGACTTTTCTGAAAATCGGCGCCTTTACTTTCGGAGGCGGATATGCCATGATAGCACTTTTGCAGAATGAATTTGTGGAAAAAAAGAAATGGATTACGACAGAAGACTTTTTCAATATGACCGCGATTGCAGAATCCACGCCCGGCCCGGTCGCCATCAACAGTGCAACTTACATCGGCTACCGGCTGGCCGGATTCCGGGGTGCCGCCGCATCGACGCTGGCGGTATGTATTCCTTCTTTTGTCATTATTTATCTGATTTCTCTGTACTTTGACGCATTTTTATCGCTGAAATATGTTAATTATGCGTTCCAAGGCATCCAGGTCTGTGTTGTCTATCTGATTCTGAATGCCGGACTGCAAATGCTGAAAGAAATTCCCAGAACGCCTCTTCATCTCTTACTGTTTACGACTGTTTTCGGATTTATGACGCTTTTCTCCCTTCTTGCCGTCAGCTTTTCTTCCGTGTTTTACATCCTCATCTGCGGTACGGTCGGCGTATCTGCCTATCTGCTTCAAAAACTGCGCCGGAAAGGAGACGACAAATGATATATCTGGAATTATTCCTTCACTTTCTGAAAATCGGTGCGGTTTCCTTCGGCGGCGGCTACGGCATGATTTCGCTGATACGGGAAACCGTACTTGATAACGGCTGGCTTTCCGAAAGCGAATTTTTAAATTTTATCGCTGTTTCCGAATCAACCCCCGGCCCGCTGGCGGTCAATATGGCTACCTTTATCGGCGCCTCCCAGGGCGGCATCGCCGGTTCTTTTCTGGCAACCCTCGGTGTTATTCTGCCCTCTTTTATCATCATCCTCATCATTGCCGCGCTCCTCGGTAATCTGCTCAGATATGCGGGCGTGGAAGCATTTCTTTCGGGCATCCGGCCATGCGTCGCCGCACTCGTTCTTTCCACCGCTTTAACCATGGGGCTTTCCGTCTTTTTCAGCCTGAAAAATTTTTCCGATAAAATTATCATCCATTACAGGGAAATTTTCATTTTTCTACTGTTATCCGCCACAGGCTCTTTATACAGGAAACTTCGAAAGAAAAAGATATCTCCTGTTTTTTTGTTTCTGCTGGCCGCCGCTCTCGGATGCCTGTTTCATTCCCACGGACAATGAGCGTTTTCCGATTACGCCATCATCGGAAAAGTCAGAATGACTTTAAACAAGTCGCCGTCCAGCAGGATTTCAAACGTGCCGTGCTGTGCTTCCGTCAGATTCTTGGCAATGGAGAGGCCCAGTCCGCTACCCTCCGTTGTACGGGATTCGTCTCCCCGGATAAAGCGCTCCGTCAGTTCCTCCGGGTTGCAGTTCAGTTCTTTTTCCGAAATATTCTTAATGGAGATTTCTATCATCCCCTGTTCCTGTCCGCCTTTACCCGGCAGACCGTTTATCGCAATATAGACTCTCGTTCCTTCCAGCGCATACTTATAAATGTTATTGAACAGATTTTCCATCACGCGCCAGATACTTCTGCTGTCCGCCTCAATCACGGTTCCGGGCGTATTCACGTTCATTACGATTGTCAGGCTCTTTTCTTCAAACTTCTCGGAAAATTCTCCAATCGTCTGATTTAACAGCTCCGTCACATTTATTTTTTCAAAATGCAGATTGATATTGCCGGAGGAAATCTTGCTCGCTTCCACCAAATCGTCCGTCAGCTGCTTCAGCCGCTGTGATTTTTCGTCCAGCACCTGGATATAACTCCGGACACGTTCGTTATCCACCTTTTCCCGTTTAATCAAATCCACATAATTGATGATGGATGTGAGCGGCGTTTTAATGTCGTGGGACACGTTCGTAATCAAATCCGCTTTCATGCGCTCGTCTTTCATGCTGATTTCTACTGCGCTCTTAATGCCGTTTCCAATGCTGTTCACCGATTTGGCAAGCACCAGATTATCTCCGTGGAGATTTTCCTGACTGATTTGGTAAGAAAAATTTCCTTCCGCAATCTTCTCAATGCCGTTTACGATATTCTGCCGCTCTTTGACATCCAGATATAAAAGCGTGCCGACAAACATATCCACGATAAAAGCAATACAGATACATAAGAGCATCGGTACGCCCGTAAAAATCCCAACCAGCATCATCAACAGGTTGAATGCAAGAAATATCGCATACGGCCCCCATGTCCTGACAACAATATTTCCGTTATCGTATACTTCCAGAAGCAGCACAGAACAGCCTCGCACGATTTTTTTCAGCCAGCTGTTTTTCCAGAGAATACCGGCCCGTATTCTTCTGACCAGACTGTAATAAAAGAAACAGAATATTATATCAACAAGCAGCGCGGTAACGCCCGCCGCTATTTTGAACCAGACCGTATAAACCGTTTCATAAGTCACGAGGAACCAGGCCGCTGCATACAGCGCTCCCACAATGGCCGCTGCCGCCAGAACTCCTAAAAGCAGCGCCGCCTCGGTGGGCAGACTGTCAAATCCGCTCAGCAGAACATATCGGTTTCCTTCCTCGTCTTCCTCTCTTCCCGTCGCCCCTGTCAGATAAATGAGCAGTACAAAATAAAGCACGAGCGACACGGCCGCCAGCGCAACCCATTGCCAGAAATAGGGAAGGTAATTCTGGAAGCCGGCCTTTCCCTGTGCGAAAGCATCGTTCACCGGATAAGACGCATCCACGCCAATCCAGATACGGATATTTTCCGGATAGGCATAATCATATTCCCGCACGATTTTCTGTATCGTGTTTTCCTGAATGGCGGAATTGCTTTCGTAAATCATCTCGGAAGGGCTGTAATACAGATATTTGCTCCGGCTGTCGGAAAATTTATTTTCAAAACAGCTCTGGAAAAAATCTGCCATGCCGGTATCCTGCAGTCCCTTTTTCAAATCTTCTAAAGATATCAGGTCTTCCATATTGGTAAAATATTCCGTGTGGCCGCCCACCGTCTTCTCGATACAGTACCGGAGGTTTGTATTCCCACTGTCATAGTATTTCTGATAAGCCAGATATTCATCGTAATTATAGGCAAGGCTCTGCATCGCCTTTGACACATTATCGCAAAGCTCCGCATAGCTTTCCGGCGACGCCGTATACTCCTCGATATTTTTTCCTTCCGCCGTCTTATAACGGTTTACCAGTACATTCAGCTGTAAAATCTCATTGTCATCATACCATTCATCCCAGCTGTCCGAGGAAAGCATATTCGCGGACACATCATCCACAAACGTGTAGCTGCCGATATCCGACTTCATATAATTGGCGTCGGAAGTATTATAATATTTGCTGTCCGGGTCCACCACCGTCAGCCTGGTCCGGTCGCTCAGGAAATTTTTCATCTCCTGTACGGTCATTTCATTCGTGACATACTCGAGCCCGTAATTTTGCCATTTCAGCAAATCTTCCAGATAATATCTTGCCGTTACATACTGTTCCGGCATTCCCGTATCCCGGTAATTATATGCGGTCACATCAATGACTTTTTTGCCGTCAAATTCCCCGTCCGTCTCCAGCTGGCTCCGAATCACGCCATACCGTATAATATCCGTCACGGCTCTCCCGTATACGGTGTTAAAAAGTTTTGATTCTTCATAGGTTTTTTCCCGGTCCGAAGCATGAAGATTAAAGCTCTCTTTGCCGGAAAGTCCCTGTACTACCACGGTTGAGCCTGTTGTCACAATCAGTATTGCGATAACAGCCATCATCAGCAGCAAATGCTGCAAAATATGAAGCACCGTCCTGACACTCCTGCCAGCCTTTTTTTTCCTATCCTTCATAATTCCTCTCATTCCGCCGCACGAGCGGCATTTGGCAGAAACGCTATTGTTTCTCAATCTTATAACCGACTCCCCATACGACTTTCAGGTAACGAGGGTCTTTGGGATTGATTTCAATCTTCTCGCGGATATGCCGGATATGCACCGCCACCGTATTGTCCGCGCCGATTGCCTCTTCGTTCCAGATACTTTCGTAAATCTGGTCGATGGAAAAAACACGCCCACAGTTTTTGACGAGCAGAAGCAGAATATTATACTCAATCGGCGTCAGTTTTACGCTCTCCCCGTCCACGGTGACTTCTTTCGTATCGTCATTGATACAAAGGCCCCCTACCTGGAAAAGCGCATTGTTCTCCGTATTGAGATTACCAAGCATCGTATAACGCCTTAAATTGGACTTCACCCTCGCTACCAGTTCCAACGGATTAAAAGGCTTCGTCACATAGTCGTCAGCGCCGATATTCAGTCCCAGAATCTTATCGCTGTCCTCAGATTTGGCGGAAAGGATGATAATCGGAATGCTGGAATACTCCCGGATTTTCAGCGTCGCATGGATTCCGTCGAGTTTCGGCATCATAACGTCCATTATCAGAAGATGAATCGTCGTCTGCTTCAGAATTTTAATCGCCTGCTCTCCGTCATACGCCTTGAAAACCTGATAGCCTTCCTGTAATAAATAAATTTCGATTGCATCCACTATTTCCTTATCGTCGTCACATACCAGAATATTCGCCATCTGCTCTCCCTCTCTTTTGTCGTGCCAGCCGTTTTCAGCTTTGGCTGACTCCGGGTTATGATTATTAAAACATATAAAAAGAAATTAATTGGTAGGATTTTGTTTAATATTTTCTTAATTTGCCGGAAGAAGCCCTAAAAATGCGCCCAGATTTCCCCGTTTTCCCTGACTTGCCCGGTGGGAAAAAAGATACTCCGGGTTACAGCATGTACAGATATCCGTCACCTGAATTTTATCAGGCAAAACGCCGGCCTCTTCCAGCACGATACGGTTCGCCTTCCACAAATCGAGCTGGTATTTCCCGCCTTCCTTCGCCCGTAAGACCGCCTTTTCCTGTCCCGGCCCGCGAAATTCCTTCCGGAAGGCTTCCGCCACATCTTCTCCGACTTCGTAACAATCCTGACAAATGGACGGCCCGACTGCCGCCGTCACATCTTCCGGCCGCGTTCCATATGCCAGACGCATAGCTTCCAGCGTCCGCATTCCCATCCGTCCGACCGTTCCCCGCCAGCCGGAATGAGACAAGCCCACCGCTTTTCGTTTCGTATCAATAAAAAAAAGCGGGACACAATCCGCATAGAAGGTTGCGAGCACAATTCCCGGAATGTCGGTAATCAGACCATCAACATCCGTATAATCCTTCGGGCGGACAATGCCCTTTCCTCTGTCCTTTTCCCCCACAATTCTGACATTCGTCGTATGCGTCTGGTCGGAACAGACAATATCCTCCGTCCGACAGCCAAGCGCCTTTGCAATCCTTCGGAAATTTTCATCCACCGCCGCCTCATCGTCTCCCCGCGTATAGCTGAGATTCATAGACGAAAAAATGCCGCCGCTTATCCCGCCCAGCCGGGTGGAGAAAAGATGCCGCACAAGCCCGGTTTCTTCCAGCATCGGAAAAGTCAGATATTCTGTCTCTCCATACCTGTTTTGTTTCATTTGCCGGTTTCCCGGCTTTCTGCTGATGCTTTCCATCACAGTCACCTCCGACACTTTTTTAATGTTCTGACAATCCGCAGCTACATACTATAAGGAAAGGCGTTCCGAATCCATTCGATTCCGCCGCCGTCCATCGCGATGACGTCAAAACGGACCGGCGTATCTGACGGGCATCCGTGTATCATCCGGTAATAATCGGATACTCTGCATATTTTTTTCTGCTTCTGAAAACCGACGGCGTCCGCCGCACACCCCCTGGAATCATCCCTTCTGTATTTTACCTCGAAAAACACAAGATACTCCTTTTCATATCCGATAATATCAATTTCGCCCTGTCTGCACCGGAAATTGCGCTCTCTGATTCTGACGCCCTTTTCCGCAAGATACCGGCAGGCGCGCGCTTCCCATTCCTCTCCGATTTTTCTTCTGTTCAGTCCGCTTCCCGTTCCTTTCTTTCCGTTATGCCGCTTATAATGTACTGGTTTACTTTCAGCCAGATGATGTGACCGCCAGGACATTTTTCATCAATGTGCTTTGGCCAGCTTCGCCTTGATTTTATCCATGGAATCCACGAAAACGAGAATTTCCGCTACCACCTCGTAAAGCTCCGGCGGAATCATCTCCCCGATGTCCAATCTGGACAGGGTATCTGCCAGCTTATCATCCCGATGCACCGGGACGTCTGCTTCTTTCGCCTTTTCAATGATGCGCTCCGCCAGCGCTCCCCTTCCGGAAGCAATGACTCTCGGCGCCTCGTCCGATGGGTCGAACTCCAGCGCAATCGCCTGTTTCAGTTTATTTTCTTTTTCTTTCTGCATCCGTTCTCCCCCATTTTATGCCGTCCGGCATCTCTACTTCGCTTCATGCCTCTGATATCAGTTTTTCATAACATCCGGTCCGCTTCCTGTCCGGATATCAGGTTTTTCAGGCGCGCATATCAAAAGACGTCTTGCTCAGCACGGATATATTTTTATTCTGCTCCAGAATTTCCTTCATTACATTCGTCGGCCCGTCTTCTTTTATCTGAAAATTCGCCTTCATGGAATAACCGCGCTTTTCCAGCCGCTCATTCAGGATATGAATATGACCGGCAATCAGGTCCAGCGCCTCCTCGTCCTTTACGGTAAAATTCGTGCTGACTTTATTCAGGCTTTTCTGCATGGTAACATAAACGTCCAGAGGTCCCAGATTTTCCATATCCAGATGCAGAAGCGCGCTGACATTGCCATCCTTTTTGGCAAGACTCTTTTTATTCGTATAAACATATAAGTCTCCGTGGGCTTCATTTCCCGCCATTTTTAACGGAAGCTGTATATAAGTAAAAAGGTGGTTCATCTGATTCATAAAGTCCACATTGTTCTGCAGATTCTGGACGCTCTTTGCCCCGGCGCTCTCCGCTTTTCCCGCCATATGGAAGGCTTCTTCCAGTCTGGCCGTCTGCTCCCTGATTCTTTCGTAAAGCTGTTCCACCTTCTCCTTATCCGCCACATCCTCCGGCTTTATGAGCCACTCGTTTTTCATCCCCGCTTCCAGCAGATTCCGAAATTCTCTGCTTCCAAAAAGCGTTTTCAAATCCTCCTGAAAATCTTCCCGTATCAGATGAGCGTTTTCCGAAATCAAGTGATGAATCTGCGAAAGCACCGCCTTTGGCGAAAGATTTCCACTGCTTATCTGTTTAGCAAGCTCTGCATCGGTTCCCATATTCTTTAACATATCGGCAAGGGACTGCCATGTTTTGGCGGATAATTCCGTCCGGCCCGCTGTTTCCCGTCCGGCTTCCTGTTCCGCAATTGTCCCTCCGGCGGCATCCGGCAAAGTATCTTTCCCTTCCGCTTTTTCCCCCTCTTGCGCTTCTGCCAGCGCTTTCGAAAGAATTTCCGCTCCGTCCGGCATTCTCAGGACTTCCGGGTTTCCCGCCGCTTTTTCGGCTGCCCCGGCCAAAAGTTCTCCGGCATTTCCCTCTGTCGAATTACCGGAAGATGCAGCGTTTCCGCCGGCTCCGGCTTCCGCACCAATCTGTCCGGGCGTTTCTCCGGCCGCGTCCTCTCCTGCAAAAGCCTTAATAACCTGTTCGAAAAAAAGAACCGCTTCCGCCTCTTTTCCTTCCGAAAGAAGCTCCTGATAAACCTGGGGAAGTTCTTCCATAATCTGGTCTGCACTCTGTAAAATCTGGTGTTCATAATTCCTATACATTTCAAACTGCTCGATGTTGATTTCGGAAACAGGAAGGCCCAGACGAATCATCTGCATCACCGAAGCCGGGTCAGCGTCCGGGAAATCCATCAGCTGTCTGCTGACATAGGCTATCGAATCCCTGTCAATTGACATTCCCTCCTGCATCATATTCGATACCATCCGGATATTCTCCGTATTCGCTGCCAGTCCCGCCGCCGACAATGCTTTTAAAATCGTCGCCTGATTGGCCATATTCGCATAAAGCGGCGCAAGCAGAATCTGTGAGCCGTTATTCATTTTGATTTCAAAGCTCATGCTCTGACCGAGCGCGATATTCAAATCCCGCTCCAGCTTGGCTGTCAGAACGGTTTCCTCGTCCAGCGCAATCTGAACCGTATTGCCTTCCCTTCCCACCACTTCGCCCTGGACAGTCTGCCCCGGAACCATATTCCTGACTTCCCCCTGTGCCCGGTAATTTCTGTCTCCGGCCGGAACTGCGCCTGTCGTTCCGGACAGATTCGGCTGTTTGATTTCCTGATTTTTAGACTGAAAAATATTCCCTAAATTCAATGTTTCCTCCCGCTCATGAAACAAAATGTGTGATAAATGTTTTCCGGTGAATCGGGCATGGCCCGTATTTTTTCAGAGCTTCTATATGTGCCTGTGCTCCATATCCCTTATTGGAAGCAAAGCCGTATTCCGGAAAGATACTGTCATACTGCACCATCAGACGGTCCCTTGTCACCTTTGCCATGATGCTTGCCGCCCCGATGGAAATGCTTTTCGCATCCCCTTTGATAATCGGTATCTGCCGGATGGATATCTGCGGTATCGTCACGGCGTCGTTTAACAGCAAATCAGGCTGGACGGATAACCGGGAAACTGCCTCCCGCATTGCCTCGTAAGTCGCCTGTAAAATATTGATTTCATCAATCCGCTCCGGCGTGCTGTAACCGATTCCCACCGCCACCGCTTTGTCCATAATGATGTCATAAAGCTCTTCTCTTTTTTTTTCGGATAGTTTCTTGGAATCATTGATATATAAAATGTCACAATTTTTTGGTAAAATAACGGCTCCCGCCACTACCGGACCGGCCAGCGGCCCTCTTCCCGCTTCATCAATGCCGCAGATACTCTCATAAACAGCATATTCTTTTTCATAGGCTTTCAGTTCCTCTATCCGTGCCAGCTCTTTTTCATAAGCCGCCAGACGTTTTCTTGCCTTTTCCAGCTCCAGCCTGACACCGCTCCTGTCATCCATTTCATACCGCTTAAATAAATCAGGCAGCCTTTCATAGTCAGCTGCCTGTAATTTCTCTTTGATTTCCCGAATCGATTCCGCCATATTGTCCCCCGTCCGCTTTCTCTCATTCCGCTATCTGTGCTTGATGAATCCGAACCTGTCAAAAGGCCATATTCTGAGCCAGGCCCGGCCGATAATCTTATCCCTTTTGACATTTCCCACCGATATATCCCGGCTGTCGGAGCTGTTGTTCCGGTTATCCCCCAAAACAAAATATTCATCTTCTCCGAGCACAATCGGCTCATATGCCCGGCCCGGCTCCTGGATGACTTCTTTCCCATAGCCTTCTTTCAGGATTTCACCGTCAATATAGATATTGCCGTCCCTGTCAATCTGAACGGTCTCGCCCGGAAGCCCGATGATTCGTTTGATATAAAATGTATTGTCCTCATATTCAAAAGGAAAAACAATAATGTCAAAACGCTCCGGTTCTCTGAAACGATATGTAATTTTATCCACAATCAGGTTGTCTTCATGCCTTAGCTGCGGCTCCATCGAGCTTCCGCTTACCTGTGTCCGCTGTCCGACAAAATGAATGACCAGATAAACCAGACACAGCACTACCAGAAGATACAGGCTGGTACTCAATATTTCCCGTAACACCTTTTTCATCACATCACTAACCTCAATTCCCCTTTTATACTATCCCGTCAGGTCTTTCTAACGTAATTCTTCCAATTTTTCCGCTTCTGAAATCATCGAGCAATAGCGAAGCGCCTTTCTCATAGTCGATTTCTCCGCCTTTTTTATAACATTTCCGGTTCTCGCAAATATGTTCATAAACCTGAAGAGGCGTCTCCGGCTCTTCCGAAATCTGATAACGCTCTGCAAGCTCCTTTTTATAGTGTACCATCAAACATGCAAGTAAGTCCATTACCAGTTCCGTCTTTTGCAAAATTTCATCGTTCATGGAACCGATAAAAGCGAGATTCCGGCCTACCTCCTGATTGTCAAACCTGGGCCACAAAATCCCCGGCGTATCTAACAGCTCCAGCTCCCTGTTTAGGCGAATCCACTGTTTTCCTTTCGTAACGCCCGGCTTATTACCGGTCTTTGCACACGCTTTGCCGGCTATGGAATTGATAAAGGTAGATTTCCCTACGTTCGGGATTCCTACAACAATCGCGCGCACCGGCCTGTTCACAATTCCCTTTCTGCGGTCCCGCTCGATTTTCTCACGACAGGCTTCCCGTACCGCTCCCTGGACGCCTTTTATTCCCGTTCCCTCTCTGGCATTGATTTCCAGCACAAGAAAGCCTTTTCTTTTAAAGTATTCTACCCACGCTTTATTACACGCATCGTCCGCCAAATCCGCCTTATTGAGCAAGATTAGTCTCGCCTTATTTTTTCCGAGGTCATCAATATCAGGATTACGGCTGCTGAAAGGAATCCTGGCGTCCACCAGTTCAATCACCAGGTCAATTAATCCGATATTTTCCTGCATCATGCGCTTTGCTTTTGTCATATGTCCGGGATACCACTGATAATTCATTTTTCCTCCGTCTGTTCATTCGATGAATCCTATTTCACCCTCCGCATTTTTCAAGTGGAACCACGCTTTTCCTATAATAGTATTCTTGGCTATCGGCCCGATATTACCAGAACGGCTGTCCTCACTGCTGTTCCGGTTATCTCCCAGAACAAAATACTCATTTCCGGCCAGCGTTATCTCATTTCCCGCAATTCCCGCATCAATGATTTTATCAAACCTCTCGTCTTCTTCCAGCAATTCCCCGTCAATATAAACCTTTCCGTTCAGAATCTGTATCGTCTCACCCGGCAGCGCAATAATTCTTTTCACATAATAATGCGTATTCTGATTTCCATTCGGAAGGAAAACGACAACATCTCCCCGCTTTGGAGAAGCCAGTTTATACTGAAAACGGTTTATCAGGATTTCCTGTCCGTTACTCAGCGCCGGTTCCATGGAATCCCCGATAACGCTTGTCCGCATACCGACAAAATAGGTCAGCGCCACTGCCAGAAAAACAGCTACAAGAGTTCCAATCATCATTTCAAAGATATCCTTGAGAAGTGAAGAATTTATTTTCTTTTCTTTTTGATAAAAATGCAGCCCTTTTTTTCTTGCCACCCCGATAACCGTACCTTTCCGCAATAGTACAAAAACAGTTACCTCAAATTGCTTCAAGGTAACTGTCCGGATTCACTCTTATTTTACCAGTTCTTTTACTTTAGCTTTCTTACCGATGCGCTCTCTCAGGTAATTCAGTTTCGCACGTCTTACCTTACCTCTTCTTACAACCTCGATTTTCTCAACGTTCGGAGAGTGAAGAGGCCATGTTTTCTCAACACCGACACCGTTCGATAATTTTCTGACAGTAAAAGTCTCCCGGTTGCTTCCGCCCTGTCTCTTCAGTACGGTTCCCTCGAAAATCTGGATTCTCTCACGGTTGCCTTCTTTAATCTTACCGTATACTTTAACCGTGTCGCCTACTCTGAATTCGTCAACCTTCTCCTTTACCTGAGCCGCTTCAATTTCTTTAATAATTTCGTTCATATTATAACCCTATTCCTTTCTCAGCGCGCGAATTTGTACCTTCATGGTGCAAATTTGCAGTTGAAAGAATGCAATTCTTTCAACCTTCCCGCTTAAATAATCTGGATGTTCTTAATACAATCTGTAACAGAGGACCATCTTATTCGCAACAGTAATAATTTATCATATCAGGGTGGAAAATGCAAGGGGGAAATTGGGGATTTTCGTAAAAAGCAAAATGATGCTCATGGAACTGTTCCTCATATATCCGTCACATTTACTTTGCTACTACAAATGTGATAGTTATTAGACTTCGTTGCTTTTAACCAACTTATCTCTCGCAGCCTAGCCTTATATGTGATTTCTGTCCGTCGGACCAGAGATTTGCTTACAGCTTCCACCTCACGATAGACACCCTTGCTGTTCGGCTATACACTTCCCACTATCTGGGCGTGTTCGGGACTTGCACCCGTTAGAGCGCGCCCATGACGCGCAAACGAAAGAAAAACCTCAGAACCAAAGTTCGAGGTTTTTACCTTACATATAAGCTACACCTAAGCTACGCCTTCCACTCCCTACTCAGACAGCCGCTCAAATACAGCAAAGCAGTCCAGCGTCGCGAAATAATCCTTCGGTGTCTCCGCCCTTCTGATTAGCTGCACGCTTCCGTCCTCTTTCAGTAAGAGTTCCGCGGAACGCAGCTTACCGTTATAATTATATCCCATCGAATGTCCGTGGGCCCCCGTATCGTGAATGACGAGGTAATCGCCTTTTTCGATGGAAGGAAGCATCCTGTCTATCGCAAATTTGTCGTTGTTTTCGCAGAGCGAACCGGTCACATCATACTTATGGTCACAAGGCGCGTCTTCCTTGCCGAGTACCGTGATGTGGTGATAAGCTCCGTACATGGCGGGCCGCATCAGATTGACCGCACAGGCGTCCACGCCGATGTATTCTTTATGGGTATGTTTTTCGTGAATCGCCTGTGTGACGAGCGCGCCGTAAGGCCCCATCATGAAACGTCCCATCTCCGTATAGAGCGCCACATCGCCCATACCGGCGGGAACCAGTATTTCTTCGTATACCTTGCGGACGCCTTCGCCAATGATTCTGATGTCGTTGGGCTCCTGTTCCGGCGTATAGGGGATGCCGACGCCGCCCGAAAGGTTAATAAAGGAAACGCTAACGCCCGTTTCTTCTTTTAATTTCACGGCCAGTTCAAATAACTGTCCGGCCAGCTGCGGATAATATTCGTTCGTCACCGTATTGCTGGCGAGAAACGCATGGAGACCAAAGCGTTTGACGCCTTTTTCCTTTAAAATGCGGAAGCCTTCGAACAGCTGCTCGGTCGTAAAACCATATTTGGAATCTCCGGGGTTATCCATGATGCCGTTGCTCATCGTAAAAACACCACCCGGATTATAGCGACAGCTCATCGTTTCAGGCAGTTTTCCGAGAATGTTTTCCAGAAAATCAATGTGTGTAATATCGTCCAGGTTGATGATGGCACCGATTTTGGCCGCATACTCATAATCTTCTCTGGGGGTATCGTTGGAGGAAAACATTATGTCTTCCCCGCGGATGCCAATGGCGTTACTCAGCATTAGCTCCGTCAGGGAGGAGCAGTCGCATCCGCACCCGTAATCTTTGAGAATACCGATTAAAAAGGGATTGGGCGTCGCTTTTACCGCAAAATACTCCTTAAAGCCCGGATTCCACGCAAATGCTTCCTTCACAGCTTTTGCGTTTTCCCGGATGCCCTTTTCGTCGTAAATATGAAAAGGGGTGGGATATGTTTTCGTAATTTCTTCTATTTTTTCCTTCGTCACAAACGGTTCTTTTTTCATTGGTAAGACCTCTTCTTTCTATACTGAAGTAACTAAATATTTTCAATCTGCCAGTCAATGGGCTCTGCGCCGTTTTCTTTCAGGAACTCATTGGCCTGGCTGAAATGTTTACAGCCGAAAAATCCGCGGTAAGCGGACAGAGGGCTCGGATGCGGCGCCTTTAAAATCAGATGCTTCGGATTGGTCAGCATCGGAATTTTGCTCTGCGCCGGACGTCCCCACAGCAGATAGACGATGGGGCGCTCCTGTGCGTTGACGGCATGGATGACCGCGTCCGTAAACTCCTCCCATCCTTTTCCCTGGTGGGAATTGGCCTGATGCGCTCGTACCGTCAGCACTGTATTTAAGAGCAGAACGCCCTGGTCCGCCCATTTTTTCAGATAGCCGTTATTAGGGATATAGCATCCTAAGTCGTCGTGCAGTTCCTGGTAAATATTCTGCAGAGAGGGAGGGATTTCTTTCTGGTCTGGCAGTACGGAAAAGCTCATGCCGTGCGCCTGATGCTCGTTATGGTAAGGGTCCTGTCCCAGCAATAACACTTTTACCTTGCTCAGGGGCGTAAAATGAAAAGCGTTGAAAATATCATCCGCCGGCGGATAAACGACCACTTTGCTGTATTCTTCCCGGATAAACTGATACAGCTGCCGATAATAAGGCTTTCGAAACTCTGCCCCCAGGGCTTCCGCCCAGTCATTGCTCAACATCGCCATAATCTGCTCTCTCCCTTCTCTTTTGTAAGCCTCAAAAGGCCGGCCGATTGGGCCGGCCTCTCTGCCAGATGTTTTAATGCAGTTGTTCTTCCAGCGCTTTCGACGCCGCTTCCACCGCCGCTTCGATTCCCGCCGGATTTTTGCCGCCCGCCTGGGCCATATTGGGACGGCCTCCGCCGCCGCCTCCGACGAGTCCCGCAATGTTTTTAATCAGATTGCCGGCATGGGCTCCCGCCGCCATCGCGCCGTCCGTCACCATCGCAATCAGATTTACTTTTCCGTCTTTATCCGAAGCAAGGACGACAACGCCCTCGCCCAGTTTCTCTTTCAGCTGGTCGCCCAGGTCGCGCAGACCGTTCATATCCACGCCGGATACTTTCGCCGCAAGGAGTTTCGTGCCTTTCACTTCTTTTACCTGGTTCATGACATCGCCGAGCGCATCTTTGGCCGCCTTGCTCTTTAAAGATTCGTTCTCGCTCTGCAGGGCTTTTAATTCGGCCATTATATGTTCGCATCTGTCCAGAAGATTGACGGGCGTCGTCTTTAAGAGCTTCGACGCTTCTTCCAGCTTTTCTTCCAATTCCGCGTAATATTTCAGCACGCCGTTTCCGGTGAGCGCTTCGATTCTTCTGACGCCGGCCGCAACGCCGCTTTCGGAAAGGATTTTGAAAGAAGAAATCATGCCCGTGCTGCCCACATGGGTACCGCCGCAAAATTCTTTGGAGAAATCTCCCATTTCAACGACGCGCACCTTCTCGCCGTATTTTTCACCAAAAAGCGCCATCGCGCCTGTCTTTTTCGCCTCTTCAATCGTCAGAACTTCCGTCACGACCGGAATGTTCTCGGCTATTTTTTCATTGACTATCCGCTCCACCTTCGCCAGTTCTTCCGCCGTCATCGCTGAGAAATGGGAGAAGTCGAAACGAAGCCTTTCACCGTCATTATAGGAACCGGACTGTTCCACATGGGTACCGAGCACCATGCGGAGCGCTTTCTGCAAAAGATGCGTCGCACTGTGGTTTTTACAAGTCGCGTTTCTCCTCTCCGCATCTACTTCCAGGGTTACCGTATCGCCTGTTTTGAACATGCCGGAAGTCATACGGCCAATATGCCCTACCTTACCGCCAAGCAGTTTCACCGTCTCCTCTACCTGAAACGTACCGTTTTCACTGCGGATGACACCGGTGTCGCCGGCCTGGCCGCCCATCGTCGCATAGAAAGGCGTCTCGTCTGTAAAAATGGTTCCGATTTCGCCGTCCGTCAGTGCTTCCACCAGCTCCGTCTCCGTCGTCAGAACGGAAATTGCCGAATCGTACACGAGGTTATCATATCCCACGAACACGGAAGTCACGGCGGGGTCGATGGACTCATAAACCGTCACATCCGCGCCCATGTAATTCGTAACCTTACGGGCTTTGCGGGCCTTGACTTTCTGCTCCTCCATCGCCGCACGGAAGCCTTCTTCATCCACGCTGAATCCCTTTTCTTCCAGGATTTCCTTCGTCAGGTCGATAGGAAATCCGTAAGTATCGTATAATTTAAAGGTGTCTTCCCCGGAAAGTTCCTTTTTTCCATCCTTCGTCAGGTTTTCTTCCATTTCCATCAGAATCGTAAGTCCCTGGTCGATGGTCTTGTTGAACTTATTTTCTTCCTGTGTCAGTACATTTAAAATAAATTCTCTTTTTTCTTCTAATTCGGGATAGCCGTCTTTCGAGCCTTCAATCACCGTAGCGCCGAGCGCCGCGAGGAAAGTCCCCTGAATGCCGAGCTTCCGGCCCTGGCGGGCCGCCCTTCTGATGATACGCCGGAGCACATAGCCGCGTCCCTCGTTGGAAGGCATAATGCCGTCAGAAATCATAAAGGTTGCGGAACGGATATGGTCTGTGATAATGCGGATGGAAACATCCGTGTCATAGTTTTCTTTATAGGAAACGCCCGCAATCTCGCATACTTTCGTGCGAAGTGCAAGCACCGTATCCACATCGAAAATGGAATCCACATCCTGAACGACGGAAGCAAGCCGTTCAAGCCCCATTCCCGTATCGATGTTTTTCTGCGCCAGTTCCGTATAATTTCCTTTGCCGTCGTTATCGAACTGGGTAAAGACATTATTCCAGATTTCCATATAGCGGTCGCAGTCACAGCCCACCGTACAACCCGGTTTTCCACAGCCGTACTGCTCGCCCCGGTCATAGTAAACCTCCGAACAGGGACCGCATGGGCCGGAGCCGTGCTCCCAGAAATTGTCTTCTTTGCCAAAGCGGTAGATTCTCTCCGCCGGAATGCCGATTTCCTTATTCCAGATTTCAAAAGCCTCTTCGTCTTCTTCGTAAATGGAAGGATAAAGCCTGTCCGCATCGAGTCCGACCACTTCCGTCAGAAATTCCCAGCACCAGGCAATCGCCTCATGCTTAAAATAATCTCCGAAGGAAAAGTTTCCGAGCATTTCAAAAAAAGTGCCGTGTCTGGCGGTCTTTCCCACGTTCTCCAAATCGCCCGTCCTGATACACTTCTGGCAGGTCGTCACCCGTCTTCTCGGCGGAATTTCCTGTCCGGTAAAATAAGGTTTTAAGGGCGCCATGCCGGAATTAATCAAAAGCAGACTGTTGTCGTTATGCGGCACCAGCGAAAAACTTTTCATCTTTAAATGCTCTTTGCTTTCAAAAAACTCAAGGAACATCCTTCTCAATTCGTTTACTCCGTATTTCTTCATATTGCTCCTCCTGAATCCCTTTCCTCTGGCAAAATCATCTGCAATTCCATCATAGAAAAGAAATGTATTTCACAAATCATAGAACACAGCGGTAAAATCCCCTCTAAGTACGCGCCATCGGACTTGCCCGCCTCACAGAAGTTCCTCCCACATTCTAAAACGTAAATTTATCCGCAAAATAAGCGTCAAGCTCTGCAATCGCCACCCGCTCCTGTTCCATGGAATCGCGGAATCTGACCGTGACGCACTGGTCATTTTCGGAATCAAAATCGTATGTAACGCAGAACGGCGTTCCGATTTCATCCTGTCTTCTGTAACGCTTGCCGATATTCCCTCTGTCATCAAATTCACAGTTATATTTTTTGGATAACTCCGTAAAAATCTTTTCCGCGCCTTCGTTCAGTTTCTTGGAAAGCGGAAGCACGCCGATTTTAACAGGCGCAAGGGCCGGATGGAAATGCAGTACGGTCCGCACGTCACCCTCTCCAATTTCCTCTTCGTCATAAGCCGCGCATAAAAAGGCTAGAACCACACGGTCCGCGCCGAGGGACGGTTCGATAACATAGGGAACATATTTTTCATTCTTACTGTCATCAAAATAGGACATATCCTCACCCGACGTATTCTGGTGCTGTGTCAGGTCATAGTCGGTTCTGTCAGCAATGCCCCAAAGTTCGCCCCAGCCAAAGGGGAACAAAAATTCGATATCCGTCGTTCCTTTGGAATAGAAGCAAAGCTCTTCCGGCGAATGGTCGCGCAGTCTCATTTCCTCTTCTTTCATGCCAAGCGATAACAGCCAGTCGCGGCAGAATCCTCTCCAGTACTGGAACCACTCCATGTCGGTTCCGGGCTCGCAGAAAAATTCCAGCTCCATCTGCTCAAATTCTCTCGTGCGGAAGGTAAAATTACCCGGCGTAATCTCGTTTCGGAACGACTTGCCAATCTGTCCGATGCCGAAGGGAATCTTCTTGCGGGACGTCCTCTGTACGTTTTTAAAATTGACAAAAATTCCCTGTGCCGTTTCCGGCCTTAAATAAACCGTATTTTTGGCGTCTTCCGTAACGCCCTGGAAGGTCTTAAACATCAGATTAAACTGCCTGATATCGGTGAAATTATGCTTTCCACAGGTCGGACAGGGTATATTGTGCTCTTCGATAAAATCCTTCATCTGCTGCTGTGTCCAGCCGTCGATGGACTCTTTCAACTCTATCTGATTCTGCGCGGCAAAATCTTCTATCAGCTGGTCGGCACGAAAACGCTCATGGCATTCTTTACAATCCATCAGCGGGTCGGAAAAGCCGCCGAGATGACCGGAAGCCACCCAGGTCTGCGGATTCATTAAAATAGCGCAGTCCACACCCACATTATGGGGATTTTCCATGATGAACTTCTGCCACCATGCTTTTTTCACATTGTTCTTTAATTCCACGCCGAGATTTCCGTAATCCCAGGTATTCGCAAGGCCGCCGTAAATCTCCGAGCCAGGGTATACGAAGCCTCTTGCTTTCGCCAGCGCGACAATTTTCTCCATTGTTTTTTCCATAATATATATCCTCCATTCTTGCATGCGCCCTTCTCAGCGTGCGAATTTGTGCAGTGTTTTAAGCGCATAAGCGCCAAATCAGATTCCGATATTTACCGGAATATCACATAAGAAACGGCATCTCCCTCGCCGGCGGCAATCGCCGCATTTTTCTGTCCGGAGAGCGCGATATTCTCACTGGCATATAAAATCTTCCCATATACACTTACGTCCAGCGACTCTCCCGCTTTCGTCTGTATAATGATAATGCGGTCTTCACCCGCGGAAACAACCTCATCTGCCCCGACAGCTGCGCCATCTGCTCCGACAAGATTCTGGAAGGTATATCCCTGGGCGGACGCTTCGGAAACAGTACCGTTAAAGAGTTCTCTATTATTAAAATTTCTGTAATCCGCATCCGTCTGATAAGTTATCTCGACGACGATGCGCCCGTTTTCTTCTTTCATGGAGTCGCAGACGATGGCCTCGCCCGTACCAAGCTGCGCAATTTTTTCCTGCATCATTGCTCTTAATTCTTCTATATCATAATACTCCGGTTCAAAAGGCTCCACAATCGTCTGCCTTATCGTTCCGTCTTTCTGGACGGACACCGTATTTCTGTCGGGAACCGCTTCGCCGCCGCATCCTACAAGCAGACACAATGCCGTCGTCATCATTAAAAGTTTCACCCAGTTTCGCATAGCCTTTCCCCCCGGTTTTGTCAATCGCCAATATACTGCATTCCATTATATCCGACTTAATCAGGTTTTTCAACATCCTTTTTCAGAGACCGCACAGACTTCTCCAGATTCTTTTTCAAACTCCCGGCCCTTTCTGCATCAGGAGGTGTTCAACGCCATATCAGAGACTTTCCAGAATCTCCAGACTCTTAAATTCTCTGTCCATGTACCGTTTTCTATAATCGTCGGCAATCCTGGCAAGCTGCGCAAGCACCTCATCCGTCACCGTAAAAGTATACAGCTTCTCCACGGTGGAAGACATGATGTAATGCACCGCATAATGCGTGGATTCTTCAAAATCCCCGTCCGCGGGCATTCCTGGAAATTCTCCGCTCAGTACCATCGCCTTCATCTCGAATATGTAACGTATCAGCCGGTTCGGAATCTTTTCGTGCATGAGCGCACGCAAAGACTGGTAAAGAAGTTTCAGCATTTCCTTATCTTCGTTATTCTCCCTCGTATAGTAATCCATAATTTCCAGAAAATACATCCCGTAATAGGCGCCTTCATAATCCGTTCTGAGAGATTCAAAATAATTACTGATATCCGCCTCCGCCAGATTATAGGAGGAACGCCCCGCATAGAGCCTGAACGTGCCAAAAGAAAAAGGGTTCGTCGCCGCCAGAAGTCTGCTGGTCTGCTTTCTTGCCCCCCTTGCAAACGCCGAAATTTTCCCTTTTTCTTTTGTTAAAATCACTACTCTTCTATCGTATTCGCCAATCGGTTCCGCTTTTAAAACCATTCCCGTCATTTCTGTAAATCCCTGCATGAGATTGTCCACCTGACTTATCTTCTCCGGCCAAATCGCCGCTATCCGCATCCTCTTTTTTGTATGATAAAAAGTCGCTGACGCTTCCTGTCGCCAGGAACCGCTCCCAGTAATTTATTTCTTTCATCTTATGCCCCCTAATCAACTCTATGCTGTTAGGGTTTACTTTTTTCCTTTTTTCTATTCGGCTTCTCTGGGATTATATCCGAAATTTTTTAACAGGAAATCACTGTCGCGCCAGTCCTTTTTTACCTTGACCCAAAGCTGCAGATTCACTTGTTTTCCCACCAAATCCTGAATTTCCGGCCTTGCTAGGGACCCGATTTTCTTTAACATCTGTCCCTGTTTCCCGATAATAATCCCCTTGTGGGATTCCTTTTCGCAGATAATCGTCGCTTCGATATCCACAATCCGTTTTCGGTAATTCATCGACTCTATGGTCACTGCGATTCCGTGGGGAATCTCCTCTTCCAGACATTTCAGCGCCTTTTCCCGGATTAGCTCCGCCGCAATCTGACGAACCGGCTGGTCCGTTACCGTATCTTCATCATAAAAAGGCTCCCCATATGGCAGGTACTTCATGATACAGGAAATCAAATCGTCCGTGCCGTCGCCCTTTAGCGCCGACACCGGGACGATTTCCGCAAAATCCATCTGCTTTCTGTATGTATCGATAAACAGGAGAATCTCTTCTTTCTTCACCGTATCAATCTTATTGATAACCAATATAACAGGTGTTTTTATTTCCCGGAGCTGTTCGATAATGTGCTGTTCTCCGGCGCCGATATAGCTCGTCGGCTCCACAAGCCATAACACCACATCCACTTCCGAAAGCGTGCGCTTTGCCACGCCCACCATATAATTGCCCAGTTTGTTCTTCGCCTTGTGAATGCCCGGCGTATCCAGAAAAACAATCTGCCCTTCCTCCGACGTGTAGACTGTCTGAATCCGGTTTCTGGTGGTCTGCGGTTTATTGGACGTAATGGCAATCTTCTGACCAATCAGGCAATTCATCAGTGTGGATTTTCCTACGTTCGGTCTTCCAATCAGCGTGGCAAAACCGGATTTATAACGGCTGTTTTCTTTTTCCATGCTTTCGCTTTGCTCCTTTTATTTCCTGATATTTCTGGCTGTTCTCTTATTTATTTTTTCCATCCTCCGGCTGCCGGCCCGATACCGTGCCTTGTTCTTCTCCCCGGAGCTTTTCCTGTCCCATATGCCCCGGAAGCCCGTTCTGTTCCCGCATGATACGCTCCTGTTGCCCATTCTCCCGCATGAAGCGTTCCTGTTGCCCATTCTCCCGCATGAAGCGTTCCTGTTGTTCTCTCTGCTCCCGCATGAGCATCTCCTGTTGTTTTCTCTGGGCTTCCTGCCATTGTCTCGCCTGCTGCTCTTTCTCCGCTTTCTTACGTTCCTGTTTCTTCAGGATGATTCGCACAATGACGAAAATCACCGCAATGATAAAGAGCCAGATAACGATATATGGGATATTGATAACAAACCCGATAAATCCATTTTTGAAGCCTTCGCCGATGCGGTAGAGCGACTGGACAAATCCGTTTTTCATTCTGTCCCAGGCCGATTTTTCTTCCGTAGGTGTCAGCCGCTTTACTTCCTGGATATCCAGGTTAATCGTACTGTAATCAATCCGGTTATTCAGAGTTCTGAGCTGTGATTCCATATTTTCCAGCTCATACCGGACTTCCGAAAGACGCTGTTCAATCGTAATGATATCTTCCACGGTCTCGGCTTTTTCCAGCAGTTCCAGCAGTCTGTCCTGTTCGATAACGAGTGCTTTTTTACGGCTTTCCAAATCCACATACTGTAAGGTAACATCCTCCACCCGTTCTTCTTTATTGGTGATGTTGCTCTGTTCGCCCACCTTCCGCACAAATTCATCCAGCCGCTTCGACGGAATCCGCACCGACATATAGACATTACGCGTCTCGTCATAATTGGAATAACTGCTTCCATTATACTGATACTGGTATTCCACATAGCCGCCCAGTTCCGCAATCTGCGCTTCCAGGCTCACAAGCAGCACATCATACTGCTCCGTCTCAACATGCATATCCACCGTCTTAATCAGCTTGCGTCCGTCCGATGGTTTCTCCTCCGAACCCGTCTCCGGTGCCGACTGCGGCTCAGCCGCCTCTGCCTCCTGGAAACCCTCCTCATAATAGCTCATGTCCCCCGAGCCGCCGGAAAGCGCAATTTCTTCTGTCATCGCCGCGGTGTCTACCGCTGCGTTATCCATCGCATAACCGCCCGCATCATAAGATTCGGTATAAACGCTCTTTCCGCTGCCGCCGCATCCGGCAAGCATGGCCGAAACAAGCAGCAGGCCGGTCAGGCGTAGGGCCAGCCGTCCGCCCGCATTTCGGAATACCTTTGTTTTTATCCGGTTCATTTTCTTTTTCATACGCATCATCCTCCCTTTGTATGCAGTGAGCTTCTTATCATACATACGAACAGGGGCCCGGATTTTTATGGGGTTTTCTGTAAATTTTTCAAAATTTCACTTTGTTTCTAATGAAATAAATAATCCGTTTCCCCGAATAAATCCTTCTGTTTTCTGATTTTCTCTTCGTTTCCGACAACGCACAGGCAGTCGTCTTCCATAAAGGCACTGATATAACCGGCAAGCCCCCGGATTGTCTCAGGCACCGCTCCAAGCAGTTCGTCCCGCTCTTTCTGCACCTGTTCGTAAGAATAATGGGTCATATACCCTGCCAGCGAATAAGCGCCCTTCGCGGCGGGCGTCATCGGCATATCCAGCTCGCTGACCGCGCCGATGATATACTGGGTCATTGTCCGCTCGTCCGCCTCAAAATGCCTGATATAATCGGCCGCCTTCTCATAGACGTCGATAGTCTTTTCCAGATTGGGGTCCCTGTATGAAACAAAATAACTCTCGCCGGACTTTCCGAAATTGCACATACACCCGTATGCGCCGCCTTTGACGCGCACCTGTGTCCACAGATAATCGTAACCCATCATCACTTTCAGCGCTTTTAAGGCTCCCGTGTAAGGCAGTCCCTTTTCCGTGAAATTGCCCGCCCGGCACACATACTGTACCTGGGAAGATGACATGAAGCCTTCGTTCTTCCGCTCCGTTTCCGGCTGATATGGCCGCACCTCCACCGGTTCTTTATGCAGACTGTCCCGGAACGCTGCTATCTGCTCTTCCACATGTTCCAGCCCTTCCCGCTGCGCCGTATAATCCACCATCAGATTTTCCGGCCGGAAAAGGCATACCGCAAGTTGTTGCAGCTTTTCCGTCAGCTCTGCCTGTTTCGCTTCAAAATCCGCATCCAGCTCCTCCAGCATCCGGTAATAGGGAACTCCGCTTATTTTATCCGAAACAGCCGCCGTTTTGGAAAGATAAGACAGCGCGCGGACGGACGCCAGCGCATGTCCCGCCGACATCATATTCGCCTGTTTCTGGGACTTCAGTTCCGCAATCAGCTCTTTCAGGCGTTTGCCGTCATCGAAACGGGAATCCATAACAATTTCTTTTACAAGCCGGAAGGCATGTTCCAGATTTTCATACAACGCTTTTACCTTGATTTCCAGCGTCGCCGTATACCGCTGCAAATCTCTGGCGTCCGTATAAGTATTGACCACCGGACTGATGCCACCCGTACGGATATTGATTTCGTTGAACAGCTCCCCATAAGTGTAGTTTCGCGTGCTGACAAGGCCCAGAATGGACTTTAACAGGCCCACATAAGGGAAAAGTTCTTCCGGTACGGTCCGCAAATCGAACATGAACCGCAGATAACCGATTCCATTCGTAAAAATATCGTGGTACAGGAATACCGTATCGCCGACTTTTCTTTCTTGGTTTACATAATTTTCCGCCTCTTTTTTCATATCGGCTCTTGTCAAAAGCGGTATTTTTTCCAGATTTTCCTTTGTATCAGGCTCTTCCTGATACTGTTTCAACGCCTCCGTCTGCTCTACGATTTCCAGAAGCTGCGCGTCGGAAAGTTCGGCCTTCTTTTTCGCAAGCGCATCGGCAAGCTCTTTTTCCTTCCTTCCCGTCAGTCCCTTCACAGGCTCCACGACAACAATCGTCTTATGCTGATTATTCAAAAGGTTCTTCCGCACCAGCTCTTCATAATAATTCGTTTCAATGGCTTCTTTCAGTTTCCGGTAAGTCTCGTTGGCCTCAATATGCACGAACGGTTTGTTATCGTCATAGAGCCAGCTGTCAAACATCATCAGCCCGAACATGAGACCCTTCGGATAGGAGCCGAAATCCGCTTCCCGGAACCGGAACTCATAAAAATTCAGTCCGGCGCGCAATGCCTTTTTGTCAAACCCGTGCTCCACGATTCTTTCCAGTTCTTCCCGAATCGTCGCGGTAAAATCCGGAAGCTGCTCTTTATCGGCATTCTTCGCCACGATGGAAAAATAAGGCTGCATAATACCGTTCTCATAACTGCTGTATACATCCTTGCCGATTCCCTTATCGATAAGCGCCTGTTTTAAGGGCGCGCCCGGAGCGGAGCAGAGCACATAATCGATTACCTGGAAAGCGATATACTGCTCCCTGTCCAGATTGTTTCCAAAAGAAATGTTGTAGGACAGGTAAGTATTTTCTTTTTCCGACTCGCTTTCCGTAATCGGATATTCTTTGTAAACCTCGACAGGCTCCTTAAACGGCGGTTCTCCGGCCAGCGCCGAATCCACCGAAAGCGCCTCATACCCGGACAGGTATTCCTCATCCAGAAAACGCAGTTTTTCCGCCATATCCATATCTCCGTACAGGTAAATATAGCTGTTGGAGGGATGATAATATCTGCTGTGAAATGCCAGAAAATCCTCATAAGTCAGTTCCGGTATCACATCCGGGTCGCCGCCCGATTCCACCGCATAGGAGGTATGGGGATATAAGGAATTCATAATTTCCCGCTCCAGCACATCGTCCGGGGAAGAAAAAGCGCCCTTCATCTCATTATAGACAACGCCGTTGATGGTCAGCTCATCCTCCATGCTTTCCATCTCATAGTGCCAGCCCTCCTGACGGAAAATTTTTTCCTCATGATAAATATGCGGATGAAAGACGGCGTCCATATAAACATCCATCAAATTCTGAAAATCCTTATCGTTACAACTCGCCACCGGATAAATCGTCTTATCCGGGAACGTCATCGCATTCAAAAACGTATTCAGAGAACCTTTAGCCAGTTCGATGAACGGGTCCTTCACCGGAAATTTATCCGAACCGCAGAGCACGCTGTGCTCGATGATATGCGCAACTCCCGTGCTGTCTTTGGGCGGCGTACGGAATCCAATGCAGAACACTTTATTGTTATCGTCATTCTCCATCAGTACAATTTTCGCGCCCGTTTTATTGTGTTTCATTAAATAACCAGTGGAATTTAATTCCTTTATTTCTTTTTTCTCCAAAATCGTATAAGCCTGTAATTGTTCCATTTTCTAATAACCATGCCTTTCTCTTCCAATATCCAATGCACCGAAGAATGCCGTTTTTCAAACATTCTTCAAGTTAAAAGTACTTTGCAAAACAAAGTACCTTTAACATTATATCACCGATTCTGAAAATTAGTAAAGCGATATGCCCGGAATCATCCAAATTCCGCCCGTACTGCTTCCGCAAAAATTGCGTTTTCCTGCCTCATCCTGTCAAAATAATCCCTGATTTCATCTCGATGGAAACTGCCGATATAACAATCCATCGCCGCTTCCCGCAACGCATTGGCAAGTACCGGAAGTTCCGGATTATCAAGAATATTGTACAAACAAAATAGAATCTCTTCCATCTCCCACAACAATTCTACCGCGCGCAGATAGGCTTGGGGCGGTATTTGCACACATTGTTCCGCCGCCTCCATAAGGTTTTCCAATTCTTCAAAAGCGCTGTACAGACGGCTGACTTGGGGCACAACGGCGGCGTCCGCATCGTTTTCCCGCGCGAAAGCCATAATCTCCTCCCCTATCGGAATAGACCAGACCGCCCAGGAACCCAGGGCTCTTTTTTCCGTAAGACCGGGCAGCGCTGAAAAGACCGCCGGAATCTCCCCGTTTTTCGTGTATAAGAAAAGCCGTCCGCCTTTTTTGATTTTGGAAACCGCATCGCATACCGTCCGCAGTTCCAGAACTGCGTCCAGACAAACAACCGCTGCCTGACAGGACTTATTTAACACCGCCGAAAAAACAAAAGAAGTTGCGGGCAAAGCGATAAAAGAACTCCCCTCCTGTGTAAAATCAGCAAAATTATGAAAAATTGCGGTGGCTCCATCCGCCTCATCCATTCCGTAACATATGATATTTTTCATCTGGCTATTGTCGGTGAAAATAGGATATAATTCCGCAAAAAGAATAGCATAACAGGCAAAATATCCGGATTTCCCGCAAGTCTCCCATAAACCGGACAACAGACGGCCAAAACGTGTCCAAATCGTTTCTTCTTCTTTATGATAATTCACAACAAGCGGTCTTTTTGACAAATTATGATAATCTTCGATTTCCGGTTTCTGCATGAGCACATAGGAAATGCCGTTTTCATCCTCAAGCAGTATTTTTTCTTTTTCAATCTTAAGTTTCAACCCTGCCCCCATTCTGGCCGCTGCCCGACAGTTCAAACAGGATATGCAGCCGCTCCGCTATATGGTCATCGTTAAAATATTCTTCAATGTAGGTACGCATATCATAAAAGTTCCGCTCAAGATACGCCTTGTCCTCGCAGAGACCCGAAAGCGCTCTGGCATACGTTGGAATATCTTTGAAATCATCCACGATTCTGCCAAGTCTTCCGTTGTCCGTCATGTCTGGCGCCGCGTCGATATTGGTCGTAATAACCGTACACCCGTGCCCGGCCGCTTCCACAAATACATTGGGACATCCCCCTTCCATCTGCGATGTCAGTGCAAAGATTTTTGCCTTTCTATAATAAGAGCATAGCCGCTCTCTATCGTTAATCTGTCCAGTCAGCCGAATATGCGCTGAAATTTCCGGAAATTCTTTACAGAAAGCATCGTACAGTTCCTGAAATTCCGGCGTTATGCTCCCCACCATGACGAGCTTCCAATTTTCCTTGAAAAAAGGAAAGGCCATGGCATAAGCATACAGGAGCACATGAGAATTTTTCTGTGCGCTGCCGATTCTGCCAACCGTCAGAATCAGGTTTTCTTTTTCTTCATATCTGCACATGCACATAGACGGATAAAAAGGATAATAAACGCCGTTCGGGACGTATTCGATACGTCTCTTCCACTTTTTGATGAGAAACGACTGCAGCCTGCGGGATTCACAGCTTACGATATCGGCTCCATACAAAAAATCCGCGTATGTTTCATCTTCCAGCGGGAGCGCATTCATCCATCCGGCATTTGCGTCCAGCTTTAAATAAATAATGCCCGCCGGATTTAATGATTTATAAATCCGCGCGATTTCTATATATTCCAGCCTGGCTCCAAACAAAAAGAGCATATCGATATCCGCGTAATTCTGTTCTACATACTGCTCCGCCGCCTGCATATGCGATTTCTCCGAACAGGGCAAAAAGACAAGGGAAATCCCTTGAAAATAATCCAGATAAGGATATTCCCCGTTTTTCTGTGTTACAATTGTCATGCTGCTCCCAAAATGCTTATAACACACATACGGAATAACAATCCGGTCTTTGAGAAGCTGTACATTTTCCAGCGGATATGCCGGAATCACACAAATATTACATCTTTTCATAGTAACCATGCCTTTCTCACAGCAAGCCCCTTATTTTTCAATCTATTCTAACATTGAATATCCATTGTTTTCAATGATTTTCTGGTAAAAAGGCGCCCGAAATGAATAAAAGAACAGGCAAAAACATAATTCTGCTGTTTCTACCTGTTCAGTGTAAAAGGGGAATTTTACCAAATTTTGTTTAGCAATGTCAGTTTAGCAGAAAAATTTGTCAAAAGCAAGAAGATTATGCGTTGGATAAATTGTTATTTATCGCGCAGATAGAATTTGTTATCGCGTAAAATTTCCGGGAACCGTCCGGCACGGAAAATATCAGCCCCATATCATACGCTGAACGCCATCATTGCCAGCTTGGAAAGAACAATTTCCTGAATCTTGACGCCGTGTTTCTTTTTCTGCGCCAGATTCATCCTGACAAATTCATCCAGGGGAAACACCCGATTCCGGTAGACCATCCGTGATTTGCCGGAAAAAGACTTTTTTTCGACGAGAAGGCAGACTTTGACTTTTGTTTTTAACTGCATATAGGTTCTGTAAGAAAACATTTCCGGCGTCATATAATAAAACTGGCTTTCCAGCGTCGTTTCGGGCTCTGTGTCTTTCATGATATAATGCTCGATAATGCTTTTAAATTTAAAAGGAACCATTTCGTGCCCCAGCAGTTCCGCATAGCTGTACCGTGCGCCAAAATAAAGGCGGCCCGTGTCCTGCATATAGTATTTAAAATCATTGTCCTGATAATCCATATTCTGCTGTTCTCTGTCCTGATTCTCCATCCGTCTTTCCGTATTCCTTCCTGTTTCAGGCCCTGTCGCTTTGCCAACGGTTATGTATTTCGCTTTCGGGCCGTATCTTCCGCGGTGGTCTCATCTGTTTTCTGCCAGAATCGCCTCGATTTTGTTGCCGCTCATGCGCACGGCATCCGTTATGGACTTCCGGCTCATGCCCGTTTCGTTCATCAGCTCTTCTATCGTGACCTTACGGTGCAGCTCTTCGGCAAGCTCATTTGCTTTATCCGCCACTTTATTAATCCGTTCCGCCATTTTACGGCTCTTCTTCTCTTCTTCCGCGTTTTCCGCAATCAATTCCTCCATCGCGTTCATAATCGTCCGGCCGAGCATTCCATGGGCTTCCGCGGCGTGCTCAAAAGCGCTCAACATCGTAACGCCCATCGCAAGCGCCACATTCCCTTCTCCTATCAGGTCTTCCAGAAAAACACCCTGTCCCGCGTACAGTCTGGAAATTTCCACAACCTGAGGCAGAAAAATCTGAATCAGCCGGTTCTGGGCATCCATATCGCCCGCCATTGCGGAAAGCGTAACCGCTTCCTTTTCTCCGTCCGAAGTTTCCGGCAGTTCCGCCAGCTGTCTTAAATAGTCATCGAGATAATCGATTTCCTGTCCGCTCAGATAATCCTCAGGGGAAGCCGGCTCACCGATGCCGATATTGCGCTGTTTCAGATAGGCCCGCACCATTTCGAGCTGCTCTTCGCCCAGAGACAGTTCCGCAAAAGCCTCCCGGAGCTGTTCTTCCGAAACACAGTTCCCCTGTTCCTTCGCCGTCTGCGCCAGCTGTTCCAGTTTTTGTGTGAATAAAGTTTCCTGATTCATAAAAACGACCGTGCCTTTCTGTCAGAAATTCCCCTTGCTCTTAATGTGAGTGTGGGTATACAGATGCTCTTCGCAGTATTCGTAATTGCCGTCGCATTTGGAGCAGAACCGGAACTGCATCTCCGGGCTGTCCACTTCCGTCCGGCCGCAGATAGCGCATTTATGCTTCGTGATGCCGTTCGTATTCCGGCGGATATCCCGTTTGAACTCCTGGCGTCTGTGTATCTGCTTCGGATTTAGGTGCATCATGTTCCGTGACGTAAAGAAGAAAACGATAAAATTAAACAAAGATGAAAGTATGACAAACTTGGCAAAAAAGCCTCCCTGTAAAAAGGAAAACAGCAGCATCACCGCGTAAATAACGCCAAGCCATTTTACCTTAATCGGGATAATAAACATCAACAGTACCGACACATCCGGGAACGTAGCCGCAAAAGCAAGGAAAATGGACATGTTGATATAAAAGGTGCTGAAATACAGGGAGCCGGCCCTGAAAAACAGCTCCGCGCCTCCTGTGGAAATCATCTCCTCTTTCATAAAAAGATAGGAACAGCCCATCATCAGAAAACTTCCGATAACCGTATATAACATACCGCTGAAAATATAGACATTATAACGGTAGGTTCCCCATGTCCGCTCTAACGTCGTTCCGATGGAGCAATAAAAATACAACATCAGCAGTGTTAAGAAAATGTTAAAATCATCCGGCGGTATCAGAATCCACGTCACAAGCCGCCATACCTGTCCATGCAGAATCGCATAAGGGTCTAACGACAAATAAATCGCTATCCAGGGAACGATAAACTGTAAAACATATCCTATCGCATAACAGCAGACAAGAACAACCGACAGATTCCTGATGGCATATTTCCCGAACTTTTTCTCAAACTGGCTCATTTCAAAACCACGCCTTTCTTTTCTATAATCTGATTTTCCAATCCGGACATTTTGTTATAAAAAGTTGAATATATTTTAGCATTCCTTTTTTTAAAAGTAAACGGCGCATACGCGAAATACAAAAAAGTCATAAAAATTTTATATTTCTCTTTGAAAATCTTCATAAATTCCAAAAAATAGCTGATTGCTTTTTCAAAATGACTGTCGTATAATGACTTAGCGTGTCGAAATACATTTAATTAAGAAAGAACTTTAAAGGAGTGATTGCAAATTGAATCAGATGCAGTATACGCTCGGTATTGATATCGGCTCTACAACCGTCAAGATAGCGATTCTTAACGAAAAACATCAGATTCTTTTTTCTGATTACAAACGACATTTTGCCAACATCAGGGAAACGCTGGCTGATTTGCTGCAAAGTGCATATACAAAACTTGGAAATATCTCCCTTTATCCTGTTATTACGGGTTCCGGCGGACTGACGTTAGCAAATCATTTACAGATTCCTTTCGTCCAGGAAGTGATTGCGGTCTCCACTTCCCTTCAGGAGTTTGCGCCTGTCACGGACGTGGCAATCGAGCTGGGCGGCGAGGACGCAAAAATCATTTATTTTGAGGGCGGCAATGTGGAACAGCGGATGAACGGTATCTGCGCCGGAGGAACCGGCTCTTTTATCGACCAGATGGCCTCCCTTCTGCAGACGGATGCGTCCGGTCTGAATGAATATGCGAAAAACTACCATTCCCTGTATACTATCGCCGCAAGATGCGGCGTATTCGCCAAATCCGATATTCAGCCCCTGATTAACGAAGGCGCAACAAAAGAAGATTTGTCCGCCTCCATCTTTCAGGCGGTGGTCAACCAGACCATCAGCGGACTCGCCTGCGGAAAGCCGATTCGTGGACATGTTGCATTTCTGGGCGGACCGCTTCATTTTTTGTCGGAGTTAAAGCAATCCTTTATCCGCACACTGAAGCTGGACGATGAGCATATCATTGATACGGATAATTCCCATCTTTTTGCGGCTATCGGCTCCGCCCTTAACGCAAAAGAAAACACATGTTATTCTATGGAGGAAATGGTTGCGAAACTGTCCTCCGACATCAAAATGGAATTTGAAGTGGAACGGATGGAGCCGCTTTTTGAATCCAAAGCCTCCTATGATGCCTTTCGCCAGCGGCATTCTGTCCATCATGTGAAAACAGCGGACTTAGCCTCTTATCGCGGAAAATGTTTCCTCGGCATTGACGCCGGAAGCACGACGACCAAAGTCGCCCTCGTGGGTGAGGACGGCTCGCTTTTATACTCTTTTTACAGCAGCAACGACGGCAGTCCGTTAAAAACGGCAATCCGCTCCATACAGGAAATCTATGCGCTTCTGCCCGAAGGGGTGGAAATTGTCCGCTCCTGTTCCACCGGATACGGGGAAGCACTGATGAAAGCTGCCTTTCTGCTGGATGACGGCGAAGTGGAAACGGTCGCCCATTACCAGGCCGCCGCTTTTTTTGACCCGGAGGTGGACTGCATTCTGGACATCGGCGGACAGGATATGAAATGTATTAAAATCAAAAATCAGACTGTGGACAGCGTACAGCTTAACGAAGCCTGTTCTTCCGGCTGCGGCTCCTTCATCGAGACCTTTGCCAAGTCCCTGAATTACAGCGTTCAGGATTTTGCGGAAGCAGCATTGTTTGCCGCGCATCCAATCGACCTGGGCACGCGCTGTACCGTTTTCATGAACTCCAAAGTCAAACAGGCACAGAAGGAAGGTGCGGAAGTCTCCGATATTTCCGCGGGGCTTGCCTATTCCGTCATCAAAAACGCGCTTTTCAAAGTTATCAAAGTGTCCGATGCGACGGAGCTTGGTAAAAATATTGTCGTACAGGGCGGTACCTTTTACAACGATGCCGTGCTGCGCAGTTTTGAAAAAATCGCCGGCTGTGAAGCCATCCGGCCGGACATTGCGGGCATCATGGGAGCTTTCGGCGCCGCGCTGATTGCAAGACAGAACTACCGGGAAGGCTCCCGGACGACGATGCTTTCCATCGACAAAATCAACACCCTGCAATTTGAAACGAGCATGGCAAAATGCAAAGGCTGTACGAATAACTGTCGTCTGACCATCAACAAATTCACCGGCGGCCGTCAGTATATTTCCGGCAACCGCTGTGAAAGAGGTCTGGGAAAAGCCAAAAATGAAAATGGCGTCCCGAATCTGTTCGACTATAAACTAAAAAGGCTCTTTTCCTACGAACCGCTTCCCGCAAACGAAGCAAAAAGAGGGACTGTCGGCATTCCGAGAGTGTTGAATATGTATGAAAATTATCCGTTCTGGTTCACCTTTTTTACCAGACTCGGCTACCGCGTCATTCTCTCTCCGAGCTCCAACCGTAAAATTTATGAGCTGGGCATCGAGTCGATTCCCAGCGAGTCGGAATGCTATCCCGCGAAACTGGCGCACGGGCATGTAACATGGCTGATACGGCAGGGCGTCGATTTTATCTTCTATCCTGCCCTGTTCTATGAGCGGAAGGAGTTTCCCGATGCGAACGACCACTATAACTGCCCGATTGTTACTTCCTATTCCGAAAATATTAAGAACAATGTGGAAGAAATCGGCCGCGGCGAAGTCGTTTTCCGCAATCCTTTTATGTCTTTCCGGGATTTAAAAACCGTCACGGAAGCGCTTACAAAAGAATTTAGCGAGCTTCCAATAACACTAGTTATGGACGCCTGTGAAGCTGCCTGGGCAGAACAGGAAGCCGTGCGTGCGGACATGCGCGCACAGGGCGAAGCGGTGCTCCGCTATATGGAACAGAATCACAAACGTGGTATCGTCCTGGCTGGACGGCCTTATCATATCGACCCGGAAATCAATCACGGCATCCCGGAACTCATCAATTCCTACGATTTTGCCGTGCTGACGGAGGATTCCGTTTCCCACCTGGCATCTCCGGAGCGCCCGCTCATCGTCTCCGACCAGTGGATGTATCATTCCAGACTGTACGCCGCCGCAAGTTTTGTCAAAACACGAGAGGACCTGGATTTGATTCAGTTAAACTCTTTCGGCTGCGGGCTGGATGCCGTTACAACAGACCAGGTTAATGATATTTTGTCCGGCTCCGATAAAATTTATACCTGTTTAAAAATTGATGAAGTGAATAACCTGGGCGCAGCCAGAATCCGCGTCCGCTCCCTGATTTCTGCAATCAAAGTGCGGGAACAGAAGGGAAAACAGCGCAATATCCACTCCAGCGCCATCGAAAAAGTGGTATTTACGGAGGAAATGCGCCAGAACTACACCATCCTCTGCCCGCAGATGTCGCCCATTCACTTTGAAGTATTACAGGCCGCTTTCAGCGCATGCGGCTACAATTTTGAAGTGCTTGGCAACGATAACCGCCATGCGGTGGATGTGGGCTTAAAATATGTAAATAATGACGCGTGTTATCCTTCCCTGATGGTCGTCGGACAGATTATGGACGCCCTTCTTTCAGGCAAGTATGACCTGAATAAAGTGGCCATCATCATGACTCAGACCGGCGGCGGTTGTCGTGCTACCAACTATGTCGGTTTCATCAGAAGAGCCCTTGCCAAAGCCGGTATGCAGCAGATACCCGTCATTTCCTTAAACCTTGCGGGCATCGAAAGCAATCCCGGCTTCCACCTGAACGCGGACTTGTTCCTCCGTCTCGCTTACGGCGCCGTATTCGGCGATGTTTTCATGCGCTGCGTCTACCGGATGCGCCCTTATGAGCAGACACCCGGCTCCGTCAATGCCGTCCACCAGAAATGGATTGCAAAATGCCGGGAATTTGTTTCCAGAAAGCACATGAATTATTTTACCTTCCGTAAAATATGCCGTGAAATGGTTCAGGAATTTGACAGCATACCGATTACAGACGAGAAAAAACCCCGCGTGGGCATCGTCGGGGAAATTCTCGTGAAATTTGCGCCGGCCGCCAACAACCATCTGGTAGAACTTCTCGAAGCCGAAGGCGCGGAAGCGGTCGTTCCCGATTTGATAGACTTTATTCTCTACTGCTTCTATAACCAGATTTATAAGGCCGAACATCTGGGAACATCGAAAAAAGCGGCGCTTATTTCCAGACTCGGCATCCAGGCCGTTGAAAAACTGCGCTCCGGCGCGGCAAAAGCCCTCGCGAAAAGCCGGCATTTCGAGCCGCCCACGAGCATTTACCGCCTCGTCGAATACGCCAGCCCCATTGTCAATATCGGCAACCAGACCGGGGAAGGCTGGTTTTTAACCGGCGAAATGGTCGAACTGATTCACAGCGGCGTCAACAACATCGTCTGCACACAGCCTTTCGGCTGTCTGCCCAATCACGTCGTCGGCAAAGGCGTTATCAAGGAACTGCGGAAACGCTATCCCTTATCCAATATCGTCGCCATCGACTATGACCCGGGCGCCAGCGAAGTCAATCAGTTAAACCGAATCAAACTGATGCTTTCTACGGCACAGAAAAATCTGAAGAAAAAGATGTGATGTGGAACTTCCACATCACATCTGCTTTCTCACAATCCTGTATTCATCGTCCTGTTGATAAAAGGAACACACAAAATTTCCACCGCCCAAAAATCGGCTCATGTCGTCCTCGTCCAGGTCCACCATGCACACATAACACTCGTAATCCTCATCATAAACATAATTGCTACATGTATCACACTGACTCATGTTTTCTCCGTTTCCGCCTCATTTCCCAATATCAATAAAATGTGTTATTTAATTTGCGGTTGATAAACTTGATTTTCCCCTTATCTTCTTCCACCAGCGAACGTACCGCCTCATCCGCCGTCTCTTTCTGCAGCTGGTTCACACAGAAAATACAGGTTCCGAATTTGTCTCTGGAAAAGAAGCCGGGCTTCTCCCATTTTACATAATAAGATACTCTGTTCTTCAGCAAGAGCTTTTCAATCCGTTCTTTCATACTCAAATCCGTGACCTGACACCATTCCAGCTCATTGTGTACTTTCACTTTTTGATACGCTGTCTCCATCCCTCATACCTCATTCGTAAAATTTCTATCTGCAAATTATTATATCCCCTTTTCCCGGTTTATGCAAGGTTGCAGAATGCTTTAATTTATGTTATCGTTATCATAAAGTGTAACAGTTTAGCCATGCAGAATTGAATATACAAAATGCCGTTGGGAGCTTGCTCACATAAGGCATCTTGTATATTCGA
>CAJTRL010000014.1 GCA_910578715.1 uncultured Lachnospiraceae bacterium | reverse complement strand
AAACCGTGCCTGCTGTTCCTCCGTCAGCGTCTCATATTCCTCCCAGATGGCAAGGGCTTCTTCCGCATACGCATACAGCTTTTCTTCCCATGCCGCGCAGCCTTCCTCATCCTTGTCCCTGTCCGGCTCTGCGGCAAGGTATTCCTCCCCGTCCGGCAGTGCCGCTATCCGGTCAAGCAATGCCTCTATTATGGCATCTGTTCCGCTCTCTACCGTTACTGTAATCTGCGGCAGGCTCACGCCCCCCCCTTCTTCCAGTGTATAACCTTCCGGCAGAACGGCGGTAAAAATATATGTCCCTTCCGTACTTCCCGAATACTCCGGCTCCGACTGCCATGCAACGCCCTCTATCGTGACCGTTGCCTCTTCCTGCTCCGCCTGTGTTTCTTCCTGTTCTTCAGTTGATGTGTTTTCCAATGTCTGTACCGAAATCACATTTTCCGCAAGATATTCCGGCATGGTGACGGTATGGGTTTCCTGTTCCTCTGCGGGCGCACTTTCCCCTTCTCCGCCTTCCCCGTTGTCTGTGTCGGTTTCATCCTCGTTATCTGTTATCGTTGATTCGTCTGTTTCCCCGGATTCCCCGCCATCCTCCGGCTGTACATCCTCTCCGTCCCCGGTCTCTGTATCCTTATCCTCTGTCCCGCCGTCTGTTTCCGTATCTTCCTGTTCCGTATCGGACGGCCCGCCTTCTTCCGGCTCCTCCGTACTGCCGTTGTTATCCCCTGTATCGGTTATGTCACCGGCCGTCTCGTCACCAGCGTCCGCTTTGTCTTTGGCATCATCCTCCGGTTCCTTTTCCCCATCTTCGTAAGACTGATGGCCGGTCATCACTGCTTCCAGCGTGTCGGGGAGCGTCAGTTCCGAAAGTGTGGTTCCCACCGGAACGGTCTGTTCCCTAATCTCTTCCGGCAGCTTTGCAAATCCAGACACATACTGCCCCTGCGTCTGCTCCGGCTTTCCCGTTGCAAAAACAGAAAGTGTCACCAGAATATTGGGATAAGCCGTAAACAGTACACAAAGGCATAGTATCACTGCAAATATGCGCAGGCGCCTTTTCCTTCTTGCTCTCAACCATGCACGTTGTTCATCCATAAGTATACCTCCTCGTCAGTGCTGTGTACGGACAGTTATTTGATTATAAAGGAAAATCACTTTTTTTTTCTACTGAAATGGTACAGATTGCGCTTTTTGCGGTATACTTTGCACGGGTCAGCCTTTGGGCAAGCACTATACATCTATAAAAACGGGCAAAAAAATAGGGCAAAAACTGGTCGATTTTCGCTCCAATTTTTGCCCAAGGCAGACAAGTCTGCCTTTAACCACAACATCTTGTGGTTTAAACCCCTTAATTCTTCTCTTTTCCCATCCCAACTTGTTGGGAATTATACTGCATCATTATTATTACCTCAACATGCACCGTCCCCCCAAACAAATCCACCCCCTGCACCTTCCTTAACTCATACCCTCCCCCGCACAGCACCTTCAAATCCCGTGCCAGCGTAGCGGAATCACAGCTCACATATACAATCCTCTCCGGCTTCATCGCCAGCATCGTTTCCAGACACTTATCGTCACAGCCTTTCCGCGGTGGGTCTACTACAATCACATCCGCCCGGATTCCTTCCTTTTCAAACTGCTCCGGCAAAACTTCTTCCGCCTTCCCGACATAAAACTCCGCATTGTCAATTCCGTTGATACGGGCATTTTCTCTGGCGTCCTCTATGGCCTGTGGAACGACTTCCACACCGTATACTTTTCTGGCATACCTTGCAAGAAAAAGGGAAATTGTCCCAATGCCGCAATACAAATCCCATACCGTTTCTTTTCCCGTCAGCCCTGCGCAAGCAAGCGCAAGACTGTACAGCTTTTCTGTCTGTCCGGGATTAACCTGGTAAAAGGAAAGGGGCGAGATTCTGAAGTTTACGCGGGTCTCTTCCGGCGCTCCAAGAATCCGGATGCTGTCCTCAATATATCCGCGTCCCCAGAGAACCCGGATTTCTTTTCCCATAATAACGTTGGTTCTCTCCGTATTCGTGCTGACGGAAATGCTCACAATTTTCTTTCTGTCAGCTGTCTTCTCATCACATTTCCTATTTTCTTCCGCATTTCCCGGACGACCGTCCTTATCAACTGCAGAAACATTCTCAGCCAGCGAAAGCGCCGTCAGCTTTTTCACCAGCTCTTTTTCTTTCGGAAGGGTTGTCCCGTTAATGACAAGGCATACCATAATTTCGCCGGAAGCAAAGCCTGTACGAATCAGGATATGGCGCACCAGCCCTTCTCCTGTCTGTTCCCGGTAAGCGGAAACCTTATTTTCCCGCATATAAGAAAGCACCGTCTCCAATATCTTTTTATTTTCAACGGTGCCCAGTAAGCAATCTGTATTCGGAATGATATCATGTGTGCGGCCCGCATAAAACCCGGTAATGAGATTTCCGTTTTTATCATATCCAACGGGAAACTGCGCCTTATTCCGATAATGCCAGGGATGCTCCATCCCAACAACCGGCTCCATGATTTTATCAATCAGGCCCGCGTCAAAACCGCCGATGCGAATCAGGTTATTGCGGATTTTTTCCTGTTTGAACAAAAGCTGTCTTTCATAAGCCATTGCCTGAATCTGGCAGCCGCCGCATTGTCTGTGAAAAACGCATTCGGGCTCCACACGGAAAGGTGACGGAGCAATAATTTTTTCCATTCGCGCATATCCGTAATTCTTTTTTATTTTTGTAATTTTCGCTTCTACGACGTCTCCGATAACTGCATCTTTCACAAACAGCGTAAAGCCGTCTATTTTCCCGATTCCTTCCCCGTCATTGCCGATATCGTCTATCCGTACCGTCACCATTTCATTTTTCCGGTATTCCATTTATCGCATATCCTCCATACTGTTTCCGGCAGTATAAATCTTTTTCACCTGTAAATTCCACGCCTGTATTAATGCGCATTAACATTATTCCAGTCTGGTTTTCATAACATTGGATTCAAACAGCCGGTTAAATCCGAGCCATCCCGTTTCGGTTGTGCCATTTAACAGCTCCGCAAATGTCTGCATCTTAGCGTCCGTATTATCCGCAAAATTCAATGCAACCGCTTCCATTATCGCTGGTTTTTTCGGGGAACCAAATTCGTACTCCCCATGATGGGATAAAATGCAGTGTTTCAGTTCGCTTGCCAGAATTTCCGGGAAGCCTTTGATGTTTCGGATTTTTTCTCCCACCATTTCTACGCCGATGACAATGTGCCCAAGAAACTGTCCGTCATCGGTATAATCATTTTGCGGAAAAAGAGAAAGCTCCCTTGTCTTACCGATATCATGGCAGATTGCGGCGCTGAGCAGCAAGTCTCTGTTCAAAAGAGGATATTGCGTACAGTAAAAGTCACACAGTTTTGTTACGCTTAACGTATGTTCCAGCAGTCCGCCTACAAATCCGTGATGTACGGTCTTGGCCGCCGAGGACTGTGTAAAGGCTTTGACAAATTTTTCATCTTTTACAAAAAGTTCCTGTAGAAGGGTTTTTAAATATTGATTTTCAATACTGTCGATAAATTGCAGCAGTTCTTCTTTCATTTCATCTATATTTTTACTACTGACCGGAAGATAATCGGCCGGATTATATTCTCCTTCATGGCAGCGCCGGATTCTTTTTACATTAACCTGTAAAGCTCCCTGAAAGCTGTTTACGTCACCATATACTTCTATGTAATCCAGTTTGTCAAATTCTTCAATTCCCGCGTTATGGGGGTCCCATATTTTCGCATCGAGAGTTCCCGTTTTGTCCTGTAAAATAACGTTATCATAAGGCTTCCCATTTTTTGTCACCGCAGACTGCTTATGTTTGCAAAGGTAAATATCCGAAATCCGGTCGCCTTCTTTATAATCTTTGATATATTTCATCTTTAAACCATGCTCCTTTCCCAGCGCTCAGGACCCATTATGTCCGTCTCGATAAGGTAACCGTTACCGTCATTTCCTGAAAAGAATCGATTCCCTGCCGCATCAGCGTTATGGTAATAATATCTTCCGGCGAGGAATTATATAATTCATTCAGAAGTTCACTGTATGTTGCAATTTCCTTATCGTCTATCTGTACAATAACGTCTCCGCTCTGAATCCCCGCTATCATAGCCGGAGAATCCATTTCTATTTCTTTGATATACGCGCCGCGGGGCACGCCGGATTCCAGAATTGCCTCCAGCGGTACGTCGGCGCCGTGAATGCCCAGATATGCGCGGTACTGGTTATTCGACATTTTGGTAATCGTCCTCTTTAATTCTGTAATTCCGTAGGCAGAAATCAGATTGCCCCTGTCGCTGCCATTATAAGAATTGTCGATGATTCCGATTACCATACCTCTTAAATCAACGAGCACGCCCGTTGCGTTTTTACTTCCGTACATATCCGTATATATCAGTTTATACGCAGAATCCACCTGGTCGATTACCGTCCCGGAAGAAGTGATAATTCCATAGCAGACGGAGCCGCTCGTCCCTGCCGGACTCCCGAGCGCCATGACAGGCATTCCCGTCATATTTCCTGTGTTTGAGCTTCCGAGCGTCGCAATGTTAATAACGTCCATCGTCTCTTCGCCTATCGCCATCAGGGACACCGACAGTATCGCAAATCCTGTTGCATCATCTTTTTGCACCAGTTTTGCATCTGCCTGTGTCTGGTCGCAAAAAGTAACCACAATTTTTTCTGCGTTTTTAATATTATTCATATTGACAAGAACCAGCATCGCCCGTCCGTTATTGGCGACAATCACGCCCGATGCGACCGCCTCGCTTTCATAAATATTATTAAACCAGTCTACATCGGAGGTCACGCCGGTCACGGTTACAAGGGAACGGCTGACACTCTTGGCCAGCGCCGAAAGTTCATCATATACCGCGCCGTATTCTTCAAGGCCAAAGGTTACCTGTGAAAGCAGTTCCTCGATTTTCTCGTCCACCAGTTCCAGCTCCAGCTCAACCGGTTCTTTTTCCTCCGGCTCTTCTTCTGTCAGCATATCTTCCGGATTCATTTCTTCCATAATCGTCTCTTCCGGAAACTGTACCTCTTTTGCCTCCTCCGGCGGGTAGAGCCAGTTATTGATAACCGGTTCCAGAATCAGAAACGTCAGACAGGCCACGATTCCGAAAACAACCGCTAGCAGCGCCGTCACAATCGTGCGGCGCAACAGCTTCTTTTTATTAACCGGCCTTTGCTTCATCTTTTCCCGCAAAAAATCCGACTGCACCGAAGGCGTATATTCCGCCTGTTCTTTTATGTTTTCCGCATTCCCGGACTCCGCTTTCTTTTTATCATCCTCTTCCATATCAATGTCCATGCCTTTCTTTCAGCTTACCATGTCTAAGTATATCTTTTTCATAGTAAATTTACAACCTTTATGGTATGATATTTCTGGAAGAGTATGATAATGGAATCGTCCGCGGCTGATAAAAGGATGGGGCAGCATGGTTTCCAAAAGGAACCCCTTCGAGGGTGTCGGTACTTAGCGAAGTATTTTTGAGCTTAGTACCGTTACACCCGAAGCGGAGCGAAAGCGCGGTGACGTTGGAAACCATGCTGCCCCATCCCGCGTTTCGCCAGACAATCATATAAAACAGCAATCATAACTTTATAATAAAAATAAGAGGTCCTATATGAACAGCAAAGCATTACAAGTTTTAGAATATAACAAAATCATTGAGCGCCTGATAGAAAAGGCGACTTCCGAACCGGGGCGGAAGCTCTGCCGGGAGCTGCTGCCGATGACGGTTCAGGAGGAAATCGAGCATGCGCAGAGGGAAACAGCCGATGCGTTGAGCCGTCTTTTTAAAAAGGGTTCCACTTCCTTTGGCGGCAATAAAGACCTGGGGAGATGTGTCAAATCACTGGAGGTAGGAAGCGCTCTTTCTTCCCACGAGCTTCTTCTAATCGCCGCAATGCTGGAAAATGTAAACAGAATTAAGACATACGGGAGAAACGACAGGGATGATGCGCCCGCCGATACGCTTGACGAGTACTTCAACGGTCTGGAGCCCCTGACAAATCTGGCAAACGAAATCCGAAGATGTATTCTGTCGGAGGAGGAAATGGCTGACGATGCCAGTCCGGCCCTGAAACAGATACGCCGGAAAAAACTTCTTACCAACGATAAAATCCACTCGCAGCTTACCTCTATGGTAAACGGCTCTTACCGGACTTATTTACAGGATGCCGTCATCACGATGCGGAACGACCGCTATTGCATTCCGGTCAAATCGGAATATAAAGGACAGGTTCCGGGCATGGTGCACGACCAGTCTTCCACCGGCTCTACCTTTTTTATTGAGCCGGCCGCCGTCGTAACGCTGAACAACGAATTGAAAGAACTGGATATCAAAGAACAGGAAGAAATCGAAAGAATCCTTGCGGATTTAAGCGCCCAGGCCGGAGAACATACGGAAGCGCTTACACAGAATCAGAAGTTAATGACGACGCTCGATTTTATTTTCGCCAAAGCCTCCCTCGCTATGGAGCAAAACGGAAGTATGCCTTTGTTTAATACGGAACATCATTTAAAACTCCGCAAAGGGCGTCATCCGCTTCTGGACAAAAAGAAGGTCGTGCCAATCGATATCGAGCTCGGCACGGATTTTGATTTGCTGGTCATCACCGGGCCGAATACCGGCGGCAAGACCGTTTCCCTGAAAACGGTGGGGCTCCTGACGCTGATGGGCCAGGCCGGACTGCATATTCCGGCGCTCGACCGTTCCGAACTCTCGATTTTTACGGAAGTTTATGCGGATATCGGCGACGAGCAGAGCATCGAGCAGAATCTTTCCACCTTTTCTTCCCATATGACCTCTATCGTTTCGATTCTGGAGCATGCGGACGCCGACTCTCTCTGTCTTTTCGACGAGCTCGGCGCGGGCACCGACCCGACGGAGGGCGCGGCCCTCGCCACCGCTATTCTGGATTATCTGCACGCGCGGGGCATCCGCACGATGGCGACCACTCATTACAGCGAGCTGAAAGTCTACGCGCTTTCCACGCCGTTTGTGGAAAACGCCTGTTGTGAATTTAATGTAGAAACACTGCGGCCGACTTATCGGTTATTAATCGGGATTCCCGGCAAAAGCAACGCCTTTGCCATCTCTTCCAAACTGGGGCTCTCCGATGAGATTATCGAAAGCGCCAGGAAGCACATTACCGAAGATAAAGAAAGTTTTGAAGACCTGTTATCCGATTTGGAAAACAGCCGCGTCATCATCGAAAAGGAGCGGCTGGAAATCGCTTCCCATAAAGAAGAAATCAAATCGCTGCGAAAACGGCTGGAATCCAAACAGGAAAAATTAGACCAGTCCAAAGAGCGTATTCTGCGGGAGGCCCACGAAGAGGCACGGCAGATATTACAGGAAGCCAAAGATGTGGCCGACGAAACGATTCGCACGTTCCAGAAAGCCGGAACTTCCACCATGAAAGATTTGGAGCAGTCCCGGCAGAAAGTACGGGATAAAATATCTGAGAAAAATGCGAAATTGTCCCTGAAACCTTCGGAAAACCCGGCCCATAAACAGTTAAAGCCAAATCAGATTAATCCGGGCGACCGCGTAAAAGTCGTTTCCATGGGACTTACAGGCATCGTCAGCACCCGCCCCGACAAGCATGGAAAGCTGTTCGTGCAATGCGGCATTATCCGCTCCCAGGTGAATCTGAACGATTTGATTTTACTGGAGGAAGAAACGGTCACTACCGCCGCACCCATGCAGCGGAGCAGTTCAGGTAAGCTGAAAATGTCGAAATCCTATTCCATTTCGACGGAAATCAATCTGCTCGGCAAGACCGTGGACGAAGCGCTTTCCGCGCTCGACAAATATCTGGATGACGCCTATCTTGCGCATCTGCCAAGCGTCCGCATTGTCCACGGAAAAGGAACCGGAGCGCTTCGGAAGGCCGTACAGGATTACCTCCGCCGCTGTAAATATGTAAAAAGCTACCGCCTCGGAGAATACGGAGAAGGGGATGCGGGCGTCACCATCGCGGAATTTAAATGAGGCAGGCAATTGCGAAACTATGTTTTCGAATGCTCCCGTTGCACAAAATAGACAATCACCGTAGGGCACGCTTTCGCTGCACTGTCGCTCGCAGCGGTGCATAAGACGCCAGAATACGGCGTCTAAGCACCGGCGGCGCCAAAGCACCCTACTTGTGATTTGTCTATTCTGTACAACTACATCTTGGAAGAATGCGTTTCGCAATTGCCCAGACAGGAAAGGAGAACCGTCACAGCAATGGTAAACAAGCAAAAAATCTTAATTGTAGACGACGACAACAATATCGCCGAACTGATTTCACTTTATCTGACAAAAGAGTGTTTTGAAACGATGATTGTCAACGACGGAGAATCCGCGCTGGCGGCGGTCAAAAGTTTCGAGCCAAACCTGATGCTTCTCGACCTGATGCTCCCCGGCATCGACGGATATCAGGTCTGCCGGGAAATCCGTACCAAATCGTCTCTGCCCATCATTATGCTCTCCGCCAAAGGAGAAGTGTTTGACAAAGTGCTGGGACTGGAACTTGGGGCCGATGATTATATGGAAAAGCCTTTTGATTCCAAAGAGCTCGTGGCAAGAGTCAAGGCGGTTCTTCGCCGCTACAAGCCGTCTGTTGCCGCGCCGGGCGCTTCCGATACCAAATGCGTGGAATATACGGACCTTGTCGTTAATCAGACCAATTATTCCGTCATTTACAGGGGCCAAACGGTAGAAATGCCTCCCAAAGAGCTGGAACTGCTTTATTATCTCGCGGCTTCTCCCAATCAGGTTTTTACGAGAGAGCAGCTTCTTGACCAGATATGGGGATATGAATATGTCGGCGATACCCGTACCGTCGATGTGCATATCAAGCGGCTCCGGGAAAAGATAAAGGACCATGAAAAATGGCGCATTGCAACCATCTGGGGCGTTGGCTATAAATTTGAAACAAGAGGCTGAACAATGAGAAAAACGCTGTATTTAAAATTCATACTCGCTTATTTTATCTTCGGCTTTTTTGGCTTTATCGTCGTAGCGACCTTCGTTTCCAATATGACGTTAGACCATTTAAAAAAAGACAAAGCCGATTCCCTTTACCGGGAAGCAACGCTGATTGCCAATACTTATGCCTCCGACCTGTACAATAGCGAAACGACGCTGGACGCGGTAAAAACGCAGCTGGATGCTCTTGATACTTATATGGACGCGATTATCTGGATTATCAATCCTTCGGGTCGTATGGTTCTCGATTCTTCTTCACCGATTGACGTGGAAAACGAAGTGGTTATCGAAAATTTTGACTCCACCATTACCGAAGGGTCTTATTATACGACGGGCAATTTTTTTGGCTCCTTTACGGAAGAGACGCTGAGCGTTTTTGCGCCGATTACCGCCGATTTCAAAGTAAAAGGCTATGTTGTCATCCACTGTCCCATGAGTAAAATCCAGGCATCTACCAACAGCCTGTTAAATATTTCCTATATTATGCTGGTGATTTTGTTTCTCTTATCGCTGATTATTCTGATATTCTTCACGGAAATGGTATATATTCCTCTTCGTAAAATTACGGAAGCGACGGAACAATATGCCAGCGGCAACATGCACTATGAATTTACCGTGGAAAGCGAAGACGAGATGGGCTATCTCGCGGCCGCCCTTTCCTATATGGCCGGAGAAATCGCCCGCTCCGAAGACGACCAGAAAAAATTCGTCGCCAATGTTTCCCACGACTTCCGCTCGCCCTTAACTTCCATCAAAGGCTATCTGGAAGCTATGCTTGACGGCACGATACCGCCGGAACTCCACGAAAAATATCTTACCATCGTTTTAAATGAAACGGAACGGCTGACAAAACTAACCAACAGTCTGCTGACTCTGAATAACCTGAATACGAAAGGCATCATGCTGGAAAAAACAGACTTCGACATCAATCAGGCCATCCGGAACGTGGCCGCCTCTTTCGAAGGCACATGCCGGGAAAAAAAGATTGCTATCGAACTCGTGCTGACCGGGGAAGAAATGTACGTTACCGCGGACATGGGAAAAATCCAGCAGGTACTCTATAATCTGTTAGACAATGCGATTAAATTCAGCCATCACAACTCCATTATCAAACTGGAAACGACCGAAAAGCACAATAAAGTTTTCGTCAGCGTCAAAGACTCCGGCATCGGCATTCCAAAAGACAACCTGAAACTGATTTGGGACCGTTTCTACAAATCGGACATCTCCCGTGGAAAGGACAAAAAAGGGACTGGCCTCGGTCTCTCCATTACGAAAGAAATCATCCAGTCCCACGGTGAACATATTAACGTAATCAGCACGGAAGGCGCCGGCTCGGAATTTATCTTTTCTCTGCCGGAAGCGGATATCGAAGATGAGTATTAAATCGGACACGCCTATCCCGATGAAACAGAAATCCTGAAGTTCCGGTTTCCATTACTGCCAACGCAGTCTGTGCAGTTCCCCTTCCTTCTGCATCCCTTCAAAACCGTTCTGCCGCAGCGCTTCATACAGCACGATGGCAACGGAATTGGACAAATTCAGGGAACGAATCTGCTCGAGCATGGGAATCCTGATACAGTTTTCCTCATTCCCGACCAGAATTTCCTCTGGGATGCCGCCGCTTTCTTTGCCGAACATGATAAAATCATCCATGCCAAAAGCCGCTTCCGTATAGACTTTCCGGGCTTTCGTCGTCGCCATCCATATCTTTGCGCCTGGATGCTGTTCCAGAAACTCCCGGTAATTTATGTATCTCGTCACATCCAGCTGTTCCCAGTAATCCATTCCGGCCCGCTTAATCGAGCGCTCATCAAGATGAAATCCGAGCGGTTCAATTAAATGCAGACTCGTTCCTGTTGCCACACAGGTTCTTCCGATATTTCCCGTATTCGCCGGTATCTCCGGCTGGTGCAGAACAATGTGCATCTTTTTCTCCGTTCCGCCGCGCCTACGGCATTCTTATCGCATAAATAAAACATTTTCCTTAAACCGTCTTGCCGATTCGTTATGCGCTCCGCAGTCTCTCCAAAAAGTCCGCCAGCTTCTGCATCGCAATTTTCAGGTTATCCAGCGAATACGCATAGGAAATTCTCAAAAATCCTTCTCCGCAGTCTCCGAATGCCGTCCCCGGTACAACCGCCACTTTTTCTTCTTTCAGGAAACGTGTCGCAAACTCATCGCTTGTCATCCCAAATTCCTTGATACAGGGGAATACATAAAACGCGCCGAAAGGTTCAAAACAGGGAAGGTTCATCTCCTTGAAAGCGTGCATCAGATATCTTCTCCGCTGATTATACGCTTCTCTCATTTCCGCCACGTCGTCATCGCCGTTGCGAAGCGCTTCCACCGCCGCATACTGGCTGGTCGTCGGCGCACACATGATTGCAAACTGATGAATCTTGAGCATTTGCGCGATAATTTCCTTCGGACCGCACGCATAGCCGAGCCGCCAGCCCGTCATCGCATAGGCTTTGGAAAAGCCGTTAATCAGGATGGTACGCTCTTTCATCCCCGGTATTTCCACGATTGAAGTATGCTTCTCCTTATAGGTCAGTTCCGCGTAAATTTCATCGGACATCACAAAAATATCATGTTTTATAATGACCTCCGCAAGCTCCTCCAAATCTTTTTTCTCAAGGATTGCACCCGTCGGATTATTCGGGAACGGAAGCACCAGCAGCTTTGTTTTCTCCGTGATTGCCGCTTCCAGCTCCTCTGCGGTCAGACGAAACTCATTCTCCGCCTTTAACTCGATAATAACCGGAACGCCGCCCGCCAGTATCGCACAGGGTTCATAAGATACGAAGCTCGGCTGCGGAATCAGCACTTCCTCACCGGGATTGAGCATTGCGCGCATTGCCGCGTCGATTCCCTCCGAACCGCCTACTGTCAAAAACACTTCATGGTCCGGGTCATACTCCACGCCCTGTTTTCTTTTCAGATACTTACAAATTTCTTCCTTTAATTCTTTCAGTCCGGCATTGGAAGTATAAAAGGTTCTCCCTTTTTCCAGAGAGTAAATGCCCTCGTCCCGGATATGCCAGGGCGTATCAAAATCCGGCTCGCCGACGCTCAGTGAAATAACATCGTCCATTTCATTGACAATATCAAAAAATTTCCGGATGCCGGACGGTTTAATATCGACTACCTTTTCTGATAACGGATTTCTCACGGTGTCACCTTCTCTCTTGTATCTTCATGTTTCTTTGCCAGAATCGTCCCGTGGTCTTTGTATTTTTTCAGGATAAAATGGGTCGCCGTGCTGAGCACCGTTTCCAATGTGGACAGTTTATCCGACACAAAAGCGGAAATCTCTTTCAAAGACTTTCCTTCCAGCGACACAAGCAAATCATAGCCTCCTGAAATCAGGTAAACCGAATTGACTTCCGGGTATTTGTAGATGCGCTCAGCAATCTTATCGAATCCCTGTCCCCTCTGGGGCGTTACTCTGACCTCGATTAACGCGCTGACTTTCTCAATCGACGTCTTCTCCCAGTCAATCAATGTGTGATAACCGCAGATAACGCCCTCACTTTCCATCGCCGCAAGCTCGTTGACAATATCAATTTCTTCCGCCCCCATAATAACGGCAAGCTCTTTCACATCAATGCGGCTGTTTTTCTCGATTACCGATAATAATTTTTCTCTCATTTTTAAGCCATGCTCCTTTCTTAGTGCGCGAATTTGTCTATTTTATATAATTCATCCGTCTTAGGCGGTTCCAGAAAGCGCCGCTCTTCTCCGTTCAGAAGCAGCCTGTCGTTTCCGTCCGTCGTCTTCCCAACCGCCACAGCCGGAATGCCTTCCCGCTTCAGGGCGGCGACAAGCGCATTTCCGTCTTCCGACGTCATCAGAAGGCATCCTGTCGAAGATAATTCATACGGATTCAAATCGAAAAATTCACATACTTCTATCGTTTCCTGTCTGACAGGCAGTTTTTTCAAATCAATTTCCAGTCCAACGCCGGCTCCATCAGCCATCTCCCACAGCGCACCAAAAATACCGCCCTGTGAAGCATCATGGATTCCGCAGACGCCGGACTTACGGGCGGTAGCGGCCTCCGGTATCACGGAAAAGAACTGTTCAAATTCCGCCGCTTCATCTATCATCCTCGCCGGATATCTGGTAAGCAGCGCTTCCCTGTGCTCTCTGGCAATCCGCACCGTGCCTTCCAGTCCAATCCATTTACTGACTACCACATCCTGACCGGGCTTTATGCGTTTCCGGCCATCGGCTTTTGTCCGCTTTCCAATACCCGTTACGGTCAGCACAGGCCGTTTTACCGCGCCCGTCACTTCCGTATGCCCTCCGGCTATCTGCACATGATGCCGCCCGCAGATTTCCTCCGCCTGTGCCATCATATCCTGTAATTCCTTTTCTTCCAGGTTTTCCGAAAGCATTGCGGAAAGCAAGATACCGACCGGCTCCGCACAGGCGGCTGCCACATTGTTCAGCGCCCTGTGCACACCGTAAGCGCATACCATGTCCGCGGGCGCGCTGACAGAATTGGTGGAAAAAACACTCTCTCCGTCTTTCTCACATGAAAAAACGGCGCAGTCTGCCCCTATTCCTGCGCCGCATACTATTTCTTCCCGTTCGGTTTTTATCTTTCGCAAAACAGAGCGCATGAGAACGCTCTCCGAAACTTTCCCGCTTCTCATAACAATCAGCTTCCCGCTGCCTTTCTTACAATCATCCGTTTAGCCTTCCGGCGCCGGTTCTGGCGGAGCCGGAGGAGGTGTCTGTTCTGCCGGAGGCTGCTCCGCCGGCGGCTGTTGTGCCGCTGCTGCAGCCGCCTGTGCCGCCGCGGCGTCGGCCTGTGCCTGATAAGCTCCCGCCACTGCCTTGACCTGGTCGATACTGTTGGTCGCAATCGCCGCCATAATCGCATTATATGCCTCCGGGTCCGCGGTGGCCGTTCCGACCGTCGCATTCCTCGGCGACTTATTATAAGAACTGCTGTTTACCTGCTCTCTGCTGACTTCCACGCCATCCACTTTAACGACTTTCCACAACTGTGCCTTGTAGCCGACATGAGCCGACTGCACGGAACAATAACCGAGCGGTAAAGATTCATTGGCATAAATGACCTCTTCTTCCGGCACGTTCCTTTCCAGCACGACGCTTTCATAGATGACTTCCCTGTTACTGTCTCTCGTTTCCACACCATATATGGTAAACGTAATATGTTTATCAGGCGTCGTAATGCCTTCGATATACACCGGATATTCCGTATTGTTTACAAATTTAAAATCTTTCCCGGAAGACTCCGCAATCGCGGCGTCCGCCGACGGGTCCACATAGGTGACAATCATGGAATGATTATAGCGCTCCGTCACTTCCAGTTCCGCCCGCAGAACGGCATTATACAAAGTCGTGGAAACCTGGCAGATACCGCCGCCCAGGCTGTCCACTACCTGACCGTTCAGATAAGAAGCCGCCATATAATATCCGTTATCCTGTGTAAAAGGAGAAACCGCCTCATATGCCGAAAATTCATCTCCCGGATATAAAAGGCTGCCGTCTATCAGTCTGCAGCCGTTTGCCACATTCGCGCTTCTGGAAGAATTGGATGTCGAATAACTGGTCGTAAAGGTTCCGAGCACATCCGTTATCTGGGACAATTCTTCCGCACTCCCACGGGGTTCCTGAACTGCTACCGCCAAATCCACATAGCCGTTCCCGCCTTCCCATTCGCCGGTCAGATAATTATAAACAATATCCGCAGAGGCATCCACATCGATAGCGACGCCTGCCTGCCCCTCCGTAATCTGAAATGCGCCGTCCGTTCTCGTCAGCACCGCATCAACCGCTTCCTGGTTGTACTGTGCGCCCTGTTCCGAAATCAGCGTTTTAATTTTTTCTTTATCAAATTCAAATTTTATTTCGTATACTTTATTGTTGCGTTCCAAATCCTTCAGCATTTTATAGCACTGCACGATATTGCCGTCCTTACCCAGCGCGGCCGCCTCGTCAATGATTTCCGGATTTGCCCATTTTAAACCCGCTTCCGACGCCGTCATGACAATTGCCTGGTCATCTATCGCATGCAGCGTAATCTGCGCTTCCCCAAACGAATCCACATAGTCCTGCACCGCGCTTCTCGCCTCGGAAACCGTCATCCCGGAAACATTAACATCCTCCACATAAATGCCCGTTTCAATTTTTTCTTCAGCATTTACCGTTACTCCCGCCGATAAAAAGCCGACCAACAATGCCGTTATGACTGTCAGCATTCCCCTTCTTCTGCACATAACCATAACCTTTCCTTTCCCGTTACATTGCTTCCCTTAAAAAAATATGTTAAACTGATACTACCCCGCAACGCTTAATATCAGAGGCAGCACCATCGCAAGAACCAGTATGACAATAATGACTGCCGATATTCTCTGCCTCGATTTTTTATTATGAAATGAAAACATAACGCAGACCTCCTATATTCCCTGAAAGGATATTATATATGAAATTTCCCTTTTTTGCAAGTTTCCTCGTATTTATTGTATGGCTCACCTATGAAATCTCCAAACACAACAAACTGGATGCGGAAAGCACCCGCTCCTTCTGGGCAAAAGAGCATAAAGCCAACAATACAAGAAGACAGCCGCTCGACGACCTTTCCTATATTACCGTTCCCCTGGAACGCCTCTCCCTCCAGCTTCTGCCGGACGACGAACAGGCCGCCGAATACAAAGAAACGCTCCGCACGCTGAGCGATTCCCAGATTGTAAACTTTACGGGTATCACCAACACGGACCTGAAATTGAAATACGGTGCGCCGAACATCGACCTGTTATCCAGATATGACCAGAACTATACCATTCTTGCCAGGACACTGAACCAGTGGGCAGCCTGTCTGCATCGGAACGGATATATAAGAGAAGCCCGCGAAGTCCTGGAATTTGCGGTCTCAACCGGAACGGATATCAGCGGCTCCTACAAACTTCTCTGTGAAATCTATCGGGAAGAAAAGACGCCGGAAAAGATAAAAGAACTCTATCCGACGGTCGAAACCTTAAACTCCGCTATGAAAAACGCTATCTTCCGTATTCTGCAAGAAGCCGGGCAATAATGCGGCCCGCTTCATTGCGGGTGAGCTTTTCCACCTGATAGTCTACTGTTAGTTTATGCCTGTCCAGCAATTTATATAACTGCTCTTTTTGCGGTATCGTTATCGGCGTTTCCCGTTTTGCCTGATATAAAAGGCGGTTCGGCTCAAACGCCGTTTCATTTCCCCGGTAAAAAAGCATCGCCAGCTTCCGGTACAGCTCCGACGCCGCTTTGGCATCCGGGAGAGCCCTGTGCGCATTGTGCTCAATTTCATAATAATGACACAGAAACGGAAGACTTCTGCTTTGCAGTTCCGGCAGAAAGGCTTTCGCCAGTCTCAGCGTATCGATTCCCTCTTTCTCAAAAACAAATCGTTTATTGACCGCCGCTCTTTTGACAAAAGAATAATCAAACAAAATTCCGTGCCCAACCAGAATATCACCGCCGATAAACTGCAGCGTCTCCGATATCACTTCCGAAATATCCGGCGCATCCGCCAGCTGTTCATCCCGAATCCCGGTAAGTTCGGTAATGCGCTCTTCCAACGCTCTGCCCGGATTGACAAAGGTTTCAAATTCTGCAGCGATTTCCCCGGCGCGCACCCTCACCATGCCGATTTCGATTATTTTGTCTAATTTTGGATTCAGCCCGGTTGTTTCCACATCCAGAGCCACATAGGAATCAATCATTTCTCTTTGCCCTGCCTCTTTCGATAATCCGCGCAATGCTCCCGGAGAAAACACTCCCCGCACCTGGGCGTCGGCGCTTTACAAATCTGCCGCCCGAGCGTGATGATTTGAATATTCCAGAGAATCCAATGGTCTTTGGGCAGCGCCTTCATCAGTTCCATTTCCACCTTAACAGGCTCTTCCTCTTTCGTAATGCCCAGTTTTTTGGAAATCCGTTTGACATGCGTATCTACGACGATGCTCGGCTCATGGTAAATATTGCCCCGGATGACATTGGCCGTCTTGCGCCCTACGCCCGCTAAAGACGTCAGCTCTTCGATGCTCTTTGGCACTTCGCCGCCGAACTTGTCGCGCAAATCCTTACAACAGGCAATGATATTTTTCGCCTTATTATGATAAAACCCGGTAGAATGAATATCCTGTTCCAGTTCCTTCAAATCCGCTTCCGCGAAATCATCGATGCTCCGGTATTTCTGAAAAAGGTCTTTTGTTACAATATTGACTCTGGCATCCGTGCACTGCGCGCTCAGCATCGTCGCGATTAAAAGCTGCCACGCATTTTCATGATGCAGGTAACAGACATACTCCGTTCCGTAATGGGCATCCAGCAAATCCAGAATTGCTTTTGTATTTTTGGTCATTCGTGCGGTATCCTTTCTTCCTCCGTCAAAATTACGACATGCCGCGCTTCATAGGTCAGCGCATCCCTTACGCTGTAATCAAATAGTACCGCAGCCGGCGCATCGAGCCGCTGCGTGCGCTTCATAGCATCCGGCTCCCAGACCGGGTAATCGAATACTTCCATATGCGTCATCTTGGCAAGCTGTCGGCTGTCATATCCGGCATAACCGGGCAGATACTGCCTTCGCTCCTCTTCTTCCTGATAAAACTTTCGAAAAAGCGCTTTATAGGGCGAAAGCTCTCTGGCAAAATCCGGTCTGCTCTTCATATTCTCTCTCAAATACAAATCAAAAGTCAAGAGCTGGCGCAATATTTCTTCCCATTCCTCTTCTTTAGCTCCCGGCTCCATGAAGCGCCCCGCATGCAATGCAAAATCAAGCAATACACGATAACGGTAACTGCGGGAAGGCGTTGAAAACAAATATCCTTTTTCCAGATAAAACGCGGACAGTTTCAGATACATCGTATAGGCATCCGAAAAACTGGCCTGTATTACAGGAAGCGTATAGGCAAACTGACCGCTGTTATAATAAAGCTCCACCATCGCCTCCACCTGTTTTAACAGCAAAAGCTGTTCATACGAAATCCATCTGGTACAAAGCACCTCATAAGGCGGCGTCTCCGTGTACAGGATGCCATAATCCTCCGCCTTTTCATACAGATAAGAGCCCCTCAGCACTTTCAGGAAACCGAGCTGGAGCTGCTGCGGCCGCATGGCAATTACTTCATTAAAAGAGTGAACAAAGCTCTCATAATCTTCGTAAGGCAGCCCCGCTATCAAATCCAGGTGTACATGAATATTGCGTCCCGCTTCAATGCGCCCGACGACCTCCCGGATTCTGTCCGTATCGGCCATCCGCCGGATTTCCCGCAAAGTCTCCGGATTGACCGTCTGCACGCCGATTTCCATCTGAACCAGCCCCGGCCGCATTCCGGCAAGAATCTGTAATTCCTCTTCCGTTATCCGGTCCGCTTCTATTTCAAAATGGAAATTCGTTACGCCATTGTCATGCTCCGCCAGATATTTCCAGATTTCTTCCGCGTGCCCGGCATTGCAGTTAAATGTCCTGTCCACGAATTTCACTTGTTTTACCCTTTTGTCGAGGAAAAACTGCAGCTCTCTTTTGACAATATCAAGATTTCGGAAGCGCACCTTTTTATCTATGGAAGAAAGGCAATAACTGCATCGGTAAGGGCACCCTCTGCTGCTCTCATAATAGATGATTTTATTTTCAAACGGCGCCAAATCTTCATATAAAAAAGGCAGTGCGGAAATATCCGTCAGTTCCCGCTCCGGCGTACGGCAGATATCGCCGTATGCCATCCCGTCCGGCTTCTTTGCCCAATCTCCCGGAGCCTCTTTTTCATTTTGCCGCCTGCGGTATACGATGCCGCGTATCTTATCCAGGCCGCCGCAGGAAACGGCCTCTCTGCTTCTGTCACGGACTTCTTCCCGCTCTTTGGCATGGCTGTTCTCACATTCTTCGGCGCGGACTCTCTTCTGCTCTCCATCACAGCACTCTATCCCCCCGCAATAATATGCCGCCAGCTCCCGGAAAGTCTCTTCCCCTTCTCCGACCATAACGCCTGTCACCGACGGATATTTTTCGAGCGTTTCCTCCGCACGATAAGACACTTCCGGTCCGCCAAGCCAGACCGGGACGCCCGGCAGGACTTTAGGCAGTTCCGCCAGCAGACCGCTTATCAGAGTCCAGTTCCAGATATAACAGGAAAAAGCGACGACATCCGGCTTTCTTCGGTAAATATCCGCCAGAATCTCTTCGCTTTGATTATTAATCGTATATTCCGCAACTTCAATACATGACCGGAAAACTTCGTCCACGCTTGCGCACAGACTGTATACCGCCGGATTGGAATGGATATATTTTGCGTTGACTGCGGTCAGAAGAATTTTCATACAAATTTTCCGCTCCTTTTTTCGGTTATTTTATCGGCAAAAATTCCATACAGATTATTGTCAAGTGCAAATTTTACCTTATTTTGTGTTATTTTTGCTTATTTCCTTTCTTCCCAATATTCAATAGTGAATAAACATTCGGCGCGGAATACGCCAATTAAAAATTGGAATGCTCCGCCCCGCAAAACAATATACAATAGAAGAAAGGATATTGCGAATGAAAACAAGAATTAAGGAATTACGATTGGAAAAAAAATTAACACAAAAAGTTCTTGCCGAGTATCTCGGCGCAAATCAGACAATGCTAAGCAAAATCGAAACCGGCACAAGCATTCCCGACGCCATGCTTCTGATTGACCTGTCACGTTTTTTCCATGTCTCCACCGATTATATTCTTTATCTTTCCGAAGAGCGGACTAATGCGGATTCTCTGCTCGCAGACAACATGCACAATCTCAAAAAATATCAACGGCTTATTTCTTTGTACCAGAAAATGAATAACGAACAACAGGGGGATTTCTATACATTCCTTTCCAGCATGCTCGGCATTACCAAAGAACCATAAAGCCCGGATAGAACGATATCAGCATATCTACGGACTTTTCCTGTCCGTTCTGCGCAAAACTGCGTGTCTGAAATACAGGCGGAGTCTATGACTCTTCCTGTATTTTCTTTAACAGCTCCCTGTCATACGCTTCCGCGTCACAGGGAATCGCCGTCTTTTTCTGCTGCCAGTCCGACAAATAAGCCGCATTGCAGTTTTCCAGCGCATGCCGCCCATCGGCAATCGTTGCAAGAGGCTCCGCCCGCCCCTCCATCGCATCCGCAAAATTCTGCAGAATTGTCGTATATTCGTTGACTGTCTGCTCCACTTCTTTCCGCTCTTCCGTATAGGGAATCTTCGGGTACATTTCTTCGGAATCTTTCGATACCTGTGTCGTCGAAGTCTCATTCCGGCAAATCGTCAGGAAACGGTTATCCTCCACCACCACTTTGCCCAGTTCTCCATGTATTTCCAGCCGGTTCGTTCCCGGCGCGTCTCCGCTGGAAGAAATAAAAGCCCCCCACATGCCGTTTTCGTGCCTGAAAAAGAGAGATGCCTTGTCATCCACTCCGATATCGCTGTACTGCCCATAACCGAGCTGCGCCGCCACTTCACATGGCTGGCCGAAAAGCCAGTTCCACATATCCAGCAGATGCTGACACTGGTTAATCAACAGTCCGCCGCCTTCGCCGCTCCAGCTGCTGCGCCACCCACAGGCATGATGATAATAGGCCGGACGATACCAGAAATTGGCCGTCCATACTGCCTGTGTCAGACGCCCCAGTTTTCCGTCCCTGATATATTCACGGACCTGACGGTAAATGTCCCTTGCACGCCAGTTAAAAACCATCGCATTCACGCATTCCGGTTTGCCGTAAGATAACGACTCGCACTCTTTTACCGTCACGCCCAGCGGTTTTTCGCACAAAACATGAAGTCCGGCCTTCTGCGCTTTCAGAACAACCCGCACATGCTCTTTATGCGGTGTCGTAATAATCAGCGCGTCAAAGTCTCCGCGTGCCGCGAACATACTCTCTTCGTCCGGGAAAATAACGACTTCCGGCATGTTTTCCCGGATTGCGCGCTGTCCCGGCTGATTCCGGCACAGGATTCCATATAAGGATAAGTCCCTTACCGCGCCCTCATAAATCTGCGCGGCATATTTGCTTCCCATATTGCCATAACCGACGATAACTGCTTTTTTCAATGTCATCTCCTCCTCGTTTTTTTATCCATTCCGTCTCTCATCAGGCGTCATATCATCCAGACGGGCACATAATAATTATCTTTATCAATCGCGCCCAGACGGGGCTTCATGCAAATAACCGCACCCTTTCCCCTCGGTACGGACGCCTTATCGAGCAGCGAAAAAACTTTGGTAAGCTCCGTTCCCGGATTGGAAGTTTTCTTAATTTCCACCGGATTCAGAATACCGTCATGCTCCAGAATTACATCTATTTCTTTGGCATCTTTATCCCGATAATAATACAGAAACGGCGTCTGGCCGCAATTCATATACGTCTTAGCGATTTCGGACACCACATAATTCTCCAGAATTGCTCCATTCATCGCTCCGTTTTCCAGTGTCTCCGGGCTGCTCCATTTTGTCAGATAACAGACCAGCCCCGTATCATAAAAATATAATTTGGGCGTTTTGACAAGTCTTTTCAACAAATTGTTGGAATAGGGATGCAGATAAAAAATAATGCCCAGCGTTTCCAGAATACCAAGCCAGGTTTTTGCCTGAGCCTGGTTCATGTCTGCATCCTGTGCAATCTCCGATATGTTAAGCATCTGACCGCATCTGGCCGCAGCCGCAGTCAGAAAACGGAAAAATTTAAGCAAATCTATCGCATTCGATAATTCCCTGACATCCCGCTCCAGATATGTGCTCAGATAACTGCTGTAAAAAATCTGACTATTGCTGTTCCTCCCGCTGACAATTGCGGGCATAGAGCCCCGGTAAATCCGTTCAAAAATCTGTCTTGTATCGAGAACTTCCCGCTCTTTTTCCCGAAGAGACAATTCCTGATAATCCACTCTGAACGGTTCCGTATTTCCGCCGCACATTTCCGCCTGTGACAGCGACGTCATGGAAAGAATTGCCGCCCTTCCCGCCAAAGATTCCTGCATCCCCCGCATCAGTTTGAATGCCTGGGAGCCCGTCAGCCAGAATGCCCCCGGTTCATGATGCCCATCTACATAAATTTTTATATAGATAAAAAGCTCCGGCGCATACTGCACTTCATCGATTAAAACCGGCGGCTTATGAAGCTGCAAAAACAGTTCCGGGTCATTTTTCGCAATGGTTCTTTCGTTCAAATCGTCCAAAGAAACATATCCCCGCTCTGTATTTTCCATCAGTCTGCGGAGCATCGTCGTTTTACCAACCTGTCTCGGCCCAGTAACGAGCACAACCGGGTATTCCTTTGTTACCATGCTTATGACCGCTTCCATATTTCTTACGATATAATTCACAGCCTTCTCCTTTCGGCTAATTTATAATATACTTATATATTAGCCGAATTTTATTTTTTTAACAAGCCAAAAACAAAGATATTGATTAAAAAACAGAAAACCGCTATAATGACCCTATATCATTGTCTGCCAAAGCAGACAGATGGGGGCAATGTTGAAAATTAAAATTTTCAATCTTGGAATTTGTGACGCTGTGCGTCCCAAAGTTCCTACGGATTAAAATGCCGCATGCGCGGCGGAATGGGAGCAATCATGAAATATCAACAGATTGTATTTGACGTCGATGGCACGCTGGTCGATACGGAATATGCGGTTCTGCATTCTTTACAGGACACCATCCGGACGCTCACCGGACGGACCACACCGCTTGAAGAGCTTACTTTCGCGCTGGGCATTACCGGAGAAGACGCTCTGAAACAGCTGGCCTTTCCGGATATTCCCGGAGCGCTTTCGCTATGGATTGATTATCTTGAAAAATACAGCAATTCCACAAACGTCTTTCAGGGCATGGAAGAAACATTGTGTGCTTTATCGCAAAAAGGCTGCGGACTCGGCGTTGTCACATCGAGAATCCGTAACAATTTTGAACTGGAATTTAAACGCTTTCCCATCCGCAAGTATTTTGATATTATCGTCTGCGCGGACGATACGACGGAGCACAAACCGACCGCTGGGCCGCTTTTGAAATACATGGAATTATCGGGATGCGGACGCAGCCAGATTTTATATGTCGGGGACAGCCGCTATGACAGAGAATGTGCCCGTAATGCGGGAGTGGATTTTGCGCTGGCCGGATGGGGCAGCCGCCTGAAAAATACCGATGCGGAATATTGCCTTTCCACACCGGCAGAGCTTGTCTCTGTTTTGCTTTCATAATATATACTGTCTCAAATAGAATGCAATATGATAAAATGCAGCGGCAAATTTGATTACCGCTGCATTTATTATTTTCTTAAAATACTTTACCGGTTCAAGCTCTCCACAAATCTGTCGAAAGCCGCCTGGCCTTCCGGTGTTCTCTTATAAACGCCGGAATCCTCCAGTACCCGCATAAAGACATCACCGATTTCCTTATGCAGGATATCCATAATATTTTCCCGGTTTACCTCCGGGTAACCCGGAAGAAAAGCCTCTACCCAGTCGGCATGCTTTTCCAATAATTCATCCTTCCGGATATCTTTCCCGGAAAGAACCGCCTCCGCCAGCTTCTCCATCTCATCTTTCAGTCTAGCGGGCAGTACCGCAAGTCCCATAACTTCAATCAGCCCGATATTTTCTTTCTTAATATGATGCAGATTGGCATGGGGATGGTAAACGCCAAGCGGGTGCTCTTTGGTTGTAATGTTATTGCGCAGAACCAAATCCAGCTCGAATTTCTCTCCCCGTTTTCTGGCAATCGGCGTAATCGTATTGTGCGGTTCCCCGTCCGTTTCTGCATAAATAAACGCATCTTCGTCCGTGTATTTCCGCCACGCATCCAGAATTACATCCGCCAGCGCAATCAGCCTGTCCGTATCTTCCGATGCGATACGGATAACGGACATCGGCCAGTTGACGATACCTGTTTCCACATCTTCAAAACCTTTTATGGTAAAAGTCCTCTCTACCGCTGCCCTTGCCATCGCAAACTCGTAATGCCCGCCCTGGAAATGGTCATGGCTTAAAATCGAGCCACCGACAATCGGTAAATCCGCGTTGGAACCTACAAAATAATGTGGAAACTGTTTTACAAAATCGAACAGTTTGCAAAAAGTATCATGCTCTATCTTCATCGGAATATGCTGGGAGTTAAAAACGATGCAGTGCTCGTTATAGTATACATAAGGCGAATACTGGAATCCCCATCTGCTCCCGTGAATCGTCACGGGAATGACCCGGTGATTCTGCCTTGCCGGATGGTTGACTCTGCCCGCATAGCCCTCATTTTCCATGCAGAGAAGGCATTTCGGATAGCCGCTCTGCTTCGCGCTCTTGGCCGCCGCAATCGCTTTCGGGTCTTTCTCCGGTTTGGACAGGTTAATCGTAATATCTAAATCGCCGTACTTGGTGGACGCAATCCATTTCTGGTCTTTTTTGATGCGGTATCTCCTGATATAGTCCGTGTCCTGGCTCAGTTTATAGAAATAATCCGTCGCCTCGCGGGGACTCTTTTCATATTTTTTCTCAAACTCTGCAATTACTTCACTCGGCCGCGGTACGAGCATACTCATGATTTTCGTATCAAACAAATCCCGGTATACGATGCTGTTCTCAGTCATGATTCCCTGTTCATAAGCATAATCCATCATCTCCGAAAGCACCGTTTCCAGTTCGTCCGTCTCCATTGTAACATCTGTGTCATCTTCTCCCGGCTCATCCAGCCCGAAAAGCTCCAGCAGCTTGTTTGTCGTATAAATCTTGTCCGATTCCTCAATCAATCCCGTGTTCAGCCCATATTGGACTAATTTTTTGATATTTTTCTGTATCATCGATGGACTCTCCTTTCTCAATTTTATACCTCTTATAGCTTCGCCGGGCCGTCCCCGATTTCCACCACATAGAAATCCGCTTCCTTGCCGACTCTCTCTTTATAAGCCGCACCGACTTTTTGCTGAAATTCATCCACAGCTTCATCCTTTACGATGCTGACCGTGCAGCCCCCGAAGCCGCCTCCGGTAATGCGGGAGCCGATAACGCCCGGAACCTTCCACGCCTCTTCCACCAGCACGTCGATTTCCTCACAGGAAACCTGATAATCATCCCGGAGCGATACATGGGATTCGTTCATCAGTCTGCCAAAAAGTGCCAAATCATTCTTTTTTAACGCTTCCACTGCGCGTATCGTTCTCTGGTTTTCATACACCGCATGTTTTGCCCTGCGCACCCGCACTTCATCTTTAATCGCCGTTTTATACTGTTCGAACTGCTCTTCTGACAAATCGCCAAGACCATTGATGCCGATTACGGTCTGCAGCTCTTCCAGCGCCTTTTCGCACTCGCTTCTTCTGACATTGTATTCGGAATCCACCAGCGAATGTTTTACTTTGCTGTTCGTCACAACAATTTTCGCGCCTTCCAGAACGAGCGGCGCATATTCATAAGATAAATCCGCCGTATCCAGGAAAATTGCATTGTCCTTTTTGCCCATAGCGGAAGCAAACTGGTCCATGATACCGCAGTTCATGCCGTTAAAATTATTTTCCGAGTACTGCCCGATTAACGCCAAATCCACATTGGTCACTTCAAAGCCGAACAAATCCCGCAGCAGATATCCGGTCAGCACTTCCAGCGACGCGGAAGAAGAAAGGCCGGAGCCGTTCGGAATATTGCCGTATAATACGATATCCAGTCCGCAGGGCATCTGATACCCTCTTTTTTCAAAAGCCCACATAACGCCCTTCGGATAATTCGTCCATTGCGCTTCCTTTTCGGGCTTTAAATCCGCGATGGAAGATTCGATAACGCCGAGCTTTTCAAAATTCATGGAATAAAAACGCAGCTTGTCGTCGGCTCTTTTTCTTGCCGCCGCATATGTCCCAATCGTCAGCGCACAGGGAAAAACATGCCCGCCGTTATAATCCGTATGTTCCCCAATCAGATTGACGCGACCCGGCGCAAAGTATACATTGACATCCCTGATGTCTCCAAAAAGTTCTTCAAATTTTTTTAAAACAGTTTCTTTCATAACCCCGTCTCCTTTACAAATACTGTTTTTTACAGAATAATCATATAAAAAAACTGCCCGCCGTAAAATATCCGTTTGTTCTTTATATCTGTCAAAATGTTAATTGTTCAGTTTGTTAATCTGGCTGATAAAATCCTCCACCTGTTTCAAATGTTCCTTATTTCTCCGCTTCCCGCCCTTCTGCATCTCCTTCCGGTAGGCGGTGGGCGACATCTTTTTCATCTGACGGAAGGCTTTCGCAAACACCATCGGGTCGCTGTACCCACAGGAAAAAGCAATGCTCTCCACCGGAAGAGAAGTCAGCTGCAAAAGCTCCGTCGCTTTCGTAATCCGAAACGTCGTCAGAAACTGCTGCGGAGACATGCCGATGGACTTTAAGAAAAGCGTATAAAGATAACTCCTGTTAATGCAGACATAATCCGCCACATCCGTCACTTTAATGGCATTGCAGTAATTGCTCTGAATAAATGATACCGCCTTTTTCACATAAATATTCGCCCTGTCAACCTCGTTCTTCTCCGTGACCGCCGCACTTTCCGCAATCACCGAAAGAAAAATGCCAAGCTGCCCGTTCCGCCGCAAATCATTGGACATGCCAAATGTATTGTGCTCCATCATATCTTTGACAATCTGATACAGCTCATCCGACCGCTCGGATTTAAAAACAGGCTGCTTTACCGACAGCCCCATGTTCCCGATGTACTCCGCCGCCTGTACGCCGCTGAAACCGACCCATACATAAGTCCACGGTTCCCGCTCGTCCGCCTGATAGAATACAAGCTCGTCCGGCGTAATCAGAAAACCGTACCCCTCTTCCAGCGGATATTCTTTTCCTCCAATAGAAAAAATTCCCCGTCCGCTTAAAATATAGTGAATCATGTAATGGGGTTTTAGCGCCGGCCCAAAGCTGTGCATCGGTTCCGTCTGCGACAGTCCGCAGCAGTTTACATACAGGCTCCCGCTCTGTGCCCCGGCAAATTCCAGCTTATACGCTTTTTCCATATTAATAACCATGCCTTTCTCTTTGTCCGCGATATTTGGGCCTGAAAGGCACAAATTTGCAGTTGAAAAATCTCTGATTTTTCAACCTAAACGACCTTTCTGTCATGCCCGGTGCAAATCCCACGGACATTTTTCCGCGAATCCCATATGTAGCAATTCCTGAACCTGTTCATTCCATACCGAATCGGAATTATAGAGCCTGACCATCCGCAGAAGCCGTTTCATTTTTTCATCTTCAAACGCTTTCTTTTGGGCTTCCTCAAGAATTTTTTCCTGTAAATTCCGCAGAACTTCACCGTCTTCCGGTATTGGAATTTCCATCTGGTTCGCAAGAAATCCAAGCGCATAAGCCAGCTCATAATTTCCCGTCAAAATACTGGTATCGTTTCCTGATTTGATGATGACCGCCTGCCGTGCCAAAGATGTGACCATTGATTTCCCCCATATCGCCGTTTCTCTGTTTTGCTACTTATAGAGTATACCCTAAACGGCAGATTGTCAAAAAGGATGAGGGTGTCACAAAATCACCGGATAAAATAATTTTGCGATACCTTCATCCTTTTTCATAACAAGAAAAAGCGGGTGATGGGAATCGAACCCACGTATCCAGCTTGGAAGGCTGGTGTTCTACCATTGAACTACACCCGCATATTTTTAACCTGAATCGGGGTGACAGGATTCGAACCTGCGACCTCCTGGTCCCAAACCAGGCGCTCTAGCCAAGCTGAGCCACACCCCGGTAAGAGGCGTTTTCATAACTTTTCAGTCACAACGCAAGGTTTATTATATAATATGAAGATTTGTCTGTCAACCACTTTTCCATTTTTTTTGTACACTGCGGGTTGTAAAATTAAAATTACAAAGAAAAACCCCGGTTTTTCAACCGGGGATAAAGAAATCAGTGTGATTTTCTTTTTGTGAACATATTAGCTGTAATAAGCAGAATGATTACAGTTATAAGAACGGGATTTTCCTTAGTTGCGTTAGAAAGTGCATTGGAAAATATTTCTGCTACGTTCATGAAATTCATCTTTTTTCTAATTCTTTGTTGTGGTCTTTGTAAATGTAGAGATTTTCGAAGGGTTTTTGCTTTTATGATACCACAGGACAAGTCCTATAAACAGGACTTTGTTGTTCATTTTCATGCGGGGCGGATGCCTTACTTATCTGCTCCGCGTCCCCGGAGGAATCAGAAAATGATGAATTATGAAAAATGTAAGAATTGTGACTGTTATAATCCTGATTATGAAGATGGGGAAAGAAGCGGCCAGATAATGAACGCCTGTGACCTGTGCGAAATGAGTGAGGAAGACTGGCGGAAGTTTATGGAAACAGCCGAATAGGAGGTAACAGATGCTGACCGGATATGACAGATGCCTGGACTGTCAGAATTTTACAGCCTGTGAAACATGTGAACTGATAGGGGAAATACCGGAAGAGGAACTTTTAAGCCTTGCCGATAATGAGCACGGCTCCCGGAAAGACTGGAAGTTTACCGACTTCCTAAGCGAATGTTTTCACGGGATTCTGTATAAATGCCGGAAATATGTAACCGGATTCATGAAATCAGGAGACCACGTGGAATGATTAGGATAATGACCTACCCGGTAGCGGTACTGGTAAACGGAGAAATACGGTGCATACAGCACATAGAGAAGGATGACCTGTTCCGGACGGAACTGGCCTACATAGGGACCGACATAAACTATTCCGGATATGAATTGTATGCGGATATGAATACCGGGAAACTGTATGCGGCAGACGCATGGTAAAATTTTGCATTGTCACTGAAACATGCAGAAAGGCGGAATTTGAAATATGCCAGGATTCAGAGCGAAACATAAAAACGGACAGGTAAGTTTTACATATAGTGGAGATTTGCGGGAGTGTATTGACAGGGCAGAAAAGGAACTCAAGAAAAAATAGGAAAGCCAGGAAGGAGTATTTCTCAGCTGGCAGTATGAACGGGCTAAAAAAATACTGGATAATTATAACCGGAGAATTTATGATTTGGAAAATTTTATTGCCATAGCGAAGGAAGAACTTGAAAAGGGATAATAAAGTGCACATTTATTATAAAAAGAACAGAAAAAAAGCAGAGAAGAAAGAAAAGAGGAAAAAGAGATGAAAGTAACGATTACCGGAATCAAGAAAGCAAAGACAAAAAACGGGCGTGAGTTCAGCCAGTACTACTATGAGAAAGCCTTTACGGATTACGAGAGGGAAAACAGCGACTGTCTGGGAATGACGGTCGGAAGCGAGTTTTCATATAAGGATTATAACCTGAAACCGGGAGATGTGTGCGATTTCATGTACGAGCCGGGATTCGAGGGAAAAGCGACGCTTTCGGACGTCGTTGTACTGAAACCGAATGACGGCGCCGGAAAAGATGCAAAGGAAAACGGCAAGTAATCCCGTAAGAGATGTGTTTCCGAAGGATATGGATTCTGACGGGACATATCTTTTATTATCATACAGTGGGTTCTCCCACGGAAAGAAGGTATACAGATGGACCGTACCATACTCTATATGGCTGTTGTAATGGTTTTTATTTTTCTGATATTCCGTCACAGATTTATGCCGGTGCTTGCATCACGCAGAATGAAAAAAGAACAGACGGATGAAAAGGCCCTTACACCGGCCGCAGCATATCCGTACCCTTTCCCGGCTGTCATAACGGCTCCGCCGGGGAATATACCCGCACCGGAACGCCGGGAAATGTATTTTGACTACCGTATCATCCCCGCCGCCATGCACACGGACATACCGGAAGATTCTGCTTCCGTGGCAGAAACGGTCAGCACGGAAATCAGCGAAATGCTGTCGGGCTTACGCAGACGCAGTATTCTTCCGGCGGAACTTTCGGTACTTCGCATCACGGATGAACATATCATGGTCTATACAACGTACATCCTGTAAGGGACTGTACGGAAAAGGAAAAGAGGTCTGGGAATGAGTGAAGAACTTGAGAATGAACAGGAATCTGCCGGCACTTCCGTGGAAGAGCTTCCTGAAACGGATATGGAAGAATCTGCCGGACCTGAAACAGGTACCGGGGAATTTCCGGAAACTGAAACGGATACCGGAACACCTGAAACAGATAATACAGGACTGGAAGAAAGCGGTACGGAAAGTATGGAACCTGTGCCGGAGCCTTTACCGGATAATGCAGTGCTTCCCACCGTCAGTGCGAATGATATACCTTCTGTACAGCCTCCTGTTCCGGTAACACCGCCGGAAACAGACAGTGCCGGGGAACTTCCGGCGGATATCCGGCCGCCCATAGCGGAACTCCTGGAAAATACACAGAATTTTGATGAACTGCTTGCCGCAGTCCGGGAACTTTCGGAGAGTGTGGCCGCACAGTCTTACGTCCCGGAACCTTCCGGCCTTCCCATAAGCGGTTATGAAGACTATGACTATCCCGTAAGTGTTGTTTACCGTATTTTTCCCCCGGCACTCGGAAGTGAAACGGGTCTTTCCGGCACTTATACGGACCCGGAAGAATTTAACGGGGCCTACCGGGACTTACAGGCTGATGTACAGGCCGGGAGTTTAAGCTACTGTTATGTGCGCTACGTTTATGATGCGGAAGGGGAATGTGTTTATGATTCGGAGGAATACAGCCTTCCCGGCCTTTCCCTTAACGGTTACGAAACATACAGCTACCCAGTCACTGTAAAATACCGCATCTTTCCCCCGGATTTGGGAAAAGAGACCTTTGTTACAAAGACCTTTTCCGGCCCGGAGATGTTCAGCATTGACTACAAAGAGATGCAGCGCGCCGTCAGTGCGGGAAATCTGGACTACTGCTTTATCGCAACGGTGACGGACGTGGAAGGTGTTCTGGTTTATGATTCTGATACCGGACAGGAAGAGCCGGAAATACCGGATGAAACAATGGAAGAAATACTGGAACTGCTCGGAAGCATCGACGCCGGAATACAGGATATTTCCGGAGCGGATGCGGCATACCGTGCGGAAATGATGCTCTTACAGGAACAGAACGCGGAACTCTTACAGGAAACCGTCGCCATACAGCAGCAGAATGAGACTCTGCAGAAAGAGATGCTGGCATCGGATGTTGCAGTCGGATTCGTGCTCATCCTGACGCTCGGCTACACGGTGGCGCACGGTTTCTTCCAGCGTATGAAAGTGGGTTGATGAAATGGGTACAGTGGAATTACTGGATATACAGGAAATCTTACAGCGGGCGGGGGAATATGTCACGGCATTTGCAAGGTCCGGCTTTTCGGCGGGCCTTATCCTTGGCGCAATTCTGGAACTGTTAGGCTACGGTATTTTTAAGGCGGCCAGCCTTTTAAATATAAAATAGCATTCCTTCCGGGAATGCGGAAAGGAAAGGTACATTATCATGAGTGAAGCCATGACTACTGCATTTGAGACTGCCTTAACGGCAGTCAAGACAGACGTTGTTTCAATGGTAACGACTGCGCTCCCGATTGGTCTTGCGATTATGGGATTATTCCTCGCAATCCGTCTGGGAATCAATTTCTTCCGTTCCATCGCAAACTAGGAAACGGAACAGGCCGGGGACGTGTCACAGCGTTTCCGGTCATTCGGGGAAAATCGAAAATCTATTTTTTATAACATATCAATATCAGAACAATCGGCGTACTCTTTTTATTTTTTTCCATATCTGCCGGATAAAAAGATAAGAAAAAAATATGCCTGACAAAGGATGTTCTGACGCAAACTGGATGAAGCAGTTCCATACAAAATGTTTGCCTTCATCCACAGAGGTTTGATAGATAAAGAATAGGGGGATAAAACATGGCAGTCCTGAAAGCAGTCATCTTTATAGCGGCACTTCTTGCAATCCCGTTATTCGGCTTTCTGACGGTGCTCTGCATCGTAACGGAGATTGTGCGGGAACAACAGGAAGAGGATGAGAATGGGATGTGAATCAGTATTTTTTACCGATATTATGTTTTTTCATCCATATTTTTAACCTACTGCTGTTTCTGATTTTTTTCCCTACATACTCAAATAGGACTACTATCAGAACCAGCAGCCAGAAAATCACATGATAGATATCTGAAAAATAAACCGTGAGATAACTTATAATATTTTCCATAAGTACACACTCCTTCCTTATAGTCATAATAAGTTATCTGCTGAAATTTACAAGGTGGTTGGCAAAAATGTACAGGTTTAAGCGAATATTTGCAATATTTTTATCTGTTCTTCTTCTTTCACTGACTGTTGGTGATGCTTTTATTTCAGCAAATGATATCAGCCGTGTTTATGCTACCGGAGCGGAAGTCATTGCCGGAGCTGCTGCAGCGGATGCAGCCTGGGAACTGGTAGCCGCACTTCTGGCGGCAACCGGACTTGGCGGAGCAGCTGTTGCTAATAAAGATGCCGTAATAGACAGTTATATGCATTATCTGGATGCAAAGATTGAAACGAAAGAATACATAATTGATAAGGCAATTTATCTTTATGATTCTGCGGCGGAAGCTGTACAGTCCATTCCTCTGGATGAATTTATGGATTCTTTAAAGAATTATCATGATTCGGCGGTTGACTCTCTTACCGGAATCTATGCCCGGTATTGTCCGGAACTGATAGGAATTACAAAAGACTTTGTTTCGGAAGTTGTGGCAAAAAATATTACGATTGCGGGTGTTACTGACTCCTTTGCGACCCCGATGACTGCGGAAGCAGTTGCACAGCAGTGGTCGGGGGAGCCGTTTCCGTATGAATTTGATTTTAATGTTTCTTATAAAAAACTTTCTGGTTATAATGAAGGACATGTTACAAACATGGATAGACATTTTACGGCTGATTTGTCTGTGCCTGTCTGCGGTATATATAGCTATAATGAGTTAAATAATTACTGGGGTTTAACATTGTATAAATTATATAATGGAGAATTATCAGCTGTACAAGGTACTTTCGAGCTGTCTGTTTATGATAATGGTAAATTAGTCCAGCATGAAATACATGAAAACCGGATATTTTCCGGTGACACCTTTGGAATTACTGGTTCTAGTGTATTTGGTAATATATCACATTCTTATTCTGTAAACTGTCCGGTATTTTCCAGTCAAATTGATGCTGAAGCCTATTTAAAAGGCACTGGTGCCGTAACCGGAGCCCTGAATTATTCTACCGATATTACAGATACGATTATAGACAATAATGATTTGCCCACTATCGGGAACTTTTCCGGTGAATTATGGGAGCGGATAGCGAATGCTTCTGACCACGGTATTGGTGCATATGGTTCCGGTGTCAGTGCTGGCGTTAATGACTGGGCCGATGATATTCCGTGGGTCGGGCTTGGTGATTTACAGGACCTTATAGACAGTGTTCAGGATGTTTATGACAAAACGATTGCGGGTATTTTGGATGGCACCTTTGATTTGCCGCTGGATATTCCTGATTATACTTATGGTGATGCGTGGATAGATGCCGTTGACAGGACTTGGGATGATGTAATTGACAATCCGTTAAATGACCCGGCAATAGACAGGCCAACTACTGGTGATAAAGATGACCCAATAGCAAGCGATAAGGATAAAACATGGGAACTTGAGCTCCCGGCCAACGACCTTGTCCCCACCATAGACGATTCCCTCGGAGACGTCGCCGGGTCACTGAAATATAAGTTCCCCTTTTCCATCCCCTGGGATGTCCGCCATGTTTTCCAGGTGCTGGCCGACACCCCGAAGGCTCCCCGCTTTGAACTCCCGTTAGTCATAAAACGTTTCGGCATCGACGAGCGCATCATCGTTGACATGGCCATGTTCCAGGTGCTGAGCAATCTCTCCCGCGCCCTTTTTTCCATGCTCTTCGGCATGTATCTGATGAACCTGACTTTTAAGGTTGTCGCCATGAGAAAGGAGGAATGATTATGATTAATATCCTTAAAATCATTTTTATTGCCATTTTTGAACTGCTTCCCACGAGTCCTTTTCAGGTCATGTTTGACCAGCTCATGACAGACTTTGATTTTCTTCCATATCTTAACTGGTTTCTTCCTTTTGACACCTGTTCCGTCATGATGCTCGCATGGCTTGACTGTGTGCTTGTTTATTATGCCTTTGTTCTCACGAAAAAGATTGTCGTTGATTTTGTCCTCCAGAAAGTCGTATCTGCCGGACTTACCATCGCCGCCGGAGCCGGGGCTCTTGGCGGCTGACAGAATGGGGGTATTGTTATGATATATTTCATTAACGGAAGACCCGGAAGCGGGAAATCCCTTACGACTGCCGAATATGTCTACAAAGCGTTGAAACGCGGAAAAAATGTCATTGCAAACTTTGAAATAAACACGGACTATTTTTCCAGGTGCCGCCACCCGGAAAAACTGGGAAAATTTCTTTACGTTCCCAATTCCGAATGGCTGTCCAATGCCTATAAGGGCATCGACCCGAAAAAAAGGGAATTTTCCTATATCGACGGTCTTTACGGGTTTGCCTTTAACTTTCATGACATGGCAGATAAAAAGCGTCTTAGCAAGGGCCGGACCCTTCTGGTGCTGGATGAATGCGCCGACCTCTTCAATTCCCGCACCTATAACGTGCGTGACCGTCTTTCCTGGTGCACTTTTTTCCGCCAGCACCGGAAGCTGGGGTATACGGTTTATCTGATTGCACAGGATGACAGCGACATTGACAAGCAGATACGGGAACTGTTACAGAAAGAAATTGAATGCCGCTGTATCTCGTCCATGAAGTTTATCGGCCGTCTCATGGGCTTTTTCTGCGGCGGCAAACTTTTTATACGGATATTCCGGGATTACACGTTAAAAGGGAGCAGACGGAAAAAGGACGCAAAGGAAGGCACGCAGTTCTTCCGTGGTAAAAAGTATTATGCCTTTTACGACAGCTATAAGCTGTTCGGCTGACACAGTGCGGCGGGTAAGGCTCTTGCCGCCCCGCCGGGCTGTGTCAGACGGACGGCGTGAAGCGGCGCAAGCGTACCCTTTACAGTAGGGGCGCACGGTTTAACCTTGACTGGCGGCGGTGGTACACCGCCGTCAGGTTTTCAGGGTCAGTGCGCGGGTCCCTGCTGTCAAGGGCGCGGAAGTTCACAGGGTCCAGTATTACCCCTGTGAACTTCTGTATTTTGTATTTTTTTGCAGTTTTTGTTGAAAATACGGCATTTTCATTTGTATTTTTTTTGTATTTACTTCTGTATTTTTACAACTTCTGTATTTTTTGGGGGATAAATGATGAATGACAAAGTACAGTCCAGAAAGTGGCTTCTTACTTTCAACAATCCGGAGAAATTCGGGTTTTCTCATGATAACATAAAAGCCGCCCTCTCCACGATAAAGGGGATTGATTACTGGTGTATGTGCGATGAAGTCGGAAAAGAAGGTACATACCACACGCATCTTTTTCTTTTCCGTAAATCTCCGTTTACTTTCCAGCAGATAAAAAAGAAGTTTCCGACTGCCCACATTGACTACTGCCGGGGTACCACACAGGAAAACCGCGATTACATACGCAAAGAGGGAAAATACAAAGACACCGACAAGGAAGAAACGAACCTTTACAACACCTTTGAAGAGTTTGGCGAATGCCCTGTGGAACAACAGGGAAAGCGCAACGACCTGAATGCGCTCTACACCATGATTAAGGACGGACTTAGCAATTACGAGATTCTCGAAAGTAACCCGGCCTATATGCTGCAGCTTGAAAAGATAGAAAACTGCCGCCAGGTTGTCCGGGGGGAAGAGTTTAAAAACAGGTTCCGGGAGCTGGAAGTCGAATACTGGTTCGGGAAAACCGCCACCGGAAAGACAAGGACCATCATGGAACACTACGGATATGAAAACGTATACCGTGTTACGGACTACAAACACCCCTTTGATAATTATAAAGGACAGGATGTGCTGATTTTTGAGGAATTTCATTCAAACATTAAAATACAGGACATGCTGAATTTTCTTGACGGCTACCCGCTTGACCTCCCATGCCGTTACAACAATAAAGTTGCTTGTTACACAAAAGTATATATTACAAGCAATATGTCCTTAAAAGACCAGTATGTCAGCATCCAGCGTGAATATGAGGAAACATGGAATGCGTTTTTAAGACGCATCAGGGTTGTCAAGACCTTCGGAGAAAATGGTCTTCTCCGGTATGAATCGGTACATGATTTTTTCTACGGGTTCCATTCTCCGGAAGATTACCCGGATATTCCTTTTGAATAATAAAGATAAAGAGTAGGCCGCGCCTACTCTTTTGTTTTTCTGTTACCGTTTCAGGGCTTTTTCCAGTCTGTCCATAAGCCTGTTGTATTTCTTTTCATACCTCATGCTGTCCCCGGCTTCCTTATACTCGTTCAGCTCCTCTAAATCTTCTTTAATGCCTTCTATAAAATCTTTGTACTGGTTGTCAGTCATTCCCATCTTTTCCATTCTGCCCGCCCCCTTCTTGGGGATATTATAGGCTTTTTCCTTTCTCTGTGTCAAATAGTTTTCTTAGACATGTTCTGTAAGTTTCGTTTATTTCTTTTGTCAGCTGTTCAAATTCTTTGAAAGTGATGAAATGTGCCGCACATAATCCAAAAACAGCGCCTTCAAGATGATATTTGTAGTAGTCTATATCATGTTTTTGTGTCTGCATGTTTGTATGCCATGATTCCAGAATCCCGTATATTCCGTTGTATTCTTCATTCTGACAACACCGTGCCTTTTCTGTCAGTCTCATTCTTTTTAATAATTCTTCCATCGTCATATCGTTCTTCTTTCTCCCCGTTCCGCCGTTAGGCCATCGTTTCTAATCTTTAATTTTTCCAGTCCATTTTTTCTATTTCTATCATCATCCTTGCCGCTGATAGTCCGTCTATTATCTGTAAATCCTGTAATGCCCTGATATATCCGGCTCTGTATGCGGTAGAATCATTTACCAGTGAATATGGTGTTGTTCCCATCTTCATGACTGCCATTTCTTCCAACTGTTTTCTTTCTTTTTTGTTCATGTTCTTTTCCTTTCTCCCCGTTCCGCCGTTAGGCCATCGTTTTTCATTTTTCCCTTTCTGGCTTTGGATGAGCTCTTCTGAGGGGTGCGTCTTATACAGTTTTTGAAAATGCTCCTTTTCTTATCATCTCCTTTTCTTTCTTCTGGCTTCGTGTATCGCTTTCGTCGGGTTTGCGTGCATCTGCTTTTAAATGATGCGGATGGAAAAATCAAGTAATTTTCCTTCAGGAAAATAGATAAAAATTTTTGTCTTTTAAAAATTTTTACGGTGCTTGATTTTTTCAGCCGTATCATTTAAGATGCTTTAAGCAAATCTGATGAAAGCGGTATGCGGAGACAGAAGGAAGAACAGGAAGGGATGAAAAAGGGGCAGTTTCAAAAACGGACGGCTTCGGCAGCGTACAGGTTTTTCCGTCATGATTCAGCCAGGAAACTTTTTCACGGTCCGGGAACCGGAGATAACGCGGATTTTCAGCCGCATAAAAATAACGGCTTGTAAAGGGCGCGCCAGCGTTCATATACCCTTTATAAGCTGTTATTTTTATGACAGACTCGGAAAAAAGAGGAGGTATGTCTTTATGGGAAAATATATTACAGAAAGAGAACGTTACAAAATAGAAATACTTTTGGAGGAAAAAAAGAGCCGCTCTTATATCGCGGAACGGCTTGATATAAAATACCATACACTTCGGAAAGAGATAGAACGCGGCACTGTGAAGCAGCTGGATTCGCTTCTTGCAGAGCATTATGTATATAAGGCAGATTATGCCCAGCTGGTCTATGAGAAATCCGTATCTAACCGCGGCCGCAACCTGAAAATAGGCTCCGATTATGAATTTGCCGCATTCATTGCATATATGATAAAAGATATGAAATATTCTCCTGAAGCCCTTATTTTATATATGAAAAATGAGGGGATTCAGTTTTCAACTACTTTATGCTGTAAAACTGTCTACAATTATCTTGATATGGAACTGTTTGCCGATGTTTCTAATAAAGACCTCCCGGTAAAAAAGAAAAAGTGTAAGAAGAAAAAAGAATCTTCCGCCGTCTCCCTGAATAACCGCAGGGGCCGTTCCATAGAGGAACGGGACCCGGCTGTCCTTGGCCGGAAACAATACGGGCATTGGGAAATGGATACGGTTGTCAGCGCACAGGGGAAGGGAAAAGGCTGTCTGCTTGTCCTCTCTGAAAGAATGACACGGGAGGAAATCATTGAGAAGATGAAAGCCAGGACGTCATCTTCGGTAGTCCATGCCCTGAATATGCTTGAAAGAAAGTACGGCAGCAGAAAGTTCCGGGAAAAGTTTAAAACCATCACCTGTGACAATGGCTGTGAGTTTCTGGACTGTAAGGGAATCGAGAAAAGCAGATACACAGAAGGGAACAGAACGACAGTTTACTACTGCCATCCATACAGTTCATGGGAGCGCGGGACAAATGAAAACATCAACCGCCTGATAAGGCGTTTCTTCCCGAAGGGGACGGTATTCGATGATGTGTCAGTGAAACAGGTGGAAATGGTGGAAACATGGATAAACAGTTACCCGCGTAAGATACTCGGTGGTATCAGCAGTAAGGCATACAGGGAAAGCCTTGCGCTTCCGGTATAGGTTACGCGGAAACAGTGTTATGATATAAGTTTCCCCGGCCGCGTCTTGCAGTCCCCCTGGAGTCGGGGAAGGGGGCGCCGCATAGAGTACTTAATGAGGTATTTTCGAGTTTAGTACTCTCCGGTGGGGGTTAGGAATGGTACAGAAAGTACCTTTCTTTTCCATGCCCCAAAATAAGCTGTCAGTAAAAACGCACAAAAAAACAGACTGTTTAATCACCGCATCCGGAGGAAAACAGTCTGTTTTATTGTGCAGATTTCACAATATTTTCGAGAATGTAATTTTATTGTTGCAATTCACCGCAGCAGTTCCGTCTCTTACCGCCTCATTTTACAGATAGTTTATCGTATAATGCGCTTCTCCGTCCTTGTCCAGCTCCATCAGTATGTACGAGGGCCGTCTTCCTTCCTGCCGCGGGTAGCTCATGCTGCCGGGATTAAGCAGTGTCAGGTTTTTTTCGATATCTATGACCGGCTTGTGCGTGTGCCCGCACATAACGATATCCGCTTCCCGGTCTCTGGCTTCCTGTTTAATGGTTTCATAATTCATATAGACGCAGTAATTATGTCCATGTGTCAGAAAGACTTTGTATTTTCCTATCATAAATTCCACTTCCCGCGGCATCGGGGAAATGAAATCGTTATTTCCGCGCACCATCTGCACCGGGCAGCCGGCCGCTTCCTCAATCAGGCGTTCGCTGCCTTCAACGTCGCCGCAATGCACTACCAGGTCCACCGGAGCAACTTTATCCAGCGTCCGAAAAAAATTTTCATTTCGGCGGTGGGTATCGCTTACAATCAGTATCTTCATAGCTCTATCCTTTTCCCGAGTTCTTCCCGCATTGCCGTAAGCGCTCTGCCTCTGTGGCTGATGGCGTTTTTTTCCTCCTCGCTCAGCTGTGCGGAGGTGCACTGATATTCCGGGAGATAAAAAATCGGGTCATAGCCAAATCCGTTTTCGCCTTTTATTTCATGGCCGATTCTCCCTTCTATAAAACCTGTTGTTGTAAAAATTTCTCCATCTGGCATTGCCGCCGCAATCGCACAGACAAACCGTGCCGTGCGTTTTTCCTCCGGCACGCCTTTCAGCCGTTCCAGTAAATTTGCATTTTTAACATCATAGGGAGTATCTTCTCCCAGGTAACGGGCCGAATAAATGCCCGGTTCTTTATTCAGATAATCGATTTCCAGCCCGGAGTCGTCAGCGAGGACGATATGGTTCGTCTTTTGCGCCACCGCTTTTGCTTTGATAACGGCATTTTCTTCAAAGCTCTTTCCATCCTCTACGATATCGGCCTCAATTCCGGCTTCCTTCATGGAAAGCAGTTCCACATCGGCGCCTTCCATAATCTGGCGGATTTCCCGCATTTTTCCCGCGTTCCCCGTCGCAAAAATGATTGTCTGTTTCATCCTAATCCTCCATAAGACCGCATTTTCCGTCTTACTCCTCATCGTAACAGTTCAGCCATGCCATTCATGAGTCACCAGAATACACTTTCATAATGGCCTGGTAAATGCCTTCCGCAATCTTCTGGATATAGTCTTCCCTTCCCAGCAGAATCTCTTCCTGGCCATTGCTCAGATATCCGACGCGGATTGCCGCAGCCGGAACGGTGGCGTCATTGATGACAACGTCTTCCTCTGTCGAATCCGTCAGGCCGTTGGCCTTCCCGCTGATTGCCGTAACGACTTCTCTCTCCAGTAAATCAGCCAGTTCCACGCTTCCGAATCCCGGAATAAAAAATCGGCTGTTATATACCGCTTCCGTCCCGTATATTTTGGAATCTTCATTTTCGTTGACCTCAATGCGTATCAGCATATCGGCTTTGGCGGCATTGGCCAGCCCGACCCTCTCTTCGTCGGACAGGGCACTGTCATCCATCCGGGTATAATAAACCTTAATATCCGTTCCGTCCAGTTTTTTCTTCAGCGCACGGGCAATCTCCAGCGTGATATCCTTTCCCGCCAGCTCTTCCGAAATCGCTCCCGTTATCTCTCCGCCGTAAGCCGGGTCGATAACCACAATTTTATCATATGCCTCTCTCGGCGTCATAAATTCAATATAGAGTTTATTGTCTTCAAAAATGCTATGATACTCGTAAACGTCAGTCAGTCTGAATTTCAGCCAGAAGGTCTCAGCCCCGCTTTCAAAGCGGCCATCGATAACCGCGCTCCGGTTGCCGTAAACGCCCTGTGTCCGGTAAAACTCTTCATAACCCGCATTTTCCGCCCCCTGTCTGATGCTGACCCAGAGCTCCTTATCCATATAGTGATTTTCTATCGTCACATCTTCGGCCTTTACATTCGTATGCAGCGGAATACAGAAATAATTCATTTCCTGTCCGTTCTGCCCAAACAAAATATCGTTCTGCAAAGAAGCGCCGTCCGGGGCGTTTTCTGCACCAGTACCGCTTCCCTGTACGCCTGCACCGTTTCCCGCTGCGCCCGCGCCGCTCCCATTCTGCGCCGTCCATTCCCCGCCCGTCTGCACCTGGGCGACCTCATCCTGTGCCACATCCGCGACAACAACAATCTTATGAGCGGAATAGTAAAAAATCGCCGTCAATGCAAAACAGGCAAACAGCACCGTATAAACTGCCGTTCTTTTCATAAGTTGATTCTGCTGCATTCCAATAACCATGCCTTTCTCTACATGCAGTTCCCGGTTATCAGCCGATGGGTTTATCCGTCTTCCGCTTCGGCGGCTTCGGCCCCATAAACTGATAGTAATATGTTCTCATCATGCCGTTGTAAATTTTGCGGTTTTTATCCGCTTTTCTTCCTATATATTGTTCCGCCTGTTCATAAGCGGAAATCACATACATGGACCAGCTGTCCAGCGCCTGATACCGCCCGCCCAGTACCCGGTACAATTCGGGCAGCGCCTTTTTATCTTCAAGCCGCTCTCCATAAGGGGGATTGGTAATCAGGAATCCATACTTTTTAGGGTGGCTCAGCTGTTCCACGCTTCTGCGCTGAAAATGAATCATATCTTCCACACCCGCAAGCCGGGCATTCTCCCTGGAAACCGCCACCATTTTATCGTCGATGTCATACCCCTGGATATCCGGTTTTACAGTCCTGTCAATCATGGATTCCGCCTCATCCATCGCCCGGTACCAGTCTTTGCGCGGCACAATATGCGTCCAGTCTTCCGCCAGAAAACTGCGGTTTGCTCCCGGCGCCATATTGGCCGCCATCATGGCCGCTTCGATGGGAAAAGTGCCGCTTCCGCAAAACGGGTCCACCAGAATCCTGTCTTTATGCCAGGGCGTCAGCATTATCAGCCCTGCCGCCAGATTTTCCGCGATGGGCGCCTTTGCCGTCAGTTTCCGGTACCCTCTTTTGTGGAGAGATTCTCCCGTCGTGTCCAGTCCGACGACGACCTCATCCTTCAGCAAGAAGACCCGTACCGGAAAAGAAGCCCCGCTTTCCGCAAACCATTCCTTATGATAAACCGTTTTCAGCCGTTCCACCATCGCTTTTTTCATGATGGACTGAATATCGGAGGGACTGAAAAGCCTGCTCTTGATGCTGGCGGCCTTTGCCACCCAAAATTTTCCGTCTTCCGGGATATACTCTTCCCACGCAATGTTTCTCGTTCCCTGAAAAAGCTCTTCAAACGTTTCCGCACGGAAGCTGCCGGCCTTGATAAGCACTCTTTCCGCCGTGCGCAGAAAGACATTGGCGCGGCTAAGGGCGTTTCCGTCTCCCGAAAAAGTAACGCGGCCGTCCTCCACCGAAGAGATTTCATATCCCAAATCCAGAATTTCTTTTTTCAGTACTGCTTCCAGCCCGAAATGACAGGGCGCAATAAACTCCATAACGATATCCATGCCTTTCTCAATCCATGCGCCCGGACGACGCCCGGACCCTATCAATTATTGTAAGGTGTCGCCCTTTTTCTGTCAATCATTCCGGCTAAAATTTGATTTACAATTCCAGCCAATGAAGATAAACTTAAGATATGCTGAGGTTTCCTGTGCAGAGTACACTGGAAATGCCAAGAAAAAAGGCTTCCTGTGCAAGGCATACCGGATACGCCATTAAAAAAATTGAGAGAAAGGTATTGGTATTATCATGGAAATACAGGGAAACGAATTTGCCCGGAAAATATTGGAAAACATTCACAAGGTTATTATCGGAAAAGACGAATCCATCCGTCTGCTTCTGACCGCACTTCTGGCGGAAGGACATGTGCTGCTTGAAGACATTCCCGGAACGGGCAAGACCAAACTGGCGAAAACGCTTGCCAAATCGCTGTATGCGGACTTTTCCAGAATCCAGTTTACGCCGGACTTACTGCCCGCCGATATTACGGGGCTTACGGTTTTCGACAGGCAAAGTAACGCTTTTGTTTTGAGAAAAGGCCCGGTATTTACGAATATTCTGCTGGCCGACGAAATCAACCGCGCCACGCCGAGGACCCAGGCCGGTCTGCTGGAATGTATGGAGGAAAAACAGGTAACCATCGACGGGACAAGCTATGTGCCGGGCGAGCCCTTTTTTGTCATCGCAACGCAGAACCCTGTGGAAACGGCGGGCACATTTCCACTGCCGGAAGCGCAGATGGACCGTTTCATGATGCGTCTGTCTCTGGGACTTCCCACCAGAGAAGAAGAGCTCGAAATGCTCTCCCGGTATATGGAAAAAGAACCGCTTTCGGAACTTTCCGGCGTACTGACGCTGGAAGAACTGCGGCTGGCAAAACAGGAAGTCGTAAAAGTCTTTGTCCACCGGACGGTACAGGAATATATGATAGATATCGTTTCCGCCACCCGCAAGAAGGAAACAATTCTCATGGGCGTAAGTCCCAGAGGCAGTCTCGCCTTTCTTCGCTGTGCCAAAGCCTATGCCTTTCTGGAGGGGCGGAATTTTGTCATCCCGGACGATATAAAGGCCGTAGCAATTCCGGTGCTCGCACACCGTCTCCTGATGGATTTTGGCAAAAGCGGCAGTCAGGAGAGCGTCGATTTTGTCCGCAAAGTACTGGAACAGGTCAAAGTACCCACAGAGGATTTTCGGGCATGATGAAAATAATCGGAATCGGGCTGCTGGCCCTGGGGCTTATATGGCTCCAACGGAAACTATACGGAAAATGGTGGGCAAAGAATCTGGATATCCGCCTGGAATTTACCAAAAAGAGCCTGTTTGAAGGGGAAAAGGGCGAATTGCTTGAAATCATCGAAAACGGCAAACGCCTGCCGCTCCCCATGCTCAAAGTGAAATTTCAGACCGACCGGAATCTGCATTTTACGGACGCCGGAGGTTCCCGCGTCACCGACCTGTATTACCGCAACGATATTTTTCAGGTAAAAGGACGGGAGCGCATCACAAGAAAACTGGAATTTACCGCCGCCAAAAGAGGCTATTACCGGATTCATAACATCGACCTTGTTGCCGCGGACCTGTTCCTTTCTACGGAAATGGTGGAAAGCAGACAGACAGAGCAGTATTTTTATGTCTATCCCGCCCCCTTTGTCTCCGAAATATTTCGGAAATCCCTTCAACAGCTGAGCGGGGAGCTTCTGACCAGAAAATATTTCCCGGAAGACCCTTTCGAATACCGGGGCATCCGGGAATATCAGCCCTATGACGATATGCGCAGTATCAACTGGAAGGCTTCCGCCAGAACCGGTGAGCTGAAGGTGAACCAAAAAAGCTGCACCTCCCTGAATACCGTCCGCATCTTTTTCAACATAGAGGACAGCGGCATTCTGAAAAAAGACGACGCAGTAGAGGCTGCTCTCCAGATTACCGCCGGACTCGCTGCCTTTTTTCTCCATCAGGGCAGCCGGGCAGCCTGTTACGGCAACGGCCGGGATATTCTGGACAGGGCCCCAGTACTGCTTAACGCAGGGGCCGGCGCCGGACAGTTACAGCAAATATACCGGGCGCTTGCACGGGTCGATACGAAACAGGAAACGGCCGATTTTTCGGCATGCTTTGAACAGGAGCTGATGAATATGCCTCCCGGCGCAGCTACCATCTTCGTATCTCCCAACGCTTATGACAGTTTCACGGCGCTGCTTGAACGTTACCGTAGAACAGACCCGGATTTCCTTTGGTTCTATCCGTTATCCAAAACGGATAAGCCGCCGGAACTGTCCGACGAATGGAAAACAAATGTTATTATATTACCCATTGAGCGTTCTTAATACGTTACAAACTTCTGAAAGGATGACACCACTAACACGATGAAACAGGAAAAAATCATTGCCGCCGCCGATATACTGGCCATACAAATGAATCACTGGACGCTTTTTGCAGTCATCGCGGCCGCGGCCGTCCTGTCCGGGCGAAAGCCGCCGCTTGCGCTATGGGCAGTCTGCGGCCTTCTTCCCGTTCTGTTCTTTTTTATCAGAAGATATACCAACGGCTTTCTGCTTCTTGCCGTCAGCCATCTTTTGTGCCTCGCATGTTTATTTTCCGTGCCTGTCTCCGGTCTTGCCCTGAAACTTCTCCTGTATTTTTATGGAGCCGGACTCGCCGTTTATTCCTTTTCTCTGCGCATCCGGACGGAAGAACGCCTGGACGGAATCATCGCGCCCGTGGTCGCCGTCGGCATCATCGCTCTTTCACTCTTTCTGCTGCACTTTCGGGGATATCAGGAAACCGATTTTTATTTTATCTGCATGGCCGCCTTTTATTTTATCTGTTATCATATCAGATGTTATCTTAATCATTATCTTTATTTTATAGCCGTCAACAGCGGAAGCGCCGGGTATATCCCGCGCCGGGAGATTTTCCTTGCCGGAACGTGCCTGTCGTTTCTTTTTACCCTGTCTGGCATGGCCGCCGTTTTGCTGCTTTCCAATCTGGACTGGCTTGCCCGTTTTTTGGCAACGCTCAAAGAGGGAATCATCTGGCTCCGGGAACACGGCTTTTTTGCCTTCCTCGCATCGCTTTTTGCCGGAATGGAAGAACATTTTACCGAACCGATACAGAACAAAAGCCCGGCGGCTCCGGCTGGCATGTATCTGGAAGCGGGAGAAGCCGGACTTTTCTGGCAGATACTGGAAAAGATTTTTGAACTTCTCGTACCGCTCTTTCTTCTGGGCATGCTCCTGGCCGCCCTGTACCGTTTTGTGCGAATGGTCCGGGAACGTTTCCGTCAGAAAAAAACATTTGTAAACGATGCCTGGGGAAATGCCGGACAGGACATCCGGGAACGGTATGAAGCGAAGCACTCGGAAAAGAAAACCAGGCCGGCCAGATTTTGGGCATTTTTAAGCCCGAATGACAAAATCCGGCGGATTTACAGGCAGAGAATTGGCATCAAAAAGAGCGGACTGCCAAAACAAAATCAGGGAAATACCCGGCCCTTTGAAAGCTATACCGCCAGAGAATGCGGCAGTCTGTTCCAGGAAGAAAACCTTTCCCTTCTATATGAAAAGGCGCGCTATTCGAATATGAAATGTACCCCGGAGGATGTCCGGAACGCCGGCAGGGACAAATGAATCGAACAGTGGAAAATTTTGCCCGCCCGAACTAAAAAGCGGCACAGCAATTTTTGCTGTACCGCTTTTACTCCCGCAAGCCGCGGGAACTGAGATTTAGTAGTTGTTCTTCTGGCTGTTCTGCGCATTGCTGCCGGAGCTGTTCTTAGAATTGTTCTTCTGGTTGTTCTGAGAAGAAGAATTCTGGCTGTTGCAGTTGTTTGCCTTATCCTGCTGTTTCTCGTTGTTCTGCGCGTTCTGGCTATAATCATTCTTAGACATTTTGCATACCTCCTGATTGATTTATATTACAAAAATAGTATTGCAAAATATCCAAAAAAGTATTCAACGCCTTTATAGGTCTTTAGTACTATTTTTTTATGAAAAAGTACCAAAATACTTGGTAGTACTTTGGTACTATTTTTGATTGCATTTTTTCGAAAAGTGTATATAATAATAATTGTAGATAGAAACACCCCTTCAATTTTCTATTTACAAACCCTTATATTTTAATTATTTATACTCCCCTTAATAGCCCATTAGAGATAATGGGCTATTTTGTTATGGTTTTCTGCCCTGCAGAAACTTCACAACCAGCAGTACAATGAGTCCGGCGATAATGACCGGCGCAAAAGCATAAAGCAGCGATGTCACAAGACCGATGATAACAACGACCACGACGGTCATAATAACCATTATCAGCCAGCCCGGCAGCATAATCCCTCCGCCATATTTCTTTTGGGAAACATTCTGCTCCGTCCCGCCGTCTTCCACAAACTCTTCATCGTATTCCCGGTTGGAACCGAAACTTGCCCCGGCGCGCTTATTGGCCTCGATAATGCTTTTGGCTAATAATCTGGGGTCCCCAAGCTGCGAAAGCACCTCCGCTTCGGTGTTTCCCTTCTGTATTTCCGACTCGATATAGTCCTGATAATACCGCACATTATCCGCCACCTTGTCGCTGCTTAATCCGCCGGCCAGCGTGCGCTGTAATTTTTCGATAAATTCCTGTTTATCCATCTTCATTCCCTGTCTGTCCCCGGCCCGTCAGCCAGCTTTCGTTCGTAGCGCGAAGGGTCTTTTCGCATTTCGGCCATCGCCCAAAACGCCTGTAAGACCATTTCTTCCTTATTACAATTTTCCGTATTCTTTCCGGTATCACGCCGCAGATTATCCTGTCCCATCCGCCACACATAAAGGTCTGTCAGCGAATATCCCGCCGCTTTCATGCGGTCCGCAAAACAGTGATGCTCCAGATAGTACAGAAACTCTTCGTACAATTCATAATCGGTCAGAAGCGCAAGCCATAATTCATCGCACCATTCCGCACTCTTTCCCGCATATTCACAAAGCATGGAAAGACCGCGGTATGCTTTCAGCTTCTCCGTACCCAGTATAATAGACATTTTACTCCCATCCGTCCGCTCATTTTCGGGCCCTTACCGCATAAAAATACGTTCTTTTACAGTTTAGCATACTATACTGCATTTTACTATGTTGTCATTCTTAAATTTTCATTAAGTCAAAAAGACACATCGCAGCGCGATGTGCCTTTTCATTTTTATAACATATGCTATTTTATTCTTTTACACCACCGAGCGCAACACCCGCGATGATATGTTTGGAGAGAATGAAGTATACGATGAAAATCGGTAATATCGTAATAACCAGACCCACATAGATAATACCGTGGTCGGAACGGAATCTTTCACCTCTCATCAGCTGTACGAACATCGGCAGCGTATATTTCTTCTGGGACGTCAGCAGCATGGAAGGCGTATAGAAGTTATTCCATGATGCGATAAAAGCGAAGATACACTGTGTCGCAATCGCCGGTCTCATTAACGGCATAGCAATCGTATTAAAGGTGTTGAACTCTCTGGAACCGTCTATTCTCGCCGCGTCCACGATTTCCAGCGGCAGTGCGCTCTGCATATACTGTCTCATAAAGAACACCGTAGAAGGCGCCGCTATCGCGGGAATAATCAGCGGTATATAGCTGTTTCCGAGTCCCAGTCCGAATACAAAACGGAAGAAACCAATGGAAGATACCTGTACGGGAATCATCATAATCGCCATGATGAACGCCCATGCGAACTGACATCCTTTGAATTTATATACGGTTACGCCATATGCCGTCATCGTCGAGAAGTACACCGTCAGCAATGTGGAGCCGAAAGCGATGATACAGCTGTTGACCATATATTTCCACAACGGAACGTTCTCATTACACTGATACAGCAGTTTCTCCCAGTTTTCCATAAAATAATGGGACGGAATGAGAGAAAAACTTGACTGAATATCCACGCTGGTTCTTGTCGCATTCACAATCATAATCCAGAAAGGAATCAGACTTAAGAAACAGAGGAAAATACAAATAGCATTTCGAAATATCTGGGCGCCGAGGATTCTTGCATGTAATCCGCCCTCCTGACCATTATTCTTTGCCATGATTATTTTGCCTCCTTTCTTGCTTTCTGTGCTGCTTTGATTGCCTTCTTTTCTTTAATCGCGTCCTTATCCCTCATAATATAGAAGAGAACCAGACTGAAGAACAATGTCACAACAAACAGAACAAGAGATGCTGCCGATGCCTTACCCATCTGTCTTGAACCGGTAAAGGCGAGTTCACGGATATACATCGTAATCGTTCTGGTCGTGTAATCCGGGTCGCCGTAACCGCTTGTCGTCAACAGCTTCGGAATATCGTACATCTGCAGACCGCCGATAGCGGAGTTTACAAGCGTGAACAGCATAATCGGACGCAGAAGCGGTAAGGTTACGCTCTTAAAAATCTGCCAGCTCGATGCGCCATCCACTCTCGCCGCCTCGAACAAAGAAGGACTGATGCCGAGAACGCCCGCTGTCAGTACAATCATCGTATTTCCATACCACATCCAGAAGTTAATAAAAGAAATAATTCCCCGCGTTGACCATTTCGTGTCCAGAAAACGGAATGGTTCCGACCAGATTCCGCTGTTCACCAAAAACTGGTTAATCGGTCCGTTCGGGAAATCGAACAGTTTGTAGAACAATACGGAAATCGTCGCCGCCGTGATAATATTCGGCATAAAAGTCAGAATTTTGTATGCGCCCTGTGCTTTCATTTTGACTCTCGTATCGGTAAACCACACCGCCAGAAGCAGCGCCAGAAGAATCTGCGGCAGGAAATTCATCATCCACATGATAATGGTATTTCCCAGTGCGCGAAATGTATAGGTATCAAATAATGCACCGTCTTTTCCAACAAAAATCGTTCCGAAGTTTGCCAGTCCGTTAAAAGTCGGGCCTACTTCCACGTTGAACATCGTATCCGTATAGTTCTCACAAAATGCAAGACCCATCGTGTAAACAAGGGGCCACAACTGGAAAATTGCGAAAACAATAAAAAACGGAGCGATAAAGAAATATCCGTAACGGCCGTATTCTACGGTTTTACGCTTGTTACTGCTGTTCTTTGCCATATCTCCACATCCTTCTCATAAATTTTTCTTATTTGCTCTGCCTGAGCCGCGTCACAGGCATTTGACATTTTTCCGGACCCGGAACCCTCTCAAACATCTGTGCCGCGCCCCTTACACACAAGCAATTCCCGTTTCTTTTGTTACAGAAGGTACGGCTGCGCCGTACCTTCTGATGATACATCTTACTTTTTTCTCAGTTTTTCAGTCCGCAAGTTTGGGCGCGTCTTATTCTACTGTCAGTGCCGGATAAGCCTCTGCTACTGCTGCTTTGAAGTCAGCGATAGCTGTTTCTTTATCTTTATCACCTTTTGCATAAGCAGTTACCTGTGTATCCAGTAATTCATTAACCTTCTGGTCATATGCGCACATCCAGGAAACGTCTACGTCTTCAGCCAGAGGAGAGAATACTGCGATGAAGTCCTGGCCGCCTAAGAAGTCATATGCACCCTTGCCAGCGTCTGACAGGTTCTTCATAGCCGTCTTGTTGTTTACATAGTCCAGTGTTTCTTCGGACAATGTCTGGATAGTTGCTGTATCACAGCAAAGAGTCTTCATAATCTGTCCAGCGAGTGCTGTATCGGAGCAGTTTGCTGTTGCACCAAGCCATGTGCCCCCCCAGTAATAAGGAGCCGGACCCTGGCACATATTCCACAGACCGTATGTGCCTGAACCTACTGCATCGCCGCCGCAGTTTGCTTTGATTGTCCAGTGTAAGAACCATGTACATCCAAAGTAACCAAATACTGCATCGGTAGAAGGACCAGCGTTCCATTCATCAGACCACTGTGTTGTCTTCTGTGTTAAGTCTTCGGATTCAAGTACTTTAACAACATCCATGTACTCTTCCATTGCGCTGTCCATATGGAATACGCTGTCGGAAGTTACCCAGGGCTGTGTCTTGTTGGACATAAATGTGTTTACAACGTCACCGTTGGAAGAAAGGATTCTTGTCGCGTCGCCTGATTTTTCTTTAATCTCTCTTGCCGTGTCAAGGAAAGCATCCCAGGAATTAATCTTCGCCTGCATTTCTTCCGGGCTCTTTACGCCGAGAATGCTCTCTGCAAGGTCAGCTCTGTAAATAAAGGAACCAGGACATGCCTGCCAGGAAAGTCCTTTCAGAGAACCGTCTCTCTGGTCAGTTGCAATGGTAATCGTATAAGGATACATTTCTGCAAGGTCTGCATCCGTGATACCGCAGTCCGTTACCGGAATCGTGTAATCGCTGTTGGTGTACTTCATGATATAACCAGCCTCGAAAGCAATCATATCCGGGTAGTCTTCTGCGTCGGGTGTCTGTAATAACTGGTCGATTTTCTCCTGATATACAGCAGAGTCACCTACGTTTACATACTCAACTCTGTCTTTGATTTCAGGGTATGCTTTATATACATACTCAAGTCTCTCGCCCAGCTCTGTGTTCCAGGAGTAGATGTAGAACTTATCTCCGGAAGCCGCTGTGTCTGTTGCGGTATCTGCTGCTGCCGTATTGTCCGCCGCCGCTGTGTTGTCCGCTGCTGCTGTATTATCAGCTGCCGCTGTGTTGTCCGCCGCTGCCGTATTGTCAGCTGCCGCATTGTTGTCTGTTGCCGCGCCGCCGTTTCCGCCACAGCCAACGAGCAGACTTGCTACCATTGCTGTTGAAAGAAGAGCGCTAAGTAACTTTTTCTTCATAGAATTTTTTCCTCCCTTTGGATTCTTGGTGTCACTGTTTACAGTGTTTTCCACCAGCTATTTGCATTTATTAAAATTATCAGGGGTTTCCTGATATAAATGCCCGTTTCATTTTCAGACTACTGTTGCTGCGAAATCAGATTTCCAACGGAACTGCCAGGATAAACTTCTCCTTCCACGACAATCTGCTCAACTATCGTCATTTTCGGATGTTCAATCAGGCTAATCAGCTTCTCCGCCGCTAACTGCCCCAGTCTTTTCGTATCCTGGTTCACCGTCGTAAGCTGCGGCTCGAAATGCCTTCCGATTCGGATTCCGTCATACCCCGCGATGGAAATGTCATCCGGAATTTTCAACCCTCTTTCGTGAATCGCATTGATGCCGCCGAAGCAGGCGAAATCATCCGGGTAAAGAATGCAGGTCGGCCGGTTTTTCAAATCGAGCAGCCGTTCCGTCTCGATATGGGTTGCTTTCGTATCACGATATGCGGCTATCCCTATGTATTCGTCGGGAACTTCGATTCCCAGCTCCGCCGTCGTTTTGTAAAAAGATGCCAGACGGCTCCGCGTTACCGAAGAATCCTCCCCGTGGATATACGCGATTTTGCGGTGTCCTTTTCCATATATATAATGGAGCAAATCGCTCATCCCTTTTACATTATCCGATATGACCACGCTGACATTATTAAAAATATGGTCTATCGTGACACTTGGAATATCGCTCCGCACCAGCTCGAATACTTCCGGGTGTTCAAACTTGGTATTTGCGATGACGACACCGTCAAACCCTCTGTATCTGCAATGCTCCAGATAAGACATCTTATTAGGCCTTACGCTGCTTCCATTAATAAAGGTAATGTCATATCCTCTGGCTTCCGCCGTACACTTCAGACTGTCCAGCACCTGTGCAAAATACTCATGCGTCAGACCGCTGTGGTCATCAACCGAGAAGAGGACGCCAATGTTATAGCTGCGTTTCGTCTTGAGCACTTTTGCTGCGGAGTTGGGGAAATATCCCATTTCCTTCGCTATCTGCCTGACATGCGCTTTTGTCTCCGCGCCAATGTCCTTGTGGTCATTGAGCGCTTTGCTTACGGTTGCGACGGATACGCCGCATGCCGCTGAAATATCCTTCATTGATACCATTTGACCGCCCCTATCCTGTAAACGTCAGGCCATCTCCTGCTGTACCGTTCTGATAGGAACCAGCCCAAATCACTTAATCGTTTTCGTATTTTCAGTCTATATCACTTTGAATAATTTTGCAATACATTTTTTTCTTTTTTTGTCAAAAATAGATATGTTTGTCTATTTTTCACAGATTTAGCATTTGCTTTTCTGTACTTTTGCATAGTTTATTAACACCCTGTTTACAGTTTGTACATATTTATTTTGAAAAATATCAATCGTTTTCGTTGTTTTTCGTCTTTTGGACGCAAAAAAGGGATTTTTTTCGAAATTCTTATAAAAGAAAGGGAGGCCGGCATAAGCCTCCTGACAAATTTTTGATAAATTGTTATAATTTTTATTGCGCTTTCCGTTTTTTTTCTGTATACTTTCTAGTATCACTTAATCAAAAATCATTCACTTAATCGTTTTCTGTTGTTATCGCCAGATATCATATCAATTGATACTGATACGGCCTGGCATGTTTTCGTTTTCAGCTTTTCAACATTTCCACTTTTTTTATAACAATCATTATTTATTCACCTGAACAAACAAACTGTTCAGCCAAAAGAAGGAGAACTTACTATGAAATATGGTTATTTCGATGATGCCAGCCGCGAGTATGTCATCACCACTCCCAAAACGCCGCTGCCCTGGATTAATTATCTGGGCTGCAATGAATTTTTTACACTGATTTCCAACACCTGCGGCGGTTATACTTTTTATAAGGATGCAAAGCTGCTGCGCCTGACCAGATACCGCTACAACGACGTACCATCCGATATCAACGGCAAATATTTCTATATCAAAGACGGCAGCTGCGTATGGAATCCGGGCTGGAAGCCGACGCAGACCGAACTGGACAGCTATGAATGCCGCCACGGCATCGGTTACAGCCGCTTTACCGGCTCCAAAAAGGAACTGGAAGCGTCCGTGCTGACTTTTGTTCCGATGGACGATAACTGTGAAATCAGCCAGGTCCGGCTGACGAATAAATCTTCCGAAACGAAAAATATTTCTCTTTTTTCCTATGTGGAATGGTGTCTGTGGAATGCGGACGACGATTCCAGAAACTTTCAGCGGAATCTGAGCACAGGAGAAGTGGAAGTTGTCGGTTCCACCATTTTCCATAAGACAGAATACCGGGAGCGCCGGAACCACTATGCCATTTATTCGGTCAACGCTCCGGCGGATGGGTTCGATACGAGCCGGGATGCTTTCCTCGGCGCATACCGCGGCGTTATGAACCCGGAAGCGGTGGAAAACGGCAAGTGCACGAACTCCATGGCAAGCGGCTGGTCGCCGATTGCTTCCCACCAGCTCAATATGAGCATTGCGCCCGGCGAAACGAAATCTTTTGTTTTCGTACTGGGCTATATCGAAAATCCCGAAGACGAAAAATGGGAATCTCCCGGTATCATCAATAAAAAACCGGCGGAGCGGATGCTTGCAAAATACCGGACGGATGCCGACGTTGACCGGGCGTTTGCCGCGCTGAACGATTACTGGAAAGAACTTTTATCCAAATACAGCGTGAAGTCCTCTAACGATAAAGTGGACCGCATGGTCAATATCTGGAACCAGTATCAGTGTATGGTAACCTTCAACATGTCCCGTTCCGCTTCCTATTACGAATCGGGCATCGGCCGCGGCATGGGCTTCCGTGATTCCTGTCAGGACCTTCTGGGCTTCGTGCACCTGATTCCCGACCGGGCGAGACAGCGCATCATCGACATCGCATCCACCCAGTTCCAGGACGGCAGCGCGTACCACCAGTACCAGCCTCTGACAAAAAAAGGAAACTCCGATATTGGCAGCGGTTTCAATGACGACCCGCTGTGGCTGATTGCCGGAACCTCGGCTTACGTCCGGGAAAGCGGCGACACTTCCATCCTGACGGAAATGGTTCCTTTTGATAACGATATGTCGGTGGCGGCGCCGCTGATGAACCACCTGAAACGCTCTTTTGATTACACGGTAAACCACAAAGGGCCCCACGGCCTTCCGCTGATTGGCCGCGCTGACTGGAACGACTGCCTGAATCTGAACTGCTTCTCCGAGCATCCGGGCGAATCCTTCCAGACGTTCGGCCCCTCCGAAGGTCCCGTTGCGGAATCCGTATTCATCGCCGGAATGTTCGTAAAATACGGAGAAGAATACGCGCAGTTATGCGAGCTGATGAATGACAATGCGGAGGCGGAACGGGCAAGGGCCGAAGTCAGAGTGATGTACGATGCAATTCTGAAAGACGGCTGGGACGGCGAATGGTTTGTCCGCGCCTACGACGCGTACAGCCACAAAATCGGTTCCAAAGAATGTGAAGAAGGTCAGATTTATATCGAGCCCCAGGGCTTCTGCGTTCTCGCCGGCGTCGGCGTGGAAGAAGGACTCGCGAAAAAAGCGCTGGATTCCGTCAAAGAAAAACTGGACACAAAATACGGCGTCATGATTTTACAGCCCGCTTACACCAAATATCACTTAGAGCTTGGCGAAGTTTCTTCCTATCCGCCAGGGTATAAGGAAAACGCGGGTATCTTCTGCCATAACAATCCCTGGGTTTCTATCGCGGAAACGGTTATCGGCCGCGGCAGCCGCGCTTTTGAAATCTACCAGAAGACCTGTCCGGCTTATGTGGAAGAAATCAGTGAAATCCACCGGACAGAGCCTTATGTATATTCCCAGATGGTAGCCGGTGCGGACGCCAAATTCCACGGCGAAGCCAAGAACAGCTGGCTGACCGGAACGGCGGCATGGACTTTCGTCAATATTTCCCAGTATATTCTGGGCGTATACCCTACGCACGCGGGACTGCGCATTAACCCATGCGTGCCCGCGGGCTTCGGCGATTTCGAGCTCACGAGGAAATTCCGGGAAGGAACATACCATATTAAAGTTGTAAATCCCGACAATGTGGAAAAAGGCATCAAATCCGTTACCGTTGACGGACAGACGGTTGAAGGCCGCGTCATTCCTTATGTGAAGGGAAAAAATACTTATGATGTTGTGGTAACGATGGGTTAAACAAAGACAGGGGCGGTGTATGATACACCGTCCCTGTTTTGTCGTTCGTTTTTATAAGCCGCCGTCTTCTCTTTCCAGCTCCCAGATATGTTTATCGTGCCGGAACCAGAGGCAGACGCCGATTCCCACAAAAGCGAGAATGAAAAAAAGAAATGCCGCGCCGGAACCTTTTCCACTTCCGAACATCCAAAAAAGAACACTTCCGTTCTTCTGGCGCGCCATCACCGGCTCGAATACCGAATCCACCAGAAATCCGCCGAGCAGATACCCCACCGGAATTGTAAAAAACTGAAAGGAATTTCTGACAGCATAAATGCGTCCCTGCATTTCTTCCGGCGTATGCAGCCGCATAACCGCGTCCAGATTTGCATTCATAACCGGTATGGCAATCCAGCCAAGAAAACCTCCGATGCACCAAAATAACGGCGTTCTCCCGAAAGCCAGCAGAAAATTTTCCGTACTCATGGCAAAGAGCAGACTGTTGCAGATAACCCGCACCCGGCTCCTGGGCGCTTTCAGCAAAGATGCCAGAATGCTTCCCGTCAGCGTTGCAATGCCGATAACCATATTGACCATTCCCAACGCTTTTTCGCTTCCGCCGTTCCGCGAAAGCATCATCGCCGGAAACGCCGCATTATAAACGGAAGCAACCAGATTAATCGCCGCCAGGAACAGAATCAGTCCTAAGATTCCCCGCTCCTTCACCAGATATCCGATTCCCTTCCGGACAGAGAGAAACAGTTTCTCCCTTTCTGCCGCATCCGCTTCCTTTTCCGGAATCCTGATGACAAACAACAGCACCAGAAAAGCAATCCCGAAGGAACACAAATCGACTGCCACGACCGCTTCCATTCCCGCCATTCCCATCACCGCCGTTGCGATGACCGGCGTCATAATCGAGGTCAGGGAACTGGAAAGATATCGCAGACCGCCCACCCGCTGATAATATTTTTTCGGAAGTATCCTTGTGACCGCCACTTCCGACGCCGGCTGCTGTACGGTATTCATCAGGCCATTAACCGCGTTGAGCAAATACAAATGCCATATTTGAAGCGCATCATTCCGCAGTAAAATTAGCATAACAACCGTTGTTAATGCTGCCGCCGTATCGCAGACCAGCATGGTCGCCTTTTTGTTCCACTTGTCGCTGAGCGCTCCCGCAAAAATGCTAAAAAGCACATAAGGCGCATAAGAACTTACCATTAGAAGCGCCGTCATCAGCGCCGAGCCTTTCTGCGTGTAAGACCAGATGACGAGCGCATAAGCCGTCATCGCACTCCCAAGCCCGGACAGGGACTGGGTGCTCCAGAGAAGCAGAAACATTTTCATTTCCCGAAAGGTATTCTTTCTTGCGAAGATATTTCTATCATTTTTTATTATTTTCATGGACTTTGCTCCTTTTCAAATTGCTAAATCTACTTTTAACTTTTGAAATTTTGCAAAGTCTGCGGGCAGTTCTCCTATTTTTGCTCCATGCAATTCTGCCCTGTCAAACTTTGCATGGAGCTGCTGCAATACATAATTTCATCGTATCAATTGCCTTTCTTTTTATGTTAAATCTTGTTTTAACACTATTTTTATCCCCTTTTATCCCCGCCGCTTCCGCCGCATTTTCCTGATTTCAAAAGTCAGCACAATCAGAACAATACCGCCGCACAAAAGCCATGTTTTTTCAGGCCGGAGTCCCACACTCATCCGAAAAAGCCAGAAAAAACCGAGCTGGTTTTTCATTCCATAACATGCGATATAATATAGAAAAGCCGCCATATATCCGGCAATCACATTTTCACTTACGCCGGAAACCAGAAACCCGATGCCTCCCATAAAAAGCGCGGAAGAAATACTGGCATAGACATGATACCACCGTACTTCGCATTCGTTCAAGTACATAATGAAAATAAATAGAACAATTAGCATACACAGTGCGGCGGCGGAACATAACAGTCGTAATTTATATGTAACGAACCCGTTTATTTTCTTAGCTTCGACAACATCCCCGATGCTGCTGTCCTGCTCAGGTAAAAATATCGGCGTCAGCAGAGCCGCCCCCGCAAAGGGCAGAAAATATTCCAACGGCTTGCTCACATCATTTCCTTTCAGCGCCGTAACCGGAAAGAAAACTGCCGTCAGCGCCAGAACCGCCACAGCCGACAGAAACGGCATCAGGAAATGATGGCGCAGATTCGAGGTTAAGATTTCAAACTTTATCTTCATATCAATGACCCCGTCTTTTTCTATGGAATAAAAATATTTCTACCATTACGAGCACAAAAGCCACAGCCAGATAAAAGCACCTGTTCCATACAAAGGTCCGGTATTCTTCCTGAAAAATCCGGAGCCCCGTCAGACTATTGTGCCGCAGTACAAGCCCCCACTTCGTCATCGTTCCGGTCAGCTCATTTTGCCCGACCGCCAGATACCACCAGACACCCTGTAAGAAAACCGCGGCCAGAGGCGAAAGAAGTTCCGTCGCCGCCACGCCAGCTGCAGTAACGGTCATCAGTTCCGGCAGCAGCCAGACAACGGCCAGCCCAAATCCTCTCCCCCACGCAATATCCAGTTCTGGGTAAAGTCCGTTCAGGCAGACTACCGCATGAAGCAGCGTCAGCAATAAAGGAAGCAGCATACAAAATACCAGTGCGGCATACCGCATTCCCACTATTTTGACGGAAGACGCTTTTCTGCTGTAAACCACCGCCCCGGTCCGGCTCCTTCTGTCCATATCCCAGAAAGCAGCGGCCGCAAAAACCGGCATGACTGCCAGAAAAAGTCCCATGTAGTCGCAGTATAATCTGACATAAGCCGCTCCTATCTCCTCCCCGGTCACAATGGTATGATATTCCTCTAACGCCGTTCTATAATCCATCGGAACCGTGGAAAACTCCGTTATCAGTTTTTTCTCCGCATAGCTGGAACCGCCTCCGATTAAATCATCGGCCTGTTTCATCAGCTCCAGAAAGCGCTCATAGCTTACCCCTGTCAACGTATAATCCGGCAAAACAGCTTCGTGCCATTCCGCCGGCCGGCCGCCGTCCGTACTTTCATAATAATATCCGGCCGGTTCATATGCAGTAAAAGAATTAAGCTCCTCCTTTGTCAGTCCCGTCAGCTCTTCCAGAATTGCCGCCATGCGGGCCGTTTCTTCTTCCTTTAAAAACACTTTCTTATAGAACATCAGCGGATAAGCCGTATAAGACCCTTCCAGGTATTCCTCCACAAGATTTTTTACCGCCGCAGGCATTATCACATCCGGGTCTTTCGTCAGGACGCTTCCGTAAGAAGCATTTTCCTCCGTTGGCTCCGCCATCTTTGCTTCCAGCTCCGGCGCAAACTGTGTCAGATATACCAGAAAGATTGCCGCCGCAAAAATCCAGAATACAAAGGAGCGGCATAGTTTGGCACATTCTGTCAGAAACATGTCTTCCCACCTCCTGTTCTGCGGTCTGCTTTCTTCCGGTCTGATGCTTCTTTCTCCATTGTTCCACAAATCATCTCGTCTTCGCCAGTCGTTCTGCAATCCGTCGATTTCCCGCCCATCACTTCGCATCCGTGCTGCGCAAGGCAGTACAAATACGCGTCTTCGCAGTTCGCTTCTTCGGGGAGTGCGCCCGGCACATCCGGCGCCGTCCCGGAAAGAAAACGGACCAGAATATGGTCTCCCTGTTTCAGCATACCTGTCACAGGGTAATTCTTTTTTATCCGCGCCAGCTCTCTGCTGTTTATTTCCGCCCGGTAAACTTTGCCCGAAGCGTCTGACAGAATTTCATCCAGCGTCCCCTTCCAGAGAATTTCTCCCTCATTTAAAACCGCCAGATTTTCACAGGCGGCTTCAATATCCCCCACAATATGCGTGGAAAGAATCACAATCCGCTCTTCCGCTACCTCGCACAGCAGATTCCGGAAACGGATGCGTTCTTCCGGGTCAAGCCCCGCCGTCGGCTCGTCCACAATCAGCACGCGCGGGTCATGCAGCAAAGCCTGGGCGATGCCAAGCCGCCGCTTCATACCGCCTGAAAGACTTCGTATTTTTTTATGCCGTTCCCCGGACAAATGCACTTTTTCCAATAAATCGTCGATTCTCTGTCTCCGTTCCTTTTTCGGGATTTCCGATAACATACCAAGATAATCCAGCGCCTCTCCCACTGTCATAAAAGGGTACATGGAAAAATCCTGTGGCAGATAGCCTGTTATGCTCCTGATTTCTTTGTCATTTTCAATCGGCACTCCGCATACGGTAATGCTGCCGCTCTGCTTTCCATGCAGCGTCGCCAGAATTTTCATGAGCGTGCTTTTTCCCGCGCCGTTTCTCCCCAGTAACCCGAACATTCCCTGGCCGATTGTCAGATTGATGTCCTTCAGAGCCTGCTTTTTTCCGTAATACTTATTGACGTGTTCCATGATGATTTGATTTTCCATATGAATCCTCCATTCCTGCTCATCCCGCCCGGCTCATTGCTCGCACAAAAAATGATGCACGTTTCCATGCACCATTATCGTAAGATACAATTTTCAATTTTTTATCTACTTTTGTGAAATTCTTTTTCCAAAATCTGCCTTTATAGCTTGCAGCGTTCGCCATACTGCAGACGACTTTTAAACTGCTCCGTCACTGTCCTCATTTCCCGCCCAGCGCAAATACCGCACACACTACACCGCCGGTCCCTTCCGGGCCGTTCGCAAACGTCAGTCTGCCGCCGCATTTTTCACAAATCAGCTTGCAAATATACAGTCCAAGACCGAAATGCAGCCTGTCCTCAGCTCCTTCTTCCCGGTAAAAAGGACTGGCCGCCATCCGCAGCGCTTCCGCGGAAAAGCCATTGCCATCGTCTTCGACGCGAAATACCAGCTCATGTGTTCCTTTTGTGATGGACAGAAGGATTCTGGTTTTCGCATATGTGGAAGCATTAGATAAAAGATTTTCCAGCACTTCAAGCGCCAGTTCTCTGTCGATGCAGATTTTATCCGGGTATGACCTTGCCGATGCGGCCTTTGCTTTCGTTTCCGGCTCCAATGTCATTTCCGTTTCCAACGCGCTGCCTTCCCGGACGATTATCCGTTCGTCCAGTTGTCTGGCGGTTTCCGTACACAGGAAAATCAGCTCCCCATAATCCGTCTCTTCATATGAGGGCGTAATATCTTCCAGCTTCTGCACTTCGCTCATCTTCCGAACATAGTTCTCCAGCCGCTTTGTCTGGCCGCGCACCATACGGATGATTTCCAGTTCTTTTTCCGGGCTGATTTGTTGCCCGGGAACATAACGCTCCAGTAAATCCGCATAGCCTTTCAGTACCGTAACCGGATTGCGCATATCATGGGCAAAAGCAGCATTCAGCCGTTTCCGTTCCTCCAGAATCCGGAAATTCTCCTGACTTGTCTCATACAAAGAGGCACGCATCTTTTCAAAAGCATCGCATACCATGCCGAGTTCATTCGCCCTCGTCTTTTCCATTTTAAAATCAAGGCGGTTATCTGCAATTTGTTCCGCCGAGTACAAAAGCTGCCGAATGGCCTTTTCCATCTCTCTTTTATAATATAAATATCCGCCCGCAAAAATACAGGCCGCAACCCATAAAGTCATCAGCGCTACCTGTCCAAAAGAAATCAGCCAGTAGCCAAAAGCCTCTCCTTTCGTTCCCGCGCTTTTGACGTTGTGAAATATATAATGAGAAACGCCATCCTCCGTTTTATATACCGTATAATTACCGCCTTCATATGCAATCATGGAATCATCCGCTTCCTTCTCCGAAACGTCCAGTCCGCTTCCTGTAAAAACAGTTTCCATATACCATGTCTGCAAATCGTTTACCGCATAACCGATTTGGTAAACGCCGAAAAGCGCCAGCAGAATCGGTATCGGCATATAGAGCAGAATCCGCCATTTCAAAGAATTGCGCGGTTGAATTGTCCGGGAAAAACCCTGAACAGTGCCCTGAGAAGCATTTCGGGAAGTTCTCTGAAAAATCAGTTTTTTTATCCGACCCATTTGTACCCAAGCCCCCATACTGTCTCAAGGTGATGTTCTTCCCCTGCCGCCCGCAGTCTTACCCGGATGCGGCGGATATGCTCGGCTACCACGCCGCTGTCCCCCTGTGCGTCATAGCCCCAGAGCAGTTCGTAAATTCGTTCTTTATCAAAGACCTGTCCGGCGTTCATAGAAAGCAGTTCCAGAATTTCAAACTCCTTCTTCGGAAAATCCATCCCATTTCCGTTTGCCGACACCGTTTTGGCTGTATAGTCTATCGCAAGATTCCCAAAGTAACGTACGTTAGCCTGTCTCGTGTTCCGATGCTCCCGTCTGATATGCGCGGCCACCCGCGCGCCCAGTTCGTCTATGGAAAAAGGCTTTACCATATAATCGTCGCCACCAGCGGCAAAGCCTTTGATTTTATCCGCATCTTCTATGCGCGCCGTGAGAAAGATAATCGGGCAGTCCACATAATCCCGTATCTGTCTGCATACGAAAAGGCCGTCCATCCCCGGCATATTAATATCCAGCAGAATCAAATCGGGATTTTCTTTCGACTTTCCCACCGCCTCCAGACCATTATAAGCGCACATCGTTTCATATTGGTTCAGTTCAAGGTAATCTTTTAATAAACTGACAACTCCCTCTTCATCATCCACAATCAGGATTTTGTACATGAAGCGCCTCCATTATTTTATCCACATTTTTAGAAACCGTTTCCGTTCCATCCACCCGAATGACCGGTATGGAAACGGCTGCCAGCCAGTCCTCCGCAATCGTTGCGGGACGTTTCTCCACCATCGAAAAAAACGCCTCTTCCTTATCGTATAGAGCGCCGCCGGGAAGCATCCGGCTGCCAAATTTCTGAAAAGACCTGTTCCTCACACGCTCCATCCGAATGTCTCCTGGTACGCTGATAAGCACAGCACGGGTAAAAAGTGACTCCACTTCTTTTCCGTAATCCCCTTTGACCGACGCAAGAATAAACCGCGGATATTTCCGCATATCCTCCAAAAGCAGTCTCCCCACCTCTTCCTTTGTCCGCGCCGCCGCATAAGGATAGAGCGAATCCACTTCGGGAAAATAGTATTCTTCAATGTCTCTAAATTGATATCCTGACACTTCGGCCAATTTTCTTCCCAATGTACTTTTTCCGGCCCCGTTTCCTCCGCAGACAATAATCCGGTCTATTCCCCGCATCTGTCCGGCCTCAGCAGTTCCAGTTCTTTGCACTTCCATTCTTCCCCCGCAATCCGATAGCGTTCTATCCGTCCCGTTTCCTGAAATCCCACAGATTGATAACAGCGATACGCGGGAATGTTATCTTCAAACACGCCGAGCGTAATCCTGTCCGCCATCAGAATTTCAAACGCATATTTTATGGCAAGCTGCAGCATCTGCCTTCCATAGCCCTTTCCTCGTCTGCCGTCGTCCACAATGATGAAACCGAAACGAACCATTTTCTTATTCTCGTCCGGAAACCGCATAATCAGATGCCCGGCCACTCCATCCCCATCAAAGGCTGTCATTTCAAAAAAACTGTCCGAAAAAGCATTCGCATCGTAAAATGCGTTCATATCCTCCGCCGTAACCGGATATTTTTCGTATTTTCCCGCGCTCCACCTGTAAAATGTCGTTTCATCCTTTATCCAGGAAGTAATCGCCTCCGCATCGCATGGTTTATAGGGTCTTAATCGCAACATTTTGTCTTATCTCCTTTCCTGTCATTTTGGATAATTCGCTCCCATACAGACGGATGTCGTGGTAAATATCCGTTCTTAGGCCAGCCGTGTCCGAAAAATAATTTCGTGACATCCATATTTTGAATCCTCCGGGCACTGATTCCGGCCTGCTCCTCATCCTCATAACACCATGTAACCGCCGGAAATAAAATATTCTGCATTGCATCCCCTACAAAAAGCTCTCCGGTGGATAACCTTACGCCTATCGAGCCTTTGGTATGTCCGGCAAGTTTTACGATATTTCCGTCAATGCCATATTCCGACAGGGACATGCCTTCCTTCAGAATGACGCCCGGCGCCACGGCTTCGATTTCATTAGTACGGATATTGCGGTTGGAGGCCCAGGCATAAAAACGCCCCCAGATTCCTTTTCCAAAGACCTTCCTTTTCTGATGCGCTTCCAGCAAAGGTACGTCCTCCTCCGCAATTCCCACGGGACAATTCAGCTTCTCTGCAAGATATGCCGCGCTCTGGCAATGGTCGAAATGGCCATGTGTCAGTATTATCAGACCGACATCCGCTTCCTGGCAGCATTCCAGAACTTTGTCCCGCCAGCCCGACGTTCCCGTATCAATGAGCACGGCCTTACCATTTTCGCCATTCAACAGATAGACATTCGACTGACCGCAGCGAATTGTTTCTATTTTCATTTTTACTCCCATCTGTCTGCTTTTGCAGACACTCAAATAAATTCAAATGTTGAATTTATTCAACACTTCATATTTCTTTTTCATATAAATAAAACCACTCTAATCCGTATTCTCTCAGGCCGATATCTTCTTTTCCAATGTATCGGAATCCGCCCTTTTCATATGCTTTTATCGCCACATTATTCTTTTCATAGACATAAAGACGCAGACACCGGACGCCCTCCTGTTTTCCAGTCTGTTCCGCAAACCGGAACATCTCCAGGCCGATTCCCTGCCGCAGACAGGCCGGATGAACCATCACAAGATGCAGATACAAGATGTCGTCATATTCAATCCTGACAGTTTCCGTCTCTTCGCCGGGTTCACTGTCCGGCGAATGGCTCAAAGCCAGCGAGCCGACGATTTTCCCGTCCTTTCTTGCCACATAGAGGGCATTGTCATCCAGAAAAAATTGTGCATTTTCTCTGGCCGGAAAATATCCTTTGCGCCAGCCCGGATTATATTCCTTATCCGCCAGATAATCGCATACGTCATTGTACAGCGTTTCCACCTCATCGATATCGGCGGATTTGGCTTTTTCTATTATCATACGAATAACCATTCCTTTCCCATAGCCTGCGAGCTTTGAGCCTGACGCTGAAAGCGCAACTCCCAAAGCGCATTGGTACAGGCATTCTCTTTAATGCAGTTTTTTCTCCATTACCTCATACACCAGTTTCACATCATTTTCCAGCTCATAAATACCATGTCCCACCGTCCGATAGCCCCTGTGCTCATATAAAGCCGCCGCCGGAAGAGAAGCGTCTAACACGGACTTACCGTGTTTTTTTCCGATTTCCGCTTCCAGAAAATTCATAATCTGCGTACCGCAGCCTTTTTTCTGGTAACGGGGCAAAACATAGACGCCCGTAATATGGTTACCGTCAAAGCAGCCTGTTCCGACAATCTCGACGCCGTCCGTCAGTACGCCCATGTTACCTGAAGCAATGCCTTCCAAAATATGCTCTCTGCTATGATGATGACAGAAGAAATCTACCACTTCTTTCGGATAATACTTGGGATAAACAGTTTTGATGGAAGTATGTAAAACATTGTGGATTGCATCCGCCATGTCCATTGCCGCCGGTATATATTTCATATTCATAACCATGCCCTCCTCTTGGTCTGTGATACTTTCTGCTTGTCTGACGATTCGTGCCCCGGCCCGTAAAACTGCCGGTAACTGTGTCCTTGACTGCCGGTAACTGCGGTCTCAGAAACTCGTAACCAAAGATTTCTTATGAATAAAAAAACTCCCTGATTTTTCGCATTTCCCGCCAGACGTTATCTCCATAGTTGCTTACCAGGACGGAAATCATATCCTGATTCGGATTGTATTCCGAAATGAAACTGACTCCCGGGTCACACCCCTGAAAATATGCAAAATCTTTTCCTTTCGGGTTATCAATCACCCAGACGCCATAGCCGTAATAGCCTTCTTCCGCATCGCCGCCGTCTCCGCTCTGCTTCTTTAGCATGTCGGAAACAAGCGGCTTGGAAATCAGCTTTCCTTCCAGTAAATTTGTCCAGAAACGTACAATATCTGTTACCGTGATAAACGCCCCGCCCGCACCCGTGCCTTTTGCATCAACAGAAAATATATTTGTACGGTAATCCTTCGTATCGGCACAATAAATGTAATGACTGGCGCATCGGGGAGGCAGTCTATCCAGTTCATAATAACCCGTCGCTTTCATACCGCATACATCGAATATATTTGCTTTTAAATATCGGTCAAAATCCACTCCCGTCATTTTTTCTATTATCATCGCGAGCAGGACATACCCTGAGTTATTATATTGGAACTTTTCGCCTTTCGGGTACATCATGGGTTTCTTGATAAATAACGGAAGCAAGTCGCTGTTATGTCTGATTTTATAATTCGGAAAATCTATCCACAGCTCTTCGTATTCTTCCATGATACTTTCATCAAAATAATCGGGAACTCCCGACGTATGCGTTAAAAGCTGTCTGACCGTAACATCTTTGTCAATCTTATTCAGCGGTATATCGAGCAGATTTCCTAACGTATCATCGAATTTTAGTTTTCCCTGTTCCATTAACTGTAAAATTCCTACCGCGACAAAAACTTTTCCCGCAGACGCACTCGCAAATATCGTTTCTAATGTATTGGGAATTTCATTCGGCAAATCCGCAAATCCACTTTCTCTTTCGCACAATACTTTCCCGTTCTGAACGATATATACATTTCCCCTGAAACGCTCATCTATCATTTCTTTTATATTCAATTTCGTGCTCCTTTCGGTATTGGCAGCGGACTCCTTTACAAGAGGACCTCAACAGTCATCTTACGCAGAACTTCTGAAAAAAATCATATTTCTATCATCTTTTTTATCCCGTTTGAGATAATTTCAAATCCCATTTTCTCATAAAACGGTTCTTTTCCTTTCGCAGAAACGCCTCCAATTGTTGTAAATTTCCCGGTAACGGAATTTTCTTTTGCATAATCGACTAAATGATGAACAATCATCGTTCCGATTCCCATTCGCTGAAACTGAGGCAAAACAATGATTTCCTGAAGATACCAGTACATAGCGCCGTCTCCGACAAGCCTCCCCATTCCCACAAGCCCGTCATGATAAATTGCGGAAACATTGAGCAGCCCGTTTTGCAAAGCCTTCCTTGCATGTTCTATCGGTATTCTGGCAAATCTTTTTTCCAGCTCTGCTATACTTTCCACCGGGAACTCCTTCACAATAAGTCCTGCTTTACAAAATTAACATTTATTCAAATCTAATTCTAAATTTGCATCCCGCATCTCCGGAAAGAACAGTTTCTACTTGTTCTACATAAAGTTTATCTTCATTCCATACGCTCTCGCCAACATAAATGATACTCTGCCTTGAACAATCGCACAGATTAGGGGTATTCACACCACCAGCGGTATGAATATCACACGCGCACTCCGGGAAATAGATAAAGTATTCTTTATCAGGTATTACAATCTCGCCACGGACATTACCTATTTCATTTAATCTGCTATAAATTCATTGCGATTCCCCTTCACGGTTTGATACAATTTCAGATATGACTGCAAAACACCTGTGTCAGCACAATATTTAGCACAATGTTTTAACAGGCAGCTCCTACTGTCCGAGTCTATCTCATCTAATCCATTCTCAAATCCTTTTAGCCATTGGCAAAAGAATTTCTTATCCATAACATTCCTCCAACTTTTACATGTTATTTAATTTCTATAACTTCTATATAAGGCAGCATTCGATTGCTCAAAGCAGCATTTCCGGCATACTCTCCGACAAATTCAATTTCTATATATTTTATATCGGAATTCCCTGCAATAACAACGCTGTTAGTGTTGTCTTCAATAAAATATGCTTCCAGATTATCCTCTTTCAATAATCCATTTTCTGCTTCTTTTTCAAAATTACCTGCCAGTTTAACCTCTTTGCTGCTACTGCTATTATTTTTTAATGACACCACACAATATATATGAACCTCATTATTTGTTACTTCAAATTCGCTAAGAAAACTTTCATCCTTTACAATTACCACTGCGCCGTCTTCTGCATTTTTTCTAAAATAATTCATATATAACAAACAGAATGCTAATATTATTATCAACGCAATTAGCGTTAGATTTATCGTTTTCATTCTATATGCTTTCTTCTTGTTTTTATCAAACATTTTTCTGTTCTTTCTTCGCTATTCATTTTGGGGTATTAAAAAATCGCCCTCCATCGATTCCTCAAAGGATTGCTATGCTTAGTTTACTTATTTGGCTTTAATTATAAGATTACTTGAATTGTCGCCACTCTACCAGAACCTACCGGACGTCCACCCTCACGGATTTTTGTGGAGGAAATCAGGGTGGTTGCGTGTGATTTTCAGGGCTTTTGGGGTGCTTTTTCTTTGATGTGCACCGTGTATCTAAGGTTTGGGGAATTTTTGTTATCATGGTGTTATCACGGAAGCAAATTACGTCTGTTTCGTTGCTAATGCGTTTTTCACACATTGAACTTCATTTATATGAATTTCCTAATCACTGTTTAGGCAATTCGTTTTTTGAAATACTATTTTAATCTTCTTCTGACAAATTTGCATCAATACGATAAACTATATTGTTGGTACTCCCCTCTGCCACAATATATCTTGTACCTGTGAGCATTTTAAAATATCTTCGCACAGTCGCGGCAGACTTGCCCGTAACTGACTCCGCTTCTTTAGGAGTGATTTCTCCATGCTCTTCCATAAAACCAACAATTGTACTTACTTTATTATAGTCTTTTTGAGCTCAAACTTCGCTCATTTTTTTGAGCGAAGTTTTTATTCTCGGTCTCAAACCTCTCATGAATTCTTATTGAAGCAATCAAATAAGTTCTGTCCGCATCCGTTTCAAACTCCGGCAATGGAGAACCGTTTCTTTTCAGTTCGCGCAAAATTTTCGATATACCCGTTGATTTCTTCTCGGACAAATCAATTTCTTTAAAAAATTCACCAATCTTAGGATTTCTGTATCGTCTTGCCCTGACTTTCCCCGCCGCAAACTTTTCCATATCAATATAATGGTCCGGTCCGGGAAAATTGATAATCTGAATCTGGTCCAAATAAATCCGAATCTCTACCGGCACATCCTCTTTATAATTTTTGTGTAAAACCGCATTTACAAGCACTTCTTCCAAAGCATTATACGGATAGTTGAAAAAACGGTCCGCTTCCGCCCTCCCATCAACTTTTACCACCTTTTCCTCAATCACAGTTGTCTTAATATAGTCTAGCGCGTCTCTTACCTGTTTCCATATCGGACCGTAAAAGGTCTTCTCAGTAAAATCAGATGCTTCCGCTTCCTTATCATGAAAACGCACCAGCTCAATCTTACTTCCCGAAATCAACTTGTCCGGTCTTTCCCCAAACATAAGCAGACCGATATTTTTGATTGCTATTCCCTCATCTTTTTCCTCTGCCACTTCCTCGGATACCAATAAGTCTTCCAATGAGCGTACATTAAGCTCCTCTATCAGTGAACTGTTACTTTCCCTGATAAAATCTTCAAGATATCCTCTGCGTATATGTTCCATAGAAGCCCGATTATTAATACGGTCAACAAATGGTATGGCAGCAAATTTCTCAAATAGTTCCGCTATCTCGCTCTGTTTGGCTTCTACCGTAAGT
>CAJTRL010000013.1 GCA_910578715.1 uncultured Lachnospiraceae bacterium | reverse complement strand
GATAGTCACAAACTCTCCCTGTCTTATCTGCAAATCGATATGGTCTACCGCCCGGACGATATTCTCCTGTGTTCCATAATATTTGCACAAATCTTTTGTCTCCAATATGACTTTCATACTAATAACCCTGCCTTTCTCTCTGTCCGCGATATTTGGGCCCGCGCTAAAAGCGCAGCGCCTTCAGCGCAGTGGCACCAAGATTCGCTTGCCGAATAAATTCGGCTATGAAAAATCTCTGATTTTTCAACCTATGAGTCCTCCTTTTTCACGATAAAGCTCCTCGCGGAACGCTTTTCGCAATCACTACTGTCATATTAAAACCGTTTTCTTACAGGAACCTTACAGACAAGGATTTTATGGGAAATTTTTAGAAAGCTGGATGACAAAAATGCTGCCCGCATCTTTCGCCGGATATACGGAAATCGTTCCCCCTTCCTCTTCGATAATCTTTCTGGAAAGATACAGTCCGATACCCATTCCTTCTTCTTTTTTCACGACTTCATTTTCTCCCCGGTAAAACCGCCCAAAAATCCGGTTTCTCTCTTTTTTTGAAATACCGATGCCGCCATCTTCTATCTCCACTCTGATAAAATTGTGAAGGATTCTGGCCCGTACAAAAATACCGCTCCCGGCGGGACTGTATTTAATGGCATTATCAAACACGTTGGAAATGGCTTCCGCCGTCCATTTCTTATCCAGCCAGAGCTCTGTCTCTTCCAGCTCTTCTATTTCTATCGAAATCTGTTTTTGCAACGCCTTATGGTAAACAGAATTGACTGAATCAGTCAACATCTCCATAAAAGATACCCGTTCCGGATGCAGGGAAATCATATGCGTTTCCAGACGGGAAATGCTGCCAAACGCATCCGCAAGCAGCTGTATCTTTTCTATCTGCCTTTCGCAGCGTTCCCTGAATTCCTCCTGTTCCGCCTGTGTCTGCGCTTCCGTATAAAGGGCAAAACATACTTTCAGCGCGCCAAGCGGCGTCCGCAGCTGATGCGATATATCGGTAACAAGCGTTTTGGTGGCATCCTGTTCTTCTTCCAGATATTCCGATTTCAACTGGATTTTTCCGCCAATCTTTCCCAGCATACCGGCAAACCGCCTGTCCTCAAGTTTTTCCAGCGCATCCTCATAATCGTCAAAATTGCCGGACAGGCAGCCGTCCAGAACGGCTAAAATCTGCTCCTCCTGTTTTCTTTTCTTTCGAATCGAAATCCGGTCGGCAAGATAACCTCCCGAAAGCGCCGCAACAACAAAACCGCCCAGAAGCAGATGAAACATTTGCAGCGTACGCCTGTAACGCTCGTTTTCCTCTATTTTTTTCTGCTCGTCATAGCCGTAACGCTCCAGTATCCGGTTTCCGTCCTCCCGGTTCTCCCGGTCCATGTCTCCAAGAGCTTCCAGAAAAACAGGTTCCGTCTCCGGCGCGCTCTGAAACAGTTTTCCCGCCAGATTCTGTACCGTATGGATTTCATGGCAGTAAGCCTCCCGGATGACCGCCTGGCCGAGCACACCGAACAAAATTCCGCCTGCCAGGATGAGCGCCATATAAAAACAGGTTTCCTTTTTCATCCTTCCTTCGGGCTCCTTTCCTTCTCCACTTTCTTTTCAAACAAATAGCCAAGCCCCCGGACGCTCTTAATATATTCCGGCTCCGACGGATTTTCTTCTATTTTTTCCCGCAGCCGCCGTATGTTGACCGCCAGCGTATTTTCGTCTACAAAATTCCCGTCGATGTCCCATATCGCTTCAAGAAGCTGGTTTTTGGTCAGAATCCGCATAGGATTCTGCATGAAAAAGGACAGCAGTCTGTATTCTTTTGCCGTCAGATTCAGATATTCCCCGTTCTTTTGTACGCGGTTCTCGGACAACAGCAGCGCAATGGAACCGGATACGAGCATATCCGGCTCCGCCGCTCCTTCCGCTCTTTTCATCATGGCATTTACTTTGGATATCAGCGCGGGAAGATAAAAAGGTTTCGTGATATAATCGTCTGCCCCGGCCCGATACCCCCGCATCATATCGTTTTCTCCGGTCATCGCCGTTAAAAATAAAAACAGGACATCGCTCTCTTTCCGCAGCTCTTTACAAAAATCAACCCCGCTGCCATCCGGCAAATCCACATCACATATGACGAGCAATACTTTATGACGATGCCACAGCTCCCCGGCCTCCCCGACGGAAAATGCGGAATGCACCGTGTACCCTTCCCTTGACAGTTTCAGACTGACCGCCCGGTTCAGACTCTCTTCATCCTCAACCAATAAAATTTCTCTTCCCATGCTATCCTTATGCCTTTCTCTCTGTTCGTCCGCATCAGCGGGCTTTTCATCAGAATTATTCTAAAATGGATATTTTCCCCAAAACTCTGTCATAATAGTAGACATTGTAAGACAGTCGTTCCTCCGGCTCTACCTGTGTGTCGTTTACTTCCCTGACCATTTCCCTGTAAAATTCTTTCTCCGTTATGCCGTCGTCGGGCACAAGAATCACCTCATGAACGGAACTGGGTAAAATAATCAGGTTTCTGTCCAGTTCTCCGGCCAGCCGCTTCATCGCGCCGGAGTACAGCATGGCGGATGCGCCGAACACCCTGTCACAGTTACTAAGTACATACATCGCAGTACCGGGCGCTGATGCGGAATCGGACATCAGTGCGCTGCCAGATGCTGATGCAGTGCCGGATGCCAGTGTCACACCGGTTCCGTCCGGCGCTGCTATTCGTGTGACTCCGGGATGACCGCACGGATTCTTTTCCAGAAATTCCTGAATCAGCTGTCTGACAGGCATCAGCTCCTCCGGTCTCAGCCGGAGCATATTTGTCTTCGCCGCTTCATACAGAGCGGGCACATCGATTCCCCACATGGCCAGATGGCTGTTCTTAATCAGAATCGTCGCCTTTCCGAAACGCTCGTCCTCAAACGCATAGTAGAAAACGATTGCCAGGTCATTCCACGCAACATACGGAATTTCCCCAAGCAGTCCGTCGTTACTTTCCCGGTGAATCAGCTTATATAAAATCCTGCTCTCTGCCTGTGCATACTGTGTAAAAAAATCCATATCCACATTGATTTCCCTTGCGTTTTTCTGATAGATGCATAAAATATCATAGACGATATCGCCGATAGCCCTTCCCGCCTCAAATTCTTCATACAGTTCATCAATATAGACGGTTGGCGATACATTACTTTCCTTCCCCGTAATGATAACGCCATGCAGGCGGACTCCGTTATTCTTCGTAACCTCCCGGAACGCGATTTCATACCCTGTCCCCATAGCCTCTTTTAACGCGCTGCAGATTTTGTTTCCAAACTGTTCCAAGTTCATATTGTCCTCTCTTTCCATTCTCTCCGGACAATACTTAGCTTTCAATTCTTATGTGTGCAATCGAGCAGGGAGGAAACATCTTCCCCTACCCGCCGCGCGGCCCGCACGCCGCTTTAGCGGCATATTCCTCTGTGCGGGCCTGTGCATAAATAAAAAGACAATGGATTCTTATACTCTCCATTGTCTTATAGGCTGTCAGAAAAATCTTATGCGGCGTTATACTCTCGACAGATATTCTCCCGTTCTGGTATCGATTTTAATCTTTTCGCCCTGGTTGACGAACAGCGGTACCATAACCTTTGCGCCGGTCTCTACGATAGCGGGCTTGGTTGCACCGGTTGCCGTATCTCCCTTAAAGCCGGGCTCTGTATCTGTAATCTCAAGTTCTACGAATAACGGCGGTTCAATTGCGAATACACTTCCGTTGTAAGAACAAATCTTCACCATTTCGTTCTCTTTTACAAACTTCAAAGTATCCCCCACCGTTTCGCTGTTCAAAGCAATCTGGTCATACGTCTCCGTATCCATGAAGTTGAACAGGTCGCCGTCCGCATATAAATACTGCATATCTTTTCTGTCAATTCGTGCCTGTGGGCATTTCTCAGTCGGTCTGAATGTTTTCTCGACAACGCCGCCGTTAATGATGTTTTTCAGCTTCGTTCTGACAAAAGCCGCGCCCTTGCCCGGTTTTACATGCTGAAATTCTACTATCTGATAAACGTTGCCTTCATATTCAATCGTAATACCATTCCTGAAATCGCCTGCAGATATCATAAAATAATCCTCCTGAATCTTCACTTTTATTTTCACATTATAATTCTAATATAGTTTATACTATAAAGTTTCATTTTTCAACCTCTTTCCCAAAAAAGAGTAAAACTTTTTAGGAAAAGTCATCATAAGCCGGCCGTCTGGCAGCAGCACAGTTCTCTTTGGAGGCACGCTCCCGCTCCACGAAGAGTCGCAGCGGTACTAAGCTCAAATGCAGCAATGCTGCCTTTTCGCTAAAGTACATGACTACTTTCAGTAGTCGCGCTTTTCCAGGGCCTCCGTCAGAGAACTGTGCTGCTGCCAGACGGCCGGCATGTGTAATTACATCTTCGATTCCTCCGCCTTCCCCAGTATAAAATCAATCGCCATCAGATAGCCATCGAGTCCGTGGCCGTATATTTGTTTATCACAGGCGGGAGCGGTTACGGAAATTTTGCGGAAATCCTCGCGCTCCATAATATTTGAAATATGAATCTCCACTTTCGGAACCGTAATGCTCGCCAGCGCGTCCCGAATCGCATAACTGTAATGGGTATAGGCGCCGGGATTGATGACAATGCCCTCCGTGCCGTCAAAATAGGAATCCTGAATCCTGTCGATGATGGCGCCTTCGTGGTTGCTCTGGAATACCTCCAGCGTACAGCCTTCTTCCCGTCCTTTTTCGGCTATCATTTTTAGCAGATAATCATAATCCTGTGTGCCGTATACACTTTTTTCCCGAATTCCAAGAAAGTTCAGATTCGGACCGTTAATCACTAATATTTTCATTTTAAAACCATGTCCTTTCTTATGATAACATCTCTTTTCCATCCACCGCTTCCACAATCTCATCCAGTATGGTATCGAAATCTTTCTTATCCACGTCGATGACAATATCGGCTGCATCTTCATATATTTTTTCTCTTGCCGCCAGCAGCGTCCTGATTTTCCCCTGTGGGTCATCCCCCTGTAAAAGAGGCCTGGATGTATCATGCTTCGTGCGCTCATATATGGTTTCCGCACTGGCCCGCAGATAGATAACCGTTCCCAGTTTTTTCAGAAGCACGCGGTTTTCTTCCCGTACAGGCAGACCACCGCCTACGGAAATAATCATATTTTTCGCCGTCCGAATCAGTTTTTTCAGGCATTCCGTCTCCAATTCCCGGAAAAAAGGCTCCCCGTCTGTCCTAAAAATTTCCGATATCGTCCGCCCTTCTTCTTTTTCAATCAGCTTGTCCGTATCTTCCATCGCCCGCCGCAGACGATAGGAAAGGCGGATGCCGACCGTCGTCTTCCCGCATCCCATGAATCCGGTCAGGATAATATTCTTCATAAACCCACGCTTCCTTTTCTCTTTTGTTGTTCAGGAAATCCCCATCTCCCGCTTCATTCTGTCGTAAACAAGCGCCGCCTCTTTTTCCGTGATTTCTACCTGGTTCCAGAGCTCATAAGCGATAATGCCCTGATAGAGCAGCATTTTCAGCCCGTTGTAAGCCTCTCCGCCCGCTTCCCGCACCAGACGCATGAAACGGGTCGTAAAAGGTTTGTAAATCAAATCAAAGCCCGTATGTATTTTCCGGTAAAAAGCGGCATCCTCAATCACAACATCATCCTCTTTCGGCGCAAGTCCCACGCTTGTTCCCTGTATCGCCAGGAATTTTCTCTCCGGCAGCTTTTCATAGTCCGACAAAAGCATCGGCACGACAACTTCCCGTCCGAACGCGGCATTGACTTCCTCCGCCACCCGCTCCGCCTTTTCATACGTCCGGTTTAACAGCCAGACTTTCCCGGCTTTCTGCTCCCCGCAAAGATACGCCACCGCCCTTGCCGCGCCTCCCGCGCCGAGCAGTACAATTTCCTCTCCTTCGATACGGATGCCCTCGCTCACCATCGCCCGGTACAGACCCGACATATCCGTATTGTAACCTTTATAGCCGCCCTCCGTGCGTACCAGCGTATTCACCGCCCCGATACGGGCTGCCAGGTCGTCCGTTTCCACAAGGCTGTCGATAACGGCGCTTTTATATGGAACCGTTACGTTCAATCCCAGAACATTCAGCGCATAAGCACCTCTGACGGCATCCGCAAGGTTTCCCTCTTCCACCAGAAAAGGCACATAAACCAGATTATGGCCGCAATGTCCGGCCAGTGTATTGTGAATAACCGGAGACATCGTATGCTCCACCGGATTCCCTATCAGGCCGCAGAGACGCGTTTTTCCGTCAATTGTTTTCCCATCCATCATTTTTCCGTCAGTCATTTCACTATCAATCGTTCTTCCGTCATCCATTACTCTATCCACAGCTTTCCCATCAGTCACCTTTCATCCGTTCCTTTCCCGTTTCCACCCGAAACGCCGCACGATACGGCTTTCGCCTGCTGTCTCCGATAAAAAAACAGCACGATTTTTTCCAGGACGCGCTTTAAAACAATCTGGATTTCTTCTTTTGGATGAATGGGCTTCACCAGATACGTCCGTATGCCCGCCTTCTTCGCTCCCCATACGTCCGTAAACAGCTGGTCCCCGACAAACAGTGTCGTTTCCGGCGCCGTTCCCATCGTTTTCATGGCATTCTGATAGCTCTCCGGAAAAGGCTTGTTTGCCTTATAAATATAGCGGGAACCCACCTTATCATTGAACGTTCTGACTCTCGGCTCTTTATTATTCGACAAAAGCATACTCTCATATCCAAGCTGCCGCAGTTTTTCAAACAGGGCAATGCTGCGCGCGTCCGCCGGCGCTCCGTGTGGCACGAGCGTATTATCAATATCAAAAATAACGCCCCTGTAGCCTTGTTCGTACAGCGCCGCATAGTCTATTTCATATGCCGAATCCAGATATACATCCGGGTAAAAACGTTCCAGTATCACGACATTCCGCTCCTTTCGCCGTTTCCATTCCGAATACCCAAAAAAAGGCGCCGCATGGCAGCGCCTTCTTTCCTTATAAATTTTTTACAATACGGTTATACCTTACCGTGAAAAACATCTTCACAATCGTACTGAGCAGCATCAGCAGAATATCCCAGAGCAAAAAGGAATAGGCGTTCGCCAAAAATGCCTGATACCATGCTGCGCTCCCCCAGATTTTGTTTCCAAAAAAGATAAATAATAATAAAAATAACGCAATCATCATAAAAAACCAGCGAAAACCATTGGCAATCGTCATCGGTACACTGGCCTTCGCTACAATTTCTTTCTGCTGCTCTGTCATGTCAAAGTCCTCTCTATCCAGGCCCGGTTATCCGGCAGGATTCTCCGATGCATCCAGCACCTTTTTGAGCTCGTCCATAAAGGTATTGATATCCTTAAACTCACGATAAACGGAGGCAAATCTGACATAAGCCACCGCTTCCAAATCTTTCAGCTTATTCATCACGAGTTCTCCGATTACCTGGCTCGGGATTTCTTTTTCTTCCCGGTTAAAAATATCCGTTTCAATTTCATCAATCAGCTGGTTTATCCGGTTAATGCTGATTGGCCGCTTATGACATGCCCGCAGCACACCGGCTTCTATTTTGGTCCTGTCATAAGTTTCCCTGTTATTGTCTTTCTTAATGATAATCAGCGGAATCGTTTCGACCTTCTCATAGGTCGTAAAACGCTTCTCACATTCATCGCAGACGCGCCTCCTTCTGATAGAATTATTATCCTCCGCCGGTCTGCTGTCGATTACTCTTGTATTTTCATGGCCACAAAATGGACATTTCATCCCTAATCCCCCTGTTTCTGCTATCCATCACCCGCAAGAACTGCAAAGCAATTCCTGTAAGTATATCCAATACCCGCAAGAATTGCTCCGCAATTCTTGCAACGAAAGCCATCTCGATGGCTTTCGTCCATTATCCCATAATAAAAGTATTATGTCAACTCGAATTGCCTTACCCTTTTTACGCTTTTCTACTTTTTACAGATATCCACAATGATGATGTCGGGCCCAATCTGCTTGATATCTTTATAGCAGATAACATAATCCGGGTCGCTGCAGAACAGCCCGTATAATTTATTATTGCCGGGCACAATCAGCTTATAAATCTGGCCCGTGCATTCATCAAATTCAAAATCCGCCACCCGGCCCAGTTTCTGACAGTTTTTTAAATTAATGACTTCCTTTTTCTTAAATTCCGAAAACAGCATATTTACCGACACTCTGCTCTTTTTATTATTAAATGCCAGAATATGCAAATCGTTCCTGTTTTCTTTAATTTACTTTCACATAATCCTTAAAAACATATCCGATGCTTCCGTCTTCCAGAATAATATCATACCATTCACCGTCCGGCTCTATGGAAGTATACTCGTAAACTTCCCCTTCTTTCGCCACTTTAATGACATTGGTTCCCTGGGTGGAGGGGTTATCCCGCACATTGACATTGGAAACAATGGTCAGGCTTCCCGCCGGCTGCATCGTTTCTATGGACACCTCTCCTGAATCGCCGCTCAGGTCCGGGGTCTCCCCGTTTTCCGTGCCTTCTGTGCCCGAGCCGTCTTCGCCGTCTCCGCTTCCGTCGCCGTCCTCTTCTCCTTCACCGTCCTGTTCTTCCTGTGTCGTCTGCTGTTCCTCTTCTCCGCCTTCCTTCTTTTTTACCATTGTAAAAATCAGAATCGCCGCAACCGCAAGAATCAGGAAAATCATAACAACCGAAACGATGGTCATGATGCTGTTGTCATCATCATCGTCGTCATCATCATCGTCATCGTCGTCCTCCCATTCTTCATAGTACCGCTCCCTGACAGGCTCCGGTCTTCTCCGTCTTGCGGGTTCGGGCGCCGGGACGGATTTTCTCCTTCTTTCTTCTTCATACTCCTGCTGGGGAGACCTTCTCCTTCTTTCTTCCTCATACTCCCGCGCCTGAGAGGATTTTCTTCTTCTCTCTTCTTCATATTCCCGCGCCTGGGGAGACTTTCTTCTTTCCTCTTCTTCATATTCCCGCGCCTGGGAAGATTTTCTTCTTCTTTCTTCTTCGTATTCCAGCGCCTGAGGGGATTTTCTTCTTCTTTCTTCTTCGTATTCCAGCGCCTGAGGGGATTTTCTTCTTCTTTCTTCTTCGTATTCCAGCGCCTGGGGAGATTTTCTGCTTCTCGGCATTTCGTTCCCGGAAGAAGCAGCCTTTTTCCTTTGCGGCTCCGAAGAAGCGCCGGAGTTTTTTCCTTTCCGCATTTCGCGCTCCGTCTCGGACAGAATATTCTTCTCCATATCATCTATCGGAATATCCGCCAAATCTTCCTTTTTAAAAATCTTTGTATCACCGCCCGGCGAATCATTTCCAAGCGCTTTGCCGCATTCCGGGCAAAACTTGGCGTCTTCTTTTAAAACCGCTCCGCATTCCGGGCATTTCTTTTTCCTGACTACTTTACAGCCGCACTGATTACAGAATTTATCCGTATCAAGCAATTCCGCTCCACACTTTTTACACTTCATGGTACGCCACCTCTTTTGTTACTGTTTAAAATAAAATATATGAATAATGTACCAGAAATAACGCCCTTTGTAAAACATTTTTTGGATTCACAACCAATTCATGAATAAAACCTTCGCTTTCGCACATCCTTTTTAGAAAGGATGATGAAAGGGGAAAGCGATATTATGGTTCAGGGAAAAGTTGAAATCTGCGGCGTCAATACCGCCAAACTTCCATTGTTAAAAAATGCAGAAAAGGAGGAACTTTTCCGGAAAATCGGAGACGGAGACGACAACGCGAGAAAAGAATATATCAAAGGCAATCTGCGGCTCGTTTTAAGCGTTATCAAACGGTTTCATTCCAGCAATGAAAATGTGGACGACCTTTTTCAAATCGGCTGTATCGGCCTGATTAAAGCAATCGATAACTTCGACAGCAGTCTGAATGTAAAATTCTCTACTTATGCGGTTCCGATGATTATCGGGGAAATCAGACGCTATCTGCGGGATTCCAACAGCATCCGGGTGTCCCGTTCCCTAAAGGATACCGCTTACAAAGCCATCTATGCGAAAGAAAATCTGACAAGGAAAAATGCACAGGAACCCACCATCAACGAGATTGCCGCAGAAATCGGCATTTCCCAGGAAGATATCGTCTATGCCCTGGACGCCATCCAGAGCCCGATGAGTCTGTATGAACCGATTTACACGGACGGCGGCGATACGCTCTATGTCATGGACCAGATAAGCGATAAAAAAAACAAAGAAGAGGTCTGGGTCGAACATATTTCCCTGAGCGAAGCCATGAAAAAACTGTCCGAACGCGAATATGAAATCATCACGCTGCGTTTCTTCGAGGGAAAGACCCAGATGGAAGTTGCTGAAAAAATCGGCATTTCCCAGGCCCAGGTCTCCCGCCTGGAAAAAAATGCCCTGAAAACCATGCGGAATTATCTGACCGCCTGACTAACATTGCGATACGGCTACTTTTTTTCTTCCTCGTCATTATGGTTATGAAGATTGGCGATATCATAAGATAAGGTGATATCCCTGTCCCCGTATAACTTAAAATAATTCTGTACAATACGCTCCGTAACGATGCGGATATCGCCTCTTTCGGCGCCGAGCAGAATTACAAGGAACTGGGAACTGCTGTACCTCGTTCCCACATCCACGCCGCGCAGAGATTTGATAATCGCCTGTTCCATGCACTGCATGGCCCGTTCCATCTGCTCAATCCTGATATCGCTTCCATCCGAAGAATACAGGGTAAAGAGAATCAGCTGCATTTCCTGTTTGTTCCGCTGTGAAAAGTGCATCACAAAATCATAGACGCGGCCAAACTCTTCGTATGCGATTTGGAACGCTCCGTGGTAAGTCTGTCTGTTCTCCACCATGCTCACCAGCCTGTTCAGGTCAGACTTTGACTGCTCCAGCGTCTTGGCCATACTGGTTCCCTGGTAGAACAGATATCGCTGTGCGGCATCGTTATTCTGTTTGACATGATACAATGCCTTATCCGCTTTTCTCACAAGCTCCGCAAAACTTCCGCCGTCCACTCCGAAAAGGCTGATACCGATGGAAAGAGAGATATTCTCTAACATGGAGATTTCGCTTTTTCTTTTTTCAAAAGTGTCCAGAATCAATTTTACTTTCTCTTCCGCCTCTTCCTGTTTTGTAATGCCGTCCACATAATAGAGGAACTCGTCGCCGCCCATCCTGCAGACGATATTTTTTCTGGAAACTTCTTTTAACAGGTCCGCTACTTCTTTCAGCACATAATCGCCCGCAAGGTGGCCGAACTTATCGTTCATTTCCCGGAAATTATCAAGGTCAATCATCATAATACAGCCGTTTCCGTTTCTAAGGCTCTCGGTAATTTCTTTTTCACCCTGTTCTCTGCCGAGCAGTCCCGTCAGATAATCCAGCTTGGAATTTAATCCGGTTTCTTCCCTCGTCACGCCTCCATAGATTTTATCGCTGTTAAAAATCGGCATAACCATATCTTCTTCCGGGATATTCTGCTGTAAATTTCCCTCTTCCAGCAGTTCCATAAACTGGTCCACCAGATAAGGGTCGAACTGGGAACCTTTTCCCCGTATCAGTTCCTGACGCACCATCTCATCCTGCAGGCGCTTCCTGTAAACGCGGTTGCTCGTCATGGCGTCGTAAGAATCCACGATGCCGATAATCCGAGCCACAATCGGTATTTCATCGCCTTTTAAGCCGCTCGGATATCCCCGGCCGTCATACCGCTCATGATGGTATTTGGCACCGACGCTGACATTGGGAAACATCTTGATATCCTTCAAAATCTCCGCGCCCATGACCGTATGATTCTTGATTAACTCGAACTCCACATTAGTCAGTTTAAAAGGCTTGTTCAGGACCGAATCCGGCACGCCGATTTTGCCGATATCGTGCAGAAGAGCGATATAATGAATATTCTGGACTTCTTCCTCGGACCAGCCGATTTTCCGCGCAAGCGCCTCCGAATAATAGGCAACCCGGATGGAATGTCCCTTCGTATAATCGTCTTTGGCGTCAATCGTATTTGCTACCGTCGTAATGGCCTGTATCGTCACAAGCTCCACTTCTCTTGTTTTCTCTTCCAGCCTCCGCTGTAAATCTTTCCGATATCCATCCAGCTCGATTGCACGGCGGATACGGTTTAACATAATGCCCGGCTCAAAAGGCTTCGTAATGAAATCATGCGCTCCCATTTCAAAGCATTTGGACTCCGTTTCCGTCTTTCTGTCCGCTGTCAGGAAAATAACCGGTATTTTGCACCAGTCCTGATTTTCCTGTAACAGCTTCATAACTTCAAAGCCCCCGATTTCCGGCATAAAAATATCCAGCAGGATTAAATCGGGCCTGTACTTCATCAAATATTTAAAAGCCTGTTTTCCGGAATTGACGCCGACCACTTTATATTCTTCCATCAAAAACTTCTGCGCCGTCACCAGATTCATTCTGTCATCGTCAACAATCAGAATTGTTTTTTTCACACCCATATATGTACCCCCATATGTATTATACCCATATGTACCACATCCATATGTATTACCCCGAAACTCATCGGAAGAATGCCTTTCTAAGGCATTCTTTCAAGTGAAGAAGATTTGCTTCGCAAATCGTAGAAATTCTTAGGCGGCGTTCTTTAAGGCGCCTTAGAATTTCTCTTCACTATATTATACTTTTTTTACATTTAAAAAGCAATCGGATATCTGATAATATCCGACTGCCTTTCCTAATAAAGTATTCAGATAAATTTTCCCGGAGCTCCACCTCCGCAAATGCTCTCAGGTTTCCCGCAGAATCTCTTTTTTCAGCCTGCGCATAATTTTTTTCTCCAGTCTGGAAATATAAGACTGTGAAATACCAAGAAGCTCCGCAACCTCTTTCTGCGTCAGTTCTTTGCCGTCCCCGTTTCCAAGCCCGAAACGCAGCCTGATAATGGTCTGTTCCCGCTCGGTAAGTTTGGAAATCGCTTTGATTAACAGCTTTCTTTCCACCTCGTTTTCAATATCCTGATAGATGACGTCCTCATCCGTTCCGAGAATATCGGAAAGCAGAAGCTCATTCCCGTCCCAGTCCACGTTAAGCGGCTCATCTATGGACACTTCCATTTTATGCTTGCTGTTCCGCCGCAGATACATCAGAATTTCATTTTCGATGCAGCGGGAAGCATATGTTGCCAGTTTAATATTTTTTTCCGGGTTAAAGGTATTGATGGATTTTATCAGTCCAATCGTTCCGATGGAAATCAAATCTTCCACACCGACGCCCGTATTATCGAATTTTTTGGCTATGTATACGACCAGACGCAGATTGTGCTCGATTAAAAGGGCTTTTGCCTCACTCTCATATTCTGTGCCGAGGTCGTTTATAATTTCATTTTCTTTTTCTACCTCAAGCGGCGGGGGCAGTACCTCCGCGCCTCCTATATAATGTATGTCTCCCTGCCTGTGCATAAGGAATCTGGTATCTTTACGCACCATTTTAAACTGAACCCTGCCGGGAATTGCCACCTTAAAAACCATTTCTTTTCCTCCTAGTTTTCCATTAGTTGAGGATGTAATATCATTTGATAAAGGCTTTCTGGTGAGATTCCCGTATTACAAATTGCGACAATGACCCGTTTGCAGCATATTTCCCTGTATGTATCTTCAATAATAAGCTCCGGCAGCTCGTAGGCATCCAGGATTCCACTTTTTCTTCCGACGCTGCGGTACGGAATGGCGTGATACTTTTCAGGCAGAAAAAAATCCCGGAAAGCTCCGGCGGCGCTCTCGCTCATAAGGCATACCGGCGCGCCGTTTACGGGCTCACACAAATGATTTCCCGTATCTACAAACGCTTTCAGCCGAATCATTTCCCCGCCGGCCGGAATCCTGACCTCCCTTAAATCATCCGTCCTTTCCCGATGCAGTTTCTGAATGAGGAACCGGAAAAAACGATAACCGGCATATCCCGAAAAAGCAATCATCCAGATATCATATTGCCGCTCTGCAAACCAGGCAAAACGACGGGAAATCCATAATACAACGCCTCCCATCAGGAAACCGCATACACCCATTGCGATGCTGCTCTTAAAAAGAAGCCCCGGCCGCCGGATTGCAAATGCCGCCCGAATCATACACATACTGACAGGTATTACACCAATGACGAGCCTTATCCTCAGATTCCCGGCCGGCAGTAAAATGACCAGACACATCATACCGGCCCCGAGCAGGGCTCCGGATAATATTCTTCGGTGCGTGGCAGTACACTTCAGAACGTTACCCGTTATGGACAACAAGTACAAGTTCATAACGAACTGAACAAAAAATACGCTGTCAATATATAATTTGTAATACACTAATCCTTCCCTTCCTGCTTATGCCTTTCTCTCAGTCTGCAATACATCCTGTTTCCTGCTTCATTATATGAAAAAAGGAGCGATAATTTTGTCAAATCCGGGGAGCATTTCCCAAAAATTTTCTGACGATTTTCGCACAAAAAAAGAGCTTCTTAGGCTGCGTATTCACACCCTCAAAACCCTTGCTAGAAACACTCCCCGGAAGAATCGCTTAAGCGATTCTTTCGTACAAAGTAATAGGACTTCTTAGGCTGCGTACTTCGCTGCCTTAGAAGTCCTCTTTGTACATTTATTTTCTCTGCAAAAAATCCGGTATCTTCAACGATTTCTCTTCTACGGAACTCTTGATATCCGTCGCACGGTTGATGCCCGCAATCGGTCTGACGCCTTCTGACTGCGTCTCTCCGGCCGCTCCCTGTCCGGCGAGGATGGAAGAAGGACGGATGCCCAGATTCGCCGTGCCAAAACCGACATGGCCCGCGCCGACGCCTGTCCCGGCAGTTTTGCTCTGTAAGGAAGTGGGGGTTATGTATGCGGATTTAAATCCGAGTCCTTTTAACTGGTTCGCTTTCTCTTCAATTCCCGTTGCAATAATCGTTACTTTACAGGTGTCCGACATATTGGCGTCATACATTGCGCCAAAGATGATATTGACATCGTCACCCGTCAGTTCTCTGACATAATCGGCCGCATCGGATGCGTCCGCCAGCGAAATATCGCCGGATACATTAATAATCACATGGGTTGCTCCCGAAATCGTTGTTTCCAGAAGCGGGCTTTCAACCGCCATCTTAACTGCCTCGTTCGCCTTGTCCTCTCCTTTTCCGGCACCGATTCCGATATGTGCGATGCCCTTATCTTTCATTACGGTCTGCACATCCGCAAAGTCAAGATTGATAACAGCCGGAACGTTAATCAAATCGGTAATACCCTGTACAGCCTGCTGCAATACTTCATCCGCTTTCTTTAAAGCGTCCGGCATGGTTGTCCTTCTGTCAACGATTTCCAACAGTTTATCATTCGGAATGACAATCAGCGTATCCACATTGTCCTTAATTTTATCAATGCCGCTTAAAGCGTTGACCATACGGGCTTTTGCTTCAAAACGGAACGGCTTGGTCACAACGCCTACCGTCAGGATTCCCATGTCCTTCGCCAGCTTGGCAACGACAGGCGCGGCTCCGGTTCCGGTTCCGCCTCCCATACCGCAGGTTACAAAGACCATATCCGCGCCTTTTAGCGCAAGCGCAATCTCTTCTTCGCTTTCCTCAGCAGCTTTTTCCCCGATTTCCGGTTTGGCGCCTGCTCCTAACCCTTTCGTGAGCTTTTCCCCAATCTGCAAAAGCCTGGGGGCTTTACAAAGCTGCAGCGCCTGCTTGTCCGTATTGATTCCGATAAAATCCACCCCGTCAATACTTTCGTCAATCATTCTATTAACAGCATTATTACCCGCTCCACCAACGCCTATAACAATTATCTTTGCAGCGGATTCAGCATCGTTTGTCTTAATCTCAAGCAAGGTAGTACCTCCTTATTATTACGAATAAACTCCTATGAAAATAACCTCATACTAAACTCATATAGATTATCATATAATTATTTCGTCAAATTCGCAACCTATTTTTTTGATTTTCGTTCCCTTTTCGTTCCAATATCCCCGTTTTGCTGTGAAATTGACAGAAATTACCAGTTAATCGTAACAGTTCAGCCATGTCATTCATAAGTCACCAGAACATACATCTTGACTAATTATATTACTAGTTGGCTGGTGACTTATTTCATGCCGGGCGTCCGCCCTATAGAAATGATTGTGCAAGTTGTCCTTAATGAGCAAGCTCCCACGGACAATTTGTACAATCATTTCTGCATGGCTGAACTGTTACAGTTAATCCGGTTCAAAACTTATCATCTTCGTATCCTCCGTATATTCCCTCATATCGAGCGTTCCTTTTTTCCCTTCCAGACTCGGAAGCATGTACTGAAGCCCCATAATCTTCTCATCGATATCATCGCTTCCTCCCATCGCAACTCTGGCCTCTCCGAAAATTAAGGTCACCTGATAATCGGGTGAAAAATAAATCTTGTCCACCGGGAGAGAATACTTCTCCAGCAGCTGCGTAATATTCAAAATATCCTCAAAAACCTCCTGATTCTCCACCGGGAGCGGCTCGTGCAGAATGACATGAGAAAAAGTAAGACCCGTTACCTGAGGAATCCCCGGCGTGCTTTCCTCGGAAGTCTCTACGACAATGCCATCCTTATCAAAATAGATATACCTTCCAAGATATGCTACATACCCCGCTATGGCCTTCTCATATACTTTAATCCGGACGGTATCTTTCGCCTCCACGATAACATCCATCGTCTGCACAAAAGGAATATCGTCAATTCCCTTATCCCGATACTTCCAGGACAGAAAGAGAGAATTATCCGTATATTTTCCGTCCATAACCATCGCTATGATTTCCTCATTTGTATAATGAATATTTCCTTCCACATAAATAGTGGTTATCGTATAATTATCTACAATATAAATATATCCCGTCGCAAGCGCAACAAGCAGAAAGATAAGGATAGCAGAAAGAATCAGAATCCGCTTTACTCTGCCAAAACGGATTTTCTGCTCTAACTGCTCCTTTTTCTCCTTCTGCTTTTCTTTTTTCACGAGCCGCAAATGAATGTTTTTTTTATTTAATTTTTTTACGACCTTTTTGCTGCCCATACCTGATTCCTTACCAATAACACTTCCGCATACGATACCGTCCGGCAGTTACAGCAGCGCAGCATCGGCGCCGAGCGCGCGCATATCCAGACAGATATCCTCGTAACCTCTTTCGATGAAATGCCGGTTCTTTATAATGCTTTTTCCTTCCGCCGCACAGCCTGCAAGTACCAGCGCCGCGCCTCCCCGCAGTTCCTCCGCTTTCAGGATGGCCCCGTGAAGCGTTTTGACGCCGCTCACATAAACCCGGCTGTCCTGACAGGAAATTTTTGCACCCATCTGCTGTAACTGCGGCACAATACGAAAGCGATTCTCAAAAATCGTCTCTTCCAGTACGCCTTCCCCGTCCGCCAGCGACATCGCCGCCAGAAAAGCGGACTGCAAATCCGTCGGGAATCCCGGATAACATTCCGTTATGAGACCGGGCGGCATGACTCTTCTCTCTTTGCAGACAACGGACAATCCCTCTTCATGCTCTTCTATCTCTGCACCCATAGAGGCCGCAGCCGCGCTGACCGCTTTCATCTGCACACAGGGCGCGTCTTTTAAAAAGATTTCTCCCCCGCAGCACAGACAGGCTGCCAGATATGTGCCCGCTACAATTCTGTCCGCCGGAACCCGATAGGAAATTTCATGCAGCTTTTCCACGCCTCTGATATGCAGTCTCTTCGTACCGACGCCTTCGATATCCGCGCCCGCTTTCTGCAGAAAATCGCACAGCGCGACAATTTCCGGTTCCCGCGCCGCATTTTCAATTACTGTTTCTCCTTTGGCAAGAACAGCCGCAAGCACAAGGTTTTCCGTAGCTCCCACGCTGATGAACGGCAGCCTGTGCACCGCTCCGGTCAGCCCTTTTGTCTCCGCGTCAAAACCGTCTTCCCGTTCTCTGATAACAACGCCCATTTTCCGCAGCCCTTCAAGATGCAGGTCAATGGGCCGCTTTCCGATGACACAGCCGCCCGGATACTGCATACTGACGCTTCCCGTACGGGCAAGCAGCGAGCCGAGCAGCATAATGGAAGAACGCATAACACTGACGGAATCCGAAGGCATATCACATCTGGACACCCCGGAAGCGTCCACCCTGACCGTATGCCCGTTTCTTTCTACTTTACAGCACAGGCTTTCCATCAAACGCAGCATATGATATACATCGCTGATAACAGGACAATTTTCTATTTCACAGACGCCGTCTATCAATAAAGCTGCGGAAAGAATCGGCAGCACCGCGTTTTTGGAACCCTGTATCCTGACCTGACCATGAAGACAGTTTCCACCATATATCTGAATCGCATCCATAGCAAAACCTCAAAGCAGATAATATATGACCTACTTTATCTATATGGTAAAAACCGCAAAAATTATCTTGTACTTACAAATCTTTTAACCGGATTCCTTTCGCCACGCTTAATACAAGGCCGATTTCAATCAGCAGAAACAATACGGAAGTGCCCCCGTAACTGATAAACGGCAGGGAAATTCCCGTATTGGGAATCGTATTCGTAACAACGGCTATGTTCAGAATAACCTGAATTGCAATATGTCCGAGCACGCCGACCACCAGAAGCGCGCCAAACAGGTCGGGTGCATTGTTCGCAATAATCATAAAACGCCAGATAAGCATGATAAACATCAAAATGATTGCAATCGCGCCAAACAGTCCAAGCTCTTCGCAGATAATCGAAAAAATCATATCGTTCTGCGCCTCCGGGATAAATCCCAGTTTCTGCTTGCTGTTACCAAGCCCTTTCCCCAGGATACCGCCGGAGCCGATGGCGTACAGCCCCTGTAAAGTCTGGAAGCCCTTTCCGACGGCATAAGCCTCCGGGTCCAGCCACGCTAAGATACGCGCCCCACGGAAGCCGCCGACGCTTTCTCCGTCTCCCGCACCCGATTCCGCCATTTTCACAATGACGAGCACAATGAGCGCCGCCGCCGCGAGCGTAACGACTCCGAGAATTACAAACCGCTTATAATCCGGACAGGAAACGAACAACATCAACACCGCGATTCCCATAACGATAATCGCAGAGCTCAGGTTCGAAGTAATCCGCCACAGCATAATCGCAATCGGAACCGGTACGATTAATACGGTAAAAAAGCCTTTTTTCTGCCGGATGCGGTTTCCCATCGTACATATCATACTCGCCAGAAACAAAATCATGCCGAGCTTCGCGATTTCAGCGGGCTGCACGGAAATACCGGCAATGTTGAGCCATCTTTTCGCGCCGTGGGATTCCGTTCCGAACGGAATAATCAGCAGAATCAGAACGACGGAAACGATATAGCCAAGCACCGCAAACTGCTCCCAGAAATGATACGGTATATTCGCAACCACCATCATTACCACAATTCCGAGCGCCGTCGCCCACAGCTGCTTCCGGAAATACCATGCGGCGTCCCCGTCAAACTGCAGATTCGCGGAATAGGAGCTGGTGGAGTAAACCATGACAAGACCGAAACCGAGCAGAAAGATGACAATGAATAACAGCGTATAATCCATATAATTCGCTATATTGTTTTTTTTACGGGATAATCCTCTCTCCGCCACGCTTATAACTCCTTCAACTGATTCACATACTCTTTAAATTGTTTTCCTCTTACCTCATAGTTCGGAAACATGCCCCAGCTCGCACAGGCCGGGGAAAGCAGCACCGCATCGCCGGGAACCGCCCTTTCCACACAGATATCAAGCGCCTCCCTGAAACTGTCCGCCAGAACAATCTCCGTGATGCCGTGGGCTCTGGCACAGGATGCTATTTTTTCCCGCGTCTGCCCAATCAGGACAAGGCACTTCACTTTTCCGTCAAAAGAAACAATCCAGTCGTCGTACTCGCTTTCTTTATCGAAACCGCCGCCAATCAGGAGCGTGGGCTTTGACATCGCCTTAATGCCCTGAATTGCCGCATCCGGGTTTGTCGCTTTGGAATCATTATAGTAGTCAACGCCCCGCTTTGCAGCCACAAACTCGATACGGTGTTCCACCGCCTTAAAATTCCTGACTGTCTCCAGAATTTCTTCCATCGGAACGCCCAGGGCCTGCGCAATGGCAATTGCCGCCATCACATTTTCCACGTTGCAGATACCGACCAGATTCATCTCGTGAATATTCATGAGCCGCTCCGCCCGGCCTCCCTGTGCCTGGTAAATCTCTTCTCCGTCAAGATACAGTCCGTCTTCCAGCCTCCTTGCCGAAGAAAAATAAACCACTCTGGCCGGACAGCGTTCTCCAAAGTCTTTCGTGTAGGCATCTTCATAATTTAAGACACATATATCCTTTTTCGTCTGATTTTCCGCAATCCGCTCTTTGACCGCAACATAATTTTCCATCGTATGATGTCTGTTCAGGTGGTCAGGGGTGATATTTAAAATTGCCGATACTTCCGGATGAAACGTATGAATCGTTTCCAGCTGGAAACTGCTGATTTCCGCTACCGTAACCGTGTTATCCGCCGTCTCCGGCGCGGCTTTGGTATAAGGATTTCCGATATTCCCCACCACATAAACGCTTGCGAAATGCCGTTTCATGATTTCGCCGACCAGAGAAGTAGTCGTTGTCTTGCCGTTCGTCCCGGTAATCGCAATAACCCTTCCTTTTCCAAGAACATAGGCGAGCTCAATCTCGCCCCAGATAGCAATCCCGCTTTCCCGCAGCCTGTCGGCAAGGGCCGTATCCACCGGAACGCCCGGACTGAAAACGGCAAGTTCTGCCTCCGCCCTGACATCTTCCGAAAGGCTTCCGGTCACAATCTTGCATGCACAGGCATCCGGCAGTTTCTTCCCTATCTCTTCCGCGGCCGCTTTTTCATCATACAGAACCGGCGCTGCTCCCGCCTTACACAACGCTTCTACCGCTCCGATACCGCTGAGGCCGGCGCCGACCACCAATACCTTTTTCCCTTTTAAATCCATCACGATACCACCTCTTCAAATACGAAAACTAGCTTATTCCCATCAATGCCACCAGGCAAAGCAGCGCCGTCACGATGGAAAAGACCGCCACCACCCTTGTCTCAGACCAGCCGCACAGCTCAAAGTGATGGTGAATAGGGGCCATCTTAAAGATGCGCTTCCCATTGGTCATCTTAAAATAACCTATCTGAATGACGACGGATAACACCTCGATTACATAGATAAACGCCACAAGCGCCAGAAATATCGGCATTTGCAGCATATAAGCCGTAGCGGCCACAAAACCGCCGAGCGCCAATGAGCCCGTATCGCCCATAAAAACGCTCGCCGGATATACGTTAAACAGTAAAAATCCAAGCAGTGCACCGACCACGGCACAAGTGACCGGCTCGATGCCGCTCTGTAAACCGATTGCAGCCACCGTAAAAAAGGTAGCAATCAGTACCGTAACGGAACTCGCCAGTCCGTCCAGTCCGTCCGTAAAATTCGCTCCGTTTACCGTGCCAAGCACGATAAAGAACAGAAACGGAATGTTGAATGCCCCCAGGTCCAGCGTCACGCCCGGCATAAACGGAATTTTCAAGGCCAGCGGAACATCCGTATAATGAGTGATATAATAGGCAAACACACCGGTCACAACAATCTGCATCGCCATTTTCTGCCAGGCCCGCAGTCCCATGGAACGCTTTAACACCACTTTGATATAATCATCCAGGAAACCGATGAGACCGAAGCCCATCGTCACAAAAAGAATCGGAATGATTTTCGGATAATCTTTTACATAGAGAATCGAAGTCACTACAATGCTGATGAGTATCAGAATACCGCCCATCGTCGGCGTGCCGTTTTTTTTCAGGTGCTCCTTCGGCCCTTCATCGCGGACGGTCTGGCCAACCTTCAGCCTCTTTAAAAAAGGAATCACCAACGGTCCGAGAGCAACGCTGATTGCAAAAGAAATAATCACCGACATCAAAATTGTAGCATCCATTCTCTGTCTCCTTTCAGGTACTTCTGTTATTATAATCCATCTTCTCCAAATAAGGAAGAATATTTTCAAAAAGCTGTTTCACCACAGGCGCCGCAATCTGGCCGCCATAATAAGTTCCCTGTGGATGATTAATGATACAGAGCGCGAGGATTTCCGGGTCATCGGCCGGCGCAAATCCAATAAAAGATGCAATGTATTTGCCGCTTCCCCTGGGAAGTGTCTGGCTCGTCGCCGTTTTCCCGCCGATGCGGTATCCTTCTATGTAAGCGTTTTTGCCGCCGCCGTTTTCCACAACCTGTTCCAGCAGATATTTCATCGTTTCCGACGTCTCCGCGGAAATGACATTTTCCCGGACCGAATAGGTAAAAGACTGACTGTCACTACCATCCGAATCGGCCACCCGTATGCCGAAATGCGGTGTTACGCGTTTTCCCCCGTTGATAAAAGAAGATACCGTTACCGCCAGCTGAATCGGCGTAATCTGAAAAGACTGTCCGAAAGAAATCGTCGCCAGCTCCACAAGGCCTATATTTTCTTTCTTGTGCATAATTGTTCCCGCTTCTCCCGGCAAGTCAATTCCGGTCTTATCGAGCAGGCCGAACTGCTGAAAATATTTATAATAATTATCCACGCCGAGCCTGAGTCCCACCGTTACAAAAACAGGATTACAGGAGTTCATCGTTGCCTGTACGAAATTTTCCGCTCCGTGTCCGGCAATCTTATGGCACCGGATGCGCCTGTCTTCCACCATCACATATCCCGGACAGTTGAAATTATCGTTTACCGTCACGACGCCCTCTTCCAGTGCAGCCGCGGCAGTCACCGTCTTAAAGGTGGAACCGGGCTCGTAAGTGTCGTTGATGCAGCCGTTCCGCCACATGGCGTTTAACAGTTCCTGTCTTTTGTCGGCATCCAGGTCCGCTTCCTCCAGTTCTTCCGGCAGCGTATAGGGATGGTTCAAATCAAATTCCGGCACATTGACCATTGCCTTGATTTCCCCGTTCTGAGGATTCATGACGATAATCGAAACGCTTTGCGCCTGTTTTGTCTCCAGCGTCTGCATGGCAAGCTGCGTGGCATAACTCTGGATATTGATATCCAGACTGATATATAAATCCTTTCCGTTTACCGGTTCAATCCGCTCTTCTCCGGCTTCCGGAACTTCTACCCCCTTGGCGTCCGTCACTGTCAGAATCATTCCCGCTTCTCCCTGAAGATATTCTTCATAAATCACTTCAAGGCCGATGATTCCCTGGTTATCGCCGCCCGTAAAGCCCAGGACTTTGGATGCGAGGGAATCGTATGGGTAATACCTTTTATAGTCTTCGTCCACCTTAACGCCCGCCAGTTCATAGGAACGAATCGTGTCGCCCACGGATTTATCCACATTGCTTTTGATTTTTTCGATGGCGGAATATTTTTCCACGCGCTTTCTGACATAATCTTCCGATAAATCCAGTTCTTTTGCCAATACCGCAATGACCTGTTCCGCATCTTCTATCTGATTGTGGATGACCGAAATGGTGCATACCGTCCGGTTATCGGCCAGAATTTCACCGTTGGCGTCCAGAATCCTTCCCCGCGCGGCCTTGATGCTGCGCTCCCGCTCATGCAGCTCCCTGGCCTTCTCCATATAATAAGCCGACTGAAACACCATCAGATAGACCAGCCTGCCAATCAGCCCCGTAAAAAGGAGCATACAAAGAAAAAATACCGTAACCGTTTTTTTCCGGTGAAAAGTTTTATGGGAATGTTCCGTTTCTCTCATCATTCAGGAAAACCTCATAAAAAGGTATTAATATAATTTATTACCTTTTTTATGAGGTTATTCGTATGAACTATTACATTTCCGTATTATATGCCAAAATCGTCCTCTTCCTGCTCTTCTGTGACTTTGGGCGGTTCTCCCACTCCGCTTACGGGCGTGTCATTTTCACCTCCGGTAATCAACGCCTTTCCGCCTACCGAAGCACCCGTTTCCGGGTCAAACAAATCTCCCGTCTGAGGCTCTTTCAGATAACCTGTTTCCGGGTCTAACGGGAAGGTCTTCCAGGTCTCCGTATCCGCCGCCGATTCCGGCTCCGGCTCCTCTTCTTCGCTTCCTTCTCCTTCTGTGCCTTCTTCCTCTTCTCCCGGCTGCTGCATCGTAATCTGCATATGCAGTTCTTCCAGCTCTTCAATTTCTTTTTCCGAAAGTTCCTCGGTCATAAAAATGTTCAGATATGGCAGCACTTCCGTCAGAATTGCTCTCACAATCCTGGTTGCGAATTTCGCATCGTCCTGTGTTTCGGCATTCGGCCTGTCCACAACCACATAAATGGCGATTTCCGGGTTGTCAATCGGCGCATAACCGAGAAACGATACGACATATTCATGGTTGCCTCTGGGCAGTGTCTCCGCGGTCCCTGTTTTCCCGCCAATCATATACCCCGCCGGTCTTGCCGTTTTTCCGGTTCCTTTCTCGCCGCTCACCACCAGATTGCAGTAATCCCGTATGGTATCGCTGGTGGACTGTGACACCGTCTGTTTCAGCACCCTCGGCGTAATATTCTCCACCGTCGCGCCGTCCGAGGTCATGATTCTGCTCACCACATGGGGCTCATAATAATAACCGCCGTTAATCAGGGAGCAGAAGCCCGTAATCACCTGAATCATAGAAGCGTTAAAGCCCTGTCCGAAAGAACAGGTGGCAAGCTCCGTCTGACGGATATTGTCTTTGTTGTATACTAGGGAAGCCGTTCTGGACTCCCCCGCCAAATCGATATTGGTCTTGAGACCGAAACCGAACAAATGCTGAAAATCAATAAAGCGGTCTTTTCCCAGTTTAAACGCCACATTCATCAGCACCACATTACACGACCGTTCTATTCCTTCCGCCACGGAAAGATAACCGTCCCCGAATGTCTGGTGGCATTTGATTTTATAATCGCCCACTTCCAGATAGCCTTCGCAGTTAAACTTTTCTTCTCCCGTAATCGCGCCTGTTTCAAGTGCCGCCGCCACCGTAAAGGGTTTGGAAACGGAGCCCGGTTCGTACGTGTCAACGATACAGAAATTTTTCCACAGAGCGTCCAGATGACGATACAGCGTTTCATCATCCATTTCGCTTATTTTGGCCGCCGTCAGGTATTCTCCTGTGCGCCTGTTCTGCTCGTCCAGTTCGGGCATTCCGATTAAGTTCTCCGTATTTCTCGTATCGTTTAAATCGTAATTGGGATAGCTTGCCATCGCCAGGATATTGCCCGTATTAACTTCCATGATGATGCAGCCCACATTATGAGCGCCGTTGCCTTCCCTGTAATTATCTTTATACTCTTCGTTAAATTCCACCAGATGTTTTTCCACAATGCTCTGGATATTGCCGTCTATCGTCGTCTGGATATCGTACCCGTCAATGGCGGGAATCGTCGTTCTCTGCAGATTGGAATCATCGTTCAGATAACCGTACTGTCTGCCGTTCGTACCGCATAAAACATCATTATAATATTCTTCCAGGCCATACTGCCCCGCGTTATCGCTCCTCGTAAAACCAATGACATCGCAGGCAAGGGAACCGTTCGGATATTCCCTTTTGTATTCGTCCTCAAACCAGATACCCTTAATATGGGAGCCGTTTTCTTCATCATTCTGCAATGCCTTGAACTTTTCCACCTGTTCATAATCGAGACGTCTTGCCAGCACATAATAAGAAGAATTGGGATGCTCTATGATATACTCCCGCACTTTTCCCGTATCGATGTTAAAAATTGTCCGCAGCGCATTCAGCGTAGGTTCCAGATTTTCTTCGTCATCCATTAAAACCTTCGTATCCAGAATCACATTATACACCTTGTTGCTGATTGCCAGTATCGTGCCGTTAGCGTCCAGTATTTCACCACGTTTAAAAGGTATTGTCACAGAATCATACTCCAACTGTGACAATACCTGTTTTTTATAGTCATTTCCCTTATCCTTATTAATCAGAATCAGACGAACGCTCAGGCCGATAAAAGCCACAAGTACACACAAAAAGAGTACCATGAGCTTTCTCTGCATCCAGAATTTAAATTTACTCGTATGTCCCTGTTTCATATCCTGTTTATACCCATCTGTCTGCTTCCGCAGATACTCAAATTACTTGTTGAAAATTTTAATTTTCAACCTTCTCCGGCCGGCGCTTACTTAGTCCGGAATTGCCGCTATCTGCTTAACATAGTCATTATTTTCGCTCTCGAAAACGACAATTTGTCCTTCCTCCGCATACTGCATGCCGAGTTCCTGAATCGCAACCTTTCTTACTTCCTCCAAATCAACGCTGCTCGTGATTCTGTTATATTCTTCGTCATTTGCGAGTTTTAAATCGTTCAATTCTCTTTCCAGAGATGCTATCCGTTTGATACTGTTCGTAATATCCGACTGTAATCCGATATATCCTACCAGAATGCAGCCCGTCGCAAATAACGCGATGCTTAAGAACAGCACATAACCCAGGCTCATATGCTCAGCCTTTTCTCTGTTCTTTCTCGCCGTATTGCTCAATTTTTTCTTCGGACTAAGTTCTATTTCTCTTGCAACATCCAGCTTTCTGACCGCGCTGCCCTGTATATATCTGCTGCTCCGTGCATGTCCGGCCTGTACGCTTCTGCCGTTACGGGCCTGTCTGCCAGTTTGTGTGCTTCTGCCGTTTTGCACCCGGCCGCTGCTTTGTGCGCTTCTTCCGCTTTGCACCTGTGCGCGGACTTCTGCGCCTCTTCTACCCTGTACGCTTCTGCCGCTTCGCATTTCTCTTCCGGATGTCCTTTCCCGAACTGCTGCCATACTGCCTGATTCCTCTCTTATTTCTTTTTCCGGCCGTAATGCTACGGTCATTCGCTGCCTCTCCGCTCAAAAACTCTCAGTTTTGCGCTTTTGGCCCTTCTGTTTTCTTCCATTTCCTTTTCGGACGGTACAATCGGTTTCCCGGTAATCACTTTTCCCTTCGATACTCTGCCACAGGTACAGACCGGAAATTCCGGCGGGCAGATACAGGGATTTTCATTTTCCCGGAAAGCGGTCTTAACAATGCGGTCTTCCAGCGAATGAAACGTAATGATGCAAAGCCTTCCTCCCGGATTCAGCATTTCTATAAAACCGTCCAGCGAATTTTTTAACACTTCCAGCTCCCTGTTGCATTCGATACGAAGCGCCTGAAATGTTCTCTTGGAAGGATGTCCGCCCTCTTTACGCATTTTCGCGGGAATCGATGCTCTGATAATCTCATTCAGCTCTCCCGTCGTTTCCAGAGGCCTGTCCTTCCTCGCCAGCACAATATGCTTTGCAATATTTTTGGCAAATTTTTCTTCGCCATAGTCCCGGATAATCCGGTAAAGCTCCATTTCCGAATAAGTATTGACAATGTCTCTCGCGCTCACCGACTGCCGCACATCCATGCGCATATCTAACGCCCCGTCATGCTGATAGGAAAAACCTCTTTCCGCATGGTCGAGCTGATAGGAGGAAACTCCCAAATCCAGCACAATACCGTCCACTTTCTCTATGCCGATATGCCGCAATGCACCTTCCGCATTGCAGTAATTATCCCTGATAATCGTAACCTTTTCCCGAAAAGGTTCCAGCCGCTTTTCGGCCGCCAGAACAGCCTCTTCATCCTGGTCGATGCCTATCAGTCGCCCCGTACCTGTCAGCCTGGAGGCGATGTGGTAAGAATGCCCGCCGCCTCCAAGTGTTCCGTCTATGTAGATTCCGTCGGGTTTTACCCGCAGATTCTGAATTGTCTCTTCCAAAAGAACCGATGTATGTTGAAATTCCATTCCGTTTCCTGTGTCCTTCTAAATACCGAGTCCAAGCTCAGCCATATGTTCCGCTATCTCGTCCATATCATCATAAGCCGCCATTCCATCGAAGCGCTCTTTGCTCCAGATTTCAATTCTGCTTCCCACGCCGATTAAAACGACATCCTTATTTAATTCCGCAAATTCTCTCAGTACATTAGGCACCAGGATTCTTCCCTGTTTATCTACCTCTGCTTCGGTTGCTCCCGCCAGAAAAAAACGTACAAACTTTCTGGCATCTTTATTCGTAAGGGGCAGCGATTTCAGTTTTTCTTCAAATACATTCCACTCCGCATTGTCATATACGAACAGACAGCCATCCAGTCCTTTCGTTACCACGAAGGCATCTCCCAATGCCTCGCGGAATTTGGACGGAACAATCAGCCTGCCCTTTGCGTCAATTGTGTGATTGTATTCTCCCATAAACATCATCAATCACCCACCATCAAGCGTCTGCCACGGTCTGCTTCCAAAGGGTCGGTGTAAATCGCTTAAAATCCACCACTTTAAACCACTTTATTCCACTTTCCACCACTTTGAATACTATTTTATCTTAAAATAGGGTATTATGCAAGTAAAAACAAGAGGTTTTTCAAAAATACACAAAAAAAACAGAGGTGCATCCCTCTGCCGCCTCTGTCAAAGCATTATCATATGTCTCTTTTCATGATTCTTATGTACTCTGTCCCAGATATTCCTCCACTTCATGCCTCAGTTTTAAAAACACTTCCACAATCTGCGGGTCAAAATGGCTTCCCGCCTCCTCTTCTATCACCATAAATGCCTGTTCCTGGGGCATCATATCTTTATAAACACGCCGGGAAACCAGCGCGTCAAATACATCGGCCACCGCCATGATTCTTGCGCTCAAAGGGATTTCTTCCCCCTTAAGCCCTTCCGGATAACCGGAACCGTCCCATTTCTCATGATGAAAATGAGCGACGTCACTGGATATCTGCACCAGCTGTTCATCCGCATTTTCCCCCAGAATATTTCTGACAATCTGGCTGCCATAAACCGAATGACCCTTCATAATCTCAAATTCCTCCGGCGTAAACTTCCCCGGCTTATTCAGAATTGTATCGGATATCATAATCTTTCCGACGTCGTGAAGTGCTGCCGCATTCGTTATTTTCTCAATAAATTCTTCGTTTACTTCCTCCGGATGAATCCGGTTCGCATACATATACTGCACAATCAGGCCCACATATTTTTTGGTGCTCATAACGTGCTTTCCCGTATTGCCGTCCCTGCTCTCTATCAGCATCGCCATGCCGTCGATGACATTCCCCTGCATCTGCAGCATGCGCTGTGTCTGCTCCCTGATTTTCAACGTCTGCTCCCGCACCCGCTCTTCCAGCGTAAGCTGGTATTCTTTCAGCTGCTGCGCATAATGCATCGCTTTGGTCCTGTTCAGATAATTGGTCGTACAAAAATATACCAGCAGCGCAAATATCAACAGGGAAATCAGTACATTGCGGTACAAATTAACCTGTACGCGCCGAAACAATTGTTCATTATTAATAATGATTACGACATACCATCTGTCCTGAACAACTTTGGAAAATACCTGACAGGATTCGCCGTCAATTTCCGCCTGAAACGTACTTCCACCCGCCCGGATAATCTGCTCCGCAAGCTCTTTCATCTCCGCATTTTGTGCATTTTCCATATTTTCTGTATCGGTCAGCAGATTCCGTCCCCGCATGTCTTTATCGTAATGAGCTACCACAAGACCGGTATCGTCGATAATGAACCCATAGCCGTTGCCGCCAAGGCTCATTCCTTCCGCCATCCTCTGCATCTCGTCCATGACGATATCCAGAGAAACCACGCTTTCCCCGTCCGACAGCATCTGGCTGACCGATATCATAATACTGCCCGTCTGGGCATCGAGATAAGGCGATACGACGACCGGTTCCCCTTCTCCTTCCACCGCCGCCATGTACCAGGGCCTTTCCTGAGGAACATAATCGTCATCCGGCACCCATCCGATGCCGTCGATATAATCCCCGTTAAACAGGCCGTAGATGCCCGTAAAGTTTTCGTCGATATGCGCCGCATACGCTTCGGACTCGCACAATAGATATTCCTCGATTTCTTCCGGGCCAAGCCCTTCCTTCAGCATATAGTCAATAGTCAGCCCTGTTACCTGCAAAACATCAAGCCCACGCAGAAGAAAATTATTGAGTTTCTCCGACTCTTCCGAAACGACCCTTTCCCCAATTGTAACGGCGTCCTCCCTGGCAATCCCATAAAAAGAGCCAAAGCTGTAGCATACGATTGCAATGAGCGCCGCCAGCGTCAGAAAAAGCGTTAAAAGATAATATAATTTATCCTTTTCCGTCCTGTATATTTTCTCTTTCATCCAAAAAATAACCCCCGCTTTTTTTCATCATAACATAAGCGGGGGAGAATTTCACCTGATAAATGTCTATTTTTAACTATTTTTGCAACAATTCCGCCTCCGCCCGGACAGAGCATCATTCTCTGGCGGAGGCCCTGGAAAAACGCCGGTGCTTGGTGAAAAAGCGGCTTTATGCTGCTTTTGAACCTAGTACCGCTGCGATTTTTCGTGGAGCGCAAGCGTGCCTCCAAAGAGATGATGCTCTGTCCGGGCGGAGGCGGAACTGTTACCCGTTTTCTTCCTTTTTTTCTGCTTTTTCTGCACGTTTTGCCATCCGGCGGCGGATGATAACATCCACAGTTACCGAAACCACTACGAAAATCAGCGCAAGCAGCTGGGAAACCGGAATAGTCGTCCCGGCAAGAAAAAGCTGGTCGGTGCGGATGCCTTCTATCCAGAATCTGCCAAGTCCATAGCCGCCCAGATAAAGAAGACATATTTCTCCATCGAACTTCCGATGCTTCCGGTACAGAAGCATGAGCCCCATCAAAGCCAGATTCCAAATTCCTTCATATAAAAAAGTGGGGTGCACCTGAATATAATTGGTGCCGTCCAGAATATGCGCCGCCACATTAGCCGAAATATCCCGGCTTCTGACTGCCTCAATGGGAAGCCGCATGGCAAGCAGACTGTCCGTATATTCTCCGAACACTTCCCTGTTAAAAAAATTCCCCCACCGGCCGATGACCTGTCCGAGCACCAGCCCCGGCATACAGATATCCCCAAGCTGTAAAAAATGCAGCTTCTTTACCCGGCAGTATATATACAATGTAAGGAAGGCTGCAATGACCGCTCCATAGATAGCCAGGCCGCCATGCCTGAGATTAAAAATTTCCAGCAGATTATCTTTGTACATATCCCACTCGAATATCACATAATAGATTCTCGCGCCGATTATCGAAAAAATCAGCGCATACAGAATAAAATCCCAGACAATATCCGAATCTTTCTTTTCCAGTTTCGCCACATGCGCCGCCATGAGCACGCCGCTTAAGACGCCAAGCCCTATCATTACGCCGTACAGCGCAATCTGGAATCCAAAAACGCCGAACGACTTCGGCACATTTTCCAAATACAGCCCGATATTCGGAAACGCAATATCCGAGCTGTTCATAATATCATTCATGCTTACTCCTGCTTTCCTTCTATCTCTCCTCAGCAACGGGAAGAACGCCGCTTTTCAGGCGTTCTTTCGTGTGAGAAAGGTCCGCCTCGCGGACCGTAGAAGTTCTTGGTGTCTCGTCCTATGACGAGACATCTTTAGAACTTCTTCTCACACTAGACATTAAACCGGAACAAAATCACGTCCCCGTCTTTCACCACATATTCTTTGCCTTCCATACCTACAAGTCCTTTTTCCCTGGCCGCCGCAAGAGAGCCCTGCTCTAACAGGTCCTTATAATTTACGACTTCCGCCTTGATAAAGCCTCTTTCAAAATCGGTATGTATTTTTCCGGCCGCCTGCGGCGCCTTCGTACCGATTTTAATCGTCCATGCCCTCGTTTCGTCTTCCCCGGCCGTCAGGAAACTCATCAGGCCCAGAATGTGGTAGCTTGCCTTAATCAGCTTTTGCAGGCCGGACTCCTTCAAACCTAAATCTTCCAGAAACATAGCCGTCTCTTCTTCGTCCAGCTCCGCAATTTCCTGTTCTATCTGGGCGCAGATAACGAAAACCTCACTGTCGTTTTCCGCCGCGAAAGCCCTCACTTCGGCAACCTTCTCATTGCCGGCCCCGTCGTCCGCCAAATCCTCCTCCGCGACATTCGCCGCAAAAATAACCGGTTTGTAAGTCAACAGGTTATAGGAAGCGAGCAGCACCTGTTCGTCTTCATCCTCCGGCTCGAAACTCCTCGCCAGTTTTCCTTCCTCCAGATGTGCCTTGATTTTCTCCAAAAGCGCAAACTCTTTTCCCAGGGTTTTGTCCATTCTCGCGCTTTTCCCGACTTTGGCGATTCTTCTGTCCAGTATCTCCATATCGGAAAAAATCAATTCCAGATTTATGGTCTCTATATCGCGCATCGGGTCAATGGAACCGTCCACATGCACGATATTAGAATCTTCAAAACAGCGCACCACATGGACGACCGCGTCCACTTCCCGGATATTGCTCAAAAACTGGTTGCCCAGCCCTTCTCCTTTGGACGCGCCTTTCACAAGTCCCGCGATGTCCACAAACTCGATGGTTGCCGGCGTCACCTTTTTGGACTGATACATATCCCCAAGCAGTTTCAGCCGTTCATCGGGAACGGCCACGATGCCAATATTCGGGTCGATGGTACAGAACGGATAATTGGCCGATTCCGCACCCGCTTTTGTCAATGAATTAAATAATGTGCTTTTTCCAACGTTTGGCAGACCTACGATGCCGAGTTTCATGATATTTTATTCCTCCGTGTTTACTCAAAATAAAAAGCCTTAACAGCTATGATAGTATAGCACAGTAAGACTCAAAAGTAAATTGCGAGATTACTATGCGATTTTGCCGGCCTCAGCAAAATCGTAAACAAAAATAGTCATTAGTAATCACCAAAAATCTCTGCTTAATTTCTCCAGCATTTCAAAATCGTTTGTTCTTTTTGCCAATGGTGTCAAATTTCCATTACGCTTCTTATGATTGTAAACTATCTCCGCATTTTTTCTGATTCGACATTTTTGTTTATTGATTTCCCGATTTTCAGACTGCAAAAGAAACTTATAATGCGTATCTTTTTCCGCATTGATATTCAGCTCTGCCAATTGCCCTTTCGGTACAGGAATCATATTATTAATATTGATAACTGCGTAATCCTTTATCTTAATAAAATCCACACTTTCCTTCATCTTCTTATGTTTGGGTTTAAACGAAGATAATGGTGCAAAATAGGAAAATTTATTGATTTCAAAAACGACTCCAATATACTTACGTCCTGACGCTCCTCCTTCATGCCGGAACAAATGCTCCTGATATTGGCTCAAATATTTTATGTAGGAATCCTTCACTCCATATATTCTTAAATTATCTTTCATAAAACTCCTTTGTACACAAACAATCGCATACCTTAGCCGCCGTATTATCCGACAGAAAAGGCAGAGACTCAAATAGTCCCTGCCTCCTGCTAACTCGCTCACTTATGGGCTGTGCATCACCCACTTATAACTCGCTCATTTATAAGGCTGTGCATCACCTACTATCTTTAGTATACACTATTTTTCCTTCATTACAACATATTTAAAAAAATTTTACTTTTTCTCGGTATTAAGGCTCAACCTGACAGTTCCTAAGTTCATTTTTACATACCAATCGATTTTTCACTCCAGCCAGAAACTTCCGCCTTCTCCCGCATTCTGCCACGAGGTAACGCCGCGCATATCTTTTTGCCAGAAATCTTTCACCCTGTTATCCCAAATCACATTTTCATAAGTAATAACCCCGAACTCCTCTTCCTCATCTATCCGGTAATTAATGGCTATAATATCGTTTTCCCACCTGATAATCGTTTCTACCGTATATCCTTCCGCCTCTATTTCCTCTATCAGATTCGTTCCACTGAGTTCCGCAAATTTATCCCCGGAAATAATTTCCCCGTCATATGCTTTAATCCGGTCGCTGTTGTAATCATAATAATAAAAATATGGCTTATAAGTATGCCCCGTCCACATTTTGACATCCGTTTCGTAAAAATTGTCGTATTCATCCATCCAGATTTCAAACTCATTTCCGCCGCGGTATACTATCTGACCCAATTGGGAAAACTCGCTTTCTACCGGTTTTCCGTCTTCCACCGTCCAGAGTTCGCTGATATTCGCCGTAAAGCAGAAATCTGTATGAAAAAATAAATACTTCCTGTCCGGTCCCAGTTTCATTTTCCCGTCTATCATGCGGTAATCCTGTCTGCGCAGCAACGTGCAGCAGTCCGCTCCCGCAAAGTAAAGCCTTCCTCTGTATATGTCCTCGCCATATTCGTCGCTTCTGTCACCGCAAAGCATAAAGACTTCGCATTTGCCGTCCCTGTCATAGTCATCATAGTCCAGTAACAAAATGCTGCCGTCCTGAGCGCCTTCCAGGATGAGCACATTTTGCTTCAGCACTTCTTCCTGTGTCAGAATCAGATTTTCCAATTCTTCCGCCAAAGCGCTCTGTATATCGCCGTCCGTCAGCGTCCGGCACATACCGTAGTCAATCACCCGGTAGTCGGTTTCACTCCATTTTTCGCAGACTTTCCCGTATTGTTCCGCCGACGCCTCTTTTCCGTCCACCGTATAGGTATACTGCAGTTCTTCCGCCCCTTCCGGCAGGCCGTATCTTTCGCTGTAACTTTGCAGAAGCGTTTCCTTACTTCCGTCTATCTGATACACGCTGGAATATATGCTGCTGCAGCCAGTGTCGTAGTCATCAAATATGATTCCCTCTTTTTCCCGGTACCCCATAGCGCCGTACTGTCCGTAAACGCCGACGGAAACCACCGCTCCCTCCTCATAAGTATAGACGGAAACGCCGCTCGCGTGCGCCCATCCTTCTATCACAAGAAGTTCCGGCACGTCATCGCCATCCAGATATATCAGTGCAAAACCGGGGACCTCTTCCCTGTTACCGCCGCCGCTGTTGCTGCTGTCTCTGTTACCGCCGCCGTTGTTACTGCTGTTACTGCCCTTTTGCTGCGATTCATACTCTGTAAGAAACTTCCCATATCCTTCCAGTACTTCCGACTGTTCAGCCGCCATTTCTATAAGCCGCGGCGATTCCCTGTTCAAAAGCAAAGCGTTCACGGCTTTGGTAATCAAATCTCCCGGCTCCATTTCCTGAACGGCAAAGGCGTCCTCGTAACCGATTACAATATATTTATCCGTGTCATACAGCTCTTCCCATTTTGCATGACAGGCTTCTTTTGTAACGCTGACGCCGTCTATTTCATAGGACAGATGGCTTCCGTCGGACCACTGGCAGTCCCGCAGTTCACAGACTGGCTTTGCCGCTCCGTCTTCCACCCTGAAAAATCCGGCATAGTTTTCTCCCATTCCGGTGAAACTGCTGAGAATCATCCCGTCTCTTTCCGCATACTGCATCGACCCCATAGAACCAAATTCGCCCAGCTCCGTTACCGCCTCCTGATAATAGGTATAAACTTTTACTCCCGATGCGTGGCTGTTGTCCTCTATTAATAACAATTCCGGCATATTATCATCATCGATAAATGCCAGCATCGCTCTTGCCCTGTGCGCGTATTCGTTTTCTTCTATGTATGTTTCCAGAAACTGCCGATACGCCGACGCATAAGAAATGACAGGAAACGGCTCTTCCGGCTCCTGTCCGGCATTTTCCCCAAGTCCGGTGTCTTCCGGCGACTGCTCATCGTTTTCTCCAAATCCAGTGCCTTCCGGCGCCCATCCGGTATCTTCCCCCAACCCGATACCTTCCGCCGCAGCTCCCGTCACCATCTTTTCCGGCTGCGTTTTCTGCCGGGAAAGCTCCGTATTTTCATTGCCCGCACCGCATCCCGCAAGCAGGAGGCAGATACCCGTGATAATTCCTGTCCGCCATCGTTTCTTCATAGAATGAACATCCCCCTTCATCTATCAGCCAGCAATTCCGCAGCATTCGTCAAAGGTCTGCTTCGCAGCTGTCTGGCTCATCGCTCATATAAAACAAAAACCCCGCCTCGAAGCAATGCTCAGGCTTCGCTTATGGCGGGGTACAGAATGTCCTGACGGCCATTCCGTTACGAAATCCAGTGTTCCATTTTCTGATTGAGTGCACTAGTACCTTCTGATATCCTTCAACTCCTGATAAAGCGCTTTATAATTTTCATAACGCACCCGGCTGATAAGTCCCCGCTCCACTGCCGCCTTCACGCCGCAGCCCGGTTCGCTGATATGGGCACAGCCGCCGAATCTGCAATAGGGCTCATGCTGCTCAAATTCCGGGTAATAGCCGCTCAGTTCTTCTTTTGTAATCTCCGCGATATGCAAAGATGTGAATCCCGGCGTGTCCATCAGATAGGTATTCTCTCCCAATGCGATGATTTCCGAATGCCTGGTCGTATGCCGCCCTCTTTCGATTTTCCGGCTGATGCTGCCGGTCTCCATGCACGCCTCCGGCGCCAACGCATTAATCATCGTCGATTTGCCTACGCCGCTTGGTCCGGCCAGGGCGGTCGTCCGCCCGGCCAGCAACTTCCTCAGTTCTTCCAGGCCTTCCTTCCTGTGCGCGCTGACAAACAGAACGCGGTAACCGCAGGTCTCATAAGCCTCGCGCAAGGCTGCCTTTTCTTCTTCCGATGCAATATCCTGTTTGTTAAAACAGATAATGCTCGTCAGTTTCTGCTGCTCCATCCGAATCAGGAAGCGGTCCAGCAGCCGGAAATCCGGTTCCGGTTTGACAATTGCAAAAAACACAAGCGCCTGGTCAATATTGGCAACCGCGGGACGAATCAGTTCGTTCTGCCGCGGTAAAATCTCTGTAATGTTTCCTTCTTTTTCCTGTTCATCCAGTATCGTCACGGAAACATCGTCTCCGACAAGCGGTTTTATCTGCTGATTTCTGAAAATACCTCTCGCTTTGCATTCATAAACGCCCTTGTCCTCAATATGCACATAATAAAATCCCGCGATACCTTTGATTATCTTCCCTGTCATTCATCCTCACTCTGCGGCAGAAATTACTTTCCTCATTGCCATGTCTCCCGCTCTTTCCACGCGTTTCCTCCCCTCATTCTGCAACAAAGGTTATATTCCTTGTAACCGTTTTTTCCGTTGAAGTTCCGTCTACGATAACCGTTTCTCCCGTGTTGGGGTCTGTCGTTGTCATCGGGTTCGTCGTAACCGTAAAAATGAACTGAATGGTTCCCGTCTCCGACTGGATTCCCGTATAGTTGGCCGCCAGCGGGAAGGAAGTCGTCTGTGTATTTAACAGCTGTGTGCCATCCGCCGTCGTAACAATTACCGTAACGGGCAGTCCGTCATGATACTCCCCGTCTTCCGTAGGCGCCGTAATGTTATCGACAAATTTAAAGGTGCGTACCGTCGGTCCGATGCTGACTTTCAAATCAATGGTCGTTCCGCTGTCCACCCAGGAGCCCTCCGAGTAGCTCTGATAACATATTTTATCCGTCAGGGCCGCATCCTCGTTATTAACCTGGGATATCGTCCCGACGTTAATCCCGCTTTCCGTCAGCGTCGCCACACCATCCATTTCCGACAAGCCTACCACATTGGGCACCCGGACTTTGGTGCTTTCCGCGCCCTGGCTTACACGGATTGTCACAGAAGAACCGGCCGGTGCCTCCGCTCCCGCCTCCGGCGACTGGGTAATAACGTTTCCGCTCCTCACATTATCGTCATACCCTTCCGTCACATTGACGACAAAGCCCTCTTTTTCCAGTATAGAGGTCGCTTCTGCCTTTGATTTGCTGTGTACGTCCGGTACTTTGACGAGCTCGTTTGCCTCCGCTATTGTCAGAATGACATTGGTATTCTTATCCGTCATCGTGCCCGCCCTGACGCTGGCCCTGATAACGGTTCCCGCCTCATAGGCATCCGTCACTTCATATTCGATTTCGGGTGTCAGACCAATTTCAATCAACGCACGTTTCGCCTCGTCCAGCGTCTTTCCCTCCACCTCTATCATTTCTACCTGTTCCGTTTCTTCTTCCTGTTCGGATTCGGCCTCAGCCTCGGTATTCTCAAACGGAAAAACGCCCAGCGTGCGCCCTACGATGAAAATAACAATACCGCCCACCAGAAGTGCCGCAACGACGGCCAGAATCGTCGTAATCCGCTCCATTTTGGGGTCATAATCATCGTCTTCGTCATCGTCATACTCTTCATCCTCGTAGTATTCGTCGTCGATGTCCTCGTCGTCCTCTTCTCTTTCGTAATCTTCTTCGTCGTCCTCTTCTTCATCCTCGTACCGCTCATAACGGTATTCCTCATTTTTTCGCAGGCGCATTGCTTCGTCCATCGAATCTCTTCTGTCGGACTGTCTCTTTATCTGCGCCATGTCCCTGTCCGTAATCATCCTGGTGGATGCTTCTTCGTCCGGGTCCACCACTTTGACAAAATCTTCGTCCGGATTCATCAACGACTGTTTCAAATCTACAATCAGTTCTCCCATGGACTGATATCTTCTGTCGGGGCTCTTCTGACAGCACTTGCATACAATCTGTTCGATGCTGATTGGAATCTCCGGAACAAACTCTCTCGGAGAAGGCATTTCTTCCTGAATATGTTTGATGGCAATGGCCACCGTCGTTTCCCCGTTAAAAGGCACGCGTCCCGTCAGCATCTCAAACATGGTGACGCCGAGCGAATAAATATCGCTCTTTTCATCGCTGTAACCGCCTCTTGCCTGTTCCGGCGACGTATAATGCACGGAACCCATGACATTGGACGTAATGGTATTGCTGGTCGCCGCTTTCGCAATGCCAAAATCCGTCACCTTAACTTTGCCTTCTTTGGAAATAATAATATTCTGAGGCTTGATATCCCGGTGAATAATATGATTATTGTGGGCGGATTCGATGCCCATGGAAACCTGAATCGCAATGCTAATGGCTTCTTTGGCGGAAAGTCTCGCCTTCTTTTCGATATATTTTTTCAGCGTAATGCCTTCCACCAGTTCCATTACAATATAATAAATGCCGCCCTCTTCCCCAACGTCATAGACATTGACGATATTCGGGTGCATCAGACCGGCAGCGGCCTGGGCTTCGATGCGGAATTTGGAAACAAAATTCTCGTTTTCGCTAAACTCCTGTTTCAATACTTTGACCGCCACAAAACGATTCAGTTTATGGTCTTTGGCTTTATATACATCCGACATTCCGCCGGTACCGATTTTTTCCAAAATCTCATACCGCTCGCCGATTATCATTCCAATTTTAATCATCGCTACGCTCCTCGTCCATCGACGGTTCAATGATAATGACAGAAATATTATCCTTGCCGCCGTTGTCATTGGCCATCCGAACCAATGCTTCCGCTCTTTCCTTCAGATTCCCCCCGCTTTTCAAAGTCTTTCGTATATCTTCATCCTCTACCATATTCGTCAGACCGTCGGAACAGAGCATCACAATATCTCCCTCTTCCAGTTCCAGGTTAAAAAAGTCCGCTTCAATCGTACTCTTAGCCCCCAGCGCCCTCGTAATAATATTTTTTTTCGGATGATTCCGCGCTGACCTTCTATCGATACCGCCCCGCTGAATCATCTCCTCTACCAGAGAATGGTCTATCGTAACCTGCTCTATCCTGTCATTCACAAGATAAAGTCTGCTGTCTCCCACATTTGCCACTTCCAGGTTTTTCCCGATACAGGTTGCAATAACAATTGTCGTCCCCATGCCCATCAGCGCATTATCCCCACCGGCCTTCTGTCTGATATAAGCATTGGCCTTATCGATTGCCCTGCCTAAAATGATGGTCGGATTTTTCTCCGAAGAAGCCCTCACCTCTTCAACAATCGTCTCCACCGCATATTTGGACGCAAATTCCCCCGCGTTATGACCTCCCATACCGTCCGCGACAATAAAAATGTTCGGCAGATTACCGACGGGTGTCTCCGAAAGATAAACAAAATCCTGATTTATTTGTCTTTTACATCCGATATCTGTAACTGCATAGGACCTTAGCACTGTATTTTCCTCCTATGGTCATGCTTTTCCTTCACTCTGCACCGCAAGATGCCTCCTTCGAAGCTGCCCGCAGGCGCCGTCTATATCCTGCCCCATTTCCCTTCTAATAGTAACATTAATTCCATTTTTTTCAAGTTTATTTTTGAATCCTTCCACCGCCCGCCTGTCGGAGCGCCTGAAATTCCGCTCTCTTACCGGGTTGATAGGGATAAGATTCACATGGCAGTTCATGGGCTTTATCAGGGCAGTCAGTTCCGCTGCGTCCTCTCTCGTATCGTTCACCCCGTCCGCCAGACTGTATTCAAAAGTGATTCTCCGCCCGGTCTTTTCAAAATAGTATGTACAGGCCCGCATCAGTTCATCCAGTGAGTACCGCTCGGCAACCGGCATTAATCTGCGCCTTTTTTCATCCGTCGCCGCATGAAGCGAAAGCGCCAGCGTTATCTGAAGATGTTCCTCCGAAAGCCGCATGATACCGGGCACAAGCCCACAGGTAGAAACGGTAATATTGCGCTGGCTGATATGCAGTCCGTTTTCGTCTGTAAGTAACAAAAGGAACCTGAGCAGATTATCATAATTATCAAGAGGTTCTCCGGTTCCCATAACGACCACATTGGAAACCCGCTCCCCCGTCAGCCTCGTGATGGCATAAATCTGGTCCAGCATTTCAGAAGGCCGCAGATTCCTCTCCCATCCACCAACAGCGGAAGCGCAGAACCGGCATCCCATCCTGCAGCCGACCTGGGAAGAAATGCAGACGCTGTTTCCGTGTTTATACCGCATCCATACGCTTTCCACCAGATTTCCGTCCGACAGAGCGAATAAAAATTTTTTGGTCCCGTCGATTCTGGATTCCTGTACCTTTACGGCCTTTAATGCCGTATAATCAAATGTTTCCCGGCATTTTTCCCGGAGCGCTTTCGGGAGATTCGTCATTTCCCCATAATCCGCCGCCAGCTTTTTGTGCATCCATTCATAAAGCTGTTTTGCCCGGTAGGACGGCTCGGAAAACTGCTGTAACGCTTCCTGTAACTCCGCCAGGGTGAGCGACTTGATATCCTTCTTCTCTTCTATATTCGTCATCGCAATTTCTCCGTTTCTGAGACAATTCTTCAGCCTCCGCTCTGCGCGGGCCCGGAACTGTTCTCCACCCTCCGCAGTCTGGCGAAGAAAAAACCGTCCGTTTCATGTACGCCGGGAAGCAGCTGCACCATGCCTTTCCCGGCCGCTTCCCGCAGCTCCCCCGGCAGTCCTTCGGGCAGACAGGTACCCATGCCTTCCTGCACGAACGGGAAAGCCCGGCAGAGCCACTCCGCCATCGCTTCATTCTCCTGAGGATTCACCGTACAGGTACTGTATAAAAGAATGCCGCCCGGCTTCACATAGGCCGCGGCATTCTGCAAAATTTCCTTCTGTAACGTTGTAATCTCTTTTAAAGACTGTTCCGAAACATGGTACTTAATATCCGGCTTCCTTCCAATTACGCCGAGCCCGGAACAGGGCACATCTGCCAGCACCACATCCGCGCTCTGGCACAGTTCTTCCCGAAAAACGCGCGCATCCCCAACAGCCGTCTCCATATTGTCCCGGCCCATTCTCCTCCGGTTCTCCTCCATGCGGCTCCGTTTTGCTTCCGTCAGGTCATAGGAAAGCACCTTCCCCGTTCCTCCCAGTTTGGCGGCGGCGTGAAGCGATTTGCCGCCGGGCGCCGCGCAGAGGTCCAGAACCGTCTGCCCGGGCATAATACCCGCCGCCTCGACCGCCAGCATGGAACTGACATCCTGTACCGCAAAAAGGCCTTCCTCATAGCCGGGAAGATGTCTGATGCCCTCCGCCTTTTCAAGCCGTACCGCATAGGACAGATAGGGATGCCCCGATACCGCAACGCCCTTTTTTTCCCAGGCTGAAATCAGATTTTTCCGCTCCTGTTCCGAAAGCGTCTCTTCCAGCCGCACCGTTACCGGCCTTCTTTCGAGAAAAGCAGACAGCATCTTTTCCGTGATTTCCCTACCGTAAATATGCTCAAAAAATTCCGTAAGCCACAGGGGCATGGAATAGCGGACGGACAAAGCCAGTATCGGTTCTTTTTCCGCATCGGGATAAACGAGCGTTTCCTTCCTTCTCGAAAGATTCCGAAGAACGCCGTTGACATATCCCTGTAAAGAAGCGAATTTTCTTTTCTTCGCCAGCTTCACCGCCTCATTACAGACCGCCGCATCGGGAACCGCCTCCATAAAAAGAATCTGGTAAGCGCTCATCCGCATCAGCGCCCGGATAAAGGGCTTCATCTTTCCGACCGGAACTTTGGATATCCCGTCCAGCACATAATCCAGCTGAATGCGCCGCTCCACCGTTCCTTCCGCGGCCCGTTTGATAAAAGCCTTTTCTTTCGGCTCCAGATAATCATATTTATCCAGCACATCGGCAAGCAGCAGATTCAGATACCCGTCCGTCCGCTCCAGCTCCAGCAGTATTTCTATGATAATTTCTCTAAGATTCATGTTTAAATTCTTTTCCTATTAGTCTCTTCTTCTGCTATTATTCCCAAACAACAAAATAAGCCGCAGCAGCTGTAATACGGAGGAAGCGGCAGCAGCCACATAAGTCAGGGCCGCCGCGCTCAGCACTTTGCGGCATCCCCTCGTCTCATCGTTACTCATCATGCCATAATCACCAAGCATCCGGAGCGCCCTTCCGGACGCGTTAAATTCCACCGGAAGCGTGACAATCTGGAACAATACCGCCAGCGCAAATACCCAGATGCCAATCTGGATAAAAATTTGATTCATGCCGAACAGCACTCCTAACAGAATAATCGGAATCCCCAGTCTGGAACCGATATTGGCAGCCGGGACGAGGGCCGTCCGAATCTGCAGCGGCGCATATCCTTTGTTATGCTGTAAGGCATGACCGCACTCATGGGCTGCAACGCCGATTGCCGCAATGGAGGACGAACCGTAAGTGGAGTCCGAGAGGCGGAGCACTTTGGCCGAAGGGTCGTAATGGTCTGTCAGCTTTCCACTGATATGCTCTACCCGCACGTCATAAATGCCGGAAAGCGCCAGAATCCGCTCCGCTGCCTGTGCCCCTGTCATGCCGCTCCCGCTCCTTATTTTATTGTACTTGTTAAAAGTCGAACTGACGCGGAACTGTGCCACAAGACAGAGCACTGCTCCAATAATGACCAGCCAGTAAGTCGGGTCAAAATACATTCCGTAAAATCCGCCATAATATCTCATTTTGTTTTCTCCTTCCTGTTCCCGGGGTATGAGTGTATCTTTTGCCGGAAACTTGAAACTATTCCAGCCGTTCCCCGGCTTTTATCTGATATCCGCGTAAAAAGGCGCTGACCTCCATTCTTTTTTTGCCTTCCAGCTGTACCTGGGTAACCTTTAAAATGCCTTCGCCCGTCTGAATATAGAAAGCGTCCTTCTCCACCGCTACGATGGTTCCCGGCCCGTTTTCTCCCAGACCATCGTTTCCGTCCGCAGTCTCGCTTTCCCATATTTTCAGCGTCTTCCCATGAAGGGAAGTATACGTTCCGGGCCAGGAATTTAATCCCCGCACCTGCCGCTCTATCCGGGCCGCATCTTTTGTCCAGTCAATTCTTCCCATGGATTTATCCAGCATTTTCACATAACAGGATTCCTCATCGTTCTGCTTTCTCGGAACCAGCATACCCGCCTCCAGCTTCTGCAACGCTTCCACAATCAGTTTTGCGCCCGCCTCAGCCAGCTTGTCATGCAGACTGTCGCCCGTCTCTCTTTCCGCAATCGGCACGACGCTCTGTAATAAAATATCCCCTGTATCGATTCCCTTATCCATCTGCATAATCGTAATGCCTGTTTCTTTCTCACCGTCCAGAATCGCCTGTTGAATCGGCGCAGAGCCGCGGTATTTCGGCAGAAGCGACGCATGGATATTAAGACAGCCATAACGTGGCATCGAAAGAATTTCTTCGGAAAGAATCTGCCCGAACGCCGCCACCACAAATACGTCCGCACCATACCCCCTGAGCGTTTCCACCGCTTCCGGCGCCCTGACTTTCACAGGCTGGAATACCGGTATGTCGTATTGCAGTGCACATGCCTTGACCGGCGTCATCTGCATTTCTTTTCCCCGCCCTTTTGGTTTATCCGGCTGCGTTACGACCGCCGCCACCTGATGGCCCGCTTCGATGAGCGCGCGCAGCGCCCCTGCCGCAAAATCCGGGGTTCCCATATATACGATTTTCATACTTATAACTTATGCTCCTTTCTCAACCTGTAAGTTTAAGCGGCGCCAAAAGCGCATATGCCCCAAACTTAATCCTCGTCCTTCACATCCTCCACGTTCTGCAGCGGCCCCTCTACTTTTTCTACATAAATATGACCTTCCAGATGGTCCATCTCATGGAGCATCGCCCGCGCGAGAAGCTCCGTTCCCTCTATTTCAAAAGGCTCCAGATTTTCATCATAGGCGAGCATTTTCACATAATTGGCCCTTGTCACGCGTCCGGTTTTGCCCGGCACGCTTAAGCACCCTTCATATCCGGTCTGCTCGCCGCTCGTTTCAAGCACCTTGGGATTAATCAGCAGAATCGGGTCCTCTCCCGTCACGTCGATTACGACGATACGTTTCAGAATGCCTACCTGCGGCGCGGCAAGTCCGACGCCCTCCGCCTCGTATAACGTCTCGAACATATCGTCAATCAAGTCCCGTATGCGCGGCGTAATCTCCCCTACTTCCTTACACGGTTTTTTCAGCACGGAATCTCCAAACGCTCCTAACTCCCTGATTTTTCTGATTGCCATTTTCTTTTTCCTTTCTGTCTCTTCTTTTTGTTTAATAAGTATTCATCGGATTGAAATCAAACTGAATATTCAGTTTTTTGAAATCCTGTTCTTTCCCATATGCTTCCAGCATATCTTTTATCTGAACAAGCCGTTCGTAATCGGAATGCTTCAAATACAGGGTATGCCTGTATAAATCATTGATTCTGGCGACCGCCGCCTGTGCCGGACCGATGATGTACAACGATTTGTCTCTTCCAAACCGCTCTCTGACCAGCCGGGCAAACGTTTCCAGAACGCCGTTTCCCTCCGCCTCTTCCCCGGAAACGGCAAGTATCGCCAGCATATGCGCCGCCGGCGGATATTGCAGCAATTCCCTGTATACGATTTCTTCTTTATAAAAGCCTTCATAATCCTGTCCGGCCGCATGAACGATGCTGTAATGCTCCGGCTGATAAGTCTGGATAACCACCTCTCCCGGTTTTTCTCCCCGGCCCGCCCGGCCCGCCGCCTGTGTCAGCAGCTGAAAAGTCCGCTCGCCCGCGCGGTAATCGTTCTGGTTCAGGGACAAGTCCGCCGCCAGAATCCCCACCAGCGTTACGTTCGGGAAATCATGTCCTTTCACAATCATCTGCGTTCCCACGAGAATATCCGCCTTTCCGTCCGCAAAAGCCGACAGAATTTTCTCATAGCTTTCCTTACTTCTCGTAGAATCCGCGTCCATCCGCAGCACCCGTGCGCCCGGAAATTCCTTGTAAACGGCTTCTTCTATCTGTTCTGTTCCCGCCCGGAATCCGAGCAGATATCTGGAACCACAGGACGGGCAAAGGGGCGGCCTTTTTTCCTCATAACCGCAATAATGACAGACGAGCATCCCGTTCTTATGTTCCGATAAGGAAACGTCACAATGCGGACACTTCATGACATGGCCGCATGCCCGACAGGAAATAAATCCCGCATATCCTCTCCGGTTTAAAAACAGCATGCTCTGCTCTCCGGCGGCCAGCCGCTGCTCCAGCAGTTCTTTTAGTTTCCGGCTGAAAATAGAACGGTTTCCTTCTTTCAATTCTTCCCGTAAATCTACCGTATATACTTTGGGCAGCATTCCGCCCGTCAGGCGTTCCTTTAACAAGTACCGCTTATATTCTCCCTTTTCCGCCCGGTAAGACGCTTCCAGAGAAGGCGTCGCGGAGCCGAGCACCACGCTTGCTCCTTTCAGCGATGCAATCTGTACCGCCGTTTCTCTTGCATGATATTTGGGCATGGTTTCGCTCTTATAGCTGTTTTCATGCTCCTCGTCGATAACGATGACGCCCAGATTGGGAAACGGCGTAAACAACGCTGAACGGGGCCCTATCATCACATCCAGTTCTCCCCTTCTGGCCCGTTCCGTCTGGTCATATTTTTCCCCCATAGAAAGGGTGGAATTGATAACGGAGACCCGGTCTCCGAATCTTTTATAAAAACGAAGCAGCGTCTGGTATGTCAGGGCGATTTCGGGAATCAGCATAATCGCCTGTTTTCCCATCCCAATCATCTCTTCGATAATGCCGAGATAAACTTCCGTCTTGCCGCTTCCGGTAATTCCCTGTATCAGATAAGTTCCCGGCCTTCCGGCCCGGTAATCTGCCATCACATCATCAATAATATGACGCTGCCCGGCGCTTAACATTCTGGCCGCTTCCCGCGCCTCGGTTCTTTTGACCGGATTCCGGTAGTAATGCTCTTTTTCTATTGCAATAATCCCCTGTTTCTCCAGGCTGTTCAGCGTAGGGGCCGCCACGTTCAGCTTTTCCCGCAATAGAGAATAAGGCAGTATTTCTTCCTCAAGCAACGCGTTCAGTACCCGGACTTTCGCGGTCTGATGCTTTCTTTCACATTCCGCCAGCTGTTTTTCGATTTCCTCCCGCCCGCAGCGGCGTATAACTTTTTTCCGCTCCGGCTGTTTCAGCTTCTGTTTTACGGGAAGCACTGTTTTTAAAGCCGTAATCATCGTGGAGCCGTAATGGCTTTTCATCCAGTATGCGGTCTGAATCAAATCGCTCTCTAACGTCGTTGCTTTTTCGTCGATACAGCGTATTTCCTTCATTTTTTCCACCGGATAATCCGCTTCCTCCGACAGTTCGACCACGTACCCTGTCATATCTTTATTTCCCTGTCCGAAAGGCACATGCACCCGGACGCCGGGAGCAATCTGTCCGAGCAGCGCTTCCGGAATCAGATACTGAAATGCACGGTCCACTTTTTCATGGGAAATTTCAACGATGACGTCTGCATACCGTCTGTTTTTTATCGTAGTTTCATCCATTTAAAATTGTCCTCGTTCCGATTACCGGGCCTCTTCCAGAATATCCCGAATCAGCTCCCGCTCATCCATCGGATATTTAACTCCCTTAATTTCCTGATAATCCTCATGACCCTTTCCGGCCAGCACGATAATGTCTCCCGGCTCTCCGTGGGCGATGGCATAAGCAATCGCTTCTTTCCGGTCGCAGATTTCCAGATATCTGCCGTCCGTCCGGCCGATTCCCGTTTTAATATCTTCTATAATTGCCTGCGGTTCTTCAAACCGCGGGTTATCGGACGTAATAATCGTTAAGTCCGACAGCCTTCCGCTGACCTCCCCCATCTCATACCGCCGCAGTTTCGAGCGGTTGCCGCCGCAGCCGAACACACTGATAAGGCGGTGCGGCTGATATTCTTTCAATGTGGAAAGGAGACTTTGCAGCGCCATGGCATTGTGGGCATAATCAATCATCAGCGTAAAGTCATCCGAAACATTTACAAGCTCGATGCGCCCTTTTACCTTTGCCCTCAAAAGCGCCTTCTGAACGTCTTCTTCCGACACGTCAAAATGTCTGCAGACAGCGATTGCCGTCAAGGCGTTATAAACGCTGAATCTGCCCGGCATGGAAAGCTCCGCGTGAAAATTCATCAGCCCTTCCACGTCAAAAGAAACGCCCAGTTTTCCGCCGCCGGAAAGGAGCTGTAAGTTCCCGGCTTTTAAATCCGCATCGCTTTCGATACCGTATGTCTCAATCCTGCATGTATGCCCTACCGTCACTTTTTCCCAATGTTCATCATCTTTATTGACGATGCCTACGCGGCACTGTCGAAACAGCATCCCTTTACAGGCCAGATAGTCATCGAAATCTTTATGCTCGTTGGGCCCGATATGGTCCGGCTCGATGTTGGTAAAAATCCCCAAATCAAAAACAAAGCCCTGTGTTCTGTGAAGCATGAGTCCCTGGGACGACACTTCCATCACGACCGTATCGCATCCGGCATCCGCCATCTGTTTAAAATACTGCTGTACCAGATAAGACTCCGGCGTGGTGTTTCCCGCATGAATATGCGTTTCGCCGATAATGACTTCAATCGTGCCAATCAGACCGACTCTGCGCCCCGCTTCTTCCAGAATATTTTTCACCAGATAGGTTGTCGTCGTCTTTCCTTTCGTTCCGGTAATTCCGATTACTTTCAGCCTCTTTGCCGGATGACCGAAATATGCCGCTGAAATAAAGGCCATGGCGTACCGGGTATCTTCCACCCGGATGACCGTCACTTCTGCCGTTTCCGGAAGTTCCACTTCCCTCTGCACGACCAGCGCAGATGCACCATTCTCCGCCGCCTGTGCGGCAAAATCATGTCCGTCCGCATTCGCGCCCGGAATACAGATAAAAAGGCATCCCCGCGTCACCTTTCTGGAATCATAAACGACTTCCGTCACCCCGATATCATCCGTACCTCTGATACACTCGTATTTCAGTTCTGCCAGTAATTCCTTTAATCTGTTCATGTTAATAACCTATGCCTTTCTGTCAGGCTGATTTTTCAACCTAACCTCCGCCGATTATCTTCTAATCCTATTCATTTCTTTTCTCTATTATAATAAAATAGCATGAAATATGCTCTTTTTCAACTTTTCACATTTTCTTTATGGAAGTTTATTTTTTTATTAAGGTTAGTTTATAGTTTTATAAGAAAGAAAACACAGTTTGGACACATTTGCAAATTAAGATAATATACAAGATAGTTGATTAACTCACTATCTCCCCCCTCATAAGAAAATACGAAAAAGCCTGAGAATTTCTCAGGCTTTTTCGGTGTGTTCCTATCTTAATTTCTCTACCGTAATGCTCTCGTACAATTCTTCCGCCGTACCAAAAGGAACGTCCGCACTCTTCAATGTCGTTGCATTGGCCGCGGAAATCGCAGCCGCCCGCCGCAGCGCTTCTTCCCTTTTCTCTTTTTTCATAAAGGACATCGCAAAGGATGCCACCACGCAGTCCCCGCATCCTACCGTATTCAGCGCCTGTACATTTTCCGCCCTGGCATAGAGCGCAACGCCGCCGCTGCAGACATACAATAATCCGTTCTTTCCCATGGAAACGACTACATGGGCGATACCCCCCGCATGGACTTCCAGCGCCGCCTCTATAACGTCCTCCCTGTTTACCAGTTTATGCCCGACGATATATTCTAATTCCTTTTGATTTGGCTTGATAAAATACGGCTTTGCTTCGAGTCCGGCGCGCAGGCTTTCCCCGCTCGTATCGAGCATTGTTCGGAGCCCTTTCAGACGGGCTTTTTCAATCAGCGTCTTATAAATGTCCTCCGGCATCCCTCTTCCGATGCTCCCGGACAAAACGACTATCTCACATTCCGCAATCAGCTCTTCGTATACTTCCAAAAACTCCGCCAGCGCTTCTTCTTCAACAAGCGGCCCCGGCTCCAGAATCTCCGTCACAAAACCGTTATCCGCCAGAATATTCATGTTGCTTCTCGTCTCACCCTCCACCCGGATGAACTGGCATTCCACCTGTTTGTCCAACAGCGAATCCTCGATAAAATCTCCGGCATAACCGCCGAGAAATCCCGTCGCGCACACGCGCTGCCCGTACTGCCGCAGTACGCGCGCCACATTGACGCCCTTTCCGCCCGCAAAGGACATCGCGGTGCGCATTCTGTTCACATTTCCTGTAATTAACTCCCCGGCTGTATAAGTTTTATCCACCGCCGGATTTAATGTTACTGTAAGTATCATATTCCCTCTCATTCTGCCGCCCTGTGGGGCGCATCAAATTCCATGACCCGCTTCTTACCGCGGAGTCTTTACCTTGCATAGTCCTGCATGACAATCTGCAGACTTTCCTTTCCCTGATATACATTGATATCTGGGTAATAAACCATCTGTATAACAATCTTCGCGCTGCCCTCCTGATACAGCCTTATCCGCTCTTCCTTCCCAAATTCCGCTTCCAGAAAAGCATGCCAGCCGGACAGGTCCCCGAAGTAAATCATTTCAAAAAGATTTCCTTCTTCATCCTGAATCCGATATTTTCCGACATTCTCATTTTTACCGAGAATCCTTCCATGCAGAATATGTACGTTCTTCCTGGCAAAAACGGGTTTGGCATTCCCGTTTCCAAAAGGTTCAAGCACCTGAAGCTGCTTCACAAAATCCATCCGGATATAGGATAAAGGCATCGGCACATCAATCAGCAGCTTCTCCACAAAATCCTCTTCGCTCAGACGACAGTTCCTATTCAGCGACAGACGGAACGCTTCCACATTTTCCTCCGGCATGGAAAGTCCCGCCGCCATCCTGTGTCCCCCGTACCGTGTAAAAAGCTGTTTGCAGAGACTCATCTCCTCGTACATATGATATGCCTCGATGGAGCGCCCGGAGCCTTTGACGCCCTCTTCCCCTCTGGTCAGCACGAAGACCGGCTTATGATATTTTTCTTTCAGTCTTCCCGCAATAATGCCCGCCAGACTTTCGTGGCAGTCCGGTAAATATACGACCAGAACTTTGTCTTCCCTTAGGGTAGAGTTTTCTATCAATTCCGCCGCCTGTTCCGTTCCCTGACGCGTCATTTCTTTTCTGCTGTCATTTAACTCTTTCAGCTCCCCGGCAATCGTGACCGCCTGTGCAAAATCGCTCTCAAACATCCTTAAGGCCTTCAGTGCCGTATCAAGCCTTCCCGTCGCATTCAGACAGGGACCGAGCACGAATCCGATATGGTAGGCCGACAGCGGTTTATCCAGCAGACCGTTTACCTCAAGAAGCGCCCGCATACCCGGATTCTTCGTATGGGCAATCTGTTGCAGCCCATATTTCACAAGAATGCGGTTTTCGTCCCGCAGCTCCATCACATCCCCTACCGTCGCAAAAGCGGCAAACTCCAGAAGTTCCGAAAGCAGTTCCAAACGCGCCGTTTCCGGCCTTTCTTCCGTCAGGCGTCCCAGATACGCCTCCGTCAGCACCTGTATGAACTTATAGGCCACCACCGCGCCGCAGATACCGTCAAAAGGATAAGTGCATTTCTTCTGCTTCGGGTCGATAACCGCTGCCGCCGGAGGAAGCAGCTCTCTCCTCGTTCCGTCTTCCTCTTCTTCATAAGGCACTTCATGATGGTCTGTCACGATAACGTTCATTCCGAGTTCTTTGGCATAAGCAATCTGCTCCGCCGCCGCAATCCCGTTATCACAGGTAATTATCGTATGGATGCCGTCCCGATGCGCTTCTTCAATCAAATGATTGTTCAGGCCATAACCGTCTTTCATCCGGTGAGGTATGACCGTATCCGCTTCTGCCTTGCAGAAACGCAGTCCCCGCAGCAAAATATATGTTGCACAGATACCGTCGATATCATAATCGCCGATGATGCGGAGCGCCGCTCCTTTTTCCATTTCGGACAGCAGAAAAGCGACTGCTTTCTCCATGTCGTAAAGCAGCCGCGGTTCATGCAAATCTTCCAGCGTTCCATGCAGAAACAAATCAATTTCCTTCTCCCCGACGATATCCCGGTTCCGTATAATGCGGGCAATCACGGGGTCGATTCCAAAGGTTTCTGCGATTTTTGCAAAATCGGCTTTCTTCGCCGATACCATCCATTTTGCCATCGTAATTTCCTATGCTGTTTTTTCCTTTCTATTACAAGACACGATTGTAAAAGAAAAGCCCCTAAACACCCGCATAAAACAAGTATTAAGAACTTATCCCAAGTGGACCAGACGGGAGTCGAACCCGTGTCCAAAAGCCCATTCCCTGTCCTTCTACTATCATAGTCTGTCGTTTTGGATTACTCCTCATTCCCTCCCGTACCAGGAGACAGACGCCCCGGTACGTTTAGTAGCTTCATAATACGCCCACGGGTTCAAAGCATTGCCCGTGTCGTTTCCCGCATCGATGATGCCCGATTCTTAATGTGCGGGTGCACTAAGGCGGACAGCTGCCCTTAGGCAGCGTATGCTAAATTATCTTCAGCGTTTATATTTAGGTTTGCGATTTAACGATTCGCCATCGGATAGCTTCTCCAGCTGCAAGACCCCTGTCGAAACCTTGACTGGCCCATATATTTTTAGTATATCATACTACAAACGATTTTAATATCCTTTTTACAAATTTCTGATTTTAAAATCTCTCTCATGCTCTCTGCGCTGGTCCTTTTTGGCGATGTCCTGCCGTTTGTCGTAGAGCTTCTTCCCCCGCGCAAGGCCGATTTCCAGTTTGGCCCTTCCGTCCTTGAAATAAACCTGTAACGGCACGAGGGTGTAACCCTGTTCGGCAATTTTGCCGTTCAGTCTGCGGATTTCCTCTTTGTGCAGCAGCAGCTTTTTGACCCGCAGAGGGTCTTTGTTGAAAATATTTCCCTTTTCATACGGGCTGATATTCATGCCGTATACGAAGGCTTCTCCGTTTTCAATGCGCACGAAGCCCTCTTTGATACTGCATTTGCCGAGCCGCAGCGACTTTACTTCCGTCCCGTGCAGCGCCAGACCCGTTTCGTATTTTTCTTCTATAAAAAAGTCATGGTATGCCTTCTTGTTATTGGCAACCAGCTTCATTGCTTCCTTCGCCATTTTGCCCTCCGTTTCCACCATCGACTGCCCGGACAGTCTTTAAAATTCTTCTTCCTCTTCCAGCACAGAAAAATCCACGCTCCGCGTCATGCGTTCCACGCCGTCCACACAGACCCGTATGGACTCGCCGAGCCGGAATCTTCTTCCGGTGTCCTGTCCGACCATCTCATAAGCAGTTTCATCATAGATAAAATAATCCCCCGGAAGTTTCGACACATGAATCATGCCTTCTATCGTATTGGGAAGCTCCACATAAATGCCCCAGCTGGTAATGCCGGAAATAACGCCCTCAAAAGTTTCTCCGATATGGGCCTCCATATATTCGGCTTTTTTCAGTTTTTCCGTCTCCCGCTCCGCTTCTTCGGCCCGCCGCTCCATTTTGGAAGAACGCGCCGCAATGCCGGGAAGCCTTTCCTGATAATGTTCCAGCCGTTTCTCCGACAGGCGGCCCCGCAGCTGCTCCTTGATGATGCGGTGAATCTGCAAATCAGGGTATCGTCTGATAGGAGAAGTAAAATGGCAGTAATACTGACAGGCCAGGCCGAAGTGCCCGCTGCATTCCACCGTGTATTTTGCCTGTTTCATACTCCGCAGCGTCAGTCTGCTTATGAGCATTTCCTCCGGTGTGCCTTCCATTTTATCCAGAAGTTTCTGGATTTCTTTCGGGTGTATCTCTTCCCGTCCGGTCTTGATATAATAACCGAAATTATGCAGAAAGGTGGATAATTTCATAATTTTTTCCGGGTCCGGAGTATCGTGTGTACGATACACAAACGGAATTTCCAGCCAGAAAAAGTGCTGCGCCACCGTCTCGTTGGCAATCAGCATAAAATCCTCGATAATCTTTGTCGCCACATTCCGCTCATAAGGCCGGATATCCACCGGATGCCCCGCATCGTCCAGCAGAATTTTCGTTTCCGGGAAATCAAAATCAATGGAGCCCCGTTTATGCCTTTTCTGCCGTAGTATTGCCGCCAGCTCAGCCATCTGTTCAAACATGGGAACAAGTTCTTCGTATTCTCTGCGTTCCTGTTCGTCCCGGTCTTCCAGAATCTTTTTTACGCTCGTATAGGACATTCTCCGGTTTACCCGGATAACGCTTTCCACAATCTGATAATCTGCCACATTGCCTTTGCCGTCAATCGTCATCAGACAGCTCAATGCCAGCCTGTCCACGCCCTGATTCAGGGAACAGATTCCGTTCGACAGCTTATGCGGCAGCATGGGAATCACCCGGTCCACGAGATAGACGCTCGTTCCCCGCTCCACCGCTTCCCAGTCCAGGGCGGAATTTTCCTGTACATAATTGGACACATCCGCAATGTGGACACCGAGCCGGTAAAGCTCTCCTTCTCTGGAAAGGCTGACCGCATCGTCCAAGTCCTTTGCGTCTTCGCCGTCTATCGTCACCATCTGCATATCCCGCAAATCCGTGCGTCCCGCCCGGTCCGCTTCCGAAACCTCATCCGGAATCCGTTCCGCCTGATTCATGACTTTTTCGCCAAATTCCACAGGCAGGTCAAATCCTCTGACGATGGACATGATATCGACGCCAGGGTCATTGATATGACCGAGAATCTCCACAACCTTTCCTTCCGGTTTATGTCGTTCGTCGCCGTAGTTAATCAGTTCCACTACCACTTTATGCCCGTCCACCGCTCCTTTAGAACGCTCCTTCGGCACAAAAATATCCGTGCCGATTTTACCGTTATCCGGGATAACAAAACCAAAAGACGAGGACTGCTCATAAGTCCCGACAATCTGACGGGAACCGTGTTCCAGTATTTTACGGACAACCGCCTCCTGTCTTTTTCCCCGTTTTCCAGGCAGAAGCTCCACCTGTACCCGGTCCATATGGAAGGCGTTATTTACCATTCCCTCCGGAACATACAGGTCTTCTTCCCGGCCTTCTATTTCCACGAAACCGAAGCCTCTGGCATTTCCGATAAAAGTACCCGTCAGAAGTTTTTCGTCCGGTTTTACATACTTTCCTTTTGCAGTAACCTGTATTTTTCCTTCCCCCAAAAGCGCGTCCAGCACTTTGCGAAACTCTTCCCTGTCCTCTCTGGACACCTGCATAAACGCCGCAAGCTCTTTTTCTTTTAACGGCACATACAGTTCATCTTCCAAAAGTTCACAGATTAATCTTTTTCTTTTTTCGAATAATTCCTGATTCAATAGAAACCCCCTTACCAATCGGGCAGGGAAGATTTTCTCCCTGCCCGCGCAAAAAATCAAAAGCACCCTTTTGCAAGAGTGCTTTCCCATCGCCTAAAAAACATTCAGGTTCAGAATAATCGCTATCAGCATGAATCCTACGGCCAGGCCCGTCGTAATCTTCACGAGCTTCCCTTCCATCGAACGGCCCTTATTCTTTCCCCAGTAAGTTTCCGCTGCGCCGCTCACGGCTCCAAGCCCTGCGGTCTTTCCCTCCTGCATCAGCACCAGTATCACGAGTGCTATACAAATGATAATATATATAACTGTCAATGCAATTCTTAACGCTCCCATTTGAAATCCGCTCCTTTCCCTATATCAAGCAGAGTCTAGTTTATCACAGAAACGGACAGGATGCAAGGGGGAAATTTCCATCCATCAAAATCCATCAAAATTGCCGTTCTCCCGGCCATCCATTAAAATTCATAATCGATACACGCTCTGTCCACTCTGACCGTATATACAAATTCCCCAAACGCTGCATGCTGCGGCGATTTCTGATACGCATCCAGCGTTTCTGTGGATTCAAAATCAAAAATCAATGCCACATCGTAATTGGAAGCCGGCGTGTTTTCCGCGTTCCTGACTACCTGAAACTTTTTAATCATTTCCAGCTCTTTCAGACTTTCCGCCCTTTCCAGAAACGCCGCGATGTTCTTTTCTTTGTTTTCCTCTTTCATTGTAAACATGCAAATATGTCTTACCATTTTCTCCCTCTTTCCGCCGCATATGCGGCAATCTAATCCTTTGGAATTTTGAGTTACGCCGCGGCACAAATTCGATAATATTTTTCTAAGCCCGGTCTTACCTGAGCGCTTACCGTTTTTCACGAACCATCCGGCAGACCGAATAATAAAACAGAACTGCAAGTGCCGCTTTGGAGAAAGTTTCTCCGACCTGCCAGGTAAATAACTTCGCGAGTATCATCTGTACTGCAATAATCCCTGCCATAATTCCTACGAATATTACTGTTGCCATAATCATTTTTTTCATTTTGATATCCCCTCTTCTTTTAGATTGTTTTGCTTTGTTGTTATCAGGATATCAAATGATGTCTGCCTGTTCCATCGATTTACCTTACAGTCCGGCACCATACCTTACATCTGTGTAACTTTACCGGAAACCCCCGGAAAACACACTAATAACCATGCCTTTCTCTCTGTCCGCGATATTTGGGCCCGCGCTGAAAGCGCAGCCCCTTCAGCGCAGTGGCACCAAGATTCACTTGCCGAATAAATTCGCAGTTGAAAAATCTCTGATTTTTCAACCTATTACAGCTCAAACGATAACGCCGCAAAAGCGTCCTCCATCTTCGTCCGGCCGCCGTGGGCATTCATCAGAAAGGCCTTCATTTCCGTATGGCGCTCTCCCATGTCTTCCAGCACCGCGCCAAAATTCCCGTCATGAATACAGCCGCTGTCCAGCAGAAACTGGTAATATTCCCGCTCGTCACCGTGTTCTTCCAGCACCACCTTCCAGGTCTCTTCAGAAGCCTCCCCCTTCGTATGGGCCCGCAGATAGGCAAGCAATTCTTCTTTTACGTCCGGCGCAAGGCCGATATCGTTCATCAGCCGCAGCATCGCAAGCCGGACTTTGAACCGCCGCCGCTGTTCGAGATAGTAATCCAGGTTGTTCTCTCTGCTTCCGTAATCCTCTTCTCCGCACAGAAGCATTTTGGAAAAGCCTTCCGCATCCTCCTGAGCCAACAGGGAAAGCAGCCGCGCATCCCACCGTTCCAGCCAGCTCTGGCTGCCAGCTTCCAACGGTTCAAATAAATAAAACGCGTCCAGGCTGCCCAGGGTCGCGGCTAACAGCCGGGAGAGCTGTATCTCCGGCCCGGAAAGCGCCTCTATCGAAACGGGCGTTCCGCCCTTTACGCTTACCGCCGCAATCTGCTGCAGCCGGAAGCAGTCTTTCAGGATTCCCTGTCCTGTCTCTAATGTTTTCCGCGGAAGCACCAGCGCCCTGAGCGCACTGCAGCAGGCAAAGGCCCAGTCCTGTATTACGGCAATGCTCTCCGGAAGAAAAAGCTGCTGCAAATTCTTTGCTCCCAGAAAAGCCTTTTTTCCAATGACCGTGACCGGCCTTTCTTCTATCCGCTCTGGTATGGCAAGGGCAATGTCCCTGCCCCGGTATCCGGTCAGAACGACGCCATCTTCCCGTACCTCGTATTGCAGAATGCCGTGCTGTGTTTCGATTTCCCGCGTTTTCATGCTCCCTCCAGATTCCATCCCTTTCTTTTTTTCACCGGACAGCTCTCCATGCAGACCTTCTTCCCGTCAGGGGCCTTCGCCGCCCAGACTTCTTTTCTGCCAGGATTCCTTTCGCCGCCCTATATCTGCAAAGCCAGGTCTATCTGCTGCATCAGCAAATCGCTCCGTTCTGACACCATCATTTCTTCATGATGCTTCCGATAGTCCTCGCAGCCGTACATGCTGATAAATTTCGCGCTATCCTGGTTGACGGTGCACTCTGTCAGAAGAATCAGCATTTCATTGCCCGCGCCGAAAGAATCCTCCACGAAAGCAAAGAGATAATGCAGTTCATTTCCGACTTCCTCCGTTTCCCTTCTATATGAAGTAACCTCCTCATCATATCGGTTTTTCAGAAGCCGTACCGCCGCATCGGCATCGGGCACGTCATGCAGGCGGAGTTCCCGTCCGCAGTCCTGCAGAAAACGAATGGCCTTCCGCTGCTTCCGCTTTTCTCTTTCGGATAAGGAACCCGCTTTTTGCAGAGCTTCCATCCCTTTCTGTCTGCCCGTAATCTGTTTCTCCAGAATCGTCCGCACAGCTTCGCCCGGCCGATTTTCCATACCTTCCTCTGGCACTGTCCGACTCCCGCGTCCTGACGCGCCTTCTTCCTGTTCCACCGCATTCCGGGACGGCGCGGCATTCTCCTGTTCCGCCGCGTTCCGAACCGCCTTCATGTGCACGAGAAGAGCGCTCAGATAATCGAGTTTTTCCATATTTTCCCGGATATCCCGCTGTACATGGTCGATGAGCATTCCCATCAGGGAGAGGCGTTCGTCAAAATCGGCCTTTCTCGCCTTTTCCCCCGCTCCCGCCGTACTTTTTCCCGCCAAAATATCTTCAACGTGGTAGTCCTTCTTATATTTCTGGTATAAATCGTAATAGGCGGTAAACTCCTTAACCACCCGCGGATTCCGCAGATACTGCTCCACCAGCGTCTCTTCCACCTTCATGCCTTCCTCTTCATAAAGCAGCATCATTTCGGACAGGTCTTCCCATCCTCTTGCCGTAATATAATTTTTGCCCCGGACGGTCGTTTCAACCTGATAAAAATCTTCTTTTTTCAAATCCAGATAATTCAGAATGGCCGTATGGAGGTTTCTGTTCCTCGCATATTCCTTCCATACGCCGTAGTCCGCCTCCACTTCCAGGATTTTCATCCGGTCCAGCGTGACTACATCAAATTCCCGTACCGATTTATTATATTCCGGCGGGTTTCCCGCGGTAACGATGACCCATCCTTCCGGCACCTGATGACGGCCAAACACCTTGTACTGAAGAAACTGCAGCATGGAAGGCGCAAGCGTCTCCGACACACAGTTAATCTCATCCAGAAAAAGAATCCCCTCCCTGATGCCGCTTTCTTTCATCACATCATAAATCGAAGCGATGATTTCGCTCATGGTGTATTCGGAAACATCATAGGAAAGCCCGTCGTATTCCTTATGGGCGATAAAAGGAAGGCCCAGGGCCGACTGCCTTGTATGATGCGTCATGGAATAAGAGACGAGGGCGATGCCCAGCTCCTGTGCAATCTGTTCCATGACGGCCGTTTTGCCGATGCCCGGCGCGCCCAGCAGAAAAATCGGCCGCTGCCTGACCAGAGGAATCCGGTATTCGCCCTCTTCGTCCTTCTTCAAATACAGTTTTACAGATTCCTTAATATACTCTTTGGCTTGTTTAATATTTAACATTATAGCTCTCCATTCAGCACAATCTTAATCGCCCAGGGCGGTACCTCCGGCGCTTCTCCGTCTTCCCTCAGAAAAATAAAAGCAGTATCATAATCCGGCATCCGTTCCGGGTAGATGCCATAGCCGTCCGTAAAATAAAGCAGTCCTTTTAAGTCCGCAAACTCTCCCGCTTCCCGTAAGGCTTCCACATATTCAAAAACCGGCCTGAAATCCGTGGAACCAAACCCTTTCAGTCTGCCGTTTTTCATAAACGCATCAAATTCTTCCTGACAGGTGATTTTCGTATCGCTGCGCACCTCGTTATCGCATTGGATGATATGCACGTTTATTTTCCGGAAAAAATTTTCCTTCTGCTGCATCATCTGGTAAGTCTTATTAAGAAAAGCCTGTACCAGTTCGCCGCGACAAGAAGCCGATGTATCGACCGCAATCACAAAGTCCCTGATTTTGTTGGCATCCTTGTATTCCAGCGGCTCTATAAGCGGCATGTTTCCATAGTGGGACAGACCATAAGTATAATAGATATAATCGAACTCATCGTCGTTTATCTGTATTGTCTCGCCCATCGTCATGAACCGCCGCAGAAAGTCGCTGTAATCATATTTTTCCCGGATGGCCTCTTTCAGATTTTCCTCCATGCTCTGCCCGTTGTTTTTATCTTTGGAAAAAGATTTCAAATCCGCTTTGACCCGTTCGCTGACCTTCCGCCATTCCTCCCCTGAAAGCGTCAGTTCTTCTTTCCGGTCCCAGTAAAGGTGCTCGTCGTAATGGCACAGCTCCCGCCACTCTTTCAATGCTTTGCCGGAAGGCTGCTCTATCCTGAAATGTCTGTAAAGTTTCTCCGCCGTAAGCCCTCCAGCCTGTTTTTTCAAAATATCCAGACGGCCCCGGAGAATCGCGTCCGAAGGAAGCGCGGCAAGATGCAGATTCATTTCCAGAACGGTATTCTCCACCGCGATATCGGTCGATAAATCCCACAGCTCCCGCTCCAGCTTGTCGGTCTGGTAACTATGGTAAAAAATACAGTGCAGCAGCACATGCAGATAAAGCCTTACCGCAAAATGAGGTTCTTTCCGATACCTGGCCAGCAAAAGCGCCGGGTCATAATAGAGCTTACTGCCGTCAAAAGCAAAGGCCCCCATCTGCTCCCGTTCTTCCAGCTTCAGCTTATCGAGCGCCACATCCAGAAAACGCATATTAATTAGAATGCCGTCATGCGCCAGCCGGATAACTTCGCGGGCAAGCGACGATATCTGTTCCACCATGTTTCCCTCATTCCGCCGCATGAACGGCATTTTTCACAAATTTGCGGCTGAAAGATTTATTTCTTTCAACCGCATATTTTCATAAAGAACGGCCTGAAAACACGTTCTTTGCTGTTCTGATATTATAAAAACGGATTATACTTCTTTTCATGGCCGATGTCCGTCGTCTCGCCATGCCCCGGATATACCCTGACGTCATCCGGCAGAATAAACAGCCTTTCCCTGACGGAACGAATCAGCGCGCTCATGCTTCCCGTCGCAAGGTCCGTTCTTCCCACCGATTCCTGGAACAGCGTGTCGCCGCTTATGAGAATGCTGTCCTCCTCAAAATAATAACAGCAGCTTCCGACCGTATGCCCCGGCGTCGCCAGCAGCTTACAGGTCATGCCTGCAATCGTGATTTCCTCGTTGTCCTTTAAATATCTGTCCGGTATGACCGTATAAGGTCTGCCCACCTGGTCCGATACATTGGTAACGGCGTCCTCACACAGAACTTTTTCTTCTTCATAGGCGTAAATCGGCGCGCCCGACAGCTCCCGCAGCTTATTCGTTCCCCAGATATGGTCAAAATGTCCGTGCGTCAGCAGAATGCCAGCTACCTGAAAACCTTTTTCTTTCAATGCTTCATAAATATAATCGCCTTTATCCGCCGGGTCAAAAAAGATAACGTCTTTTTCGCCCTCTTTATAAACAAAATAGCAGTTGGTCTGGCAGATGCCAAGCATCAGTCTGCCTACTTTCAAATTTCCCATCCGGTATATACTCCTTCCCGCTTCCGCCGCGCCAGTTCCTGTTTTCCACCGCGATTATGTCATCTTCCGTTTCCGCCGCGTATTTGTCAGCCCGTCGTTCTCTCAATATCGATAACACTGTCTATCGTTCTGATTTTATCAATAATCCGGTTCAGCTCCTCTCTGCTGCGAATCTCGAAGCTGACCGTAATCGTCGCCGTCCCCTGTTTGTTAATCCGCGTATTTAACGCCAGAATATCGATGTCTTTTTCCGTCAGCGCCCTGGAAACATCCGCCAGCAGACCGTTCCGGTTGTTGGCATAGATGCTGATTTCCGCCAGATATTTCTCATCGCCGCCATCCGCCGCCTCCTGCTGCCACTCCGCATCAATCAGCCTGACACAGTCGATTTCCGGCAGATTCAGAATATTAATGCAGTCCGTCCTGTGGATGGAAACACCGCGTCCTCTCGTGACAAAACCAACGATTTCGTCTCCCGGCACGGGACTGCAGCATTTGGAAAAGCGCACTGCCACGTCGTGGATGCCTTTTACCACGATGCTGCTCGTTCCTTTTCTCGGCCGCATCCGGCTATTCTGTGCATTTTCCTTAACCTCGGCAATAACTTCCTCGTCCGAAATCTCTTTTTTGTGGTCGTTATCGTACTGTTCCTGCATCCGGTTGATAATCTGGCCTTCTTTCAGGCCGCCGTGTCCAACCGCCGCAAGGACGGAGTCCCAGTCCCGGAACCCGTATTTTTTCATAATGGCTTCTTCATACCGGGGAATCAGAATATCCTGTGTATTGATGGATTTCGCCTTACAATAATTAAGAAGCAGTTCTCTTCCCTTAACAATATTATCTTCTTTTAATTCCTGTTTAAACCACTGATTGATTTTATTTTTCGCCTGTGTGCTTTTGACAAGATTCAGCCAGTCACGGCTCGGCCCTTTGGAATTTTGGGAAGTCAGAATTTCAATCCGGTCGCCGTTTTTGATTTCATAATCGATGGTCACGAGCTTGCCGTTCACTCTGGCGCCAATCATTTTATTGCCGACCGCGCTGTGAATGCTGTACGCGAAGTCAATCGGCGTCGAGCCCGCCGGAAGATTTTTCACGTCCCCTGTGGGCGTAAAGCAGTAAACATGGTCGGAAAAAAGATTTAAATCGCTCTTTAACAGCTTCATGAACTCTTTATTATCTTCCGCCGTCTGCTGCCATTCCAGTATCTGCCGCAGCCAGACCAGCTTTTCCTCTTCCTGTGTTTCTACCTTCTTGCCGTCCGAGGCCTCTTTATATTTCCAGTGCGCGGCGATTCCATACTCCGCCGCCTTGTGCATTTCATAGGTTCGAATCTGTATTTCAAAAGGCTGCCCGGAAGAACCTATCAGCGTCGTATGAAGCGACTGATACATGTTGGCCTTCGGCACAGCAATATAGTCTTTAAAACGGCCCGGAATCGGCTTATACATCTCATGAATCACGCCGAGCGCCGCATAACAGTCCATGACCGTGTCTACGATGATGCGCACCGCAAACAAATCGTAAATCTGGTCGATGGTCTTATTCTGATTTTTCATTTTCTTATAGATGCTGAAAAAATGTTTGATGCGGCCGTCTATCTGCGCCTTGATGCCGGCGCGGGCAATATGCTCTCCTACTTCGTCCACGATTGTCTGGATATACTTTTCCCGCACGCTCTTGCGGACCGCAATCGTATCTACCAGTTCATAATAGGCTTCCGGTTCCAGATATTTCAAAGAAAGGTCATCCAGTTCCACTTTAATCTTGGAAATGCCGAGCCGCTGTGCAATGGGGGAATAAATATCCAGCGTTTCCCTTGCTACTTCCTGCTGTTTCTCCACATTCCGGTACTGCAGCGTACGCATATTATGAAGCCTGTCGGCCAGTTTGATTAAAATCACGCGGATATCCTTCGCCATCGCCAGAAACATCTTCCGCAGATTTTCCGCCTGTCTTTCCAGTTTTTCCGCGTCTTTATCGCTTCCCGGCTCCCCGCGGAAGCTCAGTTTATCCAGTTTCGTAACACCGTCCACAATCAGCGCCACATCCGCTCCGAATGTATCCGCAATCTCCTCATCCGTTATCGGCGTGTCTTCCACCACATCGTGCAGAAGCCCCGCCACAATCGTCTCCTTATCCAGTTCCAAATCCGCCAGAATAATCGCAACGCACAGCGGATGAATAATATAAGGTTCCCCGGATTTGCGGACCTGGTCTTTGTGAGCTTCATAAGCCACTCCGTATGCCTTTTCAATTAAAGAAATATCATCCGAAGGGTGATATTTGCGCACACGGGTAATCAGTTCCTGATATAATGCCTCAGGACTCTGAAACTCTTCTATCGATTCAATTCTGCCGTCGTCAAAAACAACTTCTTTCTTTTCTTCTGTTGCCATAGTCTCACCAGTCGCTTTGTTCTGCTCTTTTTTGAAGGATATTTTAAGAATACATGAACCGCCTTGCTTAGTCAATATGAATCGTGCCAAAAAAACAGCCGCCGACACCTTCCGGCCCGTCAATTTTCTTGACGGCGCCGTGCATCAATGTTACCATTTTAAGAAAAAGCGCACTCTTTTTTTCCTATATTATTATATATTATGTGCAAGAATCCCGAAAGGCTCACCGCTTATGAATCAAAATGAAATCGACCTCCTGAATTTTGAAAATGAATTGCTGAAAACCCGCAAAAGGCTGAACGATTTAATCTATCAGTGTTCCCACAGCGAACAGACGCCAGAGAGCAAAGCGCTCTGCCAGGAAAAAATATTTTATCTGGAAACCGAGCTCAAATACATGAATCAGCAGTTTCGGATGCTGAAGGACAGGCAGAATGCGGAAGCTGCTGCACGGCAGGCAAATTCTGACCCTTTCAGAGCTCAGGCGGGAATGATGCCACAGCCGGGAATGGCGGCCGACATTCCGCCGCACGCGGCGCCTCAGACTCCACAGTATACATCCCAGCCATTCGGAAACGCCGGGCCTTACCCGGCGCCGGGTCCTGTTTCTCCGAACCTTCCCCGCAAAGATTATGAGAAACTTTTCGGCAGAAGTTTCATGGGTATTTTTGCCTCCGTGCTGATTTTTATCAGCCTGATTATCTTTGCCACGCTCATGCTTCCCTATCTTACCGATACGATGAAGCTGGCCGGGCTGTATCTTCTCAGTTTTGGCCTTCTTACGGCGGGCTTTGTTCTGTCCGGCAAAAATCCGGAAAACAAATTTTATCTCGCGGTCATCGGATGCGGATGCGGTTCCCTGTATATCTCTTTATTGTTAAGCGATTTGTATTTTAAGGTGTTCGGCGATTTCATGTTATACGCCCTGATTCTGGTATGGGCTGTTTTCGTCAGATATCTGGCCCGGTTAAAAAGTCTTGTTTTCCATATCATCGGGCAGCTCGGCATCCTGATTTCCATGATTCTCGGAACGGCGCTGTGCGTTTATGATGCCGATGCGGCGAAATTTCTCGTCCTTACGGTATTTTACCTGATTTCCGCTTTCGTCTTTGCAAACACGCCGCTGTTCCGGCTCCCGCGACGGAATGCTGCGGAAGATTCTAAAGCCGCCAATGTGGAGAAAGACGGCGGATGGTATGCGCTGTGCAATCATATTTTCAGGCTCTCGGATGTATTCATCCTGACTATCGGAACGCTCTTTCTGGATTCCGTTTTCTATCCGGGCTCTGCGGTTTTGAAAACTGCCTCCATCGTTCTGCTCCTGTTATTCCTTTTACTGGAGTATTTCCTTTTTTACCGCAAAGAATCCGTACAGGGCATCGCCTTCCAGTTTCTGACAATTGCCGCTTCCTGTCTTTTCGTCTGCCTGCTCGGCCTGCTGACAGACTGGCCGGAAGAGGTTTTTCCGACTCTCGTATATGTGCTGTCTGTCATTTTATTATTTTATATCACAAAGAAGAACACCGCATACGGAATCATTTCGAAGCTCTTTTCCTTTCTCCTTATCTGGGCCGCCTGTTATCACGCCGATTTCATAAGCAGTCACCTCTGCGGGTATCTTACGTTCATTCCGTTTCTGCTCTATGGCGGTCTGAAAAAAGAAAAAACCTACCTTTACGCGGGTATTGCCTTCCTTGCTGCTTTTTTACCGCTTGCCGGAGGCCCGGAACATCTCATCATGGTCGTTTTATCTTACGCCCTGTTCTGGTATTTCGCTTCCAGAACGGACGATGTTCCTTTCAGCGTTGCCGGGTATCTCGCGCTGACGCTCGCAGTCATGTTCGTTGTCGGCGACTGCAGTTATGCCCTTCTTTCACAGAACAGTATCAGCCAGAGCTATTTAAAATCCGAACTGATTACCTTTTTTGTCATCGCCGCGCTGCATCTTGCCTTGTCAAAGTTTCAATACCTGGGCCAGGAAAAGCCCGTTGAAATCATGACCTGCCTCATAAACGGTCTGCTGATGGCTGCCGGCTGCATCCTTTTATACAGCGCGCTCTGGCAGATTCCAGTCATTCTGATAACGGTATTGCTCTTTACGGTCAATTCCGGCAGAATCCTGCGAAAAGACGCCCGCGCCGGGTATTATGTGGCCTTCAAATATACACTGCTGATGCTCTGCATTCTCGGTTCTTATGAGGTCGCCAGCTATCTAATCAGCATCAGCCTTCTGCTGTTTTCTATCCTGAGCATCGTTATCGGTTTTTACAAAAATACCACTGCGTTCCGTCTGTACGGCCTGGTTCTCTCTATGGTCAGTGTCATTAAATTAATTATGTTCGATATCCGGTACGACAGCACACTGGAAAATGCCGTCAGTTTCTTTGTCTGCGGCCTCCTCTGCTTTGTCATCAGCTTCCTTTACAACCGCATCGACCATTATCTGAAAAAGAAATAAAAGGGGCCTTTACGCCCCAAAAAGGGACACAGACAAACTGCCTGTGTCCCTCTTTTATTTCTTAATGTGAACCGTAGAAGTTCTTAACGCTGCAGACAAATTTGCTCCGCAAATTTGTCAATTTTAATTTGCGGAGCAAATTTAAATCCTTACATCATTCCGCCCATTCCGGCGCCGCCAGCGGGCATTGCGGGTTCCGCTTCTTTGATGTTTGCAACGACTGACTCTGTTGTGAGCAGCGTAGATGCAACGCTCGTCGCGTTCTGCAATGCGCTTCTGGAAACTTTGGCCGGGTCCAGAATACCAGCCTCTACCATGTCAACGTATTCCTCTTTCAGCGCGTCAAAGCCGATTCCCACTTTGGATTCTCTTACCTTGCTGATGATAACGGAGCCTTCCAGTCCCGCATTCGCAACGATATGATACAGCGGAGATTCCAGCGCTTTCAATACAATCTGCGCACCTGTCTTCTCATCGCCTTCCAGCGTGTCAGCCAGTTTGGAAACTTCTTTGGCTGCGTGGATATATGCGGAACCGCCGCCCGCGATAATACCTTCTTCCACCGCCGCTCTTGTTGCCGCAAGCGCATCTTCCAGACGCAGTTTCGCTTCTTTCATTTCTGTCTCTGTCGCAGCGCCCACGCGGATTACCGCAACGCCGCCCGCCAGTTTTGCGAGACGCTCCTGTAATTTTTCCTTATCAAAATCGGATGTGGTTTCTTCAATCTGTTTCCGAATCTGTCCGATTCTTGCCTCGATTGCCGCTTTATCACCTTCACCGTCAACGATAACCGTATTCTCTTTCTGTACTTTAACGGATTTCGCGCGTCCAAGCTGTTCCATCGTAGCATCTTTCAATTCCAGTCCCAGTTCGGAGCTGATAACCTGACCGCCTGTCAGAATCGCAATATCCTCTAACATCGCTTTTCTTCTGTCGCCATATCCGGGCGCTTTTACGGCTACTACATTGAATGTTCCGCGCAGTTTGTTGACAATCAGTGTTGTCAGCGCTTCGCCTTCCACGTCTTCGGCAATAATCAGCAGTTTTGCGCCGGACTGTACAATCTGCTCCAGAATCGGAAGGATTTCCTGAATGTTGGAAATCTTTTTATCCGTAATCAGGATATACGGATTTTCCAGCGTTGCTTCCATCTTATCCATATCGGTCGCCATATAAGCGGAAATATATCCTCTGTCAAACTGCATACCTTCTACCAGGTCCAGCTCGGTCAGCATCGTTTTACTTTCTTCGATTGTGATAACACCGTCGCCGGAAACTTTTTCCATCGCGTCCGCCACAAGCTGTCCTACTTCTTCATCGCCTGCGGAAATCGCCGCTACTCTTGCGATATGCTCCTTGCCGTTTACTTTGGAGCTCATTTTCGCAATCGCATCTACTGCAACATCCGTCGCCTTCTTCATACCTTTTCTTAAAATAATCGGATTTGCGCCCGCCGCCAGGTTCTTCATTCCCGCATTAACCATTGCCTGCGCCAGAACGGTAGCGGTTGTCGTACCGTCTCCGGCTACATCGTTTGTCTTGGTCGCAACTTCCTTAACAAGCTGTGCGCCCATGTTCTCGAAAGCGTCTTCCAGCTCGATTTCTTTTGCGATTGTTACGCCGTCGTTTGTGATAAGCGGCGCGCCATAGGACTTATCCAGTACGACATTTCTTCCTTTCGGTCCGAGTGTTACTCTTACCGTATCGGTCAATTTATTAACGCCGGCTTCCAAAGCGGCTCTTGCCTCTGCTCCATATTTGATTTCCTTTGCCATGATGAATCTTCCTCCTGAATTTATTTGCTGATTTATACGCTGCACTTATAAGCAGCACATTTATATTTCCAACTTTCCCCGACAGAATCGCATTAATGCGATTCTGTCAGGTGAGAAAGGTTCCGTCTCACGGAACCGTAGAAAATCTTTGCGATGCGCCCTCTGGCGCAAGCATTAGATTTTCTTCTCACCCTTCGCTATTCGCAAATTGCCAGAATATCATTCTGTCTTACAATAATATACTCTTCCTCTTCGATTTTCACTTCCGTTCCGGAATATTTGGAATAGATGACCTGGTCGCCAACTTTCACTTCCATTTTCACTTCCTTGCCGTCTACAACGCCGCCCGGTCCTACTGCAATAACTTCTGCCTGCTGCGGTTTTTCCTTGCTCTGTCCCGGAAGAACGATACCTGATTTGGTCGTTTCCTCGGCTACTAACTGCTTCAATACAACTCTGTCACCAAGTGGTACTAATTTCATATTTTCTGCCTCCTTATTATAATGTTCCTTTTTCTAACAGACGCTTTTCTTTATTTTTATGCGTCCGCCATCCATTTGTTATTCTGTTAGCACTCATTTGTGTCGAGTGCTAATCGTTAAGCATATATTAGTTTCATCACTATCACATTGCAAACTGAAATAAATCTATATGTCTCTTATTTTCATGAAATTATCTCTTGTTTTCTTCTCTTTTCTTTTATTTTCTTATTCTCTCCCAAAAAATAGAATTTAATACTTTTTTTAGAATTGCCGTTTCTCCGCATAGGATTCGGGTGTCAAAAGGTGCCATTCTAAAAATGTTACAGCATATTGCACAAAATATTCCCTCGTGTCCGGCTTCGGCGAATGGATTTTCTAAATATTCCGGCAAGGACTACGAATCCGTACGCAACCGCCCGTCATTCGCATCCATGCTCATTACGGGCTTTTCGGGACATCCATGTCCCGAAATTACTAAAACTTGAACGTAATATTAAGAAAATCTCATTCTCCTGCACAGGACGACTTCGTGAATGTTTTGTGCACTATGCTATATATGGTTTTACAAAGGCACCTTTTGACACCCGAATCCGCATAGTCAAATGCCGGGCGCTGTGGCCCGGCATTTTTCACTTTCCTTTTTCCAATCGTTCCCGGTACCCGGGCGCGTTCTTTATCTCAAACTTGTTGTTAAACATTTCATATTCCGCATCCGGCAGCTTATCCGCTATTTTTTCCTCCACATTTGTTTTGTAGACAATGCCGCATGCTACGGAAGGCGCGAGCTTTTCATCTTCAAAAGCAAGGCAGTCCGCCTGGACTCTGTTGCAGTAATCCTCCGCTTCTCCCTCGTCTGCCATCGGTATCAGCACGACAAACACATCGCCGTCAACGCGCCCGATTTCATAATCCTGTTTTGCCTCCCTTTGCAGAAATCCCGCGATAGTCTTAATCAGGCGGTCGCTCTCTTCGTCGCCAAAATGGTCGTTGACATATTTCCAGTCATTGATATTGGCGTTGATAATGGCTGCCGGAACGACCTCTGAAGCATCCATCGCCCGCATGCGCTCCTCAAAATAGAATTTATGATAAACGCCGGTCAGCGCATCTTTCGTCTCCCCGTTCACCGTCTGAACATGCTTTTCGCCCAGTTTTTCTTCCAGTTCGTCCATATAGATTGCGTACTCCCTGTGTCTGTACGCCTCTTCACCAAGACAGGAGAACATCTTTACTTCCGCTTCGAGCATCTCTTCCACGAGCGGCGCTTTTTGGGCCTCCACACCATCCATTTTTACATAAAGATGGGCAATCGTCCTGTTGCAGACCCGCACTTTCTTTCCGGGTTCCCCAACCACATCCGGCAGAAATCCGGCAAAATTTCCGACGGAAACCACCTTTTCCCCGTGTCGGTCCGTCAGCAGAAGTTCCGCACCCGTCATCGCGGCAAGCGCCTTTAAATGCGCCCTCAGCGAGTCCACCGGGTACAGGTTATCCATTGCATAATTTTTAATATTTTCCCTGATTCTCTTTTCAAAAGGAACCGCTCCGTACTCCATACCGTATCCCTCTCCTATCCCCATTGATTCGATTGCAAATCTGTGTTAAGTATACCTTTTTTATTGATATTTGTCTACCCTCTGCCAGACCGCTGACCGCGCGTAACCGTTCAGCCTCCGCAGAAGTACTGTTTCATAACAGAAAAATGTAAAGACTACGTTTTCATTTAATAGCTGTAACCTCGGTTTTATAAAATTGCATAATACCGGATGTTGTATGATATTTCTACAATATTTTCCTTTTATACAGCATATAGATTCTTATATTGAGCAAACGATATTTCGTCTTTATTTTTTCTACATACCTGTCCCCAAAATTTGTTTGCATTTTCTTTCCACCTGTGCTATAAATATCTCACAATTCAAATATCTTTTTAAGCATTTCTACATTCATTATGATTTATCTGTCGG